>NZ_CBFHZO010000032.1:0-86632 GCF_965660375.1 Congregibacter sp. | reverse complement strand
TCAGAGCGGCTGCAAACCGCTGTCGAGCGCGGCGTCAAAGTCGTGGGCCACGATGACCTCAATGTCAGGCTTCTCATCGAGGGCGCGTAGCCATAAGCGAAGGCCCTCTGTGCGGGCGGTGTTTTCGGGGACAAACAGTGTGCTGTAGAGCCATCCTTTGCCACTATTGCTGAGGAGCTTGCTCTTTACGTTGGCGATGTCACCGCTCATGAGCCACAAGATATCGTCGACGGTCACTGCAAAGAGTGTGGAGCCCGGCGTATGCCCCCCCAGGGGAACAATGCCCAGACCGGGGAAGTCGCTGTGCCTCAGGAGTCCCTCGCCCTGCAGCACCACCGGCTCCAGGCAGGATTTTTCGAGCTGTTGCGCGCTCTCTTCGGTATGGAGGTTGTACTCCGTGGCCTGGGCGAAGGTGTGGTAGCTGCGAGCTCCGGCGCCCCGCTTGGCGCAGAAGGCGTCAACGCCCTGAACATGGTCCACATGAAGATGGGTGAAGCCCACACCATCGATGCTCGCGATCTCGTTCTCAAGGAGATCAGCAGCGCTGCCTTTGAATGCCACGGGTCCCATCCCCGGAGAAAGCTTGGCGATGAGCTCCCCGAACTCCTCGCTGGCATTTCGGTCCATGGCCGCGTCGATCATGAACTGCCGCCCATCGGGCCATTCAATAATCACGATGGAGTGGCTCAAATTACGATCAGGCCCGCTCTGGGCGGAGGACTGAGCGATACTAATAGACACCGGACCCTGGGCTTCGGTCCCCAGGGCGCGGAGCTCTGCTTCCGTGGGTAATGTCGGCTCAATAGCACGGATCTGAAGATGCGCAGGGCCCAGAAAAACCGCCAGGCCACCAACGATTAACACGGTGGCGCCAACGCCTATACGGATAATCCAGCGCATGACAGGAACCTTTTCAGGAAACAGTTGTTGCAGGCTATCACGGGCTCGGGAGAGCCGGTGGATGGCAAGCTTCAGGCTGTATTTTTTCCCTAACCCGCTATAGTCTGGTGAGTCTTAGCCAGCTATCTCCAAAGGATTTGAATATGCTCAAGTTAACGGTGAACGGTAAGACCATGGAGGCGGATGTCGATCCTAGCACGCCGCTTCTTTGGGTGCTGCGAGACCACATGGGTCTCACCGGTACAAAGTACGGTTGCGGTATTGCCCAGTGTGGCGCTTGCACCGTTCACGTGGATGGCAAAGCCATGCGGTCCTGTGTCTATCCGGCCAGCGCCGCTGAGGGCAAGGCCATCACAACTATTGAGGGTCTTTCCGAGGATGCGAGTCATCCCGTGCAGCAGGCCTGGGTAGAGATAGACACGCCCCAGTGCGGTTATTGTCAGCCCGGCATGATCATGGCGGCTTCGGCCTTGCTGGCAGAGGTACCCAATCCCAGCGACGAAGACATCAATGCGCGTATGACCAATGTCTGTCGCTGCGGCACATTGCCCCGGGTACGCGAAGGCATCCATAGAGCTGCGGCCATCGCCGGTGGTGATCGCGCCGCGGCCATTGTCGATGGTAAAAAGGAGGCGCAGTCATGAACCTCAAAAAACTGTTGGGTGAGACGCAGGAATCAAACGCTGAGCCGCAGGCATCGGGTGTGGTGAACATCAGTCGTCGACGCTTTGTTGTGGGATCCGCCACCGCGGGCGCGGGCCTTATGGTGGCGATGCAGTTACCCCTCGGCAGCACCCGGGCGGTGGCTCAGGACGGTGCCACGGAAGTGAATGCCTGGGTCCTCATTGATCCTGACGACACCGTCACCATTCGCATTGCCCGCGCTGAAATGGGGCAGGGAACACTCACGGGGCTTGCCCAGCTGGTTGCAGAGGAACTCGAGTGCGACTGGGACAAGGTGAGCTGGGAATTTGCATCGCCGGCGGAGAGTCTTGCCCGCAACCGTGTCTGGGGCAGCTTCGCCACGGGCGGCAGCCGCGGTATCCGCGGCAGTCATCAGTATGTTCGTGAGGGTGGTGCCCTGGCCCGGGAGCTTCTGTTGGCAGCGGCCGGTAAGGAGTGGGGTGTGCCGGTAGCGGAATGTGCTGCAAAAAACAGCGTGGTAACTCACACCCCCAGCGGCGCAACCATGACCTACGGTGAGCTGGCCGCCACGGCCGCTACGCTCAGTGCGCCTGATACAGTGACGCTCAAAGATCCCGGGGACTGGACGCTGGTGGGCACACCCGCGGCGCGCCTCGACACCGTGGATAAAGTCGATGGTTCGTTGCAGTACGGTGCTGACGTCATGCTCCCGGGCATGCTCCATGCCGCGATTCACGCCTGTCCGGTACACACGGGAAAGCGCCGCAGCTTTGATGCCAGCAAGGCCGAAGACATGCCCGGCGTGCGCGCCGTCCTGGAAGTGAGTGACAACGCGGTGGCGGTGGTAGCGGACAGCTGGTGGCAGGCGAAAAAGGCGCTGGACGCAGTCTCCATTGAATGGGAGACCGGCGAGGACGGCAAGGTCAACAGCGAGAGCATTCAGGCCATGCTGGAAGAGGGCCTCACTGCCGACGATGCCTTTGTGGGCAATGAGCACGGCGATGCTATCGCTGCGCTGGCCAAGGCCGACAACACTCTCACCGCTGACTACAGCTATCCTTTTCAGAATCACGCGCCCATGGAGCCCATGAACACCACGGCGCTATGGACCGAGGGACGATGCGAAGCCTGGGTACCTACGCAAAACGGCGAGGCGGCCCTGGAGGCGGTCGCGACCGCGGCGGGATTATTCCCCGAACAGTGTGAGGTGCATCGAATGATCCTCGGTGGCGGTTTCGGCCGTCGGGGCGCCCATGATTTTGTGGAGCAGGCGGTGCAGATTGCCAGGCAGATGCCCGGCACACCGGTGAAGATGCTGTGGAGTCGCGAAGAAGACCAGCGCCGCGGCTACTATCATCCGATCACGCGCAGCCGCATGACCGCGGCCGTGGATGAAGACGGCAAACTCGACGCCCTGCATATGCGCATCTCCGGGCAGTCCATTCTCGCGTTTTTCCGCCCTGCGCTGGGTGATAAGCCCGACAAAGATCCCGTGGTTTTTCAGTCCGTGGCTCCCGAGGGCGATCACTCCATGATCTACTCGGTGCCCAACCTTCTGGCCGATCACGCGATGCGTAACACGCACCTGCGGCCGGGGTTCTGGCGGGGGGTGAATATCAATCAAAACGTGTTCTATATGGAGAGTTTTGTTGATGAGCTAGCGCGCAAGGCCGGCACCGACCCCCTGGAATATCGTCGCGAGCTGCTCAAGGAAAGCCCCCTCGCACTAACGGTGCTCGAAGAGGTCGCCAAAAAAGCCGGCTGGGGTCGTGCAATGCCCGAGGGCCACGGCTTGGGCCTGGCTGTCTGCAAGGCCTTTGGCAGCTATGTCGCGGCCTGTGCTGAGGCGGCCGTGGTGGACGGCAAGCTGCAGATGAAGAAAATCTGGGCGGCTACTGACCCCGGATTTGCGGTGAATCCCCAGCAGATCGAAGCCCAGGTGGGAGGATCCTTTGTCTATGGTCTCAGCGCAGCGCTCTACGGCGAATGCACGGTGGAAGAGGGTCGTGTGGTGGAGGAGAACTTCGACACCTACCCCTCACTCAAACTCGCGGAAATGCCTGAAGTGGAGGTCAGCGTCATGCCTTCCGGTGGGTTCTGGGGTGGCGTGGGTGAGCCCACTATCGCGGTCGCCGCACCGGCGGTGCTCAACGCGGTGTACGCCGCCACGGGTGTGCGTATCCGGCATTTGCCGGTGAAAGACCAGGCTTTGGCTTAAGGCCTTAAATCGGGCGGCGCAGTTTTCACTGCGCCGGGACCCTCGCTTTTAGGGGTTCAGGTCGCTCAGGAAGGGGCCGTCAACGCAAATACGTCGTCCGTCGGGGGTCGCACAGGCGCCACAGATTCCCACGCCACATTTGGTCATGTAGTCCACGGCGCTGAGTATTTGTGCCTCGGCGACAAACTCCCGCTCCACGGCAATCGCCGCACGCACCATGGGCTCCGGTCCGCAGTTATAAAACACGACTTTCTCGAGATCAGCAGCACTCATGGCGGCGAGGCGTTCGCGGAGCATCTCGGTGACGCGACCGTGATAGCCGCGACTGCCGTCGTCTGTGGCGACATGCACCGGCGCCACTTCCGCGCACTCGTCGAGAAAGTACAGGCGATCCTCGCTGCGTGCGCCGACAAAGAATTCAGCGTTTCCAAAATCCCGGGCGATCTGGTACACCGCAGCCAGACCGGTACCCCCGGCGATGGCCATGATGTGGGCACCTTCGGGAGGCGACACGGGCACCCCATGGGGACCGCGGACATAGGCTTCGGTGCCCGGGGTCAAATCCATAAGCGCATGGGTAAACTGCCCCACATCAATCACCACCAGGGTAAAGGGATCGTCCACCAGCGCTGAAAAGGGCTTTTCACCCAGGCCGGGTATCCACAAATAAATGAATTCACCGGCCTGCACATTAATGGGTCGATCAAAGGTCAGCAGACCGATGTCCTCACACACCCGCCGGTTTTCCACCAGCGTGACGGGCTCAAAGTCCATATCGATGTCATAGCGGATCATCGCCTCGGCGAAACGGCTGTGGTTGCTCAGGTCTTTTGCCAGCTGCACAAAGTAGTCGCCGATCTCTTCGCTGTTCATCCCCGTGAGCGCCGATCCCACACCAATGACGTTTGCACCGGCTTTCATTGCCTCGTCGACATCTGCAGCGCTTGAAAAACCGCCGCAGCCCACAATCGGTAGGTCGCTCACTTCGCGAATTTCACGGATACATTTCAGGGCGATGGGCAGCACGCCCTTACCTGACATGCCACCAACGCCGTTGGACAGTACCGGCTCGCCGTGAGAACTGGTGTAGCCGGGACCTACGGTGTTGATGGCGCAGAAGCCATCCGCGCCCGCATCCGCGGCGGCTTTGGCAATGGCGCCAATATCCGGGGTGTTGGGTGTCAGTTTGGGGATGACGGGGATATCCACGGCGGCTTTGACCGCCGCGACGATCTCCGCCACCACCACCGGGTCCTGACCCATCGCCATGCCATAACCGCTGGCGTGGGGGCAGGAGAGGTTGAGCTCCAGCCCGTCGGAGTGGGGGGCCAGCAACTTCGCCACCTCGACAAACTCTTCCACGCTGCCACCAAAGATGGACGTCAGTAGAAAGCGATCATCAGGAACCTTGAGGTCCTTGATACCGGCAAGCGCGGCTTCGGCCCCCGGGTTGGTAAGACCCACGGCGTTCACAAAGCAGCCCGGAGCATACTGCGAGTATACGGGCTCACGATTACCTGCCCGGGGGCTTAGTCCGATGCTTTTTGTCGTGATGACGCCGATTTGAGGTACGCGGTCAAAAAAGTACTGAATAATCGATGGCGCGGTAGTCACGATGCCCGAAGGAATGGTGAAGGGGCCGGAGAGGGTTTTGCCAAAAAATTCGATGCTCAACGCGTGTGCCTTTGTGCCTTTTCCAGGTGCGGGGGTTGTCGGGAACTAATTGGTGATTATACGGGGAGCTTCGCCTCAGGTCCCGCAGAACGTGCGCATGACTCGCTCCTGGGGCTCAGCGGGCAGCGCCAGGTCACTGTCTTCGGCGCGGTAATCTGCGGCATCGGCCAGGCGCTCCACCAAACGATGGAACAGCGCGAAGTCGCCCTTTTCGCCGTCCTCAATGGCGCGCTGCACCAGATGATTGCGAGGGATGAACGCAGGATTTGCTGCAAACATACGCTGCTGACGCTCCGCCGCATCGACGGTGTCTGCTTGCTGACGCTGCATCCAGCGGGGTAACCACTCCAGCAGCTGTTTACCGGGGGCAAAGAGCCTCCCTGCACCGGTGTGGGCAGCGCCGGGATTTATTTCATCGGCCAGAAAACGGAAGGCCAGGGTGAAGTCCGCCTGATCCTCCTGCAGGGCGGCAAAAAGCTCGTCTGCGAGTCGGCTGTCCGCCGCGGTGATCTCCGTCAGACCCAGTTTGTCGCCAAGTCCCGCCTGGTAGGCGTTTTCAAAAAGAAGCGGGAACTGGGAGAGGGCTTTTTTGGCCTGCTCTACCGCGGCGTCGGTATCGTCATTGATCAGCGGCAGCAGTGCCTCAGCCAGGCGCGCAAGATTCCAGTGGGCAATGCCCGGCTGGTTGCAGTAGGCGTAGCGTCCCTGCTGGTCGATGGAACTGAACAGTGTCTCCGGGTGGTATTCCTCCATAAAGGCGCAGGGGCCGTAATCCACGGTCTCGCCGCAAAGCAGCATGTTATCGGTGTTCATCACACCGTGGACAAAACCCAGCAGCTGCCAGCGGGCAATTAATTGCGCCTGGGCGGCGATCACGGATTCCAGGAGCGCCAACGCCGGATTCTCCGCGTCAGCTTTTTCCGGGTAGTGCCGCTCAATAATGTAGGAAACAAGGGTGGCGAGGGACTGCCGATCCTCCCGAGCGGCGAAGTACTGCAGGGTGCCGACCCGGAGGTGGCTGGATGCGACCCGCGTGAGTATCGCGCCCGGCTCGATACCGTCACGCATGACGCGTTCGCCGGTGGTGACCGCCGCCAGGGCCCGGGTGCTGGGTACGCCCAGGGCTGCCATGGCCTCGCTGACGATGTATTCGCGAATAACGGGTCCCAGGGGTGAGCGACCATCCCCGCCCCGGGACCACTCTGTGCGTCCGCTGCCTTTCAGCTGCAGGTCATAGCGGTGTCCCTGCTGATCGACTACCTCGCCCAGGAGCACGGCCCGGCCGTCGCCCAGCTGGGGGTTGAAGTGCCCAAACTGGTGGCCCGCATAGGCCGCGGCCACGGGCTGGGAGCCCTCCGCCCCCCGATTTCCCGCAAGCACCTCAAGACCCTCCTGCGACGAGAGCCACTGGGGGTCTATGCCCAATTGCTGAGCCAGGCCGTTATTAATTTTCAGCAGAGACGGCTCTTTCACTGGATCGGGGTCTTGCGCGGTGTTGAAGGGCGACCCCAGGGCGGCGAAGCTGTTGTCAAAAGGGATGGGCATGGGGGCTCCGGAAAATTGCCAGACAAAGATGCTTGGTTTGTGTGAGGCGCATGGTTACTCTTCTCGGTTCAGACGGCAACTATCGCCAGAAAAACTCACAGGAGATGAACGTGGAGTTGGTCGGCAATAACGGGCAGAATAACGGGCAGAACGACGGGCAAAACGACGGGCAGACAGCCCGTCACAGCGAGCTGAATCAGGAAAACGAAAGAGACTGGCAGGAGAAGGTCGACGACTTCAGCTGGGATGTCCTGTATCGCAATGCCACGGTTTTTGACGGCAGCGGCGAGCCGCCGCGGCGCATGGATATTGCCGTGCGTCGGGGACGCATTGCCGCCAAGGGCACTGCACTCCCCGAAGGTCCGGCACGGCGTACCGTAGATGCCACGGGTCAGTGGCTCATGCCCGGCCTGCTGGATATTCACACGCACCTCGATCTTGAAGTTGACCTTGATCCCCGTCTTACGGAAGTGGTGCGCCACGGCACGACGACGGTGCTCTTTGGCAACTGCAGCCTAGGCACCTGCTTTGGCCACCAGCGCGACGACAGCGGACAGGATCCCATCGTCGATTGCTTCACCCGCGTCGAGAACATCCCAAAGCCGGTGCTGCGAAAATGCGTAGACGCCATCAGCTGGTCCGATACCGGCGGCTATATGGATCACTTTGCCGATATGCCTCTGGGGCCTAATGTGGGCGCCTTCGTGCCGCACTCCATGCTTCGCGTTGAGGTGATGGGGATGGAGGCGGCCATCAGCCGCGATCCTACCGAGGCGGAGTACCAGGAGATGGAGGCCATACTCGATCGCGCCATGGGGCAGGGCTACCTCGGCCTGTCGACTGACGGGCTGCCCTTTCATTACCTGTCCAACGAACCTCACACCGACAAGCGCATCCCCACCCAGTTCGCCAGCTTCAAAGAGCTGCGCCGATTGCTAAGGGTTGTGCGAAATCACAATCGGGTGTGGCAGACCACGCCGATTATCGAAAACCGCGCCACCGCGCTCCTGTACTTCACCCTGACCAGTGGTCGTTTGTTCAAGAAAACTCTTAAGGTGTCCGCGCTCTCGGCCATGGAGCTGGTGCTCGCGCCGCGTGCCACCAAGGCCTTTTTAGGCTTTGCCAAACTCATGAACAGCTGGCTGTTCAAGGGCAGCCTGCATTTTCAGGCTCTGGGCACAAACTTCCGGGTTTGGTCCGACGGCATCGTGAGCCCTCTCTATGAAGAACTCCCCTCAACGGCGCAGCTGATTGCCCTGGAATACGATGATGTCGAGGGCCGCCATGCGCTCATGCACGACCCACAGTGGGTGGCACAGTTTCGCGATGACTGGATGCACGGTCGCACCGGTGGTGACTGGGCGAGCTTCAAAGCAAAGCTGGGGATGCCCGATCACCTGGTGATCCGTGATCTTCATCGTCTGGTCTTTGACGGTGCGCCAGTGTCCGACTGGGACGGTGAGTCTTTTGATCTGGTCCATCAGCGGTTGCTGCGCTTTGTGGATGGCGATATCGCGCAGGCACGATCCGATGCCGAGCGGGAGGCCTTTGAGTCCCTGGATGTGCGTCCCGAAACCGATGCCGACTTTATGTTGTTCCTGATGCGTCGCTACGACAAAGGCTTCCGCTACTGGGCGGATGTGTCGAACATCGGGAACCGCGCGACCATGGACTACCTCATGCATCCTCAGGCCCTGCCTGGGTTTAATGACTCCGGTGCGCACCTCACCAACATGGCCTTCTTTGATGGCAATCTTATGTCCCTGAAGCTCGCGCAGCAGCAGGGTGATGCCATGGTTGCCAGGATGGTGAAGCGCCTGACCCGGGAGCCGGCGGAGTTCTTCAATATCGATGTGGGTACGCTGGATTTGGGCGCCCAGGCCGATATGGTGCTCATTGACCCGGAGGTCCTGAGAGACTGGGACTGCAATGACACCCGCGAGTATGTGTTCCGGGACCTCTTCGGACATCACCAGATGGTGAATCGTCCACCGGCGATTGTCAGAGAAGTAATGATCCGCGGGCAGTCTGTGTGGGAGAACGGAGAGTTCACCCAGGCACTGGGGGGAGAAACGCTGGGTAGGGCGCTTCGCGCTGCTTAGTGCCTAGAACCTAAAGCCAAGAGCCAGCCGAGAGCTTAGAGCGGACAGCTCGGCGCTATTAGTGCTCGCACCGCGGCCGTGTAGTCTTCGTCGCTGTGGCACACGCCATCGCTGTTTTTACCCACATAGCTTGCGCAGAGATTCACCGCACAGAGCCCTTCGCTGTGGGAGTCCCGGAGTTCTGTGAGTGCCGGTCCGGCCCCTGATAGAAGATCACGCATGGAGAGTGGGGAGAGCATGCCCACTCGTTCCTCTACGTGAAACCCCACGATATTGTGCAAGGCACTGAGTAGTTTTGGGCCGATAAACTGAGGCACCACGGGCATCTGCACCCGCTCAAGCATCGCCGTGGCGCGGTCGATGTAGAAGGGCAATATGGGGCTGTCTGCGGTGAACTGCAGCCAGGCATTGTGGATACGCCGGTAGCTGTGGACGCCGTCATCCCGGCCCTGCACCCATACTTCGCGACCAAAACTGTGGTCCAGGGTTAAGGGCTCAAAGTCGCGAAAAATAAGGAGGTCCGCGTCGCACCAGATGGCCCGTTCATAGCCCGCGCGCAGGGCCTCACGCATCAACAGTAAGCGCGCCAGATCGGTGGCCACCACGGGCTGCACCCGAAGCTTTTCCCGAAGGGCCGGCGGTAATGGCCGAAACAGCTCGTCCCCGCAAAAACTGTACTCAAAGCCCCGCTGTTTGGACCAGGCACGGACCGAGTCGCAGCAGCGTCGTTGCCAGGCGGGCAGAACGCCGGGTCGCTGGGACTGCAAAACCATAGTCTTCATCGTGTGCGTTTACCGGGCAGCGGGAAAGGGGACAGAAAAGCCGCAGTATAAGGGCGCTGATCCCAGGACAAAAACGCCGGTGGTTTTCTTGTAAAGTGTCCAGAAATAATTCCCAAGGATCTATTCATGGCTCACTTGCACACGCGACCGGACACGGGACTTTCCGTGATCAGGACCCTCTCTTTTCTCAGTTTGCTGTTTGCGCTCCCGGCGATGACGGCCAGCGCTGCACAAAGCAACATTGAGCCTGGGGAGGAGGGCATCGCCGGCGCGCTTGCGGCGGGTTTTGCGCCACCCAAGCTTGCACCGCCCCGGGGTGATGAGGCCCGGGGACCCTTCGATCGCCTGCTCATTAAAAACGCCATGCTGGTGGTGGGTAACGGCGCACCGCCCAGAGGTCCGGTCACCATCGAAGTGCGCAACGATCGTATCTACGCTATCTCCGGCGGGCATGGTAATGATGATGACAGCGCCGGTGCCGAAGTCATCGATGTCGATGGTGGCTACGTGCTCCCGGGCTTTGTCGACGCCCACACGCATCTGGGAACGCCGGGCCATGCCCAGGCGGGGGCACTCACCGATTCCGAATATGTACTCAAGCTCTGGCTTGCCCACGGGGTGACCACGGTGCGTGATGTGGGCTCCGTCATGGGTCTGGGTTGGACCATCAAGCACCGGGAAATGGCGGCGGCCGGTGAAATCAGTGCACCGCGCATGCGGGTTCACGCCATGTTCCCACCGTCTACCGCGACCGCCGATGAGGCTCGGGATTGGGTGAAAGCGGTGCGCAAGCGGGGCGCCGATGGCGTGAAATTCCGGGGTGCCCGGGCGGAGCCTTTTGCCGCGGCTATGGAAGAAGCCAAGCGTCTGGGTATGAAGACTTCCTACCACCATGCCCAGCTATCCGTGGTGCAAACCAATGTGCTCGACAGCGCCCGCCTGGGTCTTGACAGCATGGAGCACTGGTACGGCCTTCCCGAGGCTATGTTCGATGACCGCGTCATTCAGAATTACCCCCACGACTACAACTACAGTAACGAGCAGGATCGCTTTGGCGAGGCCGGTCGCCTGTGGCTGCAGACGGCGGCGCCCGGGTCCGAGACCTGGCAGCGAACCATTGCCGAGTTAGTGGATCTGGACTTCACCCTGTCGCCCACGTTCACTATCTACGAAGCGAATCGCGATCTCATGCGCGCCCGCAACGCTGACTGGATGGAAGACTATGTGCCGTCCTATATGGCGCGGGCCTTTGAGGCCGATCCGGATATTCACGGCTCCTACTTCTTTGACTGGACGACGCAGCGAGAGATCGACTGGAAGGAGAATTTCCAGCGATGGATGGAGTTCGTCAATGATTACAAAAACGCCGGCGGACGCGTAGTCACCGGCTCCGACGCGGGGTTTATCTACAAGGTGTACGGCTTTGCCTACATCCGTGAATTTGAGCTGCTGCAGGAAGCAGGCTTCCATCCCTTGGAAGTGATCAAGGCAGCGACCCTGGACGGGGCGGAGCTGCTGGGACTGGATCGGGAGATCGGTACCGTGGAGGTGGGCAAGAAAGCGGACCTGGTGATTCTTGACGAGAATCCTCTGGCTAACTTCAAGCTCCTCTACGGCACGGGACATCGCCGTTTAAACCGCGAGACAGGCTCCGTCGAACGGGTGGGCGGTGTGCGCTACACCGTGCGCGATGGCATTGTCTTTGATGCCAAGATGTTGCTCGAAGACGTGAGGGAGTTGGTCGCTGCAGAGAAGAACTAAAGCGCGGGGTTGTTGTCCGACAGTTTTATAGGGGTTGAACGTAGAAGCCCGAAGCAAGCAGAAACTGGAGTTCCGCCATGAGTGTTTTGACTCGCATTACCCCTGCGCTGGTGCTGGCATCGACGGTGATCCTTGGCGCCTGTACCACCACCGACGAAATCATCATTGATCGCAAGGGTGTGGATATGACCCGTTACGCGGCGGACAAGGCCGAGTGCGAGGCCTATGCATCGGAAGTGCGAAGCGGCGAAAAAGCTGCCCGGGGCGCGGCATCCGGCGCGGTGGTGGGCGGTGCCGTTGGGGCCATTGTCCGCGACAGCACCGATGGAGCCGTCAAGGGCGCCGGAGTCGGCGCCGTCACCGGCGGCGCCCGGGGACTCTCCGAAGGAGAGCGCGACAAAGTGAGAGTCGTTAAGCGCTGCCTCAGTGGTCGTGGTTATCGCGTACTGAATTAATCGCGATTAAAGAGCTTGTTAAACAGCTTTCCGGCCTCATCGGTAGCTTTGCGTTTTAACTCGCCTTCCGCCAGATCCCTGATGATCTCCGTGGTATTCACGCCGCACCAGCTCGCGGGGTCGCCGGCAAGATTTCCCTCACATTCCACCGGCCAGCGCAGGTCAGCGTAGCGCTCGTTAATTCTGCAGGCGGGATCCAGTTCACCCAGCGCTGCCGAGAGCTGTGCGCGGAAACTGGCGCGAAGATCCTGGGATTTCAAATCAACGGTGCCTTTGCCCTGTAACCCTACGGCGGGGAGCCGTGCGGTGAGGGGATTCAATGTAGCTACCCCATCCGCCAGCATGATCTTCGCATTGAGAGCCTCAAAGCGGGTGTCCCCAGGGAACTCCGCGCTGAGCGATTCCTGGTTCACCAGGGCAACGCCCTGGCAGAACATATGCTCCATGGCGATACCCGCCAGAGTAATGTCTTCAGTGGTGAAGCTGATGGGCCCCGTAAGCGACTGGGTGAGGGCGTCGCTGCTTGCGCCGGCGCCTTTGAGGGACCATTCGAGGTTTGCTGTGCCACGGGCCTCCATACCCAGTTCCATCGCCGAGACTGCCTGAGCGGCATCCAGGGCCCTTACGCCGCCTTCCGTAGTGAGGGTGGCAAGATTGTAACGGCCGTTGAACACAGCGCTGAAATCGATAGCGCCGCCGTGCACCGCGGCGGTCACCGGATCGAGGGTGGCGACGCCATCCACCACTCGTAGTTGGGCGTTCACATCGGTAAGCTCGTGAGCATCCAGCACCACGGTATTGATGCGCAGTTTGGCGCGAGTATCGATCATGCGAAGGGCGTTGAGCGGCAGAGCCGTATCGCTACCGGTTGATGCCTCGCTGGCGGCGACCTCGGCACCTGCTTCAGGCCCGGCGAGGACGAGCAATGCCGGATTAAGCTCCGTCAGCGTCAGGTCCGCGTCAATCTGCGGACTTTCAAAGCTTGCGTAGCGGAGGGTGCCACCGCCCTTGAGGTCCCCTGTCTGAAGTTCGAGACTGAGGTCAGCAACCTGCGTATCCAGGGCCAATTCACCGCTCAACCCCAGGGTAATCGGGTCCGGAGTCGCACCGGTAACGCGAATATTCAGGCTATCCAGATTGAGTGTTTCTGCATTGAGATTTGTCCGGAACTCTCCCGCGAGGGCGATTTCCATGGGTTCTCCATCGTTGCCCGAGGGAATAATGACCTCTGCGGTGAGGGGGACGGGACGCCCATCAATGTTCAGGTCGCGGGCGGTCAGCTGGCGGAGCTGCAGTTCGCTGATGAGTTTGCCGTCCCTGTCTACCGTGATCACATGAATATCTGCCAGGGAGAGTTCGCCCACCTCCAATGCGAGGGGGACGGCCAAGACGCTGGCTGCCGCCTCAGCCTGAGCCTTGGCCCGGGCCTGCGCCCTAAGTGCGTAGAACTCCTCCAGTTCCGCATCGCTGAGCGTGGTGGTGTCCATCGCTTCAGCTTTTGCGGCATCCTCATCTACCGCTTCGGAGCTCAGGGTAAGCCCATCCACGCGGATGCTGTCGATTTCAACGCTCTTGCGAAACAGGGGCATGAGCGCCACGCCGGCAGAAAAGGACTCGGCAACGATACTGGTCTTGCTCTCGGGAACCTCCAGGCTGACCGCGCTGGCGGACAGGGCAACCTTGGGAAACAGTGACAGGGACGCATCCCCGTCGATGCGCAGCTCGGCTCCGCTTTGCTCTTTGATGCGCTTTGCGGCGATTTCTACCAGAGCCTCCTCGTCCAGAAAAAGCGGTACCAGAATCGCCGCCAGAATGATCAAGACAAGGGGGACGCCCAAAACCCAAAGAAGAATCCGCATGATCAACTCCATTAATTTCACTAAGAAGAACTGAGACTAGCAGAGACTGCAGTCAACGACAGTTACCTAGCTATTGCGATACTCAGAGAGGGCTCGAAGACCGTCGAGTAATTGAGCCTCGGATTCTGCTAACCCGTGTTCGGGCATGGGGCCCTCGTGGCGAAGCTGGGATTCCAGCGCTGCAAAATGCTCACCGGCTTTTGCCAAACCGAGGCTGCGGCAAGTACTTGTCAGCGTATGTGCTTCACGAATCATAGCCTTGGAATCGCGATCAATAAACGCCTGGGAATAGCGTGCCCAGCGACTCCGCACTTCGGCTTCAAACTGATCCAACACCGTTCCAAGACTGCTATCGCCAATCTGTGTCCGAAGGTCATTTAACACGTCTTCAGCGAGATCTTGCAGTGTATTGGCTCCCGACGGCGTTTCCGCGGTGGTGCTTTGACATACCTCTGCTGTTTCCGCGTCCGCTTTCAGCCAGCGGTTGAGTTGTTCTGCCAGGCGATTTCTTACGATGGGTTTTGTCAGGTAGTCGTTCATGCCCACCTGCAGGCAACGTTCCCGTTCCTCGCTGCTGGCATAGGCGGTAAGCGCCACCACCGGTAATGACTCTTTACTGCGTTTCCGGCGAATACTTGTGGTAGCGGAGACGCCATCCATCACAGGCATGTTGAGATCCATCAGTACAAGATCAAAATCCTCACCCAGCGCGCGTTCCACAGCAGTTGCACCATCGCAGGCCTCTTCTACGGAAACGCCGAGTGACTCCAGAATCAGGCGGCCTAGCAGCATGTTGGTCGCATTGTCATCCACCAACAACACTTTGCCCTGAAAGCGTACCGGCACCTGTTCGGTAGAGGCCTCCTTCGCGGGTTCTATGACACTTGCATCGGGTGCGACCTCCAAAGGAAGTTCCAGCCAGAAAAGCGAGCCTTTTCCAAGCTGGGAAATCGCTCCCAGGGTGCCGTTCATAATCTCCACATAACGCCGCACCAGATCCAAACCGAGACCCGTGCCCATCTCATCACCAAGAGCGTCTGATTCCCCGGTCCAGAAGGGTTCGAAAATATGTTGTTTGTCCTCCTCACTAAATCCACTGCCCGTATCCTCCACTTCGAAACGGATATGACATCCATCAGGATGCGCAGAGGGGAGAGCTCTTACGGTGACACCGCCGGAGTTCGTGAACTTTACTGCGTTGGTAATCAGATTGAGGAGACACTGATGCAACTTGGCTTTGTCACCGAGGTAAAGGTCGCCTAACAGGGCACTCTTTGACCAGGAGAGTTCCAGTTTTTTTTGCACAGCGCGTGCCCGGACGATATCCGTAACGCTGCGTAGCACCAGCGGGAGCTCCAAGATCGTGCTCTCCAGCACGTCATTGCCGGATTCAACCTTGGATATGTCCAAGACGTAATTTATGACATAGAGCAGATTGCGTGAAGAGCTGTTCGCAAGGTCGAGTAAGTCGCGGGACTGGCCGTCCATCTCTCGATCTCCCATCAGCGAGAGTGCGCTCACTACGCCATTAAGGGGCGTACGCATCTCGTGACTCATGCGCGCAAACATCGCACTCTTCGAAGCCTGGGCGAGCTCCGCCTCGTTTTTGGCATCCTGGAGTTCGGCGTTGAGCTTTTCCAGATCACTGACTCTGCGTTGCTCGGTGGTCATCAAAAACAGTTGGTCGAGCTGCGCGTCCTGGGGAGAAAAATCAGCCATATCGAGTTTGACGTCGGGGCAGTGGGCATTCATCCAATAGATCCAGGGCGCACCGCAAAAACACAGGACCGGTTCTCTTTCCCAGGTTGTTTCAACCATCTGACCGCGCATGGCAAAACGCTCATCAAGACTTTTTATAAGAAACAGGTTCGCTAAATGCTCACGAAGTTCGGGGATACTCCGTGCGGCATTGGGGCGAAGGAGCTTGAAGGAATCAAAAAACTGCGATCCGATAGTAAGCTCAGGCAGATAGCGAAGCGGGGTCTCGCTGCAGTAAAGAATGACGCCGTCATCATTAATGCACAGAATGGCCGTGAAAAGTTTTTCGAGCTCCGACCAGTTGAGTCTGGGTTCCGTCTTCACTGGATGTGGAGTTCAAATACGCTGTGAGTGCCCTCTCCGTCGTCATCAACGGAGACGGCGACAATCTTAAGCTTATCGCCAAAGTGGTCAGCCAACCCCCCCAGCAAACCGGTAACGAAAGCGGTGAGGCCTTTGCGCTCTGAGTAATAGTGCACAAAGTACTGTCCCGCGTTCTTGTCGATGTCTTCGACACGAAATTGCGGGGGTACATAGTCGAGGAATGTGCTGGCGATCCGATCATGGAGGTTGTTCAGGTTGTGCAGGAAACCAACCGTGTCGTTACCCGTGGCTTCCATGAGTGGCGCGAAGTTTTTTGCCGCGATGGCTTCGACCCAGTGTTTGCCAAACATTTCCATACAGGTATCTATCGGTGCTTCCAGCACTTCGGCTGCGGCGCCCACCAACTGATAGGTAGATTCGTCGTCATAGCGATGCATCGTGAGGTAGGAGTCCTCTGCCACGCCCGAGTGTTTGTGCACCTCTTTCCACCGTTCCTCACCAAAGTGCGTCACGACCATATCCTGAAGGGAGCTATTAATCAGACCGTACATGTTCTATGCCTCGTAGTTGATTTAGTCATCGCTATCATTCAGCCACGCCTGGCGCTTGCGATACAGTGTTGACGGAGCGACTTCCAGCAAGCCCGCTGCGCGATTGATATTGCCATCACAGGCGGTCACCGCCGCTTCAATTGCGCGTTTCTCGACCATCCAAAGGGGTTCAATTGCGCGGCGCCGGGCCAGCTCTCCCTGTCCTGAATCGGAGCCGGAGGCCTTCTCAAGCGTAGTGCCAGTTTCCTTCTGCTCAGGGCTTCCGATCAAGCCCTGATGCATATCCAGAGCCAGCATATCTATTTCAATCTGTTCGCCCTGGTTGAGTACCACGGCCTGTTGTACCACGTTCTGCATTTGGCGTACGTTGCCAGGCCAAACGTAGCGGAGCATCTGTTCTTCCGCTTCCGAAGAAAAGCGGGTGAAGTCTTTCTCTGCCCAGTTTGTGTACACGTCCAGAAAATGGCGGGCGATCATGAGGATGTCGCGATCCCGTTCGCGAAGGGGTGGAAGTCGGACGGGGACCACGTGCAGCCGGTAGAACAGGTCCTCGCGAAACCGGCCCTCGCGGACTTCCGCCAGCGGATCGCGATTAGTGGCACACAGGAAACGAACGTTAACGGTCTCAAGGGTGTTGCTACCGACCTTTCTGAAAGTGCCGGTCTGGATAAATCGCAGTAGCGTTTTCTGCAGCTCGAGATCCATTTCGCAAATTTCGTCTAGGAACAGAGTCCCGCCATCAGCAACGCTTGCAGCACCCTCGCGCGCTGCGCTGGCGCCGGTGAAGGCTCCCTTGACGTGGCCGAATAGCTCGCTTTCCATAAGTTCGCCGGGAATGGCTCCGCAATTAATCGCGACAAACTCCTTCCCCGCACGTTTGCTGTGCGCATGAATGGCCTCTGCGGCAAGCTCCTTGCCGGTACCGCTTTCGCCAACGATGAATCCTGTGGCATCACTGGGAGCGAGGGAGTCGATAGTCTGGTAGACCGTTTGCATGGCGTTAGAGGCGCCAATGAAACTTGCATAGCCCTTGCGCTGCTTGCTCGACAGCTCCTCAATCTTTTTTCCAAGCTCAAGTTGAGCGGCGGCGTTACCCAGGGTCACCTTCAGTCTTGCTGCGTCAAAAGGTTTGGTGAGGAAGTCTGACGCGCCCATACGTATCGCATCTACGGCCATGTCTGAGGTGCCGTGGGCTGTCATAACAATCACCTTGGGGGGCTGCGCCAGGGCCATGGCGTGGTGAAGAAAGTCGATACCGTTTCCATCCGGTAGTTCAACGTCCAGGAGGATCAGGTTCGGGGCAAAGGCGTCAAGGGTCGCGTGAGCTACCCCCAGTGACCCTACGGTGGTTATTTGGTACGCCTCTTCTGCAAGGTAGCCATTATAGATTGCAGCTAAAGATTGGCTGTCCTCAACAATCATTAGCTTTAAAGCGTCTGTCATAGCGTTAGTTCGACGGATCTTCGATTCGGTCCGTACATTATCTCTCTATTGGTTTTTATTGGGTGCGCGGTATGAGTAGATTGTGACGCGGTGCCAGAATATCGGTAGAAAAAAGAGCCTGGGTGCAGGCGCCGAGGGCTTCAGATTTTGTGGCTCTGGATCTTTGCATCCATGCGGCTCCCCTGGCTGATGAGCCCCAGCAGTTCGTTGTCGCTAATCACCGTAGCGGTGTAGTCGATTTCTGACATGCGCAGCATCTGCCTGATGCTGTCACTCACACCGCTCAAATATAGGGTCGAGTACGCCCCACCTGTGTATGTGAGGAGGGGGATGAGCTCCGCGATTCCGGAGCTTTCCAGCAGGTTTACCCTTCGAAAGTCGATGATGCAGTGTCGGTCACGGATGCTGTGAAGCATGCATTCGACGAACCCAAGGTCACAAAGAGATGCGCGGTTAACCCTTCCGCCGAGCAGCGTAAGGGTCGCATTCTCCAATGCGTAGGATTGACAGTTAAGAATGGTGTGGGGAGCGGGCTGTCCGGCAAGGCTGTCAATGGAGCCGCGGCTGTATTGCTCAAGGAGGTCCATGAGTCGCGCGATAGTAAGTTGTCGGCGGAGCTGCGGCCTTATCCCCAGGAGCTGGATGTGGTTTTTTTCGCTACTTAGGAGACTGGCAAGATTGAAGAGTTCCTGTTGCGCGTTCAGCTCTATGTGTCTGACGTTGGAGAAATCCAGGATACTGAGCTTGCCATCATCCACATCGGCTGCCAGATCATCATTGATCCGGCGAAGGTATTGAACACCCAGCCTGCGAGGGATCGCCAGAAGAGCTATGGACTGGTGTCTGGAGGACCAAAGTAGTTGCCAGGGAAGTGCAGTGAGACCGGGGCATTTAGCTTTCCTTAGCAGGAGAGCCTCTTTCGCGCGTTGCAATATCATTGGAGAGGCCAGAACAAGGAGCTCCAAGAGGCATTTGCCGTAACGCTTTCCCAGGCGTACCGGGTCCTGCAGAGTCCGGTATGCCCACTCGAGGTTCATTTTTTGCCAGGCTATAGGGGCTCTTTTTACAGCGCCGGTAACAAATTCAAATGTTCCCCCAACACCGATCGACACCGGCGTCCTGAGGTCCTTGCGATTACGATTGAACCAAAGCTCCTGCTTGGGGTTGCCTAAGCCAACCAATAATATGTCAGCTTTTGACTCATGAATTTTAGCTAGCAGCACCTGGTCCTCCAGAGCCGACTCAGCGAGCCCGCTTCCGGTGGTTGTCACCTTAGGTGCGGCGCTACCGGCAATGCAAAGCCCGGGATAGAGTGCTTCCAGCACCCTGCCAGCTTCCTCAGCAACGCCTGCAGCACCCCCGAGAAGAAAAACGGACAAGCCCTCCTGAGCAGCGCGTTCAGCGACTGCGGGTACTATATCCGAGCCGCAAACACGCTCTTTGATAGGTCGTCCCAGCAAGCGGCTCAGCCACACGATGGGAAATCCGTCGGCAGTGATCAGGTCAGAGTTTCGTAACGTTTCCAGTAGTTCGGGATGCCTCGGGCGTGACAGGCTGGTACCCAGGCTATTGACGAGAAAGTGCGTGTTTAGAGTAGACACCAGACGCCCCGGCCCGCTCTTTACCTTTGCCATGGCGATGATGCGCTCCACAGCTTCTTCGAGGGTAAGGTTGTCCACTGGAATTCCCAGGGAATTGAAGCAGTTACGATCGGGTTGGTAGGCAAGAGTGCTCATAGCATCTCCTCAAGAGAATTCCTCAGTAACAGGCAGGTTGTTGGAGAACGTACATAGCTGAGTGAGTCACGTCTGGGTGCGTGCTCCCTTTGGCCGCGCCAGAGTGGGATGCCGGGGTTCGCACAAGCCTGATTACTGTCGTTGGTCCTGGCGGAACACACGTGCACTGTGCCCGGATTTTGGGAGCGCCAATCTATGGTCCCGACCGGAATTAATCCGCGGCAGCATCTCTGTCACGCCATGGCGGCGGGACTCTGTAGTGAGTCTGATTCGGGGGCGAACCGGTTTGTTGTTGTTCTGGGGACAAAAAAACGGGACATGCTGTCATCGCAATAAAAATGTCCGCTGTTTTCGATGCCAATGATGGCCTCAATATACGCAGCATAAAGGGCGTATTCAGACATTTTCGGTGAGCGCATAATACATTGGTGCCAGGGGTAGCCGGCGCGCTCCTCGACATGCCGCTGCAGTCCCTCAAGGTGGCCGCGCCTCCAGGAAATCAGGGGGCCAGTGAAATCGTGGTTAGGATTATGTTGTCCTGAGCCGACCAGCTTGGACGCATTGTGGTGGCTTTTTGAGCGATGCATGCTTCGCCTTGCGCCAACGATTCGGTTCAAGCGAAGAAAACCATCTTTGGCGACGTCTTCCCGCGAAAAAGGCCGCATGAACTCCACCTTTGAGTCAGCGAAAACAATGACTTCGGCACAGGTGGCGAAATTAGCGGATAGTTTCGTGAGTTGCTGCATCATCGAACCGCGGACGGGGTGCGAACGATCATTCAACCACCAGCGGTTGCTGCGAGGGAGCTGTCTGAAGTACCCGGGAACCACGTCCTCAACGGCAATAACACTGCGCCGCCCATTGGAGAGTTGCCTGAACAACGCAACGTCACGGGCGGGCACCACCAGCCAGTGCGTGATATCGCCGCTGACCCAACGATCTACTGAGCGGCAAAGAATTCGACAGCTATCAAAGTCAGGCTCATACGTGCAGGTCACCATGCCGATGTCTCGAAAGTCGCGCTGTGCGTCATGCATAGGTTAGTCGTCTCCACTAGCAGTTAGTACAATGAGAAAAATTTGCAGGAAACGCGCCAAGACATGGTCTCTATAAAAATAATAATGAAAACAATACATTGGCAGTAATTCTGACGGGCTTCAGCGGCATCGCGCGCAGCAGTTTTTCTGGTTTGCGTTGCAAAATGCAAGTCTGTTTGCGCATGGGCGTTTCACCCTGGGGATGTTGCGCGGCGTGAACCTCTGATTAGTGGGGGCAGAACAGACGCTTATGGGTTCGATCGCACTTGGCACAGTGATCGCATACCCAAATCAGTACAGTAAGTGGCAACGTCTAATCATTTTGTAATGGCAGTAGTATCAACAGGCTTGGGGCTCGCCGGGAATGCCCGCTTCCTTGACCCGGCGCGGAGCCACACCGGTTGGATTCGGGATGCCCATGGCGGCGCGTATCCCATTATCAAACGAAGCACCGATCTCATCGTCAGTTCCCTGGCGCTGCTTATGCTCTCTCCGCTGCTAATCGCCACTGCGATTGCCGTGAAATCTGAATCGTCAGGACCGGTGCTGTTCTCCCAGACGCGCATTGGTCGCCGGGGACGCCCTTTCCAGTGCTGGAAGTTCCGTTCCATGTACATTGATGCCGAGGCGCGAAAAGCCGAGTTGCAGGCTCAAAACGAGATGGATGGGGGAACGACCTTCAAAATGCAGCGTGATCCCCGTATTACCCGCGTTGGCCGGTTTATCCGAAAGGCATCCATCGACGAACTTCCCCAGCTTTGGAATGTGTTGGTGGGTGAGATGACCCTGGTGGGACCGCGGCCTCCGGTCCCGGCTGAGGTGGCGCAGTACACCGCCGCGGATCGGTTACGTTTGTCTGTGAAGCCGGGGATAACCTGTATCTGGCAGGTCAGTGGTCGTAGTGACATACCTTTTGATGAGCAGGTTCAACTGGATATCCGCTACATCCGCGAGCGTTCCCTGTGGCTGGATATACGTTTGTTACTCGCCACCGTGCCGGCGGTGTTGTTTGCCCGCGGCGCTTATTGAGCCGCGAACCTTCTCTACTGCTAGACTGGCATTGATATCAGCCTTTCGGAGCTCCAAGCGTGGAGGGAACGACCGCCCGCTGCCGCAATTGCGATACCCCGCTGGATGGCCCCTACTGTCACCACTGTGGTCAGCGAGAAGGTCGCGGCGACCTGCATTTTCAAGAGGCGGTCACGGATATCCTCGGTGATGTCTTCACCCTGGATTCGCGGATCTGGCGTACACTGTTTTCCCTGATATTTCGTCCGGGGTTTTTGAGCGCAGAATTCAATGCCGGGCGGCGTATGCGCTACATGCCGCCTTTTCGGCTGTACATCATCGTTTCGTTCATTTTGTTCCTGACCCTTTCTTTCATGACGAACTTTGTTCTGGACTTCGGCGCTACTTCCGATGATCCCGACGGGGTGTCGGTAACTTTTGGTCTGGAAGACAATGTAACCGCCGAGGAGCTGGAGTCCGCATTAGCAGACGCAGTGCCCGAGACCGTAGACGAAGTGTTGCAGGAAAAGTTGGCGGAAAAGCAGGCAGCTGGCGACGAAGAGGCCGTACAGGCTCTGAAGCAGATCGAGCAGTCAATGGATGAAGGCGAGGTCGCCGATGGCTTCACGGTGAATTTTCTGACCGACGGCCCTCCATGGCTGGAGGAGATCGAGACGCGCATAGAAGCCAATGCGGCGCAGGTAAGTGACGATCCCGCGGACTACATCAGCCAGCTTTTGGAATACCTCCCTCAAGTGATGTTTATCATGCTGCCCCTGTTCGCATTGTTGTTAAAGGTTGCTTATCTGTTCTCGCCTTTTCACTACCTGCAGCATCTGGTCTTTGCGCTGCACTACCACACCTTCGTTTATCTTCTATACCTGCTCTCCACTCTTATCGGGCAGGCGGGGTTTCACGTCGACGGTTCATTTGCCATGTTCCTGATCATCTATCTGCCGTTGGCGTTGCGCCGAACTTACGACAGCAGCTGGTCCGGTGCCGGAGGGAAGTCACTGTTTTTGGTGCTCAGTTATGGGACTGCGCTGTTCCTGGGAATGGCGATCACCGCCGTTGCTGTGTTGGCCGCTATGTAGCAGCTGAGTAGCGTTTTTCGATATGGCGCGACAGAATGCGGGCCTTTTCCCGCTTTACCAAGGGGTCGTCCTTCAGGGCCCATAGCCGGTCCCGGGCGCTCCGATAAGTTTCGCTCACATCAACGATGGGCGGGCAGTAGGGCTTACTGTCCAGACCGTAAATCATCTGCTCCATGGGACTCAGATCCCAGGGGCGGTGAATCATGGGCGTTGGCACCTCGGCCAATTCGGGCACCCACTGGCGAATGAACTCACCGTCGGGGTCATGGTCTTCCGATTGCTTGACGGGATTGTAGATGCGGATGGTGTTGATGCCCGTTACGCCGGCTTGCATCTGCAGCTGCGCAAAGTGGATGCCCGGCTCAAAATCGAGAAATAGCGAAGCGAGGTGCGCAGCGCCAGCCCGCCAGTCCTGCCACAGATGGTGGGTGAGAAAACTCACCAACATCGCCCGGGAGCGAAAATTGATATAGCCCGTGGCGGCAAGACAACGCATGCTCGCATCAATTAGCGGGTATCCGGTGTTCCCCTCTGCCCACGCCTGCACCAGCGCGTTATCGTGGCGGCGAGGATGCTGAAGATAACCGCGGTTGATGTCTTCGTGCTCCATGCGGCATTCCATCTCGAACTTCTGAATAAAGTGGCAGTGCCAGTGGAGTCGCGATTCAAAGGCCTGCAACGCGCGGCTGGACCCCCGCTCTTTTTGCGCGGCGCGAAGGGCCTGATAGACCTGTCGGATACTGAGATTTCCCCAGGCCAGAAAGGTTGATAAACGGGAGCAACTGCTGCGACTCGCCAGCGGTTTTGAGATGTTGCGCGCATAGCCCGGGACCCGTCGCCCCAGAAAATCCTCAAGGGTCTCCCAGGCTTTGCTCTCACCGCCGGCTTGGAACTGGCTATCCGGGGTTCGCCAGCTTTTGGGCAGATCGCGAAGATGAAAGGCGGCGAGACGATCCTCGCAGGCAAAGATGCCCCGAATCAGGAGCGGGTCCACCTTGTAACAGGGCGCGGACATTTGCGCCGTCCACTTGCGGTTCCAGCCTTTGCGATTTTTGCGCCCCCGCTGCACGCCGTTACTGGGAAACTCCGTCCAGGGGATGTTTCGCTGTTTAAACAGCGTGACAAGGTCACGATCCCGGGCATAGGTTTTTTCCAGGCCGGTCTCTTCGTAGGAGTACACGCTATGCACCTGCCCCTCGTCCGCCAGCACTCGAAAAATCTCCCTGGGATCGCCGTGAAGAACTCGCAGTGACTTGGGCTGTGCCACCAGACGACTGTGCATATCGCACAGCGACTCCCAGACGAATCGCCAGTGGCGCTCATCATAGTGGGGATCATTGAGCAGCTCCGGCTCAAAGCAGTACAGCAGCACCACGGGCAGTCCGCTTCCCACGGCTGCCTCCAGTGGCGCGTGATCCTGCAGGCGCAGGTCCCGCTTGAGCCAGACCACGGCGTTCACGCGAGACGCAGCTCTTCGCTTTTCCCGTTGGACCCGGGCGCCGGCGCGTCGGCGTGCTGGGGGTCTACAGCAAAGGGATTGTTAATGAGTTCGCCGCTGATGCCATCGAGAAGCTCGCCGGCGGCCAGGCGCAAAGAGCGAACGACAATGCGGTAGCTGTCGCGGTCGAAAATCAGCTCGCTGTCGCGTTTGGCGGCCTGGCGGGCGCGATCCCGGCGCTCATAGGTGCCGAGATAGGACCAGTGGTTGATGAGATGAAACTGCCGCTTTGGCTGGAGTGGCGATGATCCCCCGGTGTATTTGCTGTCCTTGTCCCGCTCCTCCCGAAGCAGCACCGGTCCGGCGAAGGGCCAGGCGGCAATGCGCTGTTTTTCCAGCGCGAGAAGTAAACGGCGGTTGTGCTCATCGGCACTCTCCTTGCCGACACAGGCACCGTGACAGCGACCCACCTGGTGCCCAAAACAGGGGCCCCGAGCCCGCTCGGCGCCGAGCATGCGCAGACAGAGACCGTGTTCCCGGGCAAGGCTGCGAAGGGAGTCGTCAATGTGCTTGCGGTTTCGAAACAGTCCGAACACCGATTCTATGCGTTCGCCGGCGGGGGAAAAATCGCTGGGAATAACCTGAAGAAACCCCTCCACATCCTCCTGCAGACGCTGGGTCCAGAGCTTCCGGCTGCGCCGTTGTCGGCGGTTGTACAGGGGCGTCTCTGCCTTAATGGCCGCATTCTCAATGAGCAGCGCTCCCACCTCGCCGGCAGTGAGTTGGCAGTCTATGCGGTGTACCGCCGACATCATTCTCTGTTGGCGCCCGGGTTCCTTCGCGTCGGCAAAGTGACTGTTGAGGCGTGTCCCGATATCAATGCTTTTGCCGATGTACAGCAAAGTGTCCTCGTCGCTGTAAAACCGGTAAACGCCCGGACAGCGTGGCGCCGCGTGCAGGACCTCGCCGTTGCAGCTAAAACAGGTTTGTTGTCGGTCAATGAGCATGGGTTCTTCTTCACTTGTACTTGGGAAAGTCTGTCCTTGGTTACGCTGTCCACAGGTTAATGGTGACGCAAAAGGCGCAGACATAAGTCAGGCAGGGGGCCAGCGTCCATCTTTTGTCGGTATCCTCGCAGATCGGACGATAGATTTTGACGTTTTGTTGCCCATTTTCCCTGCGAATGGCGGCACACTGTCGCCCCGAAGGACAGGTCATGAACGGGTAGTGAGTACGCCATGAAAGCCACGCTGAAAGAACTCAAGTCACGCACCATTGATCGCATCGTGGTGGAGTCCGTGGACCTCAGCCTGTATATCGCCCACGCGGACACGCCCGAAGGTCGCTTTTTGATCATCGATAGCGATGGTAAACCCCTGAAAACGCGTAACCTGCTGGATATGAAGTCCGCGCTGTCGAATTTTCGCGGTATTGATATGGTGCTTGTGCAAAGGAGCCCCTACGACGAGATGGTGGGACACTCCTTTGCGTCGGCGGATAACGCCATGGAGATTTCCCTGGCGCCGGGTTTTGAGGCTCTGCCCATCTGGGAGCACTGATTTCTCAGTTCCAAGCCCTCAGTCCTCAGCGACGCGCGTGGTGTGGCTGCCTCTAGGGGTACTGACGCAGGGTCAGGGTGTTGCCCCGCTGGGTAAACTCGATGTGTTTCAGAAAACTCATACCTAACAACACTTCGCGCATCTGCAGCCCCGGGGTTATGGACGCTTCTACATTCTCAAGCCGGATATCACCTACGCCCACTTCCTGCAGTCGGGTGAGATAGCTGCGCGCATTACCGTTGGCCGTGTTGGTCATGATTGCCCGTCCTCTGGGCAGTGACAGTCGCTCGGCGAGCGCTGCCGGTATCGCAACACCGGTAGCGCCGGTATCGAGGAGAAAGACCACCGCTTCACCGTTGATAGTGCCGGCGCTGACGTAATGACCCATGCGATTTCTCTTGAGCTGTACCTCACGCACGCCCTCCGCGGTTACCGCGGTATCGACACTCCGGTTGGGGTTGCGCTGACGCTCCAGCACATCGCCGAAATACAGCATGAGCAGCGCCATGACAGCCAGCCAGGCAAAAACCTGCATGGTACGGCCCATGCGCCGGCGTTCCTGTTGGGGTTCATCCACTGACGATGCTTGCCTCTGAGGGGGTTTAGCTTGTTACGTTGTCTATCGAACATAGACCAGTTTCCGGCAGCATAGTTGCGCCACCGTGATTCTTCTACGGCTGGTATGATCAGCAGCAGGAAGCTAGACATAACGCATAATAAAAACTTTCCGCGTCAGTCGTGGATAAAAGGGCCCCTTTATGACAAGCCAGCCCTGGCAGAACCTCAAAGCAAGCCAGCAAGTCATTGCGGTGCTTGATGTCGCGCACAGTCTTGAGCAGAGCGAGCTGGAGGCGTTTCTTCACAATTCCATCAGCAAGCATGCAATCAGCGCCGAGGTGCACGAGTGTGTGCTGCCCATGGTGCGCGATCGTGAGAATCCGGCGACTCAGAATCTGCGGCCCCTACTGGACATGCCCGGCGACACCATGGTGCTGCCGCTGCGCGTGGTGTGGCGGACTTCGCTGCAGGAAAAGAACACCAGGCCCCGGCCCAGAGATTTGCTCTTCGGTAACCCTCGGCGTCCCGGTCCCTTTCGTGCCCGCCGTATTTTGCGACAGCACCCGGAGCGCGTGGTGTGCATCGCTGGGGAGCCGGCGACCATCGACCAACTGCGGCATCGTCTCGAGGAGCTTCAGGGGGGCGAGGTCAGTACTGATGAGCTGGCGTCCTTCGTAGCGGGACAGGCGGGGCTGGCGCTGGATGTTGCCGAGCGTCGCCTCCAGGGAAGTCGCTACAAGGTGCCCCTGCGCGTTGCGGATACGCTGCTGGCCAGCGCTAAATTCCGCGGAGCTCTGGAGCTGGTGTCCGCTGAAACCGGCCGCAGCATGGAAGACCTGCTGGAAGAATCCGCGGAGATCATGAAGGAGCTGATCTCGAAGCCTCAGCCCTTCTGGCTTGATGTCATGGCGCAGCTCAATCACTGGGTCATGCGTCTGGGCTATGACGCCGATGTGGTTATCGACAAGGAAGGTCTGGAACGCGTTCGCCAGTGGTCCCGGGAATATCCCACGGCGCTGCTGTGGACCCACAAAACCCACGTGGATGGCTTCGCCGTCAACGCCATGTGCGCTGATAATGACTTTCCCGCACCGCATATTCTGGGCGGCGTGAACATGGCCTTCGCCGGTCTCGGTTTCGTGGCCCGACGCGCCGGCGCCATCTTTATTCGGCGTAGCTTTCAGGACGATCTGCTCTACAAGGCAGTGTTGCGCCAGTACATCGGGTATCTGATGGAAAAGCGGTTTCCCCTGTCCTGGGCTTTTGAGGGAACCCGATCCCGCGTGGGCAAGCTTATGCCGCCGCGCTACGGTCTGCTGAAATACGTCATGGATTCCGCCCATGCCACCGGCGCGGAAAACCTCCACATCATTCCCATCTCCATCAGCTACGACATGATCGGCGATGTGAAGGACTACGCGGCCCTGGAGTCCGGCGCCACCAAGCGACCGGAGAGCCTCAGCTGGTTCATCGGCTACCTCCGCGGCCTCCGTCAGCCCATGGGCAAGATTTATTTTGATTTTGGCGAGCCAGTGGTACTGCCCAAGGCGCCATCGCCCGAAGACCCCCGGGAGCTGCAGCGCGTGGCCTTTGCCGTCGGCGTGGCGGTGAACAAGGTCTCGCCTATCACCCTGCCTTCACTGATCTCCATGGTGCTTCTTGGTTCCGCCCCGCGGGCACTCACCGCGGACGAGCTGCGCTCCGAGGTTATCGGTCTCACCGATTGGGCCCGTAAACGGCACATCACGCTCACGCGGGATCTGGATGAGCAGGACCCTGCGCAGGTGTCGGATCTTACGGACAAGATGATTGCCAGCGGTTTGCTCACCCGCTACGACGATGGCCCCGAGCAGGTCTACACCATCGCCGCAGAGCGGCATGTGGTGGCCAGCTATTACCGCAATATGGTGATTCATTACTTCCTGAATAAATCCATCATTGAGCTCACGCTGGTCAATATGGCGCAGCAGGAACAAACCGGCGGCGAGGCATTCTGGGAAGAGGCGGAGCGTCTTCGCGATTACTTCAAGTTTGAATTTTTCTATGCACCGAAGGAAGAATTCCGCCGCGACGTGAATGGGGAATTGTCGCGCTATCAGCCTGCCTGGGAAGCGGCACTGGATGAGCCCGGTGCAGCGCTGGCAATCTTCACACGATTGCAGCCCCGCATGGCCCATGCGGTGCTGCTGCCCTTCGTGGAGGCTTATCGCGTAGTGGCCGACGTGTTGGCGCGGCAAACCCTCGGAGACACCCTTACAGAAAAAGACTGTGTGCAGAAATCGTTGGCCTACGGCCGCCAGGCCTATCTTCAGCGCCGTATCAGCTCCGAGGCGTCCATCGGGCGACTACTCTTCAGTAATGCCTTTCGGCTCATGGATAACCTGGAACTGGTGGAAGCTGAGGACGACCGCGGAGGTGAGGAGCTGGCTGAACGTCGTTTGCAGTTAGCCCAGAGCTTCCGGGAGTTGCAGCGACGGGTAGAGCGGGTGCGTGCGGCGGCATTGCCCTGATTTTTGGCCCATGTGCGCTGCCTGACTTTTAACGACAAAACCAGGGTCTTGATACATGCATCAGCTTAATCCCCAGGATGCTCAATTTCTCTATGCCGAGACCGAGCACAACCTTACCCATGTCACCAGCGTAGCGATCTATGACCCCTCGACCGTGCCTGGCGGAAAGACGGTACGTTTTACCGACATCATTGCTCATGTGCGCGAGCGCCTGGCGTACAACCCGGTCTTCTTTCGTCGCCTTATGCGTCTTCCCCTGGAGATAGACTATCCCTACTGGGTCGAAGATGAGTACTTTGATCTTGAGTATCACATGCAGCACGGGCGTTTGCCGGAACCCGGAGACTGGCGGCAGTTTTGTATTCACATGGCGCGCTATCACAGCCGGCCTCTGGATATGAACCGTCCGCCCTGGGAGATTTTTGTGGTGGAGGGGCTTGATCACGTCGATGGTTTGCCCCGGGGCTGTTACGCCATTGCCACCAAGATTCATCATGCAGCGGTGGATGGTTCTTCACTCATGAAGTTTTTTGCCAGTATGGCCGACGGTGACAATCAGGGCACCCCCCTGGTGCCCCTGGAAACTGTGGAGGTGGGTTCAGGAGAAATCCCCGCCATGCCGGCGCTTATTTCCCGAGCCTTCAAGAACAATCTCCGTTCGCCCCTGCGCATTGCAGAAACGGTGATGCGGGCGGCGCCAGGTCTGGTGCAGGCGGCTCAGGACTCGATAGCAAAACGGGATGACGGTGAGAAACATCCGGTACCCCCCACGCGCTTTAACGTGGATCTCTCGCCGCACAAGATGTTTGATGCCCGCATAGTGCCCCTGGAGGACCTAAAGCGTATCCGTCAATTGACGCCAGGCGTCACCATCAACGATGTGGTGCTGGCAATTTGTGCCGGTGGACTGCGTCGCTACCTGGCCCATCACGGTGAGTTGCCGGAGGACTCTGTCGTGGCCTGGGTGCCGATCAATGCCCGCCCGCGAGGTGCCGACGGCAAGGACCTGCCCGGCAACAATATCTCGGCAATGACCACCCCGATTTTTACCGATGAGGAAGACCCCCTCAAGCGTCTCCAGCGGATTCATAAATCCACGCAGACAAGTAAAGAAGCGCGATCCGGTATTTCTGCGCGTCTCATGACGGATGTCACGCGTCATGTGCCGGCGGCAACCCAGGTTCTGGCCAGCCGGCTGCTGTTGCGTAGCGGCGCGGCGGCGCGCATGTGCAATCTATTTATCTCCAACGTGCCCGGGCCGCAGATTCCCATGTATATGAACGGTGCGCGCATGGTACGCAGCGTGGGCATGGCGCCCCTTGCCGATGGCATGGGTTTGTTTATCGGCACTCCCAGCTATGACGGACAGATGAGTTTCAACGTGATTTCCACACGGGAGCTCCTGCCTGATATCGAATTCTTTATGGATTGCCTCGAGGCCTCGGTAACAGAACTGCTGGCTTTGCTGCCCGCCGATAAAAAATCGGCACGAAAACCGCGGGCTAAAACCGCCCACCGGAAGCAGCCTGCGACCAGAAAAAAGACCCGTTCCTCATAGGAGAAAGGCTATGACCGCAAAGCGATGGAAGTTTCCAGCGATGAACAAAAGTCTGTGGGTTGGTCTGCTCGCCCTCTGCCTGTCTGGGGTTGTCAGTGCCCAGAACCTCTTTCTCACTCTGGCGAATCAGCCGCCGACCAGTGGGATCGTCACAACCCGGGATAACAGTAATCTCACCTTAACGGTCATGTCCGGCAGTCGCGTCAGCTTTGCCCGGGCCAGCGGCCGGGACTACCAGCTTCAGGCCAGCGGCGGATTTTTCTGGACTCAGGTGCAGGAACAACCGCGGGGGACCAAGGTGTATGGTACCCAGAGCGTCGCGGCGGAGTCCCTGTTTTTACTGGTGGAACCTCGCTGAGTTTTTCTTCGGGCTAACGCCCCTCCAGAGCCTCGGCGCTGCGCTCCAGGCGCAGGCTTACCGCCTCTAAACGCTCCGCGATTAGCGTTGCGTCGCTGCCTTTTTGATCCGTCTCCCGCAGCCCTTCCCACAAGGGATCCAGAAGGGTGTCCACGTAGTCAGCGAGGCCTTCGGTGCCGCGGTGGTACATATGCGTGCGCAGGCCATATTCCAGGGTGCCAAAGAACAGATCACGAAGGGGACGTATTTGCAGATTGTCGCGCAGGTCGCCGCGCTCCATACCTTCGCGGACAGCGCGGTCGAGGTGCCCTACATAGTCGCGATTGAGGCTGCGCAGCGGTGATTGTTCGCTCTGTCCCAGAAACTCCAGATCCACACCGACGTAAACCTGGAGGAGACGCATCATCAGGGCACTGTCTGCCGCCAGGGATGAAACATGGTGCAGGGCGAGGGCGCGCAGACGCCCCCGGGTATCCATCACGGTATCCAGTACCTCCGCCGCCTTTGGGTTGAGCACCTCGTTGTAGAAGCGGTCCAGAATGCCCAGCATCAGCTCATTCTTGCTGCCGAAGTAGTGAAATACCGTACCTTCAGACACACCGGCCGCCGAGGCGATCTTGCGTGTGGACGTGGCGTGAAACCCCGCGGTGGCAAAGAGCCTGGTAGCTGCATCAAGGATGACGCGCTCCCGCTCCTCAAGGCGTTCCCGGGATCGTTTTCGGGCAGTATCAGTCATGGTTTTTCCAGCGGTTTCTCACAGACCGCATTATAAGCCGTGAAATGAAATATTGAGCAACACTTGATAATTGTTGAGTGTTGCATAATTATTCTTCTCTGGTCTCGCAGGGGTAGACAATAACGATGACAGTTAAAGCACAGATACGCATCGGTGGTGCCTCGGGCTACTGGGGTGATGCCGCCCCGGCGACCCCGCAGCTGCTCGCGACGGGAGACCTCGACTACATTGTTTACGATTACCTAGCTGAGGTCACCATGTCCATCATGGCCCGCGCCCGCGCCGCCGATGCCAGTAAAGGCTACGCCACGGACTTTGTGACCGCCGCCATGGGACCAAACCTTCGCGCCATAGCTGAGCAGGGCGTAAAGGTCCTCGCCAATGCCGGCGGCGTTAACCCCCGGGCCTGCGCCGAGGCCCTGAGAGGACTCATTGCCGAGCAGGGATTGAATCTTCGGGTCGCGGTGGTGCTGGGTGATGATCTTGCAGACCGTGCGGATGAGTTCAGCGATGCGAAAGAAATGTTCTCCGGCGAGAATTTCCCTGACCCGTCGCGTATTGCCAGCATTAATGCCTATCTGGGCGCTTTCCCTATTGCCGCGGCACTGGATGCCGGTGCCGATATCGTCGTCACCGGTCGCTGCGTCGACAGTGCGGTGACCCTTGGGGCAGCGATTCATGCCTTCGGCTGGCAGCCCAGCGACTATGACAAGCTGGCACAGGGCAGCCTTGCCGGACATATTCTCGAGTGCGGTACCCAGGCGACGGGGGGCAACTTTACCGATTGGGAGTCCATCGTCGACTCTCTGGGTTCTGCCGGTTATCCCATTGCATCGCTGTCTGCCGATGGCAGCTTTACCGTGGGCAAGGCTGCCCATACCGGCGGTTTGGTCAGCGTGGGTACCGTGGGAGAGCAGATGCTTTACGAGATCGGCGACCCCGGTGCCTATGTGCTCCCCGATGTGATCTGCGACTTCACCCGGGTGGAGCTGTCCCAGCTGGGCCCCGATCTTGTGGGCGTAAGCGGCGCCCGGGGCCATGGGGCGCCCCCGGAGTACAAGGTGAGTGCGACCTGGACCGATGGTTTTCGGGCCGGGCAGATCTGGACCATGATTGGCCGGGACGCGCCCAAGAAGGCACAGCACCTGGCCCAGAGTGTTTTTGCCCGCACCGAGCAGATGCTCGCGCAGGCCGGCCTCGAACCGCTGCAGGAAACCAGTGTCGAGGTACTGGGGGTGGAATCCCACTTCGGCGCGGCGGTGCGTTATTTCCGAAGCCGTGAGGTGGACGTCAAGCTGGCGGTAAAACACGCCAGTCCCAAAGGGGTGGGTATTTTTCTTAAGGAAATGGTGGGTCTCGCCCTCACAGCCCCTCCCGGCCTTGCCAGCTTTGCCGGGGCCAGGCCCAAGCCCACGCCGGTGGTGCGTCTGTTTTCCCTGCTGATTCCCAAGGATCAAGTGGAGATTACTGTGGAGCTGGAGGGTGAGGCGCTACCCCAGCCCGCTTTAGAAGCGGGAACCCCGAAAGATCTGCCCGCGCCCATCGCGCCCCCGCAGGCCGAGGAGGCGCCGGAAGACCGCGTTGCGGTACCGCTGGAACTGCTGGCCTTTGGGCGCAGTGGTGACAAGGGCGATAAAGCCAATATCGGCGTCATAGCGCGACATCCGGACTACCTGCCGTGGATTGCCGCCGCGCTGACTCCGGAAAAACTCGCAAGCTACTTTGCGCACTTCCTGAAGCCCGGCCAGTCCGAGCCGGTGGAGCGTTTTTATCTTCCCGGTACCCACGCCTTAAACTTTCTGCTCCATGAGGTACTGGGAGGCGGAGGGGTTGCCAGCCTGCGCGCCGATCCTCAGGGCAAAGCCTATGCCCAGCTATTGCTGACGGAGCGCATCGAGCTACCCCGAAGCCTGGCGGAACTGCATCAACTACCCATTAGCGAATAACGCCGAGAGAGTAATTCCATGGCCTATCAGTCACAGCCTTTTCGCTCATCCATCAGCACCGCGGCGGATAGCTTTGCGCGCAACGAAGAGGACCACCTTGCGCTCATCGAAAAGATGAACAGCATTTTGGAACGCTCCCGTACCCTGTCTGATGCGGCGCGGCCCCGCTTTGAAAAACGCGGTCAGCTTCTGCCCCGGGAGCGCTTAAGCCGGCTTTTGGATCCCGGTTCGCCTTTTCTGGAAATCGGCAATATGGCGGGTTATCTCCTGGATGATACAAATCCGGAAACCTCTGTACCCGGTGCCACACAGATCGCCGGCATCGGCTACGTATCCGGCACGCGGTGCATGATTCAGGTGGACGACTCAGGCATCAATGCCGGCTCCATGACACGCACCTCCACCCGTAAGGGTTGTCGGGTTATGGATATTGCCATTGAGCAGAAGCTGCCCTTTGTGCATCTTGTGGAAAGCGCCGGGGCAAACCTTCTCGAGTACGAAGTGGAAATGTGGATGGCCGGTGGCGGGATCTTCGCCCGCCTGGCGCGGCTCTCCGCTGCGGGGCTTCCTGTCATCACCGTGCTCCATGGTGCGTCGGCCGCCGGCGGTGCCTACATGCCCGGCCTCAGCGACTATGTTGTCGGGGTGAAGGATAACGGCAAGGCCTATCTTGCCGGTCCCGCTTTGCTCAAGGCCGCCACCGGCGAAGTGGCGGATGATGCACAGCTTGGCGGCGCGGCAATGCATTCTCAGGTCACGGGGCTGGTGGAGTATCTGGCGGAGGATGACGCCCATGGGGTTCAGCTCTGCCGGGAAGTTCTGGCGCGCATCAACTGGAACAAACGCTGCCCTTCGCCACCGGCAAGTGACTTTGAGGAGCCCCTGTATCCACCGGAGGAGCTTCTCGGCGTTGTCCCCGTGGACTATCGCCAGCCCTACGACGCTCGGGAGGTCATTGCACGCTTGGTGGATGGCTCGAGCTTTCTTGAATTCAAACCGGCTTACGGTATTACGCTGCTGTGTATGCAGGCCAGTATCCATGGCATGCCGGTGGGGATCTTGTGCAATAACGGACCCATCGATCCTGACGGCGCCACCAAGGCGGCTCAGTTTATTCAGCTCTGCGATCAGTCTGATACGCCGCTCCTGTTTGTGCAGAACATCACCGGTTACATGGTGGGCACGCAATATGAGCACGCGGGCATGATCAAACACGGTGCCAAAATGATTCAGGCGGTGACCAATGCGCGGGTGCCGCGTTTAACGCTGATGATTGGTGCCAGCTTTGGCGCAGGAAATTACGGCATGTGCGGCCAGGGCTACGATCCGGATTTTGTTTTTTCCTGGCCAAATATTCAGATCGGCGTTATGGGTGGCGAACAGGCGGCAAAGACCATGTCGGAAGTTTTTCGGGCGGGCGCTGCGCGCAAGGGCCGGGAAGTTGACGAGGCCATGCTCAGTGCCCAGGAAGAAAAAGTCATTGCGCACTATGACCGTCAGTCAGACGCTTTTTATACCTCCGGCCGCATGCTCGATGATGGCCTCATTGATCCCAGGGACAGTCGCCGGGTAATCGCCATGGCGCTGCAGACCTGCTGGGAAGGTCGCCACCGGATCGTCAGCCCCAATGCCTTTGGCGTGGCGCGGATGTGATATCCGCCTTACAACAATAAGGAATGCCCATGTTACCCGCTGTTGAAAACCTGATCCTCGAACCCCGGGGCGATACCCTTGTTATCTGGTTCAATCGCCCCGAAACCCGCAATGCTCTGTCCAGCGCTATGGCTGATGAGTTGGCCGCGGTGCTCGAGGCACTCCCCGGCGCGCCCTATCGCTTTGTTGTATTGCGTGGCAAGGGTGGCGCGTTCTGCTCCGGGGGTGATTTAAAGATGTTCCGGAACGTTTTCCAGGCGGGTATGCCCCGGGATGAGATTGTCGCGTTCAATGCGGACTTCGGTCGCATGATGGTCGCCATCCGCCAGTTGCCTCAGCTGTTTATTGTGGCTATCGAGGGCGCGGCCATGGCCGGAGGTCTGGGCATTGCCTGTCTCGCCGACGTGGTGGTCACCACTGCCGATGCCAAGTTCGCGCTCACGGAAGTCACTCTGGGGATTCCCCCTGCACAGATCACCCCGGTGGTGATCGCCCGCATCGGTGCATCCCAGGCGCGGAGGCTGCTCCTTACCGCTCAGCGCTTCGACGGCGTGGAGGCGCATCGCTTGGGCTTTGCGCATTTCGTGGAACCGGACCATGAAGCATTGGAGTCCCGCTTGCGCTCGGTGCTCAGTGATGCCCACCGGGGAGCACCGGGTGCCATTGCCCTGACCAAACAGATCATCTCTGCCACGGAGCAACTGGAAGGGCCCGAGCTGGTGCAGTTTGCGGCGGAACGATTTGCCGATGCCATGTTGGGTGACGAGGCGCGGGAAGGTATGCAGGCCTTTGCGGAAAAACGAAAGCCGGAGTGGGTGGCCACAAAAAACAGCGGGAGCGGCTCATGAGTCATCACTTCGATAGTGTTTTGGTAGCAAATCGCGGGGAGATCGCGGTTCGCGTCATTCGCAGCGCCCAGGCGGCAGGCTATCGCACCATTGCCGTGTACTCCGAGGCCGACGCAGATGCACCGCATGTGGCCCTTGCCGATGAGGCGGTGCTTATCGGTCCGTCATCGGCAAAAGAGTCCTATCTGGATCCCCAGCGGATTCTCGATGCCGCCGCTCGAAGCGGTGCCCAGGCTATTCATCCGGGCTACGGCTTCTTGTCGGAAAACGCGTCCTTTGCTGCGGCCTGTGTTGATGCCGGTCTGGTGTTTATCGGCCCCTCCGCAGAAGCCATCGAGCTCATGGGTAACAAGGCGGCCGCGAAGCGACGGATGCTGGATGCCCGGGTGCCCTGTATCCCGGGCTATCAATCACAAGACCAGTCGGATGATGCGCTTACCGCGGCTGCCGAGGACATGGGCATGCCCATCATGGTCAAGGCCGCGGCGGGCGGTGGTGGCCGGGGTATGCGTCTCGTGACTGCGATGGCAGATTTTCCCGCGGCCCTGGCATCCGCGCGCTCCGAAGCACAGAACGCCTTCGGCAGTGGCGAGCTAATTCTGGAAAAAGCTGTGACGCAACCTCGGCATGTCGAGGTGCAGGTGTTCGGCGATGCCCACGGCAACGTGATTCATCTGGGAGAGCGGGACTGCTCCGTGCAGCGGCGACATCAAAAGGTGGTAGAGGAGGCTCCCTGTCCGGTGATGAATCCGGAATTGCGCGCCGCCATGGGCGCAGCCGCCGTGGCCGCTGCAAAGAGTATCGATTATGTTGGTGCGGGCACCGTGGAGTTTCTTCTCGACAGTGATGAGCAGTTTTATTTTCTCGAAATGAACACCCGGCTGCAGGTGGAGCACCCCGTGACCGAACTGGTTACCGATCTGGATCTGGTGGATCTGCAGCTCCATGTGGCCCAGGGAGGGCGGCTCCCCTGTGCCCAGGAAGATGTGCATCTCAGCGGCCACGCCATGGAGGTGCGCCTCTACGCGGAAGACACCGTGAACGACTTCTTACCCGCCAGCGGCCAGGCGCTTGCCTGGGAGCCACCGGAGGGCGTCGGCATCCGGGTAGATCATGGTTTGTTCCCGGGGCAGATGGTGTCGCCGTTTTACGATCCCATGATCGCCAAGATCATTGCCTTTGGGGATGATCGAGATACTGCGCGTCGCCGCCTGCTCCGCGCCCTGAGGGAAACCGTGCTCTTTGGCATTACCAGCAATCGGGAGTTTCTTATTGAGGTGCTGGAGCGGGAAAGCTTTGCCCGGGGGGAGGCAACCACAGCCTTTATCGAGGAGGAGTTTCCCGAGGGTGTTCAGGCGAATACGCCTGACGAGGAGGGCCTCTGTCTCGCTGCGCTTCTTCACTACCTGCAGGCAGAGGAGGGCGGTCTGGAAGAGCGGGTTTTTGACGATGCCCTGCTCAATGGCACCACCGGTGTCCGCACCATGGCCAGCAGCTACGCCTACGCGGTGAACGATGAGTCTCAATTACTGAACGTGGTGTCCCTCGGAGACGATCGCTTTGCCGTTGTCTTGGGTGACGCGCGGCGGGAACTGCTGTTGATCGACAGCGATGAGGACGGGTGGCTGCGCGTGGCCATTGACGGTTTGCAGCGCGACGTCGCCTACTGTTTTGTGGATCAGAACACCGTTGCGCTGCAGTCCCGGGGTCGCATGTTTCTCCTTGCGAACGAACTTGCGCTTTCTGCGGGGGATCGGGATGCCGAGGGCTCCGGTGCAGTCCTGGCCCCCATGCACGGCAACCTTTTAACGCTGCGTGTTGCGGTGGGTGACACGGTGTCCAGGGGGGAGGAGCTGGCGGTAATGGAAGCCATGAAGATGGAACACCGCTTGCTGGCTCAGATCGACGGTGTGGTCACCGCTGTGCACGGCGTGGAGGGTGAGCAGATGGCTGCGGGCGCCGTGGTGCTCGATATCGAAGCTGCGGAAGGCTAAGGAAAGTTAAGGAAAGTTAAGGAAAGCTTAGGCCATGCGTCGTTAGCTAGTCGTTAGTTTCCGAACGCCAGTGCTCGTCGCTGGTATCACCCAGGAGGTTCTCCAGAAAGTCCACCGCGGAGGTGATGCTCGCATCAACACCGGGGGCGATATCCCCCGTCGACTCCTCGCTGGGCATGGGCAGAGTGAGACGGAAACTGTTGGGCAGAGTCCGCTTTCGACTCAGGGTGGTCAACGCGTGCAAAACATCACCGGGAATCACTGCGTCAGCGACGGGCAGTATGGGCGCTTCGCCCTCACCGGTGATTTCCGTGAACTCAAAAGGGGCTTTCCCGTGGAGCTGCGTATCGATGAAGATCGCGAGATCGTTGGGCTGCAGATCCAACGCATGCTCCAACCTGAGGGCGTCATCCTCAATCAGGGTTAGCCACCAACTGTCGGAGATGGTGCGTTCACGAAGCCTTTCCAGAAGCGTGGTGGCGACCCGCGAGTCGGCATCAGCGGCTCTTCCATAGGCAATGATAAGTATGCGGCGCAACTGCTTATTAGCGTTATGTGCTGCGTCGTTGCCTGCACTCATGCGGCAGTCCCCTAACAACAACGAACGCAGAGTATAGACCAAGAAAGACCCGTAAAAACCCAGTAATGCAAAGGGTCTTATACTTGACTAAATTAGTAGGGAATGAAACACTTTGCGTCCCTCGCAGAGCACCCGAGACCTGACCTATGCGCCTGACAACAAAAGGACGATATGCCGTTACAGCCATGCTGGATCTGGCCTTGAACGAAGCACGAGGCCCCATCCGTTTAGCCGCTATTTCGGAGCGTCAGGGTATCTCGCTGTCCTATCTGGAGCAGCTTTTTGCACATTTGCGGCGTCAGGATCTGGTGCGCAGTGTGCGTGGCCCCGGCGGTGGATACCGACTCAAGCGTGGCGCAGAAGACATCAGTGTTGCCGACGTGATTGCGGCGGTCAACGAAGATACCGACGCAACCCGCTGTCGCGGTAAGGGGGACTGTCAGGAGGGCGATACCTGCCTGACCCATCACCTCTGGATGGACCTGTCTGATCGCATCAAAGAGTTTCTTTCCGATATCAGCCTGGCGGATCTCGTTGCCCGCCGTGAAATTCAGGATATTTCCGACCAGCAGGTGCGACGTAATCCGGCTTCAGACCAACTCGCCGGTATTCTCGTAAGAACCGCCTGACGTCGGCGTTAGCCCAGAAAAGGAACACAGCATGTCTCAGGAAGTAATCGACAGCCGCATTGAAAAAGAGTACTCGGCGGGTTTTATCAGTGATATCGAGTCCGATACGCTGGCGCCGGGCCTTGATGAGGACGTCATCCGTTTTATCTCGGCGAAGAAGGGCGAGCCCGAGTGGTTGTTGGAGTGGCGTCTCGAAGCCTTCCGGGGCTGGCAGGAAATGGAAACGCCGGAGTGGGCCCATGTTCATTACCCGCAGATAGATTACCAGGCGCTGTCTTACTACTCCGCACCCAAGAGCATGGAAGATGGCCCTCAAAGTCTCGATGAGGTGGACCCGGAGCTGCTGGAGATTTACAACAAGCTGGGTATTCCCCTCCACGAACAGGAGATGCTGGCGGGGGTTGCCGTAGACGCCGTGTTTGACTCGGTATCGGTGGCCACCACCTTCAGGAGCAAGCTGGCGGAGGCGGGCGTGATCTTTTGTCCGATTTCCGAAGCGGTACACGAGTACCCGGAGCTGGTAAAAAAGTATCTGGGCACCGTGGTTCCCAAGCGGGACAACTTTTATGCGGCGCTTAACAGCGCGGTGTTTACCGATGGCTCCTTTGTGTATATCCCCAAGGGCGTGCGCTGCCCCATGGAGCTGTCCACCTATTTCCGTATCAACGAAGCCAAGACCGGTCAGTTTGAACGGACCCTGATTATCGCGGACGAGGCGAGTCACGTGAGTTACCTCGAGGGCTGCACCGCGCCCATGCGTGACGAGAACCAACTCCACGCCGCGGTCGTGGAACTGGTGGCCCTGGATGATGCGGAGATCAAGTACTCCACGGTACAGAACTGGTACCCCGGCGATTCCGAAGGCAAGGGCGGTATCTACAACTTTGTCACCAAGCGCGGCGTGGCGCACACCAACAGCAAGATCTCCTGGACGCAGGTAGAAACCGGCTCGGCGGTGACCTGGAAGTATCCCTCGTGCATCTTGCGCGGCGACAACAGTGTGGGTGAGTTCTACTCCGTGGCCCTCACCAACAACATGCAGCAGGCCGATACCGGTACCAAGATGATTCACCTGGGGAAAAACACCCGTTCCACCATCATCTCCAAGGGGATCTCCGCTGGCAAAAGCTCCAATGCCTATCGAGGTCTGGTGCGCATGAGCCCTCGGGCGGAGGGGGCTCGGAACTACACCCAGTGCGATTCCCTGCTCATTGGTGATCGCTGCGCGGCGCATACCTTCCCCTATATCGAGAGTCGCAACCCCAGCGCCGTCGTGGAGCACGAGGCGACCACCTCAAAGGTCAGCGATGACCAGATGTATTTATGCCAGCAGCGCGGATTGGACGCAGAAAAAGCCGTGTCTATGATTGTGAATGGCTTTTGTAAGGAAGTGTTCCGGGAGCTCCCCATGGAGTTCGCCGTGGAAGCCGGAAAGCTGCTGGAAGTGAGCCTGGAAGGCTCAGTCGGATAACGCGGCACCGGTGGGTGTCGTCTAGGAGTGTTAAGAACATGTTGAAGATCGAAAACCTGCATGCGCAGGTCGAAGGCAAGGAAATTCTCCGCGGCCTGAATCTGGAAGTGGCGCCGGGAGAAGTGCACGCCATCATGGGGCCCAATGGGTCGGGCAAAAGTACCCTGGGGCATGTGCTGGCCGGGCGTCCCGGTTACGAGGTCACCAAGGGCAGCGTCACCTTCAACGGTGAAAATCTGTTGGAGCAGGATACGGAAGAGCGATCCCGCGCGGGACTTTTCCTGGCGTTTCAGTACCCCGTGGAAATCCCGGGGGTGAGCAATATGGAGTTTCTCAAGGCTGCGGTAGATGCGGTGCGGGAGCATCGTGGTCTGGAGGCTTTGGACGCGGTGAATTTCATGAAGCGAGCCCGGGAAGCAAGCAAGGCAGCCAATCTGCCAGCGGATTTTTTAAAGCGGGGAGTTAATGAAGGGTTTTCCGGTGGCGAGAAAAAGCGTAACGAGCTTATTCAGATGATGTTGCTGGAGCCCAGTCTCTGCCTCATGGACGAAACGGACAGCGGCCTTGATATTGATGCTCTGCAGGTTGTGGCCCAGGGTGTTAATGCAATGCGCAGCGACGACCGAGCCTTCATCCTTGTGACTCACTACCAGCGTCTGCTGGATTTTGTGGAGCCTGATCACGTGCACGTGCTGTCTGAGGGTCGCATCGTGCGCTCCGGCGACAAGGATCTGGCGCTCCATCTCGAGGACAAGGGCTATGCCTGGCTTGAGGACGAGGTCGCCTGATGTCGAGCTTTATGCAACAACCCCTCGCCGAGGCGAGCCGACAGGTGCCGCACTGGTTGCAGTCGGTGCAGGCGCGCGGTCTGTCCTTCTGGAAAGAGGCGGATTTGCCCACGCGGCGCACGGAGAACTGGAAATACACCGGTCTCAAGGCCCTCCGGGACGACTACCAGCTGGCAGACGGCAACCTTATCCTGGATGCGCTTCCCGAACCGTTGGTCCAGGGTTTTGGTGGCGCTCGCCTCGTTTTTGTCGATGGCGTGTATCAACCCGCTCTGTCAAATACATCATCTGTCGAGGGTGTCAGCGTTTGCCGCTTCGAGGATGCGGACGAAATGCAGTCAGCCAAAATCGCCGAGCATCTCAATGGCGGTCTGAGCGTGGAAGACCATCTGTTTGCCGCTCTGAACACCGCGACCCTTCGTGATGGCGTTCTGGTGGAGATCGCTGCTAATACTGCGGCTGATGCCCCCGTTGAGTTTTTGTGGCTGGTCAGTGCCGCCGATGCTCCCACCGCGGCGAACCAGCGCTTACTGGTGCTGTCGGAAACGGGCTCGTCGGCCACCGTTGTGGAACATTTTGCCTCTTTGGAGAATGCACGGGACAGTTTCTGCAACGGGCTGACAGAACTGATGCTGGCGCCCAACGCGAAGCTCTCCCACTACCGGATTCACGAAGAGTCCGGCAGTGCCGTCCATATCGGTGGCGTGCATGCGCGACTGGACCGTGATGCGCAGCTGGAGAGTTTCCATCTCGCATTGGGCAGTGTGCTCAAGCGCTTCGACTTGGTGGTGAACCACGCCGGGCCCGGCGCCTACGCATCGCTCAATGGCGTGTATCTGCCCCGGGGTGATGAGCACATCGACTACCACAGCACCATCGAGCATGCGGTGCCTCACTGCAGCTCCGATGAAATCTTTCGGGGAATCATTGCGGATCAGGCGACTGCGGTGTTCAACGGTCGCATTCATATCCATCCCGATGCTCAGAAGACGCGTGCGGAGTTATCCAATCGGAATCTCCTCACCAGTCCTGAAGCAACGGTAAACAGCAAGCCCGAGCTGGAAATCTATGCCGACGATGTGCAGTGCGCCCACGGCACCACGGTGGCGCAACTCGACGAAACAGCAATGCACTATATGCGCACCCGCGGCGTTTCCCAGGCCGAGGCCGAGGTGATGCTGAGCTTTGGTTTTATCAACGAGCTTATTGATGGCCTCGGGCTGGAGTCATTAAAAAGTTACCTGCGCCCCCTGCTTGCCGCGCGCTTTGCCCGAAACTCCGAGTTGTCGAGGCATCTGTTATGAGCACCCTTAAGGCTGTGACTACCCCCAGCTTTGATGTGGATCGGGTGCGCGCTGATTTCCCTATTTTGGGGGAGATGATCAACGGGCAGCCGCTGGTTTATCTGGATAACGCCGCCACCACGCAAAAGCCCAATGCGGTGATCGATGCCATCGCCAATTACTATCGGCATGACAACGCCAACGTGCACCGTGGCGTGCATACGCTGTCTGATCGTGCGACGCGTCATTTTGAGGATGCCCGGGAGAAAACCGCACAGTTTTTGAACAGCCCGTCGTCGCGTCAGATCGTCTGGACCCGGGGCACGACCGAGGCGGTGAACCTGGTGGCCTATAGCTGGGGAGCGGACAACCTGAAGGCCGGCGATAAAATCCTTGTGTCCTGGCTGGAGCACCATTCGGATATCGTACCCTGGCAGCTTGCTGCCGCCCGGGTCGGTGCAGAGGTGGTTCCCATTCCCGTCACTGAGGATGCAGAAATTGATATGGATGCCTTTGACGCGCTCCTGGATGAGCGGGTCAAGCTGGTTGCGGTAAATCATGTGTCCAATGCCATCGGTACCGTAAACCCCATCGAAGATATCTGTGCCAAGGCCCATGACATGGGCGCACTGGTGCTGGTCGATGGTGCCCAGGCCGTAGGCCATTGGGATGTGGACGTGCAGGCGCTGGACTGCGATTTCTACTGTTTCTCTGCCCACAAGCTGTTTGCGCCCACAGGTATGGGCGTACTCTGGGGTCGGGAAGCGCTGCTGGAAGCGATGCCCCCCTTTCTGGGCGGTGGTGAGATGATTGAAACGGTCAGTTTTGAGGGCACCACCTTTAACAGTCTGCCCTTTAAATTCGAGGCCGGCACCCCCAACATTGCGGGAGCCGTGGGCTTGGGCGCTGCCATAGATTATTTGTCATCCATCGACCGAGGCGCCGCGGCCGCTCACGAGGATGCCTTGCTCGCAGCGACGCTGGAGGCCGCATCGGAGATACCGGGTGTGCGGCGTATTGGCGCTCCGAAGCGCAGCGCCGGTATTTTTAGTTTTGTTATGGACGGCTGTCATCCCTCAGATGTGGGTATGTTGCTCGATGAGCAGGGTATTGCCGTGCGTACAGGGCATCACTGCACGCAGCCCTTGATGTCGCGCTTTGAGTTACCCGGCACCGTGCGCGCGTCGTTCTCCATGTACAACACCCTGGATGATGTCGACAGATTGATCGCGGGACTGAAAAAAGCACAGTCCCTCTTTGGTCCTCGCTAGATGGTGAAAACCACGCTTGCCTCAATGAGTGTGAGTAGCCGCTCAGCGGATCAAAATGCGAATAGGAGTAATACATTGTGACTGTAGAAACATTTGAAGTAGAAGGTCCGCTGCGTGTTACCGACGCGGCCTCCGAGCACTTTCGCAGCAGCCTCTCCTCGGCGGGGAAGTCGGCAGTGCGTCTCAGCGTGCAGGAAAGCGGTTGCACGGGATTCAAATACGTTATGGAAGAGGTGGATGCCGGTGAGTCCAGCGATACACCGCTGGCCCTCGATAACGGTGTGAAGGTTTTTATTGCTGCCGACGCGCTGGAGTTTCTCCGTGGCACCGAGGTGGACCTCAGCCGAGAGGGCATCAACAAGGTACTGAAGTTCAATAACCCCAACGTGGTCGCCGAATGCGGCTGCGGCGAAAGTTTCAGCGTAGGCTAAAGCATGTCATCTCAGGAAAGAACGCTGCTCACGGTGCGCCGCGAGGTGCAGGGGCGCCTTGTTCCTGTGGGCGATCCGGTCACTGTGCCCGCGGACAGCTTTGTCACCCTCACACAATCGCTAGGTGGTAATTACACCATCGTGCACAACGGCAACATGGTGCGGATCGACGGCACCGATGCCGACGCCCTGGGATTGGAGGGCTTGTCGCTAACATTCACACCACCGGACGACGGTAAGGTCAGTGAGGCGCAGGTCTGGGAAGCCCTGCACACGGTTTTTGATCCAGAGATCCCAGTAGATCTTGTAAATCTGGGGCTTATCTACCGTGTGGAGATTGACCAGGACGTAAAGCGCGTTGATGTTGCTATGACACTTACGGCGCCTGGTTGCGGTATGGGGCCGGTACTGGTTGGCGATGTAGAGCACCGTCTGCGAATGGTGCCCTTTGTGAAGAACGTGAATGTTGACCTGGTTTTTGATCCACCCTGGCACCGCGACATGATGTCTGAAGAGGCGCAACTGGAAACAGGCATGTTCTATTGATGTTTCTGCTTCGAAAGAACGTGCACGGAATAAGCAGCCTATGACCGCCGGCCCAAATCCCTTTGGTGTGTCTATCACCGTAGACGACATCATCGAGAATCTCGGATTTTTTGACAGCTGGGAGGATCGTTATCGCTACATTATCGATCTGGGACGGGAGCTGCCTGATATGCCGGCGGAACTTCGCAGCGATGATCGCCTGGTGCGAGGTTGTCAGAGCCAGGTTTGGATCGACGTAGCTGAAGCCGCCGCAGGCGATAAAAACCACCTGCAGCTGAGCGTGGACAGCGATGCATTTATAGTTAAGGGCTTGCTTGCAGTGGTTCTCGCTGCGTTCAATAACAAAACGCCTGCCGATATTCTGGCGTTTGATATCAATGCCTATTTCGAGGAACTGGGCCTCATGCGCCATTTGTCACCGACCCGCGGAAACGGTCTTCAGGCTATGGTGGCGCGTATTCGCGAAGAGGCCGCACGGCGGTAATAGATTTCTGCGATAACCGATCGGGTATGGGCAAAAATTTTTGTCCCGGTTGTCTCCGTTCTGACCAGGGGCCGCGTAGATCCCTAAACGGCGGCGGAATAGGCTTGCTATTACTTTGGGATAGTACTCATGCAGTTGATGGGCGCTTTTCCCAGCTGTAAGTGCGTAAACTCTTTTTCCGCGGCGTCGATCATCGTTGTGAGAATTCCATCGAGTACTTCCTGCGGGGGGGATAGCTTGTGCAGGTACACACTTTGTTTTTCAAAGAATGCCTGACACAGTCGCTGGAATGTATGAGGATCGTCCCCTCGCGAACGCATCGCGTGCATTGATATCTCGTCGGCAAACTTCACGACTTCAATAATCTTGAGATTTTCTTCCCTGATCGAGACGGCCCGTAGATCGGAATGATGATGCTCTATCGCTCCGATTATATAGTCCGGAAGAGACCAGGCATTGCCAGCGATCGAGCCCAGTTGTACATGGTTGTGTCCGAAGGCCTGAGCCTCGGCAAGGAGAAGTGACGAGGGATCTTTGTAGCCCACCCTGTCGACCTCTGAGGGTGATTTAGCCAAACGCTCAAAGTCGACTAGCCGTCCCATGTCGTGCAGGAGTCCTGCCAGATATGCCCTGTTCCGACTGATTTCAAGGGATCTGAACGACCGCGACAATTGCTCGCTGGCAATGGCAACCTGAATGAAGTGCAGCCACATGCAGGTTTCTGCGTGAGCGGTTGGCACAAACACCTGAACCGAAGAGCGCCTTGTTACTAACTCTTTGAGAGAAGCTGCGCCGATACGTATGAGGGCTTTTTTCAGTGAGCTGATAGTGACGGAGTTGCGACTTTTGACGCGAAGAATCCGTAAAATTTCAACCGTCAGGCCAGGGTCAACTTTTGCCAGCTTTAAAAGCTCTGAGAACGCGTTATCGTCATTGGGATCGAGGCTCAGCAACGTCGTGACTACAACCGGAAGTACGGGTAGTGCCGTCGCTTTTCGCGACCAATTGCTGAGCGTTGCTCCCGTCATATCAGTGACTCTTTAGCGATTCTTTAGTGATTCTTTAGTGATTCTTTAGTGACTCTTGTGCCTTTCACTGCATAGGTGTTTTTGTGCCTTGCTTCCTTTCTAGACTCGATGACTCCCGCATAATAATAATGTCGAAATGTGAAGTTGCCTCCACTGCAAGCTAGTGGAATATCAGGGAAATGCAATATCTGTATTTTGATAGACAAGCTGCGCCGATGTCCACCTGGTGTGTCTGTCGCACATGAGAATTCGGATGCATAAAAAAGCCGGGCTGATTTGCCCGGCTCTCTCGGTAGGAAGTGGGCGTGCTGGCGCACGCCCCAGGCCTTATGCGGCGTTTTGTTCTAAGCAGCCGCTCATGCCCGCGCCTTCGATGGCGATTTTTCTGGGCTTCATGGCCTCGGGAATTTCGCGCTCCAGAGAGACGTGGAGGAGGCCATTCTCAAGCTTTGCAGCGACGACCTTCACATGCTCTGCCAGCTGGAACTTGCGCTCAAAATCCCGGTTGGCGATACCGCGGTGCAGGTAGTTGCGGTTTTCGCTGTCACCCTGGCTCCGTCCGCTAATCACGAGACTGTTCTGCTCACTGGTGATCTCAAGCTCGTCTTCCGTGAATCCGGCGACGGCCATGGTGATCCGGTATTGGTTCTCTTCTACCTGCTCAATGTTGTAGGGCGGGTAGCTGGGTTTGCTGTCTCGCGCGACGGAATCCAGCAGAGACGCCATACGGTCAAAACCAATAGCGGAATGGTAAAGAGGGGAAAAATCTATTGTGTTACGCATAATCATATTCTCCATTAGAAGCAATATTGGTACATCGGGCCTCCCAATTGAGCACCCGTGTTTTAGATATGCGGACCCATAGACATTTTTCAAGGGGGGTCTTTGAGCTAAAAGCTAGAGGGTGATGGTCACCGCAGCAGCAGCCTTGCGCGCTTTGCTCCGGGCATTCTCCGTATCCTCGCCTCGGGCAAGAGCTACACCCATACGCCTGCGCCCGCTAAGCGTTGGTTTTCCGAATAGCCGAAGATCGGTATCCGGCTGGCCCAGTGCGACGGCGAGATTGCCGTACTCGAGATTCTCTGAGTTGCCCTCCGGCAGGATGACTGCTGATGCCGATGGGCTGTACAGGGTTACGGAGGGAATAGGCAGGCCAAGGAACGCGCGAACGTGAAGGGCAAACTCCGACAGGTCCTGGGAGATGAGCGTTACCATCCCCGTGTCATGGGGCCGGGGTGAGACCTCGCTGAAGTAGATATCCTTGCCACTGATAAAAAACTCCACACCGAAGAGGCCCTTGCCGCCCAGGGCGCCGGTGACGCGGGCAGCGATATCCTCGCACTGTTGCAGCACCTCGGGGTCCATAAAATGGGGTTGCCATGACTCCCGGTAGTCGCCGTCTTCCTGGCGGTGACCGATGGGTGCGCAAAAGCTGACTCCGGAAATATGCTGCACCGTGAGCAGCGTGATTTCGTAGTCAAAGTCCACTAAGCCCTCGACGATGAGCCGGCCGGCCCCAGCGCGGCCACCCTCCTGGCCAAAGTCCCAGGCAGCCTGTACGTCTTGAGCTGTGCGCACCACGCTCTGGCCCTTGCCCGAGGAGCTCATGATGGGCTTCACGACGCAGGGCATGCCGATCTCCTCGATGGCCGTCTCGAAGGCCTCCCGGGTGTCCGCAAAGCGATAGGGCGAAGTGCGTATGTCGAGAGATTCTGCCACCAGTCGCCGTATGCCTTCACGGTTCATGGTGAGCTGCGCGGCGCGGGCCGAAGGTACAACATTGAATCCTTCGTCTTCGAGGTCGGCGAGAGTTGCGGTATCAATCGCTTCGATTTCCGGGACGATAAAATCCGGTTTCTCCATTTCGATGACAGCCCGAAGACGCTCGCCGTCAAGCATGGGAAACACATAGCTTCTATCCGCGACCTGCATCGCCGGCGCGTTGGCGTAGCGGTCACAGGCGATGACCTCGATGCCCAGGCGCTGGAGTTCGATGGCAACCTCCTTTCCCAGTTCTCCTGCACCACAGAGAAGTGCCTTGGTTGCTGAGGGGGCGAAGGGTGTTCCAATGGTCGGCATATCGAGAGGTACCTTTGTCGTTTGCGAATGGGTGCTAAGCGTTTTCTGCGGTCACCAGCCACACCGCCCCGGGTAGGGAGAGCTGCACATTCTGGTAGTAGGGCGCCAGGATATCCGCCGCGGCAGCGTGCACAGCCTCGCGAGTTTTGTCATCGACATCGACGAGTAAGCGTCCTACGGGGCCGGTATTGACCAGCTCCCGAGCAGTCGCGTCAAAACCACCGCTGCCCTCCCAGTTCATACTGACCTTGTGTGGGGTCACTGCGATGTTTTTCCATCCTGCGTCACCAAGGAGGGTTTCAACGTAATCGGATTCGGCAAAGGCGAAGGGACCGGGGCTCCGGGGCTTGGGTGGCGGGGGTGGTGGCAACACGGACAGGGCCGCCTTGAGGGGCAGTGCGGTCCAGGGGTTATTACTCAGGGACTGCCAGCAAGCGAAGGCCAGACGACCGCCGGGCAGCATGGCGTTTCTGAGATGCGTAAAAGCGGCGGTGGCATCATCGAAGAACATCACGCCAAAACGCGAGAACAACAAATCAAACCGCGCTTCGCCAAAATCGTGGCTGGACGCATCCGCCTCGAGAAAGGCGACACCCTTACCGGCGTCACCCAGGCTAAGCAGTCCCTCCCGGGCTATCTCCAGGAGAGGGGCCGAAACATCCACACCCAATACACAGGCTTCCGGTCCGAGGCGCTTTGCCAGCATCAGGGTCTCGCTGCCACCGCCGCAACCCACGTCCAGAACAGCACGGGCAGCATCCACCTCGGCGTGATTCATCAGGGCTTCGGCCACCGGTGCCAGCATGCGCGACATCATGGCGTCCCGCTGAGCCCACTTACGACCCGCATCGCCATTCCAGTAGGCAATTTGCTCTTCATTACTCATGTTCGTTCTCCAGTAAATACGCCAAGTGTAAACCGAACCAGGGAGCGATTGAGAACAGTGGGTTCCTGACGTATCGTGAAAAGCCTTGCTGGTAACCGAGTCAATCCCCCATGAAGATAATTGCCGTGTCTTTTGCATTGATGTTCCTCACCGCCTGCAGTGCCAGCACCGGGCAGCAGTCGGTCTCCGGTGGCAGTGCTGATGCACAGCTCTCCGCGCTTTATGAGAGGGAGTGGGAATGGCGGCAGAAGGAATTTGGTAAGGAGAGGGACGGAGAGGGCAATTGGGTAAAAATGGGCCGCCTGCCCGATGTGAGCGCTGGGGCCCAGCAGCGACGCCTGCGCTATTGGGAGGGAATACTGGGGGAACTGAATGGGATCGCCATTGACGATTTGAGCCCCGAGGAAGCCATCAACGCAGCCGTTTTTCGTCAGATCATAGAAACGCTGGCCAATGATGCCCGCTACAAAACCTATGAAGCGCCGCTTAACTCCGACAGCTTTTTCTGGAGTGGACTGCATCCGCAAAATTCGGGATTTAAAGACGCGGAGAGTTACCGGCGCTACCTGGGTCGGCTGCGGGATCTCCCACGATTTTTTGCCCAGCACAGCGCCAATATGCGTGCGGGTATGGCCCGGGGCTACACCGTGCCCGCCGTGAGTCTTAAGGGGCGCGAAGAGTCTATCGAGGCCTATCTACTGCCGGGTAGTGAAAATCCCTTCTGGATCCCCCTGGAGACGTTTCCTCCCATGATGGATGAGGAACAACGCGCCCGTCTCCGGGCGGAGGCCCGGGAAGTGATTGCCACACAGGTGGTGCCGGCATACACAGCGCTGCTGAAGTTTATGCGTGACGACTATCTTCCCGGTGCGCGCGGGACCCTTGCCGCGCGGGATCTCCCCAATGGCGAGGCGTTTTATCAGTCCCAGATCAAGGGGTTTACAACGCTGGACCTGACCGCCGAAGAGATTCACAACAAGGGGCTCAGCGAGGTGGAGCGCCTCCGCGGTGAAATGGAGCTGATACTCGCGGAGCTGGAGTACGACGGCGACATGGCGGAGTTCTTCCATTTCCTTCGCACGGACCCACAGTTTTACGCCAGGACACCCGATGAGCTCATGGGGGTTTCCGCCTACGTGGCCAAGCGCATGGATGGCAAACTGTCGGAGGTGCTCGGGTTTTTGCCCCGCCGACGCTTTGCCATTAATCCGGTACCGCCCGCCATTGCACCGATCTACACGGGAGGGCGTGGAGGCCTCAATGCCTGTCTTATGAACACCTACAATCTGCCGGCACGGCCGCTGTACACCATCCCGGCGCTAACCCTCCATGAATGTGCCCCGGGGCACGCCCTGCAGGCGGCGATCTCTTTGGAGGCTCCGGGTGAGATACCGGAGTTTCGGGCACAGAACTACTTTTCCGGCTACGGCGAAGGCTGGGGCTTGTACACGGAGTGGTTAGGGGGCGAGATCGGCATCTACCGCACCCCCTACGAGCGCTTTGGGCAGCTCACCTATGAGATGTGGCGTGCCTGTCGTCTGGTGATTGATACGGGCATTCACCAATACGGTTGGAGCCGGGAGCAGGCCATCGCCTATCTAAGTGATAACGCCGCCATGTCCGAGCATGAGATTAGCACCGAGATCGATCGCTATATTTCCTGGCCAGCCCAGGCCCTGGCCTACAAGCTGGGTGAAATGCTGATCCGTGAAAAACGCGCGCGTGCCGAGGAAATTCTGGGGACTGACTTTGATCAGCGCTATTTCCACGACAGGATCCTCGGCCTGCGCTCGGTGCCCTTGACAGTCCTGGCATCAGAGCTCGATGCCTGGATAGATGCGGGCGGCCCGAACCCCTATCCGGACCTGGAGTAACGCAGGAGGCCCGTATCAGTGCTTTGCTACAGCAGTGTGCGACCGGGTATCGCCTGCAGCAGCTGCTGCGTGTAAGCCTGCCGGGGCGCATTGAACAGGGACTCTCCCGTGCCCTCTTCCACAATCTTGCCCTGGTAGAGCACGATGATGCGGTCGGCCAGGTGCTTTACCACCGCCAGGTCATGAGACACAAAGAGCATGGTGAGTCCGTACTCCCGGCCCAGCTCCAGCATCAGGTCGAGTATCTGCGCCTGGATGGTTACGTCCAGGGCGGACACTGGTTCGTCGGCCACAATAAACTCCGGTCGCGTGGCCAGCGCGCGGCCAATGGCGATGCGCTGGCGTTGGCCGCCGGAGAACTCGTGGGGGTATTTGCGTACAAAGGCCCGGGCGAGGCCCACATCATCCATCAGTTTCAGCACGCCCTCGGCAACGCTGCGCCGATCTTCAATCCCATGAAGCAATAGCGGCTCGGCCAGGGTATCGAACACGGTCATGCGCGGATTCAGCGATGCAAAGGGATCCTGAAATATCATCTGCATCCTCCGGCGCATGGTTTTGAGCGCCGGCCCCTCCAGCGCTGTGACGTCGGTGTCATCAAAACTCACCTCGCCATCGCTGACCGGCACCAGGCGCAAAAGCGAACGTCCGATGGTGGACTTGCCCGATCCCGACTCTCCCACAAGGCCCAGAATTTCACCCCGGTGGATGTCGAAGCTCACGTCGTCTACTGCTTTTACCGTCTCACCCTTGGCGACTTCGAACCAGGTTTTAAGATTGCGCACGCAAATCAGCGGCTCTGCGTCCTGCGCCTGGGCGGTTTTGGTTCCCGCGGGAATGGCAGACAGCAGTTTCTTTGTATAGGGATGCTCCGCGTTACTGAAAATAGCGGCGCGATCACCGGCCTCCACAATTTTCCCCTGCTGCATCACGCAAATTTCATCGGCGATGTCCGCCACCACCGCCAGATCGTGGCTGATAAAAATGACACCGATATCCCGTTTGCGCTGAAGCTCCGCGATGAGCTCGAGAATCTGTGCCTGAATGGTGACATCCAGTGCGGTGGTGGGCTCATCGGCGATCAGCAGCCTGGGCTCATTGATAAGCGCCATGGCAATCATGACCCGTTGCCGCATGCCACCAGAAAACTCATGGGGAAAACAGTCGACGGTGCTCTGGGGATCCCGGATACCCACCTCGCCCAGGAGTTCGATGGCCCGGGCCCTCGCCTCCGCCTTGGCTACACCGTTGTGATAGACGATGGGTTCTACCATCTGCTTGCCTATGGTCATATGGGGATTCAGGCAGGTCATGGGATCCTGAAAGATCATCGCGATGTCCCGGCCCCGGGTTTTACGCAGCTGCCTTTCAGAACACTGGAGCAGGTCCTTGCCGTCAAACAATGCCTGCCCGCCATCAATGCGGCCGGGGGGCATGGGGATCAGTCCCAGCATGCTGTAGCAGGCCACGGACTTGCCGGAACCGGATTCGCCGATGATGGCGGTGATCTTCCCGGACTCCACGGTAAAGGAGATATCGTCCACGGCTTTGTTCACACCGTTACGGGTTACAAAGCTCACCGCCAGGTTGTTGACTTCGAGGAGGGCCATAGCGATCAGTCCCTTGAGCCGCGGACGTCCAGCGCATCGCGCAGGCCATCCCCGAGAAAGTTCAGTGAAAAGAGCGTCACGGTAAGCGCCAGCCCCGGAAAAATGAGCAGCCAGGGATACTCCTCCATGGTCTCAGCACCGTAGGAGATGAGCAGTCCCCAGGAGGTTTGCGGAGGTTGTACGCCAAGACCCAGAAAACTCAGAAAAGCCTCTAGGAGCATAACGCTGGGGATGGTCAGCGTGGTGTAAACGATAATGGGACCCAGCGCATTGGGGATCAGGTGGCGGCGGATAATAGTGCCGGGAGACAGACCCAGAGATATGGCCGCCTCCACAAACTCCTGCTGACGAAGGGACTGCACCTGCCCGCGCATAATTCTTGCCATGGTGAGCCATTCCACGGCACCGATGGCGAGAAAGAGGAGTAAAAGATTGCGCCCGAACACCACCATGAGCAGGATGATGAAAATCATAAAGGGCAGGGCGTAGAGAATATCCACCAGCCGCATCATCACCGCGTCTACGCGCCCCCCGGCGTAACCCGCGATGGCGCCCCAGGTGATGCCGATAAGCAGCGCGACGGCGGTGGCGATAAAGCCCACCGCCAGGGATATACGGCCGCCATAGAGGATTTGTGTGAGCATGTCCCGTCCGAAGATATCGGTGCCCAGCCAGTGCGCTGCGGAGGGAGGCGTGGCGCCCAGATCAAGATCCTGCGCATCGTAGGCGTAGGGGGCAATCAGTGGTGTGAGGAGCGCGAGCACGATGCACACCAGCAGGACAGCCAAGCCAATGATCGCCAGGCGGTTTTTTCGCAGGCGCAGCCAGGCGTCCCTCCACAGAGAGGTGCCTTCCTCTGCCGCTGCAATATCTGTGAGTACAGTCGTATTCATGATGCGCCCCCCAGCTGGTGCCGGAGTCGGGGATTCATCCAGGCTGCGACGATGTCAGACAGAAGGTTGAACAACACAATAAGCGTGGAGAGAAATACGGTGGTTCCAAGGATCATAGTGTAGTCACGATTGAATGCCGCCTGCACATAGAATCGGCCCAGGCCCGGTATCTGGAAAATCGTCTCCACTACAAAAGAGCCAGCGAGAAGGCCGGCAAAAGCAGGCCCCAGGAAGGTGACTACGGGCATGAGCCCACCGCGTAGAGCGTGTTTGCTAACGACCTGCCATTCCGGCAAGCCTTTGGCTCGCGCGGTCCGGATGTAGTCCTGGGACATGACTTCCAGCATGCCGGCCCGGGAGAGGCGGGCGATGTAAGCGGCGTAAGCCGCTCCCAGGGTGACACTGGGAAGAATTTTGTCGCCGGGTATGTCTCCCCAGCCGGACACCGGTAACCATTCCAGTTCGATGCCAAACAGCAGCACCAGGAGCGGCCCCAAAAGAAAGGAGGGCATGCAGATGCCGATCATCGCCAGACTCATGGGGATGTAATCCTGCGCGGTGTTTGGCCGGAGGGATGCGATGACCCCCGCGAGACCGCCGATAAGCACAGCGACAAGGAGGGCATAGAATCCCAGTTCTGCAGTGACGGGCAGGCCGGCACCGATAAGCTCGTTAACACTGCGCCCGGGATACTTGAAGGATGGCCCGAAATCTCCCGAGGCCAGATCACCCAGGTAGGCGGTGTACTGCTGGAAAAGCGGCAGGTCCAGCCGGTACTGCTTTTCCAGGGCAGCTTTTACTTCCGGTATCACCGCTTTCTCGCTGTCGAAGGGCCCACCGGGGGCCATTCGCACCAGAAAAAATGTCACAGTGATTACCGCGAGTAACACCGGTATCGCCTGCAAGAGTCGGATGCTGATAAATCGCCACATAAATTAGGTTTCCGGTGATTGCCGGTCCACGCGACGTTTCATTTTACGCACGGCTCGGAAACGCTGCTGCGGTCAGGATCCAGCCAGACATAGCGGAGGTTGAGAGAGTCCATGAGATTGGGAGACAGCCCGCAAACACTGGGGTGAACAAGGTGCTTACTGGTGTAGGTGTAGATGGGAATGATGGGCATCTCTTCCATGAGCTTTTTTTCGGCTTCGTAGAAAACAGCAAAGCGTTCCTCGCGGGATCGGGCTTGAGGTGCTTTCAAACGAATCAACTCGTCGTAGTGCGGATCGGCGTAGCCCGTATTGTTGTTACCCCCATCGGTGAGATACAGATCCAGGAAGTTTTGCGGATCCACAAAGTCGCCAATCCAGCCGCGGCGCGCCAGATCAAACTCCATGTTGGTCACGGAGTCGAGATAGACCTTCCATTCCTGATTTGAAATGGTCACATCGATGTTGAGAGCGTCCTTCCACATTTGCTGAAGAGCAACGGCGATTTTTCGATGAGCCTCCTGCGTGTTGTAGACAATTTCCATTCCCGGCCAGCCCTCTCCCCCGGGATAGCCCGCCTCGGCCATTAACTGCCGTGCTTTATCCAGATCGTAGTCAAAGGTCTTTGGGGGTACGTAGCCCAAGGCCCCCGGCGGCGTAATGCTGTAGGCGGGGACCGCGGAGTTTTGCAGCACGGACCGGATGAGGGTTTCGCGATTGACACTCATTGCCAGGGCACGACGCACGCGGACATCGTCCATGGGCGGGCGCTTGGTGTTGATGAGATAGAAGTAGGTACCCAGATAGGGGTCCTGACGATAGGGAGAGTCCTCCATGGCCTGATAGACCGGAATTTTGTCCAGGGGCAGCGTTGCGGTGATATGCAGCTGTCCCGAACGGAATCCCCGCTCTTCGGATACCGCATTCTCCGTAGGGTAAAAAACCACCTTGTTCAGACTGACACGATCACGGTCCCAGTAGGTATCGCTCTTGCGCATGGTGATGCGACGATTCAGCAACCACTCTTCCAGCTGGAACGGACCGTTGCTGACGATGTTGCCTTCGCGGGTCCATTTGGTGAAGCGATCGGTAAACTTTCCGTACTTCTCAATGGTGGGCCGGTGCACCGCGAAGGTGCTGTAATGGTCCATCAGCTGTAGAAAGTAGGGCGTAGGTTCTGTGAGAGTGACTACCAGGGTCAGCGGGTCTGGCGCTTTCACCCCCACTTCAGAGAAATCAGAAATCTCCCCGCTAAAGAATGCCTCGGCGTTTTTCACGGGAAAGAGCATGTAAGCGTAAAGATTACCCATCTGCGGATGGAGGGCGCGCATCCAGCTCCACAGGTAATCATCGGCGGTAACCGGGTCACCGTTGGACCAGCGGGCTTCGGGGTTTATGTGGAAGGTGATCACCCGGCGGTCATCGCTGAACTCCCAGCTCTCGGCAACGCCGGGCTCTGGCTCCAGGGTGGCGGGATTTTTAACGGCGAGTCCTTCAAACAATGCCCGGATTAGTATGTTTTCCGGCACGCCGGTCACGACATGGGGATCCAGCCCCTGCGGCTCGCTGCCGTTCCCCATATGGAGCACGCCCTCGCGGTTGCCTCGTTCGACGTTCGATTCTCCACTACCACAGCCAGTGAGTAGGGCCGTCAGACAGAGCGTAGGTAGCGCGCAGTTGCGAAAGATCGATGCCAATTGCGTCAAACAGGTATCCAGGATGATGTTCGAAAGCGAGGTGACGGAGAAAGATCGATTCAAGGGTTGTGACCGGAAGCAACCAATTAGCGGTGGAGTATACGCAATGGTGAAACGGCTGCCTAACGCCCGAAAGATATCGATGGAGAACCCGGGGCCAGCCCTAAGCGGAATTACTCACCAGGAGAAATTCGAGGCGCCCGTCGCCGTGGAGTACGCCCTGGTCGATGCGTAAGTCACTGCCCAGGGCGTCGTTCACTACCTTACGATTATGGGGGTAGAGCGTCGTTTCGCTTTGGCTCTGTACCGCGATGAGGTTATCGCCGGCCATACCCATATGCCGGAGCACCTGTTCCGTACCCCGTTTATGCAGCATGAATCCGTGTCCCCGGCAGTCGGGGGTGAGGTAGCGTCGCAGAAGTCCGGAAAACGCGGGCAGGGCTTGTTCGTGCAGGTGATTCAGTGTGTCCCAGAAGAATACAAGGTCGTAACGATGCGCGCCCATGGATGACAATAAACCGCTGAGTTCAAGCTGCATCTGCTGATCTGAGGGCGGGTCCTCCCTGCGGGCTTCGAGGCCTGCGGACCATTCGAGAAGACAGTCCGCTGCATCCAATACGCAGAGCCGACAGGAAAATTGATTGAAAAATTCCAGACTGCCGCTGTTGGCGCGGCCGAAGTCGAGAATGTTCAGAGTGCCGAGGGAGGCGAGACGTTTCTCGTCAAGCATTACCGGCAGCAACCGACTGGTAATTGCCGCCGGTGGATCGCCGCGATCGGACTTCTTGCCGGACAGACCGACCACGGGGTTGGCTTACCCTGCTTTGTCGATACTGTGCACTTCGGGTTTTGCGCCGGCGGCGGGTTTTGCAGCCGCTGCGGCGGGTTTGCTGCCGCCCATGTCGATGCTGCCCTTGAAGCGACCACCATCTTCGAGCATTACCCGGGGAGAGCTCACATTGCCCTGCACATTGCCAGAGGCACAGATAACGACACGCTCACTGCCATCGATGTCGCCTTTGACTTCGCCTTCGATGCGAACGGTTTTAGCGCTGATATTGGCCTGTACGCGACCCGAAGAGCCGATGACCAACTCATTTTCCGACAGCGTGATGGTGCCTGTCACTTCGCCCTCAACCAGCAGGTCTTCGCTACTCATGATGTCGCCGTTAACTTTGACCTTGGATCCGATCACTGCGTTTACTCCTTCTGTGCGTTTAGCCGGTGTAGTTGGTTTAGCCACGGCGGGTTGCTCCGGCGCGGTGCTTGCAGCGGGACTTGGGTCCGGCGTCTGCGGTTTGCTGCTTTTGCGTTCAAACATGGTTCTGCTCTTTGGTTTATTGGTTGCCCACCCTGGTCAGCTTGCGTGCTGCAGGTGGCAGGTGTACATCCACAGGTGGTAAATCAATGGCTCATCCTAGTTCAAGCCCTTGCGCGCCGCAATCGGCGCCGGGCGGTCATTGCGGCACCTAGTCCAAGAAACGCAATACCCGCGGCCAGGACAGCGTAGAGCTCAGAGGCGGTCTTCGGCATGGTGACCACCGTCGCCTCCTCGATGCTTATCAATGCTTCGTCACCATCGAAAGCACCATCATCCACGGCCAGGGCAAAGCGGTCTTCGGGAATATAGACACTGAGTTCCTGACCGGGGAGCAACTCGCTGGCGCGATAGTCCCGCCCCTGGATGTTCGCACGCCAGCTGCTGTCAACGGTGATGCTGCGCTGCGCACCCTGGGAACCGTCTGTGTGTTGGGGGCGAAAGGTCAGTCGATTACCGCGCACTCGGGTCAGCTCGATAATGACTTTGGCGTAGAGTTCATCGTTGCGGGCGTATACGCCCTGGCAGGACAGGGCTATGTCGGGGTTGGCGGCCAGTACCTGGGCTGACCATACAAGGTCGTCACAGCTTGGGGGTTCCTGCGCCAGAACCTGGCCGCTGAGTACCAGCGCGATTGATGCTGCAATGAGCGGCTTTTTCATGTGTTACTCCTATGAGGAAGAGTGGCCCGTGGTCGACGGGCCTTGCACCGGCGCGGCGCGAACAAGGAAACGTTGGGGGGCATTCCCGGCGAAATAAAAGGGATAGCAGGTAACAATGGTAAGGCGCGGGTCCCCGTTGTCCTGGAGGTACTCTATTTCCTCGGGCTCAATAATACGCAGGTCCTCGACGACAAAATGGCGTTCGCCGTAGAGGGTGTCCAGGACCAGGCGGTCACCGACGGTGACATCTTTGAGAGCCCGAAAATACCCGTCGCGGTGCCCCGCAATACCGATATGTCCCGGTTCGTGGGGGTAAGCCATACCGTCTATTACGCCAGCCCCCCGGTCCATGTTCAGCTTATTGGCGCTGTCATATACAGGTACCATCAAATTCAGAACGGGGACGCGAAGTACCGCCAAAACCGGCGCCTCCAGCGCATCCATAGCGTGGAAGTAGGCCTCTTTGCGCCCGGGGGACCACAGCTGCATATCGGGGAGGGCATCGAGAGCCTGTGCCGTACGTACTTCACTGCGCAGCATTGCCGCGGCGACAAAAGCCAGAAGCAGGCCGCCGGCAAGATAACAGGCGATCTCCACCAATCGGCGGGCGTGGTCCGGTTTAGTCGCTGTCCTGCTGGTCATAAGCCTAAACTAGACCCGGAACGCGCTTAGCTCAAGTCATAATTTGCTGGCTTTGTCCCCGACGGATTTTCCCTGCAACCGCGTATGACGGGAGGAACTTAACGATCATTGATGTCTTGGAGTAGTAGCATGAAAAAAATACGATTGGTTCTTTTGGGTGGCGCGGCGGCATTGCTGTCAGCAGTAACATTGGCGCAGCCCGGGGGTGGCATTCTGATGATGGACGCTGATGGCGACGGACAGGTGAGTCGCCAGGAGTTTCAGCCACCGGGGGGGCGGGGTGGGCCGAAGATCTTCAAATGGGCAGATGCCGATGGTGATGGCTCCATCACCCGCGACGAAATGCTTGTGGCGGTGAAGGTCTCTGAAGAACGGCAGGCTAAAATGCAGGCACGTATGACCGGAATGTTTGATGCGATGGATGCCGACGGTGATGGTACGGTCAGCGCGTCAGAAGCACAGGATCATGCCTTTAGCCGGATGGATGCCAATGGTGATGGCTTTGTGAGCGAAGAAGAAGCAAAGGCAATGCATGACAAGCGCAAAGGGTGGCGAAAGCGACATGGTGACGAGGGTTCCGGGCAATCCTGAGCCCGGTTGCGCTTAGCCCCCGGTCTTTATGGAGAGAGACCAAGAGGCATTGCTGGTCGCCCGCGTCGCCAATGGCGATCGGGGCGCTTTTGGCGAACTGCTGAGAAATCATCAGCAGCCTCTGTCCCGCTATGCGCGGCGCATGCTCTCGGACCACAGCGCGGCAGACGATATTGTTCAGGAGACCTTCCTTCGTTTGTGGACCCGTGCGGGCAGCTTCAAAAGCAGCAGCGCCCGTCTCACCACCTGGCTACACAATATCGCGCACAATCTCTGCGTCGACAGCTTTCGTCGCAATTCCCGGCTGTCATACACCGACGACGAGGGCCAGCTCGAATCGCCGACGGCGGGTCCGGACAGGGTGGCGGAATCTGCAGATAACGCCCGGCGTGTGCGTGATGCGCTGCAAGGCCTGCCGGAGCGCCAGAGAAGTGCGTTGCTCATGTGTCATTACCAGGGGCTGTCCAATCGGGAGGCGGCGAGTGTGCTGGACGTTTCCGTGGATGCCTTGGAATCCTTGCTGGCCAGGGCACGATGCCGTTTAAAAGAGGAGTTGTTAAACCATGATGAGTCCTGAGCGACTGGAGGGATTGTTGGATAGCTACGGTAGCAAGGAGGAATGCTGGCCCGATGAGCAGCGTCAGCAGATGCTCGCCTGCCTCGAGAGCTTTCCGCACCTTGCGCGGCAGCTTTCTGAAACTCGGGATCTGGATGTGATGCTGGACAGTTACCGGCCGGATCCGATTAACCTCGAGCAGAGGATCTTTGCGGCCTTGCCGGTCTCTGTGAGCGATCGGATTGTGCGCTGGCTCTTTCCCTACCCACCACAGCTGTGGTGGCGTCCGGTGATGGCCGCGACATTCCCGTTGCTACTCGGCCTTGCTATAGGCATGGAATCGCAGAGCGTGACGTCTGTGACTGACTGGGCGCTGCAGGAGCAAAACCTGTTGCTGCCGGTTACTACCGAAGAGGCCTGGTATGAATAAAAGTAACCTGATTGTTATCGCATTATTGATGTCTGTCGCGATGAACCTGCTGATTGCCGGTGTTTTTATCGGTAAGAAACGGGGGGGGCCGGGAGAGCCGCCGCCCATGGCCTGGATGGCGGAGGAGTTATCGCCAGACACCCGGCGCAAGGTTCGGCGACAAATGCGCGAGCAGTTTCCCGAGGTGCGTCCCCTACGGGAGGAGATGCGCACAGCCCAGCGTGCTGTGCGCGAGGCTGTAGCAGCGGAAACATTTGATCCTCGGGCACTGGCGTCTGCCCTGAAATACTCCCGAGATGTCGCGGCCCGATATCAGGCCCTTATTCATAAAAACCTTTTAGAGATCTCGGCGGACTTACCGAAGGACCAACGGGTAGCCCTGGCGAGAGCGGCCTTGCACCGCGGCCAGAAAGAAAAAAGGCCGCCGAGGGCACCGTCTACTGTCCGGTGATCTGGGCGGCCAAGAGTCTAAAACGCCGAGTCCGTTGCTGAGTTGGAAGCCTGGCTTGGAGCCCGGCGGCGAATCTTAGAGCTCGATATCGACTGAGTAAGAGACCACGACCTTGTATTGATCGTTGTCATAACCGCCGTCAGCGGCAGGTCCCGATACGTTGGTGTCGGTGAACATGAAGCCAAAACCGCCTTTTGACAGGCTGATGTTGTAGTCGTAGTAGCCGCCGTCAGAGCCGTTGAAGGCCTCGGCGAAGTCGCCATCGTGATAACCCACGTGTAATCCAATGCCAATGCCGTCACCCACTTCAAAGCCGTAGTCGGCGGAGACATAATAGGTACCGCCTGCGCCGAAGTCCTGGCCGAGGCCCTCATCAGCTTCGGTGTTGGTCAGTACATAGGCTGAAGCACTGAAGCCACCGATACCAACGGTTGCATATACCTCACCAAAGTCGAAATTGGCTTCCTTGTCGTAGTTGTAATAAAGGTAACCCACATCCCAGCTCACACCGCCAGCCTCGAAGGCGTAGCCTGCGTAGAGGTCATGCTCGTAGGAGTAAACGTCGGAAGGCCCGTAGTTGACGTTTGATACCCAGGTTCCGGCATAAAAACCGCTGTCTGCGGAGTAGTCAATGCCACCCTGGACAGCAGATTCGTTTTCGGTCTGCGTGAGGCCACGCCATATGTAGTTGTTTGTGACGGAGGCGTTAGCGCTTAAGTCCCCGGCATGTGTCGGCGCAGCAATTGCACAGCCGGCCAGTGCGGTCAGCGCGGCAAAACGCTTAAGATTTTGCATGTTTTGCATGGATGTGTTCTCTCCCCTTGAATTTGTGTTCGGCGCGTTGCCATGCGGGTCCTCAAGAAACCGCAAAGCATTCGCCCGGAGGTCTCTCAGCAAGAACCAGACCAGATTTGGAATTGAGCCCTGTTGCCGGCGTTTGCGGGGACAGGGAGTTAGGAAGCGAACGATTCCTTTACCGAGTATTTCGAGGATAAGGCTGCTTTAGGGAGCGCCTTGCGTCATTTTGGTGCGTTTTTGCTGCGGTTTATCCGGGGTTTCGAAGCGCCCGCCCTCGACTATACTTTCATCCCCTTTTACTGGAATTTCATCATGAGAATTGCTCTGACACTAACCGTGGGTGCTTTAATCTGTCAGCCCCTTACCAGTTTTGCCGACCCCTGCATGGACGTGGTTGCGGACACCGTTGCCGAAATGCGCGCAGGTGCAGACGGCTGGTGGAACGAGGATATTGAAGGCCTGGTGCGTGCAGCTGCGGGCTCCGCCTGCATCAAGGCCCAGTCCAAGCGTTACCGGGCGGCAGGGGATGTCCTGAGCAAAGAGGAATCCGTGAGTAGTCTGGCTGCTCCGTCACAGGCATCGGATACTTCAGGGGCGCAAAACGCATCCGGCCCTACAGGGGAAGCGGCTAATGCGCAAGAAGAAGATGACGGCAGTTGGAGTATTGGCGGACTGACGATTCGCAGCATGTCCGGTTCTCCCTCGCAAAAACCCTACGAGCGAGCGCGACAGACCAAGCAGGCTGATCTGGAACAGGAAAACGATAGCGGGAGAGAGTGGTAACTATCGCTGAGGGGGGGCGGTCAGCGCCCCCGTTCAGGAAATAGAATATTCGGGGGTTTGCCCCGGTGTTCGTGTCCGTTTCAGGGGGCCATGGACCCGGGAGGGAATCCCTCAAAGATTTCATTGACGATTTCCGTGAGTGATTCGTCGGGGTTCCTGCGCATCTTATCGGTGATACGCTTCGTAGCGACGCCATGCCAGGCAGGCTTATGCTCTCCTACATCGTAGATGTCGATGGCCAGCGTGCCTTCCACATACTGTTGAACGTCAACATTTGATCCACCGCCATAGCCGCCACCATAGTAGGGGGCGCCCCATCCGCCCCAACCGCCGTAGTAAGGTCGATAAGGCTCCGGATAACTGTTCACTTTGATTTTGTCCCGCGCGCCCGAGGTGAAGCCGATGGCAAAGTCTGCCGCCTCAGGGTTGTCGACTATTCGATAACCTTTGGCGTTCATGTTGTTTTCCGTGATTCGCATGAGCCGGCCTTCCAGGAGGGGAGAGGCCGCCGTCGCCCCCTCGCCACGCATCAGAGGGTGGTCACTGATAAACGCAAAGGTCTTGTAGCCGGAGAAATCAATGCTGTTGTCATAATCGATTACCGGGCCGCTGGAACTGCAGCCTGTAAGGATCGCCAGTACCATCGTGCCGAACATCAGGAAGTTTGTTTTCATTATCGGAAGCTCAAGTGACTTAAATGGAGGTTGGAAGCGGCAACACAATATCATGAGCCGCTGATGACTAAAATGTGGCGCCCCAGTGTAAAAGGAGTCGGCCCTGGTCTACGCTAGTCAGCAATGCGGGTCAAAAACACAATAAAGGACAGCACAGCATGAAAGCAGATATGAACATTGGTCACTTTTTGACGACCCGGGCACGCGTGAGTCCCCAGCAGGAGATGCTCTTTGACGTCAAGGCAGAGCGGCGCTTTACCTTTAGCGCGGTGAACGATCGTGCAAACCAGCTTTGTCATGCCCTGTCGGGCATGGGGTTGGAGCCGGGGGACCGTGTTGCTTTGTTGGCCTACAACGGACATCAGTTTATTGAGAGCTTTTTTGGTCCTGCGAAGGCGGGCCTGGTGATCATGCCTCTGAACTGGCGCCTCACCGCCGATGAGCTGGCGTTTATCCTCAAGGACGGTGGCGCAAAAGCGTTGCTATTCGATGCTGACTTTACCCACCTTGCGGAGGATCTTCGCGCACGCGGTGCGGCGGGGAGTGATGTTGAGCATTGGATCGCTGTTGGCGCGGAGGCGCCGGATTTTGCCCGCCATTACGAACGTTTGCTGGCCCAGCAACCGACGGATGAGCCCAAAGCGATGGCCGCCCCCGAGGATAACCTTTTCATTATGTATACCTCGGGAACCACCGGCTTGCCCAAAGGTGTGGTGCACTCCCACGAAACTGTGTTCTGGGCCATTATTACAATGGTCAATACCGGTGACATTCGCGGTACGGATCGCTATTTGCTGTTGCTGCCCCTTTTTCATGTGGGCGCTCTGACTCCGATGATTGGCGCGGTCTACCGAGGCAACAGTGTGGTTATTCTCCGCGATTTCGATCCTCTGAAAGTCTGGCAGCTGTTTGAATCCGAGCGCATCGACACGAGTCTTGCTGTGCCCGCGATGCTTAACTTTATGCTTCAGGTCCCGGAATATGAGCAGTACGATTATTCCAGTGTGCGAAACATTGTCTGCGGTGCGGCACCGGTGCCCGTGGCAACAATCAATGCTTTTATCGACCTCAATATCGAAATCCATCAGGTTTACGGCCTCACAGAGAGCGCAGGCCCCGGGTGCCTGATCGTCGGTGAGGACTCCCTAACTCGCGTGGGGTCCGCAGGGCGGGCATTTTTTCATACCGAGACAAAAATCGTGGATGGTCATGGACAGACGGTCCCTGCGGGCGAGACCGGAGAGATTCTCCTCCGGGGTCGTCACATCATGAAGGAGTACTGGAGTCGTCCCGATGCCACGGCCGAAACGCTGAAAGACGGCTGGCTTTATACCGGTGATATCGCCACCATGGATGAGGAAGGCTTTGTCACGATCTGCGACCGCAAGAAGGACATGATTATCTCCGGTGGTGAAAACGTGTACCCGGCTGAGATTGAGAACGTGCTGATGCAGCATGAGGGTGTTGCGGACGCGGCGGTTATTGGTTTGCCCAGCGAAAAGTGGGGGGAGAGCCCCCTGGCCGTCATCGTCTCTGCTGATGAAACCCTGAAAGACACAGAGATAATCGCTTTCTGCCAGGGCAGGCTGGCGCGATTCAAGCAGCCGACAGCGGTGTGCTTTGTAGAGAGTATTCCCCGTAATCCCAGCGGGAAGATTCTCAAGCGACTGCTGCGCGACCAGTTTGCGGCAGATACAGCTGAATAACGCGGCAACCCCGCTTATGGCTCGACTCACAAAAGCCCGCTATGCCGAGGCGGTAGAGACGCTCATTGCCGCTGATCGGGACCTTGCGCGCGTTGTAGCGCGTCATGGTGCGCCAACGCTTCAGTCCCGGCCCGCCGGCTTCCCCACGCTGGTGTATATTATTTTTGAGCAGCAGGTGTCCCTGGCGTCGGCAAAATCCACCTACGACAAAGTAGCGGCCTTGCTCCCCGTGTTCACCGCACAAGCCTACCTCCAGCTTTCTGATAAGGCATTGCGATCCGCCGGTGTCAGCCGCCAGAAAGCCCGCTATACCCGCTTGGTCGCCGAGGCGATTATCGCCGGGGATTTGCCTATTCGCTCCCTGGGGCGCAAACCCGACGACGAGGTTCGTGGTTTGCTTACAGCGATTACGGGTATCGGCAACTGGACTGCCGATGTTTATCTGATGATGGCGCTGCGGCGACCGGATCTTTGGCCCGTGGGCGATCTTGCCCTGGTGAAAGCGGCAGGGGCGGTAAAAAGCGGTCCGGAAAAGCCGGACAAGTTATGGCTCGAAAATCTCGGGGAGCGCTATCGCCCCTATCGCAGCGTGGCAACGGGCATTTTTTGGCGACATTATCTGCATAGCTAATGGGCAACGCTTGGTGCTCCCCGGGGTGCTGGCTATGATGTAGGGACAGGTCGATACGGTTTACCTTTTATGCGCAAGGCACTGAAATTTTTGCACACCATAGGCAGCATCGGTATCACCGGCGCCCTGGTGGTGCAGTTTCTAATGCTGCAAAACATGCCGCCGGTGGAGTCTCTGCAGGCCTATGCTACCGCTCGCGAGCAGATGGGTTTGATTGCTCAGTGGATACTGTTTCCGTCCCTGGGTCTGGTGTTGGTAAGCGGACTTCTCTCCATGGCTTGGACCGACGCCTTTCACAGTCAGGGCTGGGTCTGGATGAAACTGGCGCTCGGGGTTTCTGTCTTTGAAGGTACGCTTATAGCTGTAAAGGGGCCTGCCACTCAGGAAGCGGCGCGGGCAGCCCAGGCTCTGGCAGGGGAGCTTGACCCGACGCTTCTCGGCCTCACAACCGTCTCTGAGTGGAAGTCCACCCTGGTCATTCTTGGGGTTGCGATTGCTAATGTGGTGCTTGCGGTTTGGCGCCCCCGTTTTGGCAAAAAACAACCCCGGGGGACGTCTTGAACAGATACTGGCGATTTGTCGGGTTCCTGCTCCTGAGTGGATTATCAGCAGCCGCATGGTCCACTACTGCGCTTCGTTTGCACCCACCGGACAGTCAGCAGCTTAATTTTGCGGCGCTGTCGGCCATCGTCTGCGAGGAAACGGGGATTCGTCTGGAGCCTGACGCGAGCTACGGTGACGGCGATGATCCTATTGAGTCGCTGCTTGATGACTCTGCGCAGCTGGGCATTATAGAAAACACCCGCTCCTTTGTGTCGGGTGTGCGCACCGTTTTGCCCCTTTATGAAAGCGTTGTGCACCTGGCCGCCCGCAAAGATTTGAGTATTGATGACCTTGCGCAGGCCGAGAGACCATTGAGGTTGAAGCTTGTGCACAACTCTTATACCGCCCGACTTGTTCTTGATTTGTTGTTCGAGCGGGCTGAGTCGCTTCCCGAAAGCTATGAGCTGTGGAAGGAAGGGGATGCTGGTCGCCCGGACCTGTTGTTCTATGTGGGCCCCATCAACCCTCACAACACCGAGTGGTTTCCCCAGGGTTTTAGTCTGGTGCCGCTATCAAAGTTTGATGCTGCCGGTGCGGAGTTTTACATCGACGGCATCAGCTTCCTGGTGCCGCAGCTGCGCTCCACACGGATTCCTGCATTGACCTATTCCCTGCCGGGGAATGAGGTGGGCATCGACGCGTTGGCGGTAGATATGCTGCTCGTTGCCCACAAATCCACGGATGAATCCCTGATTTATGAACTTACTCGCGTTCTACTGGAGCAAAAGCCACGTTTCGCCGCTGCAGAGCCCGCACTTTTTCGCTGGATGAGGGCGGATTTCGACGTGCAGGATCTGACCTTCCCGCTCCATCGCGGTGCCCGGCAGTATTTTGACCGCGACGAGCCGGGATTTTTGGAGCGCTATGCCGAGACCCTGAATCTTCTGGTTTACCTGGCGGCGTTGTTGGTTACCGGTGCCGTGGCCTTTGGACGCTGGCGCGCGCGCCGTCGCAAGGATCGTATCGATGACTTTTATCTCCGCGTGCTCGAATTGCGTCGGGGCGCGGGCTTTGATGATCCTGCAAGGCTCCTCGGTGAACTTGAGAGCATCGAGAACGAGGCATTTACCGCGCTTATCGACGAGCGTCTCGCCGCGGATGACAGCTTCAGGATTTTCACCGAGCTGGCCGAGGGTTTGCGTCGGGAGCTTAAGGCCGCGCCCGAAGCGGGTCATCATTTAAAAGCGGCAGAAAATAGCGGGTAACAATACCTATCTGGAGTCATCAATGGCGATGGTGCCGCAGATTTTAACGGAGCGTCTGTGTTTACGGGGGCACCTGGAAAAGGATCACCCGGCAGCGACGGCTCTCTGGCAGCATCCGGATGTGTACGCCTTCATCACAGGCGCTCCGTTAAGCTCCCAGGATGTCTGGATGCGCCTACTGCGCTACGGAGGCCTGTGGGACATGCTGGGCTTCGGTTACTGGGCGGTGGAGGAGCGCGCTACCGGTCGATACATCGGACAGCTGGGTTTTGCCGACTTCAAACGGGGTCTGCTCGGTTTTGACGGGCATTACCCCGAAGCCGGATGGGTATTGCATCCGGGCGCAGCCGGTAAAGGCTACGCGACCGAGGGTATGGTTGCAGCCTGCCAGTGGCTTGATCAGCAAGAAGGCCGGGAGCGCAGTTTTTGCATTATTTCCGCTGACAATCCGCGCTCAAAGAGGGTGGCGGCAAAAACAGGCTATCGCTTTGCGCTGACGACCAGCTTTGGTGAGGAAGAAACTGCAGTTTATTTTCGCGAGCGTTCTACTGTGAGGCCACCGGCGCCGCCGACTTGAGCTGTTCCAGCATGGCCGCCATTTTCCCGTGGAGCATCTGCATCGCTTGCATTGGCCGCACCATCACGCGGAATTCGCAAATGCGTCCGTCATCGGCAAAGCTGATGATGTCCACGCCGTTGATAAGAATGCCATCTACCGTGCACTCGAATTCCAGCACCGCGTGGGCGTCTGTGACCACCTCTTTCGTGTAGTGGAAGGTCTCATTAAAAACGTTCATGGCGCCGGTGAGGTAGAGCGCGGTGATCTTGCGTCCTCTCTGGGGGGTATGCACCACCGGGGAAAGGAAGATGCAGTCTTCCGTGAGGATGTCAGACAGCCCCTCATGATTTTGATTGAGGACCATCTGGTGCCAGCGTTGTAACGTATCCATCGAATTCATAGAAGTAATCCTGCGCTCGGGTGTGTACAGTTCAGGGTATGCGATACCAGAAACGTTGATGCGTTACTGTATAGTCAAGATCGCACTCAGTAAAAGATCGGTTTTGACGACCGGAACACCCGCCTGAGAAATGTTTGGGGGCTATAGCTTACGGTGACGTGTGTGGCAGAAGATGATCAGGTTTCAGACGACTTAAAGCATCGGGTTTTTCTCGAGCGTCTGAACATTTTTTACGAGAGCCTTTCTGTTTCGGTCTTTGCCGTGGTGCTAAACACGCTGCTTCTGTCCTTCCTCCTCTGGACTCCAGAGAACAGCAGGTGGGTTTTAAGCTGGTGTGTGGCTACGCTCACCATTGCCGTTTACCGCATCGCCTGCACACTGCGCTACCGGAAAAGGTCGGAGGCAGAGCGGGAGGCATCGGCAAAACGCTGGTATCGGGAGATGATGCTTGGCGTGTTGCTGTCGGGACTTGCCTGGGGCGCAGCCGGGTTCCTTCTTTATGACTCCCAAAACATGCTGAACCAGTCACTGTTGGCCTTTGTGATTGCCGGCATGTGCGCCGGGGGAATCGTCAGCGTGTCCGCTTTTATCGAGGCTGGCGCTACTTTTCTGGCAGCATCGCTCCTGCCTTTTACCGTGCGCTTGCTGATGGAAGGATCCCCGGAAACCCAGGTAATGGCACTCATGGCCATGCTTTATCTCATCATGATGACTGCCTTTGCGCGGCGGGTGAATCTCACGGTGATCGGTGGTTTGGAGATGACCTATCTGCGTTCAAAGGCCGAAGACACTATTGAGCGTCAGGCCCTGTTTGACGAGCTAACAGGCTTGCCGAACCGGCGTCTTCTCCAGGATCGCCTGGGGCAGGCCCTGGCGCGCGCCAAGCGTAACAACACCCAGGCCGCACTGCTCTTTCTTGATCTGGATTTTTTCAAGCGGGTGAATGATTCCCTGGGTCACAGCGCCGGAGACGAACTTCTTGTGGAAGTTGGCAAACGCCTGAGTAGCTTTCTCCGCGAAGCCGACACGGCGGCGCGCCTGGGAGGTGATGAATTCGTTCTTCTACTGACCGATATAGAGGGTGGTAGCGAGCATATAGTGTCGGTGGTTCGCCGTCGGGGCGAAGCCCTGCTTCGGGCTATCGAAGCACCGATCAATATCAAGGGCAATGAGGTACATATTACGGTGAGCATAGGCGTCAGCCTGCTCCCCGATGACACCAATGATGTGGGTGACCTGCTCAAACACGCAGATATGGCCATGTATCGCGCCAAAGACGATGGCCGAAACACCTTGCGATTTTTTGTACCCGAAATGCAGGCGTCGCTGGCGCAGCGTATGGATATGGAGCGTCAGTTGCGGGGGGCGCTGGACGCAAACGAGGGGTTGGAGCTGTATCTGCAACCGCAATACACCAATGAGGAAGCGATCTGCGGCGCAGAGCTACTCATCCGATGGCAGCACGATGGGAGCTTTGTTCCCCCTGACGTGTTTATCCCCGTGGCAGAGGATTCGGGACTCATCTACCGTCTGGGTGACTGGGTTATCGAGAATGCCTGCCGAGTGGGTGCCAGCCTCAAGGATGAGCTTAGCGATCGTGAGTTCTCCCTGGCGATCAACGTGAGTCCCCGGCAGTTTCGACAGAAGAATTTTTCAGAAAAGATTTTCGAGGCCATGGAAAGGCATCAACTGCCTCGGGGGCTCGTTGAGCTTGAACTCACCGAGGGACTGCTCATTGAGGACGTCGATGACACGGTGTCCAAGATGTTGTCTCTCAGAGAGCGCGGCGTACGTTTTTCTATCGATGATTTTGGAACGGGCTATTCATCGCTGCGCTATCTCAAGTCTCTGCCCCTGGACACCTTGAAGGTCGACCAATCCTTTGTCCGCGACGTGCTCACGGACCCCGGCGATGCCAGCATCGTCCGGGCGATTATCTCCATGGCCCGGACCCTGGATCTGGAGGTGATTGCAGAAGGGGTGGAGACCGAGGACGTGAGGGACTTTCTCATCAGTGCCAACTGTCTGCGGTTTCAGGGCTATCTGTATTCCCGCCCCCTGCGCCTGGGTGATTTTAAAAAATTGCTGGAGACCGAACGGGATCGGGTGATCGTGTAGGCCGGACGGCCGACCTCTAATCGGATTCCTTTGTAGCGGTAAGGCTGCCAAGACTCTCGCGGATAGCACCTGGAGCGCCAGAGATTTTCATGAAGGTGCCCATTCCCAGATCGGGAAAGGCCAGGGCGATACGAAATTTCCCGGCCAGTGCGTAGACATCTGTTCCGGACACCAGCAAGGCATAGGGAAGATGGGCAGTATGTTTCATGGTCCCGGTATCGGTGGTTGCCATGACGTCTTTGTCATTCCCGTCGCCACTGCCTATGCCAACACCGAAGAGCACCTCCTCGGTGCCCGGTACGGCCACTTCAAACACCTGCGTGAGGTTGTCGGGGTTGTTCGCTAGATTTGACCGAATGGTGGTGAGCGCCGCTGCATGACTGGAAAAGCTTCCCAGCTGGTCGTGATCTTTGAACCGCGGCATCATCATCATGTAGCGATAGGAGGCGAGCTTTTTGCTGCTGAGGCCCTTTTTTGAGCCAAAGGGTTCGCCCGGTCCCAGCAGATCATGGAGCGCGGTACTCACGGCGTCGAGGGGGGCCACCTGAAAGGCTTCGCCCCAATACGCCGGATTTGCGTAGCTTCGCTGCACTTCGTCCCCCACCTGGCTTAGTCCGATGCGGAGCACGGCGGCGTAGGCACCAAATTCTCGAGCAGACGCCGCTCTCAGCAGCGCAGGGTGGGTAATCGCGACAACCGTAGCCCCGGGGTAGGGGCTGTATTGCCCGACAATCTCGAAATCGCTGTTTCCCAGGGTGTCACGCAGCGCGTCAAGCTGCTGCTTGAGAGAGCCTTCCCCGGCGTTGAGGAGCAGGTAGGGTCGAAGGGGTTCCTCTGCGTCAGCAAGGGAGGTAAAGCCGGCCACGATAAAAACGAGAGCTTGCAGCAGCTTGGATACAGGGTGCTTGGATAGAGGTAGCCTGAACATAAATTGTGCTCTTTTAGTATTAATTTATACTAATACACTAATATATAACGGCTCCCGTGTACACGCGGTCCCGCGGCCGGGGAATTCAAGCGGCGCTTTGGACGATCTGGGTTTGTGCTGCGGTTACTTTTCTGGGTTTGAGTCCGGGATCGAGCCGTTGCCCGCCTAAGCGCCAAAGGTGTCGATAATCTGTTGGACGCGACGACCGTGACTGCGATCTGCCAGTGTCCGCAGCAAGCCGCCCAGCTCCAGCCGGCGCAGATAATCCGGTAAATAGAAGAAGTCCGGTGATTCCTCAGCAAGGAGATCAAAATCCGCGACGTCCTTGAGTCCACCGTAGGCCACGGCGTCGCCGATGCGACAGGCAAGATAGACCACCACGTCCTCCCGCTGTCTGTCGACACTGCGCTCGTTGCTGTCCGGCGCCCAGGTGAGGGGCGTTAAGGAATGGCGCAGGGATTCGCAGAGGTCCTCGGGAAGACCCCACTGGCGCACGAGGAGAGAGCTCAGCACGGCGGAATTCGCCATGAAGTCCTCCTGCTGCGCCTCAACCTTCCCCAGGAGATCGGTTTTTGGCGCATAGATCACCGATAGTTCGGGGCGGGCGGAGATCAATGCCAGATCACCGATATTCACCAGCAGCGCCCTCGTGGCATGCACCGAGGGAGGTTCAAAGTTCAGCGCGCTGGCGTAGGCCTGAGCCGCGGCGCTTGCGACATAGCTGGACCGCCATATACGCATATAGGCGGCCTTCTGGACATCAGTTTCGAAAGCCATGACCTGGCCTACGGCGCTTTGCAGGACCAGACCTCTCACCATGGTCGTCCCCAGATAGGCCACGGCGTGCTCGATGCTCGATATGGGGCTATTGAGGGCAAAAGCGGCGGAGTTGACGACAGGAAGCACGTCAGCGGACAGCGTCGGGCTTGAAAGAATCGCCTCCCGCAGCTCTTCCGGGTCGTCCAGGCTGCTGCTCAGGAGCTCAACCAGCGGCGGCGGCTGGCGCAGCGTTGCCACCAGTAATCGAATGTCTTCCAGTTCCAGTTCGTTAAGGTGCTCTTCCATGACCAGGAACAGGTCTGCCAGGGCGTCCGGCGGCTTGCGTTCGGCGAGGTTTTCCAGACATTCCCGATCCCCGGGGCTGGTCTCAACGGGGTTTTGCGCAGACGTGGCGGCGGCCGCAGACGTATCCGCCTGGAGTGCTTCCGGCGGCGGCGCACTATTCTTTTTGCCGCTCCGCTTAAACCAACTCATAGAAAACTCCCGATTCCCGCGTGCTGCAAGGCGTTACTGGGTAACTTGAGCCGCGATAGTAATTGAAGGAATGCTCTCGTGCACTGCGCTCCCGCGGGGCCACACCGACGGCGTATCGAACCATGGACCCTTCGGAGGCATTACTCAGGGGTTTTAAAACTACCGCTTTTACCCTCCCAATGTGGGCGGTTTTCCTGTACCCTTCCGCAGCAAATTTTTGCCCCCCAAATTCAAAATCCTTGAGAACCACCATGGCTGACTTATCGCTTTACAGAAACATCGGCATTTTCGCGCACGTTGATGCCGGCAAGACCACAACTACCGAGCGTATCCTGAAGCTCACCGGCAAGATCCACAAAACCGGTGAAGTGCATGACGGCGCGGCAACCACTGACTTCATGGAACAGGAGCAGGAGCGCGGTATTACCATTCAGTCCGCTGCAACGACCTGTTTCTGGAAAGACCACCGTCTAAACATCATCGATACTCCCGGGCACGTTGATTTCACCGTTGAGGTTTATCGCTCCCTGAAAGTACTGGATGGCGGCGTGGGCGTATTCTGTGGTTCCGGCGGTGTAGAGCCTCAATCCGAAACCAACTGGCGCTATGCCAACGAGTCAGAAGTGGCACGAATCATCTTCGTGAACAAGCTCGACCGCGTGGGCGCGGACTTTTTGCGCGTTGTCGACCAGGTAGAGAATGTGCTGGGCGCCAATCCTCTGGTTATGGTGCTCCCCATCGGTCGTGAAGATGAGTTTACGGGCATCGTCGATTTGCTCACGCGTAAGGCGCACGTGTGGCCGGATCCCGACGATCGCGAGCGCTTTGAGATCAACGATGTCCCCGAAGACATGGTGGACACGGTGGAAGAGTGGCGTGAAAAGCTCATCGAAACTGCCGTGGAGCAGGACGACGAGCTTATGGAAGCCTACCTCGAGGGCAACGAGCCTTCCATGGAGGACATCAAGCGCTGCATCCGCACCGGTACCCGGAAGCTGGACTTCTTCCCCACCTACTGTGGTTCGGCCTTTAAAGACAAGGGTGTTCAGCTGATTCTGGACGCGGTAGTGGATTATCTGCCCAATCCTACGGAAGTTGATCCCCAGGAACTCACCGACGAGCTGGGCGAACCCACGGGCGAAGTGGCGCTGGTGTCTACGGAAGAGCCCCTGCGTGCACTGGCGTTCAAGATCATGGACGACCGCTTCGGCGCTCTGACCTTCGTACGGGTTTACTCGGGCGTTTTGAATCGTGGTGAGACCATCCTCAATTCCTTTACCGGCAAGACCGAGCGTATCGGCCGCATGGTAGAGATGCACGCCAACGACCGTAACGAACTGGAGCGGGCCCAGGCCGGCGACATCATCGCCATTGTGGGCATGAAGAACGTACAAACGGGTCACACGCTTTGCGATCCCAAGCACCCCTGTACGCTGGAAGCGATGGTATTCCCGGAGCCCGTGATCTCCATTGCGGTTGCCCCCAAGGACAAGGCCGGCGCCGAGAAGATGGCCATCGCCATTGGCAAAATGGTCGCAGAGGATCCATCGTTCCGCGTCGAAACAGATGAAGACTCCGGCGAGACCATTCTCAAGGGCATGGGCGAGCTTCACCTGGACGTGAAGGTCGATATTCTCAAGCGCACCTATGCGGTCGAATTGGACGTGGGCAAGCCTCAGGTCGCTTACCGCGAGACCATTACCCAGGAAATCGATGATTCCTACACGCACAAGAAGCAGTCTGGTGGTTCTGGTCAGTTCGGTAAGATCGATTACCGCATCCGCCCCGGCGAGCCCGGCTCCGGCTTTGCGTTTTCCACTTCAGTCGTGGGTGGTAACGTGCCCAAGGAATTCTTCCCGGCCATCGAGAAGGGTTTCAAGAGCCTCATGAACGAAGGTACGGTTGCGGGCTTCCCCGTGCTGGATGTTGAAGTCGAAGTTTATGACGGTGGTTTCCACGCCGTTGACTCCTCTGCCATTGCCTTTGAACTGGCCGCCAAGGGCGCCTTCCGTCAGTCCATGCCCAAGGCCGGCGCGCAGCTTATCGAGCCCATCATGAAGGTGGACGTGTTCACACCGGATGATCACGTCGGTGATGTCATCGGTGACCTCAACCGTCGTCGCGGCATGATCAAGGATCAGGATCCCGGCCCCACGGGAGTTCGCATCAAGGCTGAGGTTCCGCTGTCAGAAATGTTTGGCTACATCGGTACTTTGCGCACCATGACTTCTGGCCGCGGTCAGTTTTCCATGGAGTTCTCGCACTACCTGCCCTGTCCTGCGAACGTTGCAGAGACCGTGATTGCAGAAGTGAAGGAGCGCAAGGCCAACGCTTAATCGCTGGTAGCTTGTGTTCCTGATAAAGGGCCGGCAAATTGCAGGCCCTTTTTTTTAGCTTTTGGGTAGTTCAATGAGCAGAGTAGCCACGCCTGCGGTCTTGTTCCTGACCGTAAGCACGCGGGAGCCGGGCTTTCGCCCCTTGCGCACCCCTGAGACATCAAAGCCTGCATCCCTGAGTCGCATGTGACTTGCGTCAGCGTCAGTAACACGCCAGGTGAGCCCGTAAAAACTGTCCCCCGGTAACACCGAACTGTCCAGATCCCTGGCACCAGCAACGGCCTCGTCCTTAAGCTGTTCAAAGACCTCCACGATGAGATCGTCGCAGCGAAAAAACATTAAGCGGGCATTCCATTCCGGGCGGCTCATATCCATACGCAGGTCCAGCCCCAGCTGGCATCCCAGTAAAAATGCCGTGCTCTCGGCTTTTTGGGACGCGATGACAATGTGATCAAGCCCATTGCCGAGACCGCGATCGTCGGTTCTGCTGCGGTGGGTTTGCTCTATAAATGACAGCTGAATGTGCCGCGTGGTTGCCGGGTCGGCCACAATCACCGGGTGATGGTCTTCGGAACCGTGGGGATCATGCGCGATGTCTTCCTCAGCGGCGATTCCCACCTGGCTCAAACGTCTTTTCATCCTGGGCAGCGTGTCACCGGCAAAGCATATACCCTCCAGCCCCAGGGGTTTGCCTGACTCATGGAGGTGCACGGCAATGTTCCCGGTTTGGAAAACCGCTGTTTCTTTTCCATCTCGCTGACCCTGGAAAACGGGCGGTGTCGCAAAGAGCGTCGCGTAGTGGTTAGCGTCCGCCTCGAGATCGGCCACGCTGATGGTGACGTGATCTATCGCCCGAATCGGTGATGCCATGATGCTGTTCCTGAGTCCTGTGAGAGTCGACGATTCTCACACAAAACTACCTGGCCTTTGAGGGCTTCCGTCAACCGCGGCCAATACTGTGTTTATAAAAACTCGATTTTTCTGGTAATGCGCGCGAGCACGGTTAAAGTGAACCCCATGAACGATACATCGCCAACACCAGACGCTGGTCTGGCTACCTATCAGCGCGTGGGCCTGGTGCTCGGCCCGGCCCTCTGCGTGGGAATGCTGATCTTTGGCGCCACGCAGACCGCCATGCCCCCTGCCGCCTGGAAAGTCGCTGCTGTCGGGCTCTGGATGGCGATCTGGTGGGCCTCGGAGGTGGTCCCCGTAGCGGCGACCGCATTTTTACCGCTGGTGACCTTTGACCTCCTGGGTATTGCGCCCATGAGCGAGGTGGCGCCGAGCTATGCGCACCCCATTATCTATCTCTTTCTTGGCGCGTTTATGCTTGCCATCGCGGTGGAAAAGTGGTCCCTGCACCGCCGCATAGCACTTTGGATTCTCGCGCGCACGGGGACCGACGGGAAACGTCTTATTCTGGGGTTTATGCTCGTGGGGGCTTTGCTGTCCATGTGGATGACCAACACCTCTACAACCATGATGCTCCTGCCTATTGCGGCCTCGGTGGGTGCGCTCATCGCCGAGCAGGCCGCTCCGGAGCAGGACGGCGATATACGCGAATTTCAGATCGCCCTGATGCTCGCCCTCGCTTATTCCACCACTATCGGCGGGCTTTCGACGCTGGTCGGTACGCCCCCCAATGTGTTTCTGGCGGGGTTTCTCGAGGATACCTATGGCATCCGCATTGCCTTTGCGGACTGGATGATGATTGGTGTGCCTCTGTCCATGATGCTCCTTCCCCTGGGTTGGTGGGTGCTGACGTCCTTCGTGTACCGGGTCAACATCCCGGCGAGCTCGCAAACGCAGGATGTGATTGCCCGGATGCGGGACGACATTGGCGCCATGAAAGCGCCAGAAAAGCGTGTAGGTCTACTGTTTCTGGCGGTCATTTTGTTGTGGATGTTCCGCTCTACACTGTCGGGACTGTCCGGTTTAGAAGGACTCAGCGACGCGGGCATTGTCATGGCGGCGGCGCTGTTATTGTTTGTAATTCCCAGCGGCAGCGTGGGGGGAGGTCCCCTCCTGCAGTGGCCCGATGTGAGCCGCCTGCCCTGGGGGGTGCTCATACTCTTCGGCGGCGGGCTCAGTCTGGCGGCACAGGTGTCAGGATCCGGTCTGGCGCTGTGGTTGGGTGAAGGTTTATCCGGACTGGGGTCCATGGGGCTGATCGTGATTGTTCTGGCCGCAGCGGGACTGGTGGTGTTTCTGACGGAGCTCACCAGCAACCTTGCCACCGCGGCGACCTTTTTGCCGGTGGTGGCAGCCATCGCCCTCCAATCGGGTATTGATCCCCTGGTGCTCTGCGTACCGGTGACCCTGGCGGCAAGCTGCGCCTTTATGCTCCCCGTGGCAACACCGCCCAATGCGATTGTCTATTCCTCGGGGGTGCTCCGTATCCCTGATATGGTCCGTGCCGGGTTTGTGATGAATCTCATTGCGCTGGGTTTGCTCACTGTCGTTGCGGTATGGCTGGTGCCCGCGGTGCTTAGCTAGGGGGCACAGGGATGGCAGGCGAGAAAAGTGGTCGCGAGGATCCGAAGTTTCGGCATATCGACAGCTTCCAGGATTACGTTGACGTGGATCTGGCCAGGACTCACGGGTTCTCCCGAAGCAGCGCTGCAAAGAACATCGATCCCCAACTCCTCGAGTCACAGCATGCGCGACTTCTGCGGGACGGCTTTGTCATTATCGAAGACCTGGTGAGTGCCGGGCAATTAGAACGGCTTCGCACGGAGGCCACAGCGTGGCTGGATAAACCCGGGCGAAACTCCTTCGAGGGTGAACGAACCCAGCGACTATACGGTTTACCTGAAAAGTGCCGCGCGGCCGATGATTTTATTGTCCATCCTTTGATCCTGGCGCATCTTGACCGGCTGTTAAAACCCAATTACCTGCTGTCCCAGGCCCAGGTCATTAATATTCTATCGGGATCTCCCGCGCAGCCGCTGCATACCGATGACGGCTTTTATCCCTGGCCCAGTCCCAAACCGGTGCTGAGCGTGGCAACGGTATTTGCCATTGATGATTTCACCGAGGACAACGGTGCCACGGTCGCTATACCGGGGAGTCATCTCTGGGGTGAAGGGCGCTTTCCCAGGGACAGTGATCCTCGGGTGAAGGCGGTGATGCCCGCCGGTTCCTGCATTCTGTTTCTCGGTAGTTTATGGCATGGCGGTGGGGAGAACGACGCGGGAGAAAGCCGCATGGCCTTTACCGGTCAGTACTGTGAGCCCTATCTGCGCACCCAGGAGAACTATTTCCTGTCTGTCTCGAAGAACACCGCCGCGCGGGTATCTGAGGACATGCGCCGGCTTCTTGGCTACTCCATTCATCCGCCCTTTATGGGCATGGTCAACGGCATGCATCCCAAGCGGGAGCTGCCGTCGGCCGATGGTCCCAGCGAGTGAACCGGGTCGTGAGCTAGCGCTTCAGGCGGTTTTTGATGCTGCGCACTGATAGCCAGACGAACGCCAGCACTACGGGAGCGCTAAGGCCGGTGAGCAGGTCCGGGTTGATTCCCAGCCCCAGGGTTTTCCCTGATTTAAACAGGTAGCCCAGCAAGCCCACGGCATAGTAGGTGATGGCGAAAATTGAAAAACCTTCTACGGACTGCTGGAGGCGCAGCTGCAGGTTGGCGCGCTCGGCAAGGCTTTCGAGGATGGCCTGGTTTTGTTTTTTCTGATCCATATCCACCATGGAGTCCAGCAGCTGTGTCGCCCGGGTGACCCGCTGTGCCAGTTCCTGGGTACGGCGCTCCGCGGCTTCGCAGGTACGCATGGCGGGCATCAGGGTTTTCTGCAAAAAGGTGGTGTAGCGCGGCGCGCTGCCTTTTTGTTCCTCGGATAACTCCGCGAGGCGTCGCTCCACAATGCCGTTGTAGGCCCGGGATGCGGCGAAGCGATAGGCATGCGCCGCGGCCACGTGCTCAACCCTGGCCGCTATGCGGGTGATGCGACCGAGAGAAAGCTCCAGCGCCGGATCCGCATCCCGGTGGGTAATCTCCTCGATCACCTCATCCAGTGCGGGCTCCAGTTCGCCCAGGGTACCCATGACGTCCCGTGCGGCGGGAAGTCCCAGCATAGCGAGCATGCGATAGGTTTCCACTTCCAGGATGCGTTGTACCTGGCGTGACAGACGCGCTTCACTGAGTGCACAGTCCATGATGACGATGCGCGAAAATCCCTCGGCATCCAGACGGAAGCTGGACCATAGTTCGCCTTTGCCCTCCGAGATGCTTCCCCCGTAGACCTCCTGCCGTCCCAACAGGGCGCGGATCCGCTGCAGACGGTTTTCTTTCGGGCTGTCCGTGCATGGAATCACCTCTATATGGACACCGAGGAAAAGCTGGTCTATCAACTTTGATCGCATGCTGGCGTCTAAAAAGCTTATGGCCGGCGCCGCAAAGGGGGGCTCCCCATTGCCCGCCACCAGCAGTGTGTAGGAATCTGCCTCGGTATGACCTTCCCATTTAAGCAGGCAGTTACCGACATTCACCGAATGATGACGGCTGTTTTTGCTGGGTCCGCTCTGCCCCTGGGACTCACAAAAGTCTGCGAACTGCTGTCGACGCTCTTCAAGGCTCGTGTCGCCGCGGAGGCACACCATATGGGAGCAGCGCAGAGGGGATGGGAGTGTCAGCAGTGGCCGGGCATGCCACTCATTGCTAAGGGCAATGCGTTCGCTCAGCGTATTGATGGGTATGTCAGACTCCGCATAGGGCTGTGTCATTGTGTGTTTTCCGGCCGATTGTTTTTAAAGAAAGCGCTTCTGCCGTATCACAGAAGGCCTTACTGCGTGGTGTTCTCTCCCTTGGGTGCAAACTCAGCGTAGCAAACGCCGAGGAGGGCTTGCAGCTGCTTGACGTGATTCCTGGGCGCCTCGAGGCCTGCATCAAATAGTGTATCCCGGCGATCACGCCAGCTGACATAGGCATCCGGCAGTGTATCTGCCAGTAATCGCTCCAGCTCACGCAGAGGGCCCATGAGTGCATAGTAACGTTGACCTAGATTGGCCGCCCTGGCCTGCACTTCCCGAATAAAAAACTTGTTGACTACCGTGCGGGCGATGGCCGCGGCTTTGCTGTCGGTGTTTGTCCGGCACAGTGGGCCTTTGTTCATGCGCGTGACGATCACCGCGTTGGCGGCATCCAGGTAAGCCGCCTGGCGAGCCAGTGCTTCCAAAAGCTCACCCCCGTCACCACGGGCGATGTCTGAAAGAGCGAGTTCAAAACCCATATCATCCGCATCGTAATCTTCGGACAGCCAGCGACGAGCAGCAGCGGTAAGCTGCTCCAGAGCAGTTATGACTTCGCTGCTGGTTTGCTCCGGGTAGTTCTGTGCAGACGTTGAGGTGCGCCAGAAGTCCCGGTACTCGCTGTTACCCAGCGTCGCATTGAAGACGAGCGCCGGCAGCTGCGAGTGTTTCAGAGTCACGCTGTCACTGATAGCCGCGGCGAGTTCATCTTTTCCATCGGACCTGAGGGTGTCGATACAGGCAGGAGCATCCCGGAGAAATGCCAGCTCCAGGAGCAAGCGCTGGGACGGGGGCGCTACCCGACCCAGACTGCTGTTGCGTCGCGCCACCGTCTGCTGCAGCGCGCAGCCGCGCAGGCGCAGAAAATCCATACCATCGAGCTTGCTGCCGTCCAGCTCGATGCGCAAGGACTCAGCGCGGGGCGGCATGGGGCTCCGTGCCCTGTCGATACCGGGAGCTTCCATATCCAGCGGGCGCAACAAGCGGCTGAGATAGTTCTCAAGCTCGGCCTTTTGTCCATCGCCGCTACAGGCGGCGAGGAGGACCAGCAGAGGGGTGAGTAAAAGAACGGGCACGAGAGTGCTTGAAGAGCTGTGTTTCAGGTCAGGGCTTCGCGGGTGCGCTCCAGCCAGGCTTCAAGCTTGCTGCAGCCCTCGGGAATGGACTCTTTTACCCAGCGGGCGGTCTCGACGCCGACGAGGAGATCAATGTCCGCAAAGGTCACGGCATCGCCGCACAGGAAGGGCTTGTCGCCAAGTTCCTCGTCAAAAAGTGCCAGGCTTCCACGAAATCGCTTGCGACCCCGTTCCTCCAGTGCGGGTATTTGCTCCACGTCCAGGGGGCCCGGAAGCGCGCGGTTCTCAAAGGCCGGACTGCGGTTACGCAGCATTTCTGCAAATGCCTCAAAAATTGATACAAAGATGCGATGGTCCCAGCTGAGTACCAGGGCGCGCTCCAGGGCCGTGCTACCCATCAGCGGTTTTTCCTGGTGCTGAGATTCCAGGTAGTCGCATATCGCGATAACTTCCGTGAGAAGGGCGCCATCATCGGTGAGCAGCGCCGGCAAGGTACCCAGAGGATTGATCGCCAGGAACTCTGCACCCCGATGCTCGTTTTCCCGCATGTCAATTTGTGTGGTGGGCAGCTCAATGCCCTTGTAATTGAGAAACAACGTCAGTCGACGAGGGTTGGGTGCGGAGTCGTAGGTATACAAATGCATAAATGCGTCCTCGAGGTCTGAGGTGAAGGGTTTTCGAGGACCAGCATGGTAGCAGAGACAGGTATTTTTGCCCCGCGGGATCGTTGCAGATGGCGCTTTGAAGCCGCTACGCCTACAGCTATAATGCGCTCCCACGAAACGGAGGATTTATCGTGTTGACGCGAACATTAGTGCTAGGTCTGTCATTCGGTTTGGCCGCAGCGGCGCAGGCCGTGGAGCTTACTGAGGAGCAGCGGGCTGCCATCGAGGCGCGCATTGCGCCGGTTGGCGAAGTCTGTCTGCAAGGCGACAACTGCGGTGGCGTACCCGCAGCGATGGGCGCCATGGGCGGAACCGCTGGCGACGGCGCGATGGCTGCCATCGATGGCGAGGCGACTTACAACACCGCTTGCCTGGCATGCCACGCTTCCGGTGCGGCAGGCGCCCCCATCGTGGGGAACGCGGACGCCTGGGCCCCGCGTATCGCCAAGGGTATCGATGAGCTGTATAACAGCGGCATCAACGGCATTGCCGGGTCAGGAATGATGGCCAAGGGCGGCCGTTCTGATTTGTCTGATGAAGCCGTCATGGCAGCGGTCGATTACATGGTCGAAAACAGCCAGTAAGTGACTGGATCCGGAGTACTTTGGTACATCCGGAATGAGAACAGGTTTGTCAGAGGACCGTTGCGTGGTGAGCGCAGCGGTTTTTTTGCGCCCGTCGATCGTGTTTTCACTGCGTGGGTCGAAGGGTATCGCGATAGGATAGAGCCTCTTTGAGCGCAGTCACCGTCACTGTGTCCTCACCCCTGAGATCGGCAATGCTCCGCGCCACGCGCAGCAGTCGGTGCACTGCCCGGGCCGATAGCTTTAACTGCTTGGCGCTGCGTTGTATCAAACGCCGCTCTTCGGGTCCGCAGGCACAGCTATCCAGCAGTGCGGATCCACGAAGCTGCGCATTGCTTGTCCCCTGACGCTTGAATTGCCGTTCTCGGGATTGCACTACGCGGCCCTGAACAATGACCGAATCTTCCGCGCCGTGGCCGGAAAACAGGTCCACTGCATCTTCCCGGTCCACGCGAACCTGCAGGTCCATGCGATCCAGCAGCGGGCCAGAAACGCGACCACCATAGCTCAGACGCTGTGCTGCACTGCATTTACAGGGCTTTTCGCTGTCTCCCGCATAGCCACAGGGGCAAGGATTCATTGCGGCTATCAATTGAAAGCGAGCCGGGTAGCGGATGCTGCAGTTTGCCCGGGCGAGGCGGATCTCACCGGTCTCCAGCGGTTCCCGAAGCATATCCAGGGCGTGTCGCGAAAACTCGGGCAATTCGTCCAGGAAGAGAACGCCGCCGTGCGCCAGAGATATTTCCCCGGGCATGGGGATGGGTCCGCCGCCCACGAGAGCCGCGGCACTGGCACTGTGGTGAGGGGCCCTAAAAGCCCGCTGTCGGATTTCCGGAATCTTGCCCTGGAGGTCGTAAAGAGCGCATACGGTCAGCCACTCACGGTCGTCAGGGGGCGGCAGAATGCCCGGCAGGCAGTTAGCGAGAAGACTCTTGCCCGTCCCCGGAGGTCCTGTAAGCACCAGATTGTGTCCACCACTGGCGGCGATTTCCAGCGCGCGTTTGGGTATGTGCTGTCCACAGACTTCCGCCAGATTCGTTGCGGTCGTGACAGGAGGAGCTTCCATGCTCTCAACCTCCGGTGGATCTGCGCGCCCGCGCAGCACGGCGCACAGGGACAATAGATCCGTTGCACAGACCATGTGCGTGCCCGGTATTGACTGACACAACGATGCTGATTCCTGCGCCAATACCATCCGCCGTTTGCATTGGCTGGCGGCCATGGCGGCGGCAACGGTGCCGCGCACGGCTCGTAGCGTACCGTCCAGGGCCAGTTCACCAATGCATTCACTGCTAAGAAGCGCGTCCCCCGGTAACTGACCGGAAGCGCACAGAATACCCAGGGCAATGGGGAGATCAAAACGTCCGCCGCCCTTGGGGAGATCCGCGGGAGCCAGATTGACGGTGATACGCCGGTCGGGAAATTCAAAGTGAGAGTTCAGCAGTGCGCTGCGGACCCGGTCCTTGCTCTCGCGAACCGCGGTCTCGGGCATTCCCACGACGGTAAAGGCTGGCAGCCCGTTTGAGAGGTGTACTTCGACGCGAACCAGTGGGGCATCCAAACCCTGGTTGGCGCGGGAGAGCACCACGGCATAATTCATGATTCACTCATCCTTGAGTTATGGCGCGGGCATCCTTGCCTGCAGCCTTGGTTTCTTATTTCTCAGGCAAAGTCCTGCGATCAGTTTCTTCTGTGTCCGCAGTAGCCAGCCCCGGCAATCCTGAGGGGCTTGTTAAGCGCGCTTCACTTTCCTCGAGCGGCGAGCGCTGTATGCCTGTGGGTCAGCGTGCGGCCTGCTTTTCCAGTTTGTCGACCAGGTCATTCATGGCCGCCAACTCGGACTCCAGTGCGGCCACTTTATTGCGCGTGCGCTCAAGCATTGCCGTTTGCGCGTCGAACTCATCGCGACTGACAAAATCGAGCTTTTTCAACGCTGACTGAATGAGTTGCCGCGCGTTCTTGTCGACTTCATCCGCCAGGCCTGCAGGTCCCACCAACTCGTTTACCTGCTGCATCACTTCACTGAATGGGGGCGGTTTAAGCGCCATAAACTGTACTCCTGCCAAGTGCATCCGCAGTGTAGAGGATGGTGTCACCGGATCACAGCTCAGGTTAGTGCACCAAAACAGATCCAGGCACTAATTTGGTGCGATATCTTTCTGCATCCGTCGCTGATTGACCTGATGCTGAGCTTGGAAAATACCTAAGCCATTGATTCAAATATGGAAATAGTCTGTGGCATATCCATTGCTGATTATCTTTATGGAAACGTCCTGCTGCCCATAGTGTGGAGCAATAAGACGATTAAACGGCTAGCCGAATGGCGCCCATGATGCGCCCTTGTTGAGTCAGGAGAACTACATGAAGTTAATAACGGCCATTGTGAAGCCCTTCAAGCTGGATGACGTGCGCGAGTCGCTGTCAGAGATCGGCGTGCAGGGCATCACGGTTACAGAGGTCAAAGGATTCGGGCGACAAAAGGGCCACACCGAGTTGTATCGCGGCGCTGAATACGTCGTGGATTTTCTCCCCAAGGTGAAAATCGAAGTCGCCGTCGCCGAAGGCATGGTGGATCAGACTATCGAGGCCATCACCAAATCAGCCAATACCGGGAAGATCGGAGACGGCAAGGTGTTTGTTTCGGGTCTTGAGCAGGTGATTCGTATTCGCACCGGCGAAACCGGCGAGGAAGCCATCTAAAAGGCACCTTGTGAAGCACGCTAACTAGTCCCCCCGAATTCAGCACGAGAGACCCTTTCATGGAAAACCAAATTTTTGAACTGAGCTACGCACTGGACACGTTTTATTTTCTCGTGTGCGGTGCCCTGGTTATGTGGATGGCCGCCGGCTTTGCAATGCTTGAAGCCGGCCTGGTGCGATCCAAAAACACCACAGAAATTCTCACCAAGAACGTCGCCTTGTTTGCCATTGCCTGCACCATGTACATGGTAGTGGGCTACGCGATTATGTATCCCTCCCTGGGTGCCAGCCTCCTTGCCGGTATCACCGGAGACGGCGTCGCAGGAGCGGAAGAAGCCGCAACCTACGCGCCATCGGCGGACTTTTTCTTTCAGGTGGTGTTTGTGGCCACGGCGATGTCCATCGTGTCCGGTGCCGTGGCAGAGCGTATGAAACTCTGGTCATTTTTGATCTTCGCCATTGTCATGACAGGCTTTATCTACCCCATGGAAGGTAACTGGACCTGGGGTGGTGACCCCGTGTTCGGTATGTACACCCTGGGGGACCTTGATTTCTCCGACTTTGCCGGATCAGGCATCGTACACATGGCAGGTGCCGCCGCGGCTCTCGCCGGTGTTCTCCTGCTGGGCGCACGAAAGGGCAAATATCGCGTGGACGGATCCGTGGTCGCTATCCCTGGTGCGAACCTGCCCATGGCTACGCTGGGCACCTTTATACTCTGGATGGGCTGGTTTGGCTTCAACGGCGGCTCGGTGCTCGCCACTGCCAGTGTCGAGAATGCCAATGCCGTAGCTGTGGTGTTTATGAACACTAACGCTGCAGCCTGCGGTGGCCTGGTGGCGGCACTCCTTACCGCTCGGCTGCTCTTCGGTAAAGCTGATCTGACCATGGCGCTGAATGGCGCGTTGGCCGGGCTCGTAGCGATCACTGCTGAGCCCTCTACCCCCACGCCGCTTCTGGCCACGGTCTTTGGCGCCGTTGGTGGCATCCTGGTGGTCTTCTCCATCATCACTCTGGACAAGCTGAAGATTGATGATCCCGTCGGTGCGATTTCTGTCCACGGTGTTGTTGGTCTTCTGGGTCTGCTCCTGGTCCCCATGACCAACGATGACTCCAGCTTGAGTGGGCAGCTTATCGGCGCAGCGACTATCTTCGTCTGGGTATTTGTTACCAGCCTCATCGCTTTCTTCGCGATCAAGACCGTTATGGGTATCCGGGTCACGGAAGAAGAGGAATACGAAGGTGTGGATCTCTCTGAATGTGGCCTCGAAGCCTACCCGGAGTTCGTCTCAGCCAAGTAAGCAACAATCTTGCGGGCGCATTATTTCAATGCGTTTTTTTGGGGGCCCTCTGGGCCCCCTTTTTTTTGTCTTAAATCTGAGTAAGGAACGGTAGTGCTACCGACCAGGCTAGCCGGCATGATCTACTTCACTCGCTGGATTGGGGGACGCTCGCTTCGTAGATCATGCCGACTAGCCTTGCGTATGAGCTACGTTCCGGTATCCGCAGACTGCGACAGCAATGGTGGGTTCGACCGCACCACGGGCTGCGGACCTTAGCTACGAAGCTAGCGTCCCCCTGCTCAGCGAGAGGAGTAGTTAAGGTCTGCAGCCCGAGGCCGATGCGAGAGGGCCTTAGCTACGAAGCGAACTCCCCCCTACTCAGCGAGAGAAGTAGT
>NZ_CBFHZO010000031.1:0-4950 GCF_965660375.1 Congregibacter sp. | reverse complement strand
ATCAATAATCTGAAAAGCCAGGCCGATTTTGTCGCCTGCGCTCTCCAGCGTTTCCAACTGAGCCTTCGTCGCATTCCCAACAATGCCCCCCATTACGAGTGCGGCGGTAATGAGTGCGCCGGTTTTGAGGGCGTGGATATTTTTCAACTGTTCTAGCGTGAGGTGTTGATCTGTAGCCTCTATATCCAGACCCTGACCACCCACCATGCCATCAAAGCCTGCGGCTCGGGCAAGGCGTGCGATGAGTTTGACCCGCTGTTCGCTGCTCAGCGCATCATCATTGGCGATGAGCTCAAAGGCTTTGGCCTGCAACCCATCGCCAACCAAAATCGCCGTTGCTTCATCGAAGGCAACATGCAACGTGGGGCGGCCCCGTCGAAGATCGTCGTCATCCATGGCCGGGAGATCATCATGAATTAAGGAATAAGTGTGGATTAGCTCGATAGCCTCCGCCGATGGACCTGCCAGAGCTTCTGCAGCATCGTTGCCTGTGGCTCGGGCTGCGGCCTGGAGGAGCTGGGGGCGGAGGCGTTTGCCTGGGATGTCTATAGAGTAACTATGCGCCTTCTTCAGATGCGTCGAGTTCATGGCATCTTTTTCGGTCGGTCGCATGGCAATTTGGGGAGTGGAGCCGTCAATACTAGTCAACGTCGTCTTCAGCGGGTTCTTTGTCGAGGAGGAGTTGGACACGTTGCTCGGCTTCTACCAGTTGTTGTTGAGCAGCTTTGATAGCGCCAATGCCTTTCTCGTAAGTCTTGAGGGAATCTTCCAGTCCTGTATCGCCGCTTTCAAGACGCTGCACGAGTTCGTCAACTTCTTGTAATGTGGTTTCAAAGTTCGCTTTTTTTTTCGTCACGTTCTCTCGCCGAGTAATTGCTGTGCTTAGGAATGATGAAGGTCCGATAGGAATCGGTTTAAGGCTCAATTACAGAGCAAAGCTTCAAGTTTGGGCAAGCTAAGTCCGTGGGCATAGCTAATTTCTGCTAACTTGCGCCACAAGGTTAGGGTCTGCGGATCGTGCTGTGGCGGCTCTCCCCGCTTCAATGATTGGATCCGCATAAGCACCGGCAAATTGTCGAAGCATTGCCTGATCTCCATGGTCAATAAATGCATCAGGTATACCGAAATGCTTAACGGGACACCAGACATCGTTCTGAGCCAGTAATTCCGCGACCGCAGATCCGGCTCCCCCCGCAATAGCGTTTTCTTCCAGAGTAATAATCAGCTCGTGGCTCCCCGCAAGCTCCAGGATCAAATCTTCATCCAGCGGCTTGATCCAGCGCATATCGACGACGGTCGCATCCAGCTCCTCACCGGCTTCCATGGCTTCTGAGAAAAGTGCGCCGAAATTAAGAATTGCGACATCCTGCCCAGGCCGCACAAGGACCGCCTTGCCAATGGGCAGCTCGGCCATGGTTTCTTCAATGAGCGCGCCCGGGCCCGTGCCTCGGGGATAACGGACAGCCGCAGGGCCCGCATGGCGATAGGCGGTATAGAGCATCTGACGACACTCGTTTTCATCCGAAGGTGCGCCGATAACCATATTAGGGATACAGCGCAGATAACTGATATCGAAAGCGCCATGATGCGTGGGGCCGTCCTGACCCACCAGGCCAGCTCGATCAATGGCAAACGTGACGTCCAACTTCTGTAGCGCTACGTCATGCACCAACTGATCATAGGCGCGCTGCAGAAACGTGGAGTAGATGGCAACGACCGGCTTTGCGCCCTCACAGGCCATGCCGGCGGCGAGGGTGACCGCATGCTGCTCTGCTATCGCAACGTCAAAAAAACGCTCAGGGTATTGCCTGGCGTACTCGACCATACCGGAGCCTTCACACATCGCTGGTGTTATGGCCATCAATCTGCTGTCGGCCTTTGCCATATCGCATAGCCATTGCCCGAAAACATCCTGGTACTTCACCTTTTTGAGCGTCGGCAGCGGTGGTGGTGTGTCTGCCGCATCGGGGTCCGGTTTTATCTCAAGTTTGTTAATGGCGTGGAAGCCAATGGGGTCCGCTTCGGCAGGAGAGTAGCCTTTGCCTTTCATGGTGAGAACGTGAAGAAACTGTGGCCCTTCGAGGTCGCGCATGTTTTCCAGCGTCTGGATGAGCTGGGGAAGGTTATGGCCATCAATGGGACCAATGTAGTGCCAACCGAGCTCCTCAAACAGGGTGCCGGGAGCCACCATGCCCTTCATATGTTCTTCGGTGCGTTTGGCCAGATCCCAGGCCGGTTTGATCATGGCAAGGGCGCGCTTGCCTCCCTCACGCATGCTGATATAGGTTTTGCTCGCCCATATTTTTGCAAAGTACTTGGCGAGGCCGCCGGTGTTTTTGCCAATGGACATCTGGTTGTCATTAAGAATAACCAGCATGTTGGGGCGTACATCGCCAGCATGTGCCAACGCTTCAAAAGCCATGCCGCCGGTAATTGCGCCATCTCCGATGACTGCGACTACGCGGCGAGGGTCACTCTCCCGGGCCGCGGCCAAAGCCATGCCCATGGCGGCAGAAATGCTCGTGGATGAATGACCAACACCAAATGTGTCGTAGTCACTCTCGCTGCGTTTTGGGAAGCCTGAAAGCCCCCCGGCCTGCCGTATGGTATGCATGCGTTGCATACGACCCGTAAGGATTTTGTGAGGATAAGCCTGGTGTCCCACATCCCACACCACCCTGTCTCTTGGAGTATCAAAGACTCTGTGAAGCGCGATAGTGAGCTCCACAACGCCGAGACCTGCGCCAAAATGTCCGCCGGATTGCCCTGCACTAAATAGCAGGTAGGAGCGCAGCTCTTCCGGGAGAGCTTCTAACTCCTCTTCTGAAAGCTCAGACAGATTCAGACCCTGGTCGATTTTATCCAGAGCGGGGGTGTTGGGACGGGCTGTGGGGAGTTCATTAAACATCGCGAAAGTGTAGCTCAAAATACGCGCTGTTGGTTGCCGATGCGCAAGACAATTCTCAGCAAGTTTCTACTGTGAGGCTTCCTCGTGTGCCTTGATTTCGGAAGCAAGCAGCAGCGTTACCCGTGCATAGCCCGTCGGGCTGAGATTAACACCATCGCCCCGATAATAGTCAGGGTTAGGCGCACCTCCCGATCCACGCAGCATGGGGTTGGGGTCAATGATGGTGAGATCCGGAGTCTCTTCCGCCATTAGCACCAGAGCAGCGCCAATTTTGGAGATACGTTCCTCGTCATCTGGATGCAGGGGCATTTGGACAGGCGCAATCACATAGCGCCAACTGCTCGCGCCGTACTCTTCATCGAGTTTCAGCAGTGCTCGCATACTGTCCCGAAAATCTTCCGGCGTTTTTTCGTCTCGCAGGTGCAAATCTGCATAGCCGGGGAAGATCACCAGTATGTCAGGGCGGTAGAACGCTGCCAGGCGATCAAAGTGGTAGGAAAGATCCTCGAGTGTCGCATCGCCCAAGGGTCTGAGTAGTGTTTGCCGAGGCAGGAGGCCGGCAGGCAAATCCTTCCAGAGACGAACACGATGACCGCCGATTACGACGATAGGATCTTCAGGTATTGTTTTATCCAGATCGCTGTCGATGAGGTCAGCGATGTCGGCGTTCCAGACTTCCGGGGAAGGATTGAGGTAGTTGTTTACGTCTTTCGAAAGGAGCAATGCGAAGTGAATGACGGGCAGGCAGAGCAACAGCCCCGCTATGGTTCGTAGTGACTTCCACTGATACATACCGTATCCCCCGTATTCGAAGGTAAGTGTGTCTTAGCGGGGGAAGGGGAGCAATGACCCATTCGAGACCCTGTGATCGAGGTCTCATCCGCAGCACTAGTCCTTACCCAAGGGGGTTGCGCGGTGTACACTTTTGCCATGATCTACCTGCGCAACATATCCGATGATGAGCTTTTCTCGGCTCAGCTGGAGCTGCTGATGCAGCATGGGCGCATCGCATCGATGATGGCCAATCTCATCGGAGCGATAGCGGCGATGGCTTTGCTGTGGCCCTACGTCGAGCCACAGAGCCTGTTGCTCTGGGGCTTTGGCCTGATGATTCTGTTGTTACTCCGATCCCTTTACATGAGTGGAGCCCTTGCCGACCGACGCTATGTGTCCCGACCAAAGCGGGTCTTCTGGCACCTTATTTTTGGATCGGCATTGACTGGAATGGTTTGGTCGGGGACTTACATCTACGTCGGTCAATACCTGCCTGCAACACTCCAGTATTTGCTGCTTCTCATTGTGGTGATGATTTCAGCAATCTCCCTTGCCGTGATGGTCGTGGTGCGAGAGTATTTCCTGGTTTTTATCTTCTCTGCGCTATGGCCCATTGCCTGGTGGTGTCTGGCTCATTTCTGGGACCAGCCCCATAACCTGCTGCTGGGTATCCTGCTTCTCGCGCTCACTGGTTTGTTGGTAGCCGCGAGTAACGGTATTCACGATACCTTCTGCCACATGCTGAGCCTTAATTGGCAACAGGAGGCGATGGCGCGAGAACTTGGGCAGATCACCAACTCCCTGCGCGATCGAAACCTCCAGTTACAGGAAGCCAGGCGACAGCTGACGGACCTTGCCAATATTGACGAGCTCACGGGTCTCGGAAATCGTCGGCTTGTGAATCAGACGCTTAGGGACGAGGTGAATCGTGCGCGACGGAGTCATGGCTGGTTGTCGGTAGTGCTTATTGATGTGGATTTTTTCAAAAAATACAACGATACCTACGGGCATCCCGCGGGTGATGAGGTATTGCGCCGTATTGGCGACATCATGCAGCGTGCTACGGCCCGGGCGGGCGAAGTTGCCGCGCGCTACGGCGGTGAGGAGTTTATTCTGGTGTTACCCGGGGCCAGCGCAGCGGATGCGCTACGCACCGCAGAACGTCTGAAACGGCTGGTCTATGAGGAAAACATTCCGCACAGCACATCCGAGGTATCGGATCGCATTAGCATCTCCCAGGGCGTGCTTTCCATCATGCCCGATGAAGA
>NZ_CBFHZO010000030.1:0-46121 GCF_965660375.1 Congregibacter sp. | reverse complement strand
TGCATCTCGAGCAGCGTTCCCTGTGGCAGCGTCAGCTGTTAGGCGCGGTTATCTGTCCGTTTCTGGAGTTCCTCCAGCGCTTTGGCCCCTTCGCGTTTGTCCTCCTGTTGTTTATCGCGGTGTTCCGTCTGAGCGATATCGCAATGGGCGTCATGGCCAACCCGTTTTATCTCGATCTGGGGTATAGCAAGTCGGAGATTGCCAGCGTTGCAAAGCTGTTTGGATTTTTCATGACCATTGCAGGGTCCGCGCTCTGCGGGGTTCTGGTCATGCGTTTCGGTTTGCTCAGGCCGCTGATGCTGGGTGCGATTATGGTCGCGAGCACGAATCTGCTTTTTGCCGTGCTAGCGGGGCTGGAGGGCGACGGCGCGCCGGCACTGCTGTGGCTGGCGCTGGTGATCAGCGCGGATAATCTCAGCGGCGGCATTGCGAGCACCGCGTTTCTTGCTTATCTCTCAAGCCTGACACATCGTAGTTATACCGCGACCCAATATGCCTTGTTCAGTTCGCTCATGACTTTGCCCGGCAAGTTCCTGTCGGGGTTTTCCGGATGGGTGGTGGACAGTTCAGGCTATGGACCGTTCTTTGTGATCGCCGCGGGACTGGGCATCCCCGCTATTTTGCTCGTGGGTGTCTTAATGTACGTTGATCGCCACAAGCGATCAGAGAGCTACCAGCGATAGCGCCTGAGTATCGCAGCGCCGCCCGCGCCGAGGAGCACGCCCTCTTCGGCGAGATGTGCGCGTTGGCGGTCTGCTCCCTGAGAGCCCTGTGGTAAAGAGCTCTTTCCGCTGGCGTTAACCACCCGGTACCAGGGCACCTTGCTGCCTTCGGGCAGTTTGCGAAGAGCCGCACCGACGCGTCGCGCCGCGCCGGGAAGTCCGGCGCGCTCTGCCACGTCGCCATAGGTTGATAATTTCCCTGGGGGGATTGCACACACCGTCAGCCAGATGCGCTGATCCAGATCGCTGTCCATGGCGTGTTTGTCAGTCATGTGGGGATTGTACGTGATCATGGCTCACGGCTTGCAAACGCGCAGCGAGCCCCCATACTTTGATAATGAGATGGATTTTTATACTGCTTCCCTGGCTGGAGCTTTTTACGCTGATTCAATTGGGCGGCCGCATCGGTGCCTTTCAGGCAATGCTCTACGTACTGGCCACCTTTCTGCTGGGACTGACGATACTCAGGGTCCAGGGCATGGAGATTGTTAACAAGCTGCGGGCTGCTCAGAGCAGTGGCGCGGCGATGTTACCCCAGCGACTCCTCGCCGATGAGCTCGCCATGGGCCTGGCAGGGCTGCTGTTGATTGTGCCTGGTCTTATTACCGACGTGATCGCTGCCCTGGTGCTGTTCGGACCCCTGCGTCGGAAGCTCTTCTCGGCGCTAGGCGGCAGCAAAGAACCGGGCCCCGCCTTCCAAGCCCGCCCCGGCGACCCTATCGAGGGCGAATTTCGTCGCCTGGATGACGATTGATCGCAGGTTTTCGTGGTTTTTTGTAAGTCGCTGTAATTATTGGTTTTTATGGTTTTTTGCGCGGGCCGCCAAGGTCAGCGATGCCAGCCTGTGAAAAATATTTAGCACTCTGGCTAAAAGACTGCCAAAAACCTCTTGAAATCCTTTTTTAACACCCCATAAACCAGTCAGTCCCCCGCTTCGGGGTCCCCTAAAGTCGATTGATTGGAGATTTGAAGCAATGAAGATCCGTCCGCTGTATGACCGTGTGGTCATTCGTCGCAACGAAGAAGAACAAACCACAGCCGGAGGCATCGTTCTGCCCGGTTCCGCAAAAGAAAAGCCCAACCAGGGAGAGGTTGTCGCCGTTGGCGACGGCAAGGTGCTGGACAATGGCGAGATCCGTGCGCTGGCAGTAAAAGTCGGAGACACCGTCGTTTTCGGTCAGTACGCCGGCAGCAACACCATTGAGGTTGATGGTGAAGAACTGATCATCATGGGCGAGAGCGAGATTTACGCGGTCGTAGAGTAAGCCGGGTAAGCACATCGCCAAACCATCCCACGACATTCAATTTTAGAAAGACTTAAAGGAACAAATCATGGCAGCTAAAGACGTATTGTTTGCTGACGACGCACGCCAGCGCATGTTGGCAGGTGTAAATGTCCTCGCGGACGCCGTCAAGGCGACTCTGGGACCCAAAGGCCGTAACGTTATTCTGGAGAAGTCCTTCGGTGCGCCGACAGTGACCAAGGACGGCGTTTCCGTGGCCAAGGAAATCGAGCTGAAGGATCGCTTTGAAAACATGGGCGCGCAGATGGTCAAGGAAGTCGCTTCCCAGGCTTCTGACGTAGCCGGCGACGGAACCACCACCGCGACGGTACTGGCTCAGTCCATCGTCAACGAAGGGCTCAAGTCCGTTGCTGCGGGCATGAACCCCATGGACCTCAAGCGCGGCATCGATAAGGCTGTTGCCGCAGCGGTAGAGCAGATTCAGGCCGCGTCCATTCCCTGCGAAGATAACAAGGCGATCGCACAGGTCGGTACCATCTCTGCCAACTCTGACGCTGCTGTGGGCGAAATTATCGCCGACGCGATGGACAAAGTAGGTAAAGAAGGCGTGATCACCGTTGAGGAAGGCTCGGGTCTTGAGAACGAGCTGGACGTGGTTGAAGGTATGCAGTTTGATCGCGGCTACCTGTCTCCCTACTTCATCACCAATCAGGACAGCATGAGCGTCGACACCGACAGCCCATTCATCCTGCTGGTGGACAAGAAAATCTCCAATATCCGCGAACTGCTGCCCCTGCTGGAGCAGGTTGCCAAGGCGTCCAAGCCTCTGGTGATTGTTGCAGAGGACGTTGAAGGCGAAGCGCTGGCTACTCTGGTAGTCAACAACATGCGCGGCATCGTGAAAGTCGCTGCCTGTAAGGCGCCAGGCTTTGGTGATCGTCGTAAGGCCATGTTGCAGGACATCGCTATCCTGACGGGTGCGACTGTGATTTCGGAAGAAGTGGGACTGGAGCTTGAGTCAGCTACCCTGGAGCATCTGGGTAACGCCAAGCGCTTCACTATGGACAAGGACAACAGCACCATCATCGACGGCGCCGGCGAAGCCGCTGCTATCGAAGCGCGTGTTAAGGAAATCCGTGTCCAGATTGAAAATACTTCTTCTGATTACGATCGTGAGAAGCTACAGGAGCGTGTGGCCAAGCTGGCTGGCGGTGTTGCGGTAATCAAGGTTGGCGCTGCCACCGAGATCGAAATGAAAGAGAAGAAGGCCCGCGTTGAAGATGCGCTGCACGCAACCCGTGCTGCTGTTGAAGAAGGCGTGGTGTCCGGTGGTGGTGTTGCGCTGATTCGTGCGATTACAGCCGTTGCGGAGCTCAAGGGCGACAACGAAGATCAGAATCACGGTATTGCAGCTGCGCTTCGTGCCATGGAAGGTCCTTTGCGTCAGATCGTCGGCAACGCCGGTGATGAAGCATCAGTGGTTCTCGACAAGGTTCGTCAGGGTGAAGGTAACTACGGTTACAACGCTGCAAGCGGCGAGTACGGCGATATGATCGAGATGGGTATTCTCGATCCCGCGAAGGTAACCCGCGCTGCATTGCAGGCTGCAGGTTCCGTGGCCGGACTCATGATCACTACCGAAGTGATGATCGCCGATGCGCCTCAGGATGATGCTCCTGCCGGTGGCGGTGGTATGCCTGATATGGGTGGCATGGGTGGAATGGGCGGCATGATGTAAACCCGCTTACCCAAGCGTCTTATCAAAGCCCGGTCTGTTAGCAGCCCGGGCTTTTTTGTGCGTGAGGGTCCGCGAGCAAGCACGGTATTGCCGCTCTCGCTGCTTGCGCTTCTACGCTTCGATCGACAACACCGCGCTTGCTCGCTTCTGGTTCTGCGCACGGTACCAGCCTGCGCAAGGGTAGTTCTTACGCAGCAATCAGGAGCGCCCTGCGCGACGCGGAGTAAGGACTGCGCTTGTGCAGGCGATTTCCAAAGTGCCCTTGTTGACGGCATAAAGTTGTGGGCACAAAAAAACCGCCTGAGCTGTCGCTGAGGCGGCTTAAGGTTAGCTTGCGATTACGCCATGTTGCTGGCTGCAAAGTCCCAGTTCACCAGATTCCAGTAGGCTTCCAGGTACTTGGGACGCGCGTTGCGGTAGTCGATGTAGTAGGCATGCTCCCAGACGTCCACGGTGAGTAGCGGTGTAACGTCTTCAGTGATCGGGCAGCCGGCATTGCTGGTGTTACTGATGGCTACAGATCCATCGGCGTTCTGCACGAGCCAGGTCCAACCGGAGCCGAAGTTACCGGCCGCTGCGGCAGAGAATTGCTCTTTAAATTCATCAAGGGATCCAAAGGCGGCGTTGATCGCCTCGGCAAGCTTGCCTGTGGGCTCACCGCCACCATTGGGAGAGAGGCAATTCCAGTAAAAAGTGTGGTTCCAGACCTGGGCTGCGTTATTGAACATGCCGCCCTCGGACTGACGAATAACGTCTTCCAGACTTGCTGACTCCATTGCGGTGCCAGCCACCATGCCATTGAGCTTGTCTAGGTAGGTCTTGTGGTGCTTGCCATAGTGATACTCCAGCGTCTCTGCCGAGATGTGGGGTTCAAGGGCATTCTGCTCGTAGGGAAGAGCGGGTAGTTCAAAAGCCATAGAAAAGTCTCCAAGCTCCATTGAGGGTGTATTTACGGTAGCGCGCACTGACGGACAGGAGCGAAAGCCTCGTTCCCGCCTTCGCCTTTCGGTGGGCGCCACGGTTGTAGAGATTATACGGAAAACGACGCGGGTCCGATGTGTGTGTTCACCGGCCCGTGTATTATAGAGCGGCATAAACTTAAAAGGGCAAAATCACATGGTTGTAGAATTCATTATCCGTTGGTTTCACGTGCTGGCCGGCCTAGTCTGGATTGGCATGTTGTATTACTTCAACTTCGTGCAAACGGAGTATTTCAAGGAAGCGGAGGCCACGGCCAAAGCGGACGCCATGAAGAAACTCGCTCCCAGAGCCCTGAAATGGTTCCGCTACGGCGCGTTGGTGACTTTTCTCACGGGGCTGGGACTCCTGCATTTCGTGAATGCCTTTGCCAACACCGGCGTAAGCGCGTTGATCCTCATGGGGGCCCTGGCAGGCACCTTCATGTTTCTCAACGTGTGGTTGGTCATCTGGCCCAAGCAGCAGATTGTGCTGGGTATGAAGGAAGGAGACGGACCCGCTGCGGCGGCAAAAGCTGGCTTGGCATCCCGGACTAACACCCTCTTTTCCGGACCGATGCTGTTCGGCATGCTCGGCTCTCAGCATCTTTCACAGATTATTCCCGTGAGTACTACCGGCTTCGCCGCAGCCTGTGGTCTCATCGTGCTGCTGCAGCTTAATGCCTTGTTCGGTCGCATGGGTCCCATGGCCAGTGTGGTCGGTGTTGTGCATTTGAGCATCGCGCTCACCGGTGTGATCTGGGCTCTCATGGCCTACCTGTAAACGTTCCGGGACCATCGTCCGGCGGTTTACGCCGGGTGTAACTTTCCAGTGGCGGGCGCGATATAATCGCGCCCGCTTTCATTAGAAACAGGCATCAGAAACCGAGTCCCATGTCCAAAGACGACGATATTTCACCGATACCTTCGATCAGTGCGAGCCGCGAGGGTGGGGCGCCCTCGGCCGCTGTGCCGAGACCTCGAGGCGGTTCGCGGTCAACGTCAAAACCCGAGAGTGGAGGCAAACCTGGCCTGATCTCGGGGATCGTGCTGGTCATTGCGCTGTTGGTAGCACTGGCGGCCTGCACCTGGTCCTGGCAACTGCAGGAGAGACTGACACAGACGGGACATGTGCTGGAGCGCTACGAGAAACGCATTGGCGATCTCGAGGACCGGCTTTCTGACACTGATGAAGGAATGAATCAGAACGCGGCGGTGCAGGCAGCGAAAATTCGCGAATTGGATAGTGAGGTGCGCAAGCTCTGGGACAACGTCTGGAAGAGCACCAAAGAGCGCCTTGGCAAGCTCGAGGCCGGTGCAAAACGGGCTGATGGAGCCGTCGCTGCGAACACGCAGTCCGTAAAAGCCACTCAGGCTGATCTGGGCAAAGCCCTTCAGGACATTGCCCGCCTGCAGAAAGTCTCCGGAGACCTGGAGAGAATGGCAGCCAGTGCGCGCTCAAGTCAGGCGGAAGTGGAGCGCGTTGCCGACTCCCTGAATGCAATAGACCTGGAGCTCGCGAAACTGGGCAAGCGGGTAGGGGGCAATGAGGAATGGATCAAGTCCATCAATGCCTTCCGTCAATCCACTAACGCCAGTATTTCTCAACTGCAATCCCAGTTGCGCGCTATGCAGATACCGGGGGCCGGCGGTTAACGCCAGCGCTTGATGACAAGGAACCACCTATGACCGTGATTCGACAGGATGACTTCATCGACAGCGTTGCCGATGCCCTGCAGTTTATCTCCTATTACCACCCGGTGGACTTTGTGCAGGCCGTGCACAAAGCCTGGGAGATGGAGCAAAACCCCGCAGCGAAAGACGCCATGGCGCAGATCCTGATCAATTCCCGTATGTGTGCTCAGGGTCACCGCCCCATTTGCCAGGATACGGGCATCGTTACGGTGTTTTTGCAGGTGGGCATGGATGTGCGCTGGGATGCCACGCTGTCCGTCGCCGATATGGTCAACGAGGGTGTACGTCGCGCTTACACACACCCTGATAATGTCCTGCGTGCCTCGATTCTCAGTGATCCCGCCGGTGCGCGAAAAAATACCGGCGACAATACGCCGGCGGTGGTGCACATGGAGTTGGTGCCGGGAGATACCGTCGATGTGAGGGTGGCAGCTAAGGGCGGGGGCTCCGAAAACAAGGCCAAGCTCGCCATGCTCAATCCGTCGGACTCGATAGTGGACTGGGTGGTAAAAACCGTGCCGACCATGGGCGCGGGCTGGTGCCCCCCGGGTATGCTGGGTATTGGTATCGGCGGCACCGCGGAAAAAGCGGCGGTGCTGGCCAAAGAGTCTCTTATGGATCCTATCGATATTTTTGACCTCCGTGAACGGGGCCCCTCGAATCGCGTGGAGGAACTGCGTCTGGAGATCATGGATGCGGTAAACCGTCTGGGGATTGGGGCTCAGGGGCTGGGCGGCCTGACAACGGTTGTGGATGTGAAAATCAAGGATTTTCCCACGCACGCCGCATCACTACCTGTGGCCATGATTCCCAATTGTGCTGCTACTCGCCATGCCCATTTCACGCTGGATGGCAGCGGACCTGCATTACAAACACCGCCGGATCTGAATGACTGGCCGGATATCAGCTGGGAGGCGGGAGACGACGTTCGCCGCGTCAACCTTGATACGGTCACTCGCGACGAAGTGGCGAGCTGGCAACCCGGAGACACGCTGTTGCTCTCGGGAAAGATGCTCACCGGTCGCGACGCCGCGCATAAGAAGATGCAGGAACTGATCAAGAGCGGTGAGGGATTGCCCGACGGCGTAGACCTCAAGGATCGCTTCATCTACTACGTTGGGCCCGTCGACCCCGTGCGGGATGAGGTGGTAGGACCGGCAGGACCCACCACGTCCACACGTATGGACAAGTTCACCGACTTCATTCTTGAAGAGACCGGCTTGTTGGGGATGATCGGTAAGGCCGAGCGGGGGCCTACCGGCATCGACGCCATCCGCAAGCATGAGGCCGTGTATCTCATGGCCGTTGGTGGCGCGGCGTACCTGGTGTCCCGAGCGATTACCTCCTCGAGGGTGGTCGCATTCCCGGAGCTGGGCATGGAAGCGATCTATGAGTTTGAGGTGAAGGATATGCCTGTCAGTGTTGCGGTAGATACCCGGGGCACCTCGGTGCATATGTCCGGGCCGGCTCACTGGCGCGGCGTTATCGAAGAGCAGGCTCTTGAGCTCATCTGAGACGTTTTACTGGCATGACTACGAAACCTTTGGCGTAGATCCCGGCTACGATCGACCTTCGCAATTCGCCGGTCTACGCACAGACCTTGATCTGAACCCTGTCGGTGAGCCGCTGGTGCTTTACGCGCGGCCGACCCGGGACTACGTGCCTCATCCCGATGCCTGTCTCATAACGGGTATCACGCCTCAAACTGCCCTCGCGCAGGGACTGGTCGAGGCAAAGTTCATGGAAAAAATACTCACCGAGTTTATGCAGCCCGGCACCTGCGCCGCGGGCTACAACTCTCTGCGTTTTGATGACACGGTTACGCGTTCTACTCTTTATAGGAATCTCCGTGATCCCTACGCTCGGGAGTATGGTGATGGTCGATCACGCTGGGACCTTATCGATGTGGTGCGTACCGCTTACGCATTGCGCCCCGAGGGTCTGAACTGGCCCAAGAGAGAAGATGGCCTGCCGAGTTTTCGCCTCGAGGATCTCTGCAAGGCCAACGGACTCGAGCAGGGGCAGGCTCACGATGCTCTGGTTGATGTAAAGGCCACTATTGCACTGGCCCGCGCTATCAAGGAAAAGCAGCCACGCTTGTTTGACTGGTTGTACCGCCAGCGTTTTAAGCAGGCGGTAAAGCCGCTGTTGGAGCCCATGTCCAAACCGGCACTGCACGTATCCGGTATGTTTGGAGCCCATCGGGCTAATCTGGGATTGATCTTTCCTTTGGCGGTGCACCACCAGAACCGTAATGAAGTGCTTTGCGCGGATCTTAGCGTTGAAGCGCGACTGCTCATCGAATTGCCGGCAGCTGAGTTGCATCGTTTGCTGTATACCGCGAACGCTGATTTAGGCGATGACGAAAAGCGACCCGGACTCAAGTCCGTACACATCAATCGCTGCCCCGTACTGCTGCCAGAAAAAATGGCGGACGCCGCGGTGACAGAACGTGCGGGGCTCGATCTTGCCACCTGTCACGAAAACCTGAGGCGTTTGCGGGCATACGAGGAGCGCATGCCGGGCGCCCTTCGTGACAAGCTGCGAGCCGTGTCGGAGCTGTCAGTCAGGGCGCCCGAGTCTGACCCGGACCGCATGCTGTACAGCGGTGGCTTCATCCCCCGAGAGGATCGGCGGACTTTGGACCGGGTTCTTGATCTGACCCCGGAAGATCTTGCAGCCACTACTGTCGCCTTTGAAGATTCGCGACTCGAAGAAATGCTCTTTCGCTATCGGGCCCGCAACTATCCCGAGACCCTCGGCGACGAGGAGCGGCTCCGCTGGGAGGATTTCCGCTTCGCTCGCATCAGTGAGGGCGACAGCCGCAGCCTGACCCTTGAGGTCCTCAATAAGCTTATCGATGAGCGTCTGAGCGCGGCTCAGATCACAGAGCGCGACAGGCATATCCTCCAGGAGTTACAGCGTTGGGGCGACAGCCTGCTGGCCTGAGCGGCGCCTCCGTCCCCGGACCCGTATAATGGGCGTCCACAGTATTTCTTTGGGGCGGATTCCTATGCAATTTGCGGGCAGTCATATCCTTTCCGTAGGACAGTTCGAGCGGTCCGACGTGGAGTCCGTGTTCGAGGTCGCCGATGCCATGCAGCCCTACGCCCGGCGACGAAAAGTGACCCGGGTCCTTGAGGGTGCCATCCTCGGTTCCATGTTTTTCGAGCCAAGCACCCGGACACGGGTGAGCTTTGGTAGCGCCTTCAATCTTCTTGGCGGAGAGGTTCGAGAGACCACGGGCATTGAGAACTCCGCCATCGCCAAGGGAGAGTCCCTTTACGATACGGCGCGGGTCCTCTCGGGCTACTCCGATGTGGTTGCCATGCGGCATCCCGAGGTGGGGTCCGTGGCAGAGTTTGCTGCGGCCAGTCGGGTGCCCGTGATCAATGGCGGAGACGGCAGCAACGAGCATCCCACGCAGGCTTTACTCGATCTTTACACCATTCGCAGCGAGCTATCCACCCAGGGACGGGCTATTGATTCCCTGCGTATCGCCATGGTGGGTGACCTGCGTTTTGGCCGCACGGTGCACAGCCTGTGCAAGCTGCTCTGCCTCTTTGATGGCGTGAGCGTGACACTGGTGTCTCCCGAGGAGCTGAAGATGCCGGGGGAAATCGTGGAGGCGCTTCGTAACGCTGGACACTCGGTCCTCGAGAGCGATGCCATGGAAGAGGGGATTTCAAGCGTGGACATTGTGTACAGCACGCGCCTTCAGGAAGAGCGATTTGCGTCGCCCGAGGAGGCAAACCTCTATCGGGGACGCTTTCGGCTGAACCAGCAGATTTATACCCGGCACTGCGATCCCAACACGGTGATTATGCATCCGCTGCCCCGGGACTCGCGGGAAGCAGCCCGGGAGCTTGATGACGACCTTAACGAAAATCCCAACCTCGCCATTTTCAGGCAGACCGATAACGGCGTGCTCGTGCGCATGGCGCTATTTGCGATGGTTCTGGATGTGGTCGGGCAGGTTGATGAGCACGCCCGGGACGTCAGCTGGTATACCGGTGGCCGTTTCACGTGAGTTTTTCCCTCCGCTTTGATCGCGCTGATGTGCGAACGCTGGAAGATCGACGGGTATTCGACGGTTATTTTGCTGTGCAGAAAGTTACCGTTGAGTACCGCAGCTTTAACGGGGGGTGGTGTGCTCCGGTCACGCGGGAAGTGTTTGAGCGCGGGGATGCTGTCGGCGTGCTGCCCTATGAACCGGAGACAGACTCTCTGATCCTTATCGAGCAGTTTCGCGCCGGAAGTCTCCGTGATACGCAAAGCCCCTGGATGCTGGAGCTCATCGCCGGCATTGTGGATCCCGGCGAAAGCGATGAGGCCGTCGCCCGTCGTGAGGGCAGGGAGGAAGCCGGTTGCGAGTTTGGCGCATTGGTTCCCATCGCTTCCTATTACCCAAGTGCCGGTGCCTGTAGTGAGCATGTGCGGCTGTTCTGCGGACGGGTAATTGATGCCGCAGTGGGTCAGGTGTGTGGCTTAGCAGTAGAAGGCGAAGATATTCTGGTGCATCGGATTTCCCGGTGCGAGGCCCTGGAATTACTCGCCGAGGATCGGATTAACAACGGACACACGCTCGTGGCGCTGCAGTGGTTTGCCCTCCACGGGGAGCGCCTGAAGCAAGCCTGGAGCAGCGACTCCGCGAACACTCCAGGGTACCCGAAGTGACACCCAAGAGCTCTCCCGGTTTGCTGCGCTCCAGCGCGGTGGTGGGCATGATGACCATGTTGTCGAGGGTGTTAGGGCTTGCCAGGGATGTAATTCTTGCAGCCGTTATTGGTGCCAGTGCGAATGCCGATGCGTTCTTTATTGCCTTTAAAATTCCCAATTTTCTCCGGCGTCTGTTTGCTGAGGGCGCTTTTGCCCAGGCGTTTGTGCCGGTGCTTGCGGAGTGTCGCGAGAACGGTGGTCAGGCGGCGGTAGCTGCTCTGGTAGACAGAGTAGCAGGCGTTCTTGGCGGTGTGCTCATTGTGCTGACGACCCTCACCCTCCTTGCGGCGCCGATGGTAGCCGGGGTTTTTGCGCCCGGTTACATTGCGCAACCGCAAAAATTCGCCCTCACCGCGGATTTGATTCGCATCACCTTCCCTTATCTCATGCTGATCTCTCTTACGGGAATGTGCGGAGCGATTCTCAACAGCTATGGCCGGTTTGCGGTCCCTGCCTTTACGCCGGTGCTGCTGAATCTCTCGCTTATCGGGGCGGCTTTGCTGGCGGCCCCCCATTTTTCCGAACCGGTTTTGGCCCTGGCCTGGGGCGTCTTGTTTGCCGGGCTCATTCAGCTGCTCTTTCAGCTGCCCTTTCTCTACCGACTGGATCTGGTGCCCAGGCCCCGCTGGGAGCCCCGCCATCCTGGCGTTCGGCAGGTAATGACGCTCATGATCCCGGCGCTGTTCGGAGTGTCCGTGAGTCAGCTGAACCTGCTGTTTGATACGGTGCTTGCCTCATTTTTACCCACTGGCAGTGTATCGTGGCTTTACTACTCGGACCGGCTGACGGAGCTGCCCCTCGGCGTCTTTGCCATCGCGATAGCAACGGTCATCATGCCAGCACTCTCGGCGCAAAAATCCGCGGCGAGGGAGGATGATTACGCCAGAACCCTGGATTGGGCGGTGCGTTCGGTACTGCTGGTGGGCGTTCCCGCATCCCTGGCGCTGCTCATTTTGGCAGAGCCGATCCTCATCAGCCTGTTCCACTATGGGGCTCTCAGTGAGCGCGATATCGCCATGTCGGCCCTGAGTCTCCGCGCCTACAGTTTGGGACTGTGCGCGTTTATGCTGATCAAGGTTCTTGCGCCCGGGTTTTATGCCCGTCAGGACATGGTGACGCCGGTGCGCATTGGTATTAGAGCAATGGTCGCCAATATGGCGATGAATATCGTCTTCGTCGTCCCTCTGACGTTTTACTACGGTGTCGGTCATGTGGGGCTCGCATTGGCCACCAGTCTCAGTGCTTTCCTCAATGCCGCTCTTCTGTGGCGCGGCCTGCGGCGGGAGGGTGTTTATCGCTTTGACCCTGTCTGGCGCAAATACCTTGTGCGACTTCTGCTGGCCTGTACCTGCATGGCTGTGGTGCTGCTGCTTACAACGCCGTCTGAGGGCTTGTGGCTGGACTGGTCCTGGGGCCAGCGCGCGCTGCGCATCGTCGCTGTGTGCTTTACTGGTGCTGTAAGCTACCTGCTGGTGCTCTGGCTTGCGGGCATGCGGCCAGCGGATCTGCGGGCACCGTCGTTTACCACCAGCAAACCAGCCGCTGAAGGCGGCAGCTCTGCATAGGCTGTCCGGCTGTTCTTCGATATACTGCCCTGCCTTTTTTTCAAGCCTTAGTGACGCCATGGAGCTCCTTCGCGGTCTTAGTAGCCTGCGCGCCAAAATTCGTCCCAGCGTAGCGACCATCGGTGCCTTCGATGGCGTACATCTGGGGCACCAAACTGTGATATCGCAGTTGGCTGAACAGGGCCGCAAATTTGATCTGCCCACCACGGTGGTGACCTTCGAGCCGCTGCCGCGAGAGTATCTGGCGGCGGATTCCGCCCCCGCGCGATTGCAGAGTTTCCGGGAGCGGTTTGAGTCCCTGGCGGCATTGGGCGTCAACCGTTTACTGTGTCTTCGTTTTAACGAGACTCTGCGCCAGATGTCTGCTGAAGAGTTCGCAGAGGGCATCTTTGCAAAAGGACTGGGTGTTCGAGCACTGGTTCTGGGGGACGATTTTCGCTTTGGGCATGACCGTGAGGGTGGTTTTTCACTGATGGAGTCCATTGGCGAGCGGGAAGGCTTCGACACCCTCGCGACAGAAACCATTGAAGTCGACGGTGCACGCGTGAGCAGCACCCGTCTCCGCAAGGCTCTGGCAGACGGGGATTTTTCCACAGCCCGGGCCTGTCTGGGACGGGACTACGAGATATCAGGCAGGGTCGTTTACGGCCGGCAACTGGGCCGGCAGATAGGCTCACCTACGGCCAATATTGCCCTCCGGCGGGGAAGTGTCCCCTTAAGTGGTGTGTTCGCAGTGACGGTTGAGGGAGCAGGTCTCAGTAATGTACCCGCCATTGCCAATGTTGGCGTACGGCCCACCGTGGAGGAGGGCCTCAAACCCAATCTGGAGGTGCATATTCTGGATGGCGACCACGGGCTTTACGGTCAGCGGATAAACGTGCGCTTCCTGCACAAGTTTCGAGACGAAGAACGCTATGAGTCTTTGGAAATACTCAAAGCGAAAATCCATGAAGACATAGAAGGAGCTCGTGCCTGGTTCGCATTGGGCACAGAGGACAGAAAAATCTCATGAGTGACTACAAGGACACCCTCAACCTGCCGACTACGGGATTTCCCATGAAGGCAAACCTTGCCCAGCGTGAGCCGGCAAGAATCAAGCAATGGCAGGAGATGGGGCTATATCACCGCATTCGCGAGGCGCGAGCAGGTCGGCCCAAGTTTATTCTCCACGACGGCCCCCCCTATGCGAATGGGGATCTCCACGTGGGTCACGCGGTGAACAAGGTACTCAAGGACATCATCGTCAAGTACAAAACCCTCGATGGCTTTGATTCGCCCTATGTGCCGGGCTGGGACTGTCATGGGCTTCCCATTGAGCTCAATGTCGAGAAAAAAGTCGGTAAGCCCGGTGTCAAACTCAGCGCAGCGGAATTTCGCGAGAAGTGCCGCGCCTATGCGCAGCGCCAAATTGATAACCAGCGGGAAGACTTTGTCCGCATGGGGATTATCGGCGACTGGGAAAACCCCTATCTCACCATGAACTTTGATTTCGAGGCGGACATTGTCCGAACTCTGGGTCGCCTGGTGGAGCGGGGCCACGTGCACAAGGGTTTCAAGCCGGTGCACTGGTGCCTGGATTGCGGCTCCGCTCTTGCAGAGGCCGAAGTGGAGTATGCCGATAAGCAATCTTCCGCCATCGATGTGGCTTTTGCCGCGGTGGATGCCTCGGCGATCAATCATGCCTGTGGTCTCGATGATGACGCAGGGGTAACCGTTCCCATCTGGACCACGACGCCCTGGACGCTGCCGGCCAACCGCGCTGTCAGCGTGCATCCGGATCTCGACTATGTGCTGATCGCCGGCAATGACCAGCGTTTGCTGGTGGCGGAGGCGCTGGCAGAGAGCTGCGCCAGCCGCTATGGCTTGGGTGAGCCGGACATTCTCGGCCGCTGCAAGGGGCGAGATATTGAGCATCAGTTGCTTCAGCATCCCTTCCTTGATCGCCAGGTGCCCGTGATCCTTGGAGAGCACGTCACCGTCGAGGCGGGCACCGGCCTGGTGCACACCGCGCCGGCCCATGGTCAGGATGACTACATCGTCGGTATGCGCTACGACCTGTCGGTCGACAATCCCGTGGGACCCAACGGCGTGTTCCGCGAGGACACCGCGCTGTTTGGCGGGCAGCATGTCTTCAAAGCCAATAGCAACATCGTAGCGGCGCTTGAAGAGCGCGGCGTGCTTCTCCATCACCAGGATTATCAGCACTCCTATCCCCACTGTTGGCGGCACAAGACACCCTTGATTTTCCGGGCTACTCCCCAGTGGTTTGTGCGTATGCACGAGAACGGCCTGCTTGATGCAGCCCAGAAAGCCGTCGACGGTGTGCAGTGGGTCCCGGAGTGGGGCCGCGCCCGTATCGAATCCATGCTCAGTGAGCGTCCGGACTGGTGTATCTCCCGTCAACGGACCTGGGGCGTGCCTATTACGCTGTTCGTTCACAAGGAGACTGCGGAGCTCCACCCCGACACCCCCGCGCTTATGGAGCAGGTGGCGACTCGCATTCAGAAGACGGGCATTGAAGCGTGGTTCAGTCTGGAAGCGAGGGAGCTGCTTGGCGAGGACGCTGAGCACTATGCCAAGGTCACCGATACCCTGGATGTCTGGTTTGATTCCGGGGTAACCCATGCCTGCGTACTGCGGCGCAGGGAGGAGCTTAGCTCCCCCGCAGATCTGTATCTCGAGGGCTCTGATCAGCATCGCGGCTGGTTCCAGTCTTCACTGCTCACGGGTATTGGCGCCTACGGCGAAGCGCCTTTCAAGGCGGTACTGACCCACGGTTTCACTGTAGATGGCGATGGTCGGAAGATGTCGAAGTCCATCGGCAACATTATTCCTGCCCGCAAGGCCATGAATGATAACGGCGCCGATATTTTGCGGCTATGGCTGGCCTCAACGGACTACCGCAATGAGGTCGCCGTGTCTGATGAGATCATCAAACGCACCGGGGACAGTTACCGTCGCATCCGCAATACCGCCAGGTTCATGCTGGCCAACCTCTCAGGCTTTGATCCCGCAGAGCATCTGCTCGCCGATGAGGAACTTCTGCCGCTGGATCGCTGGGCGGTGGACTCTGCCGCGCGGCTGCAAGAAGATTTGAGGCAGGCCTATGATGCCTACCAGTTCCATCAGGTCTGTCATCGTCTCCACAACTATTGTTCAGGGGAGATGGGGGGCTTTTACCTCGACATCATCAAAGATCGGCAATACACCACTCGGGCGGACAGTCTTGCCCGGCGGTCTGCGCAGACAGCGCTCTACCGTATCGCTGATGCCATGGCGCGGTGGATGGCGCCGATCCTGTCCTTTACTGCCGAAGAGCTTTGGGAGAATCTCCCGGGTGAGCGTGAGGATTCCGTACTCCTCGCCAGCTGGGGCGCGCCGCTGCTGCGTTTGTCCCGCAAGGACAAGCTGGATGCACAGTACTGGGATGCCTTGATCGCAGTGCGTACCGCCGTGAATAAGCAGTTGGAGACTCTGCGCGCCGCGGGCGAGCTGCGGGGATCCCTGGATGCCGCAGTCACGCTGTATTGCGACGGGCAGCTTGCGGAGCGCCTTGCGGGTTTGGGCAATGAGCTGCGCTTTGTGCTGATCACCTCCGCTGCGGAGGTGGCGCCCCTGGCGTCAGCCGGCGCTGATGCCGCCGAGACGGAGGTCGAGGGTTTGCGTCTGTCAGTTACAGTCTCCGATGCCGAGAAATGTGAGCGCTGCTGGCATCGCTGCGCAGATATCGGTGAACACGAGGCGCATCCCACTCTCTGTGGGCGCTGCGTCAGTAATGTAGATGGCCCTGGCGAGGTGCGGGAATTTGCCTGAGACCCTCAAAGGCGCCGCGCGCTGGTACGCCCTCGCAGCGCTGATTGTGGTTTTGGATCAGGCGAGCAAGTGGCTTGCCTCTTCAGAGTTGAGTTACGCCATGCCGGTAAAGATATTCAGCTGGTTTAATCTGACTCTCCATCACAATCAGGGGGCCGCTTTCAGCTTTCTGGCGGGCGCCGGTGGTTGGCAGCGTTGGCTCTTTGCTGCGCTGGCGTTAGGCGTGAGTGCCATGATTGTTTACTGGCTAAAGGATCTGAAGTCCCGACAATGGCAACTCTCGCTGGCGCTGGCCCTGGTTCTGGGCGGTGCTCTCGGTAATCTTGTGGATCGCATCCATCTTGGCTACGTTGTCGATTTTATCAGTGTCCATTACCGTGACTGGTATTTTCCGACCTTTAACGTCGCAGACGCCGCTATTTCGGTAGGTGCTTTTCTCATTATTCTTGATAGTGTTGTGAACTCTGCGACCGACAGGGTCTCCAAGGAGGAGCAGGGCAGTTAAATGGCAGACGCAGTGAGTGATTCTATGGACGGAAACGTGGGTGAGGGCACCCGGGTGTTTTTGAATTTTTCGCTGGCGCTGGAGGACGGTGCTGAGGTGGATTCCAATTTCGGGGGCGAGGCCGTGAGCTTCGCTATTGGCGATGGGAGTCTTTTGCCGGGCTTTGAGCGCCACATCATCGGCATGCAGGCCGGGGAGCGAAAATTGTTTCAGGTTCCACCCGAAGACGCCTTCGGGCAGCCCAACGAAAACAACGTACAGCGTGTGCCCAGAGAGGGTTTTGACGAGGAAATGGAGCTTGAGCTGGGGCTGGTCTGTTCCTTTGCAGACGCATCCGGCGGTGAGCTGCCCGGTATGATCGTGGGTTTCGATGATTCGGAGGTCACCGTGGACTTTAACCATCCCCTGGCCGGCCAGACCATTTTGTTTGACGTACAGATCCATCGTCTTGAAGCGGTAGACTTGCACTGATGGATATTCAGCTGGCAAATCCCCGGGGCTTCTGTGCCGGCGTCGACAGGGCCATTGATATCGTCAATCGCGCGCTGGAGGTGTTTGGTGCACCCATCTATGTGCGTCATGAAGTTGTTCACAACCGCTTCGTCGTTGATGATCTGCGGTCTCGCGGGGCGGTGTTTGTCGAGGAACTGGACGAGGTTCCCGATGACTGCATTGTCATCTTCAGTGCTCATGGCGTCTCCCAGGCGGTGCGTAAGCAGGCGGGGTCGCGGGGGCTCAAAGTATTTGATGCCACCTGCCCGTTGGTAACCAAGGTGCATATCGAGGTCACACGCTACAGCGCGGAAGGTCGAGAATGTGTGCTCATCGGCCATGCTGGGCACCCGGAGGTTGAAGGGACCATGGGCCAGTACGACCACAGCAAGGGGGGCGATATTTACCTGGTTGAGGACGAGGCGCAGGCTGCGAATCTTAGCGTCCGCGATCCGGAAAAGCTGTCTTATGTCACCCAGACTACCCTGTCCATGGACGATACGGCGCGGGTGATCGAGGCGCTGCGAGAGCGATTCCCGGCGATTACCGGGCCGCGTAAAGACGATATCTGCTATGCCACACAGAATCGTCAGGACGCGGTGAAACAGCTGGCAGCCGATTGTGATCTTATGATTGTTGTGGGGTCGCCCAACAGCTCCAACTCCAATCGGCTGCGAGAGCTCGCAGAGCGCATGGGCGCGCAGGCCTATCTGTTGGATCGGGCTGATGAAATTGACGCGGGCTGGCTTGAAGGCAAAAAAAGGGTCGGTGTGACTGCGGGGGCCTCTGCGCCGGAGGTCCTGGTGCAGGAGGTCATTGATCGGCTCCGGGACATGGGCGCCGATACTGTCCATGAAGTGGATGGACGGCCTGAGAATGTCACCTTCAGCATGCCCAGGGAACTGCGTCTCCACCCTGTGGATTGACGGTTATGTAAGCCCATATTCTGGGCTAAGTCCTTGAGTTTGCCGGTTATCGGCAAATTTGACCGTTTGTCGGGCGTTGGCTGCGCGGCTGTTCTGTCTTGCCTATGCTGTTTACATGAAAGGCTTGCCAACACTTTGCCATCCGCACCGCGGGGGCCCTACGCGAAAATGGGCTGCGCCGGATCAGGACCCTACAAGGGCTCGCCGATCCCGAGAGGCGGGATTCACCCTCATAGAATTGATGATGGTGTTGGTGCTTATCGGTATTCTGCTGGGGATAGGTGGTCCATCCTTTCAGAGTAGTTTGCAACGCAATCGCCTTCAGACGACGGTTAACTCTGTTGCCACAGCACTGAGTTTTGCCCGTGCCGAGGCGGTCATCCGTTCAGAGCCTGTTTCGATTTGTCCCACCGTAGACACAGCGTCCTGTTCCGGAAGCAATTGGGAGACAGGGTGGTTGATATTTGTTGACAACGGCGCCGGTAGTGGCGGTGCGGCGTCTGATGGCACGCTCAATGGCGCTGAGGAACTCCTGCGCATTGGCGAGCCAGCGCCTGCGGAGGTGACGATTCGCACCGTGAACTTCCCCTCCACGGCTAATATTGTGTTTCAGGATTCCGGTCGGGTTTTGCAGAACACCAGCGGCACCCTAACAATCTGCGATGCACGTGGCGTGAATGACGCGCGGGCGTTGGTTGTGGAAGTTTCTGGTCAGGCCCGCCGCGCATTGGATACAGACAACAACGGGGTGGTGGAAGACAACACAGTGACATCGGTGGTGTGTCCATGATTAAACAACATCTGAATGCTTCAAAGAGGCAAGGCGTGGAGAGCCGTCAAACGCGGCAGCAAGGCGGTTTTACACTCATTGAGGTGATGGTGAGTGTGTTGATTCTGCTGGTGGGCCTCTTGGGTGTTGTGGGAATGCAGATGCTGAGCCTGCAGGCCAACCAGGGGGCGTACTTTCGCTCTCAGGCGGTGTATATCGGCGCCGAGATTCTTGATGCGATGCGAGCAAATCCAACAGCTGTGGCGTCTTACGTCGGGGTTTATCCGGATGACGGAGCCACTGTTCCTGGGGATCAGGCCTGCCAGGACGCTGACGGTTGTACACCACAGCAGGCCGCGTTGCAGGATCTCCGAGAGTGGAATGTGCATTTCTTCGATGTTTTTAACGTAGGCGCAGGCAATTTTCGGCCGAGCATTCCCGGTGGCCGTGCACTCATTTCCGCTGATGGAGATGAATACACAGTCCAGGTCAACTGGACCGAGCGCCAGTTCGACAATCTCAACAGCACGGATGGCTCAAATACTCGTTCTAGAGTGTGGCAGGTGGTCAGTTTGACAGCAACGTTTACACCATGATTACTTTTTTAAATGACAGTAACCGTCTCTGTATTGTTGGGCGCAGCGTCGAACTCACGGCCCAGCGGAACAAGATGCGCGGGCCGCAATCCGGACTTTCCTTGATCGAGCTTATGGTTGCTCTGTCGATTGGTGCTTTTTTAGTGCTTGGAGTGGTGACAGTATTTCTAGCAAACAAAGACTCTGCCCGACTAGAAAACTCGCTTGCACGCCTCCAGGAAAATGGCCGCTTTGCGCTGGATCTTCTGCGCGAAGATCTGCATCGGACGCAGTACCTTGGCTGTAATACTGGGGATGTATTCGTCGTTAATATGATTGAAGATCCTAACTCTGCGGGCTTTTCCACAACGCTTGACGGCATTCGTGCCTATGAGCGCAACGGAACGGGAGCGTGGGCGGCGAACCCACCGTCGACCAATTTGTCCGCGAATATTCTGGCAGCTGAAACTGGTGGTGGCGCACGTAATGGTAGCGATGTGTTGAGCCTGCGGATGAACGAGTTATTAAATGAAGACGACCCCAATGATCCGCTGCTGATTTCGGACGTTTCACCTGCGAGCACGAATGTAGCACTTGATGACAACCCAGGTTGCGCGGTTGAGCAAGGTAGTCGCGTCTTAGTGACCGGATGCAATTTGACAGCTCATTTGTTCGCGGTGACCAATTCGCAGACCTGTAATGCTGGTGCGCCACCCAACGCCACGACCCTCGAATTTGACAATAGCGGTAACTATTCAACGTCCATCGAAAATTTTTATGACATTGATTCTCAGGTGCTGCTCTATGAAGAAGCGACATGGTACGTGGCAGATACCGGGCGTGATCGCAATGGGTTCGATGTGTGGGCACTGTACCGAGAGGTGAACGGTGCGACCGAAGAAATGATCGAAGGTGTGGAGCACATGCAGGTCAAGATCGGTCAGCGTGTGAGCCTCAGCAATTCTATTCGTTATGTTAACCCCAGTGACGCGACGTTGAACACGGGAAACAATTACGAGGGGGCTATATCGGTGCGAGTTGCACTGCTTATGCAAGGTTTTGATCTTATTCGTGATGGCGATGACAGTCGAGTGTATGTATTGATCGATGAGCAGGTGTCGGGCGTGGGTGCCTCTGCTCTGGGGCAGGGAGGCCTTCATTCCTCTGGCGCGGTGCAGCGTGACGTTTTTACCACCACCGTTACTTTACGCAATGCACCAGAGTTTTAGGCCGATGTATCAACTTAAGAGAAAACAAAGCTTAGTGCGTGGCCACCAGGATGGGGTCGTGTTGCTTGTGGTTCTGATGCTTTTATTGCTGACGACTATTGTTGGTTACCAGGTGATGGAGACGAGTTCGCTGGAATCTCGTATGGCCGCGGCGCGTCAGGGCAAAGAAGTTAGCTTTCAAGCTGCAGAGTCGATCATAGATCAGTCCAAAGGTGATGAGAATCTGTTGGTACAGGCGTTTGCTGCCCGCTTAAGTAACTCGGCTTGGCCGACGAGCACGGCTTTTAGCTTCCTTGATGATGCTGATCTGGCGGGAAGTGTAGAGGTGCGCTACGTAAATGAAGTTTCAGCGCTTGGCAATGATTTAGTAATTGGTAACCCGGGGCTTCGCAGTCTCCATTTTGAAATTCGCGCAGAGGCGGGTCGCACAGACGACCGCTTCAACAGTCGACATATTCAAGGTCTAAAACGTTTTGCACCCAAGCCTATATAGGCTTCGGGTCGGGAGTGACGAAAAATGAACGGTGTGAATCGCATGGTTAAGAAAATCTCGGCTGCATGCCTGGCGACATTGTGGTGTACCGCACCTGTCTGGGGTGATGATACGGAGATTTTTTTTGGAGAGGTTGAGAGCGCCAGTGCTCGTCCAAATGTGCTTTTTATCATTGATACTTCGGGCTCTATGAGCGCAAGCGTGTCGGGAACCGGTAAAGATCGCCTTGATAATGTAAAAGATGCGATGTACCAGCTGCTGGACGAATTAGATAACGTCAACGTGGGGTTGATGCGCTTTACCAATCCCGGTGGCCCGGTTTTATACCCGGTCAGCTATATCGATGAGGTGGTCGGCGGGGGTGAAATCGTTTCTGTTGATACGCCCATCGCAGCTGCAACCGATGACGCGCAAGAGGTTGACGGTACCTCTGTGATGATTTTGGATGCGGAAAAGCTTGATATTCTCAATCTTGCCGTTGGAGATTCTGGCACAGGGACGTCCGAGAGCCAGGTGGTTAACGGGGATGACGATGCAGAAGAGGAGGTGGATGACGGCGATTACGATATTGACGTTAACGACCGAGAATTAAAATTAGAAGAAGATGAAAACATTGGCGTGCGATTTACAGGCCTCGATATCCCGAGAGGAGCGACGATTACCAACGCCTATGTGCGTTTCACCGGTAGAGATGGTGAATCGGGTCGACTCGACTTGCGTATCTCGGGGCAGAGGATTGATTCAGGCGATTTTGATGATGACGAAAGAATCACTCGACGGTCTGACACCAATGCTCAAGTTGGCTGGAGAATCAATCGGCCGCCTGCACGTAACGAAACTATTGATACGCCTGATTTGTCTGACCTGATTCAGGAAATTGTTTCCACTTCGCGATGGGATCCTGCCGGTGGCGGTGAGGATGACATCGTACTGATCTTCGAAACAGTTTCTGCTAGGGGCGACGCCGAAGTCGAATTTTACTCAGAAGAAAGAAGCTCCAGTAGGGCTGCCAAACTCTTCGTGGAGTACACCACGGGCTCTACTGGAAGCGTCGAACCTACGACAACGGGGCTGCGGTTTGACGGCCTTGATGTGCCAAGGGGGGCCACGATTAGCGAGGCTTACCTACTATTTACCGCGGAGCGAGATTTCACTTCGCAGTACGATCTTGAGATCGGCGTGGAGCTTAGCGGTGATACCTCAACGTTCACCGCTGCGCCGGGCAATATTACCAACCGTGATCTGTCTACGGAGCGCGTAAGTTGGGAGGGCAGCATGACCCATAGTTCCGGAGATACTTTCCAAAGTCCGGATATTTCTTCACTGGTGGAGCAGGTCGCAGGCCGCAATGATTGGTGCGGAGGTAATGCCCTGTCATTGGTGGTTAATGGTGATTCGGGGCAGCTGCCGGTGTGGGCTTTTGAAGGAAGCGCGTCTCTGGCGCCCCGGCTCGTGGTTAAGTACGAGTACGACTCTATTACGCCGGGGTCGTCATGCTTTCTCCGAACTTTAAGCCGCACAATAGGTTCCTCCAATGATGATGCCGAGGAAACCGGAAGTCGCGCTAGAACTAGCAGCGATGATCTGGATTTAGAACGGGGATCTGTGGTGGGCTTGCGATTCAGCGACGTGGCTGTTCCCCGTAATGCCACTATCTTGAATGCATATATAGAACTAGTGTCTGATGAGGATGACTCTGGTACCACCAATATGACGATCTTTGCGGAGGCTGCCGATAACCCCAGCGGCTATACGAGCGCAAACGGGACGATAGAAGATCGCGCTTATGCCTCAACCACAGTGCCATGGTCGGTATCTTCTGAATGGGAGGAAGACGATGTCAATAGAACGCCGTCTCTGGCCAATCTAATACAAAACAACATTACTAATCGAGCAGGTTGGAAAGCCGGCAATGCTATGGCGTTTCGTATAGACACGAGCACCAGAAGAAATCGTAGGGCTGTGAGTGTTGATGGCGACCGCGCGGACGCGCCTCGACTATTTATCGAGTATCAAGATGATGGGTCAAGCTTCACCTCGCAAAGAACACGCTCGGTAATGAAAGATCTGGTTTCACAGCTTAACCACAACGGTTGGACGCCCGTGCAAGATACCCTCTATGAGGCTGCTCTGTATTACACCGGGTCAGCGGTAAAGTGGGGAGCTACCCGAGGTTTTTCTGGAATTGATGGTGGGCCCTTTAGTTATGCTCGTGTTTCAGCCAGCGAGGCGATGGTTCCCGGCACTTTTTCATTGAATCGGCCCCGTGATTGCTCTGAATCGAACCTTGATAGCAGTGACTGTCGCGATGAGAACATCACTGCTGTGGGATCCGCGGCCCTATATAAAAGCCCCATTAACGATTTTTGCCAAGAGCAAAGTCACATCATCATGCTCACAGACGGTGAGGCAAACCGTCCACATTCAAGTGAACTGATTCCGCAATTTATGGGAGGCGAAGCTTGCGAGAATGAACCGACACTCAATGCCGATGGAAGTACAACGGCACTTGAGAGCGGTGAGCGGTGCGTGAAGGACCTAGCAAGGTATATGAACGAGACGGATATGAGCTCGACCCTAGCGGGGAATCAACGGATTACCACTCACACGATTGGGTTTAACTTCTCTAGTAAGTGGCTTGAAGATGTGGCCGCCGCTGGCGGCGGTGTCTATAAAACTGCAAACAATGCCACCGAACTGGTTGCAGAGATCAAGGATATTATTGGAGAAGTGCTGAAAACCGACTCCACGTTTGTGGCTCCCGTAGCGGCGGTGAACGAGTTTAGTCAGCTAAGCCATCTGCGTCAGGTTTACTTTGCGGTTTTTCGCCCCGACGAGTTCCCTCGATGGCGAGGAAATATCAAAAAGTATGCGTTGAGTGAAGAAGACGTCGATATTGTCGATGTTAATGGGAATCTTGCGATAGACCCGGTTACCGGCTTTTTTATCGGAAACGCTCAAAGTTTTTGGAGTTCGCAGGTGGATGGTGCGGCCGTGGACATCGGGGGAGCAGCGGAGAACCTCCCGGCCTATGGAGATCGGAACGTCTACACCTTTGTTTCTGGATCTAGCAGCAACAACCTTGCCAACGGCGTGAATGCTTTGCGGCCCGCTAATACGATGCTCACCAAGGCAATGTTTGGCGTAGATTCGATGTCCGACGCTGAGTTTGCAGAGCATATTGCCTGGATCCGAGGTAAAGATTCTGATGATGAGGATGGTGACGGTGCGGTGAATGAAAATCGCTACATATTCGGGGATCCATTGCACTCGCGACCAGTCGCAATCACCTACGGCGGCACTGAAACAAACCCTGATGTAGAAATCCTCTTTGGCACCAACTCAGGCGGTCTTCAGTCGGTGGATGCGAGCACTGGACAGGAGACATTTGCCTTTATTCCAGAGGCGTTGCTGCCAATGCAAAACGATCTACGCCTCAATCGTTCCAGCACAGCCCATCCCTACGGTATTGACGGTACGCCCACGCCCTGGGTTAATGACAACGGTCGCAACGGTATTGATGCTAACGATGCCCAAGACTTTGCGAGGATATACACAGGCATGCGTCGAGGCGGCCGAAATTACTATGCCCTGGATGTAACCGATCGGGAAGCTCCGGAGTTGATGTGGCAGATTCTCGGTGGCGGCGTGCAGTCCAATGGCGATGATTTCAGTGAGTTAGGGCAAACTTGGTCCCGCCCTATTAAGACGCAGGTTAAGCTTGATGGGGATAGTGAGCCTCGCGACGTATTGCTGTTCAGTGCCGGGTATGACGAGGCGCAAGATGAAACGCAAATTCGAACCGCCGATAACGTGGGTCGTGGCATGTATATGGTGGACGCGCTGACGGGTCGCTTACTTTGGTCGGGTGGCAAGACCGGCGCGCAGCCTTGGACCGAGTCCTATTCAGCCATGAATTATTCCTTTCCCAGTACCATGTCGGTGGTCGATATTAATCAAGATGGTCTTGCGGATATGTGGTTTGGCGCGGATACCGGCGGTCAACTCTGGCGTTTCGATATCGCCAACGGTCAAACGCTTGCGAATCTTGTGACCGGTGGGGTTATTGCTGACTTAGGGGTGGCCGGGGGAGGTAACGATATAGCAAGCAACCGTCGTTTTTTCTCATCACCCAGTGTTGCTATTGTGCGTGGTCCTGATGGTCCTGAGCTGGTTGTTGCTATAGGTTCGGGATTTAGGCCTTCGCCCTTGTCTACCTTGGCGACGAACCGTATGTATTTAGTTCGCCAGCGAGCGGTGTTTTCTGCGCCGTCTGTATACACTGCGTTGGTGACTACAGATCTCTATGACGCAACTGCGAACTTACTATCGACGGCCACGGGGACTACTCTGGAAACTCAGCAAAAGTTGCTGAACGAGTCTCAGGGTTGGTTCTTTGACTTTTCGCTTCCTGGGGAAAAAGCTTTGTCATCCCCCTTGATTGCTAACGGGAGAGTGATTTTTACTACTTATACGCCGGGGAACTCCAACGTCTGGTGCCGTCCCGCAGCAGGCACCTCCCGGGCTTATTCAGTGAGGCTCGAAGATGCTGTTCGCACAGAGCCGCGCCCACTTCTCACACCAAGTATTGTTGATCAGGCAACGATTATTGTTCCGCCGCCGTATGTGCCAGACCCCAACGATCCGGAGGATTCCAACGACCCCGATGACCCCAATCAGCCCGATGAAAGTGTTTGCCCGAATGGTAATAGCGTTGTCATCAAGCTTAACGCGGAGGATGGCCCTATTGATGATTGGTGCAACGATTCGGTCACAACCTATTGGCTGAAGGAGCAATGATGAAGTTGCCGTCCAACCGTCAGTCGGGTTTTACGCTGATTGAGTTGATGATCGTAGTTGTGATTCTGGGTATCTTGGTAACTGTTGCGCTACCCAGCTATCAGCGCTCCATTGTTCGCTCTAATCGTGCAGACGCTCAGGCTGCGCTCTTAGGCTTTGCGCAGGCAATGGAGCGTAGATTCACGCAGAATTATAGTTATGAGGCCGCGGCGGCAGGTGGTGGTGACACAGGGTCGCCGGATCCATCGGTGTTTCCCAGCCAATCGCCTATTGATGGTAATAATCCCGCCTACAATCTAAGGATTGATTTTGCAGATGACGCCAGATTCACTATCCAAGCTGTCCCAATAGCAGGGGCTAGGCAGGATGGTGACGGTTTGTTGCAGCTCGATTCTCTGGGCAGGCGCGCGTGGGATAAGAACAACAATGGTGCGATAGCGACTAGTGAATTTACGTGGGATCAGTGATGTTGACGATGCGACAGGTATTGTCGAGGTAGAGGTTTACATGAAAACAGCTTATAAATTGGTTTTGCTTTCTTTTACTGTTTGCGTGCTGCTAATCGGGCCCGTTCATGCACAAGTTGACGATTCAGAGGCATCCCAGGACGAGCAACGGACACACAGTCTCGCTGGTATACCCGCGCTGGTATTGGCCGCAGCCCAAGCGCAGGGGCCAGATGTATTCTTCAATAGTGCTGTCAGCTACCTGCAAGATGATTTTCGGGTTTACCGTGTGTCTGGGAGGCTTTATCGCCAGCTGTGGTATGTGTATGTGCGTGAAGATGGTAAGTGGCTGCGTACCCAAAAAGACAATCAAGACGATTAGCGCTGTTTGTGGCGCAGGCAGTTAAACACGACCCTATTCAGTGTTAACACCGGAGGTTGCGCCCTTGTCGATCCTCTCGAATACCGTCGCCATTGCTGTCTGAGGGCAGGTAGTTGCGCCCGCTGTGGCTGATCACCAAGGCTCTTGCTTGACGGGCGTCGCGACTTTTGGGGCAGTAGTACAGTGTTCCGTTTTGCCAGGTGCCACCGTTCGGTTCAAACCTAAGGTGGTTTCTCGCTAGGGAGGCGCGCCAAGACAGCTCTGCGCCAGTCAGCGGCCACTGAATCGCTCGAATAAGCTGATCGTTCACATCTAATCGACGATTATTGTTGCTGTCGATAAACACCGCGATTGAGTGACTGTCTGTCCATTGCCGATGGCAGCGTTTAGCCGTATTTAAAGCACATACCGTAATAGCCTCCTGTCTTAGCAACGCTTCTTGGCGAGCCAGGGAGAACAGTGACGCCAAGTGCCGCATAGCTGAGGCGCTGCGCAGTTCGTCGATCCGCTTTGCTAAGGGTGCAGCAGTTAGTCCCAGAGTTATGGACAGTATTGTTGTGATTATGAGCAGTTCGATCAACGTAAAACCATAGTGCGGGCGGTGACAGAGCCGTGTCCTGTTTTGAGTATTGCCTCTCATCATGAACCCTTGGACTAGGTAAGAGGCCTTGATTGTCACCCTGAGTAAGCGTTATTGCCCAGATCAGCAGTGGTTTAATTCAATCTTCTAGAGCTAGCTTCTTCATTCGATACCGCAAGCTTCTAAAGCTCAGTCCAAGAGCTTTGGCCGTTTCTGTTCGATTCCAGCGGTGCTTGTCCAGTGCTTCGCTAAGCACCTCGCGCTCAATATCTGCCAAATAGGCGTTCAGATCTCCAGCTACGGCGCTCAGTTGACTGTTATGGGTAATGGGTTCCTGAGCAGCAACAGGCGTTGCGATGCTTCTAATCTGAAGGTCCTCCACATCGATGACGCCGTTTTCACACAATGCAAATGCGCGCTCGAGCATGTTTTCGAGTTCGCGCACGTTACCGGGGAACCTGTAGTCCTTCATTACTAAAAGGGCTGCGTCGCTGATTCTTGGGATGCCGCTCTGATGAGCATCTGCAATACGCTCAATAAGAGCCTGTGCAAGCATCGCGATGTCGTCTTTACGTTCCCGAAGGCTAGGAACTTCCAATTCAATCACGTTCACCCGAAAGAACAGATCCTCCCGGAAGCGACCAGCGGCTACCTCTGTTGCCAGGCTCTTGTGTGTTGCTGACAACAGCCGAACATCGGTCTCTATCTCCTCGTTTGCACCCACAGGGCGGACCCGTTTTTCCTGAATCGCGCGCAGTAGTTTCACTTGCATCACAAGCGGTAAGTCGGCGACTTCATCAAGAAACAGTGTGCCGCCTTCGGCTGCCTGGAAAAGTCCTAGCTTGTCGCGACTCGCTCCGGTAAAGCTTCCCTTAAGGTGGCCAAACAGTTCGCTTTCTATGAGCTCTGCGGGTATCGCTCCACAGTTCACGGCAACAAAGGGCCCCGCGGCTCGCGGTCCCCGGCCGTGAATGTTTCGTGCAACGACTTCTTTTCCGCTTCCGGACTCGCCTCTAACATGCACGGGGGCCTGACTTCGCGCGAGTTTCTCGATTTGCTGGCGTAGCTTATCCATGGCGGGGGTGTCCCCGATGAGTTCGTCGCTATTGCCAACGCGAACGCTTCCACCGATGGGGTCCAGCTCTAGCGCAGCGCTAATCAGGGCGCGAAGTTTTTCCAAGGCTACGGGTTTGCTGATGAAATCAAATGCCCCAGCCTTGAGTGCCCTGATAGCGCTGTCTACATTGCCGTGTGCCGTGATCATTGCGACGGGTAGGGAAGGCTGAGTGGCTTGTATGTGTTCTACCAAATCGATTCCGTTGCCATCCGGCAAGCGCATGTCCGTGAGGCACAATTGCAGGGGGGCAGCATCATCCAGCAGTGTGTAGGCCTCGTCCAATGTCGCGGCGCTGACGGTATCCAGTCCCATACGACCCAAGGTTATCTCCAGTAGCTCACGGATATCCGGCTCATCATCAACGATGAGTACCCGGACGGCTTCATGACTGCTCACACGCGTTTACTCCTGATGCTCAATGGTGATTTGAAAACGACTCCGTCCGTCGCTGGTCGGCAAATAAGCGATTCTCGCTTGATTCAGCTCGCAAAGCTCACGGCAGAGGTAAAGCCCAAGCCCGCTCCCACCCGGACTGCGGGTAAAAAAGGGTTCAAAGAGTCGGGGCACATCGGCTTCAGCGACTCCCTGCCCATCATCGTACACGTCAATCACGCATTCTCGTTTACTTCGATCAACGCGCACTCTCAACTCGGCGGAGCAGTTTTTAGTGGCCAATTCACTGTGGCGCATGGCGTTGTTCACTAGGTTGTCCAGCACCCGTTCGAGATGTTCCGGATCTATTAGCACACGGGCACTGGGGTCCACGTATTCTATGTTGAGACTCCCAGGGTTATCCCTGGCGCTGCGATAGCGTTCGTCGTACCACTCCAGCCAATCTACAAGCTTTAGCATCTCTAGCTTGGGCGGTTCTCGACGGGAGATCTGCATGACACTTTCAACAATATCATTCACCCGTTGACTGTTGGTGAGCACCATATCCACCATGCGTCGGTCATCGTCAGCCAGACCAGGGGACTCATCCAAGAGCTGTGAGGCATGGCTGATGGCACCCAATGGATTGCGAATCTCGTGGGCTATGCTGGCGGCGAGGCGCCCCAGGGACGATAGCTTCAGTGACTGCGCATAGGCCGCAACGGGTCGATAGTCCTCAAGAAAGACGAGAATCTGATGTTCCTCTCCCCCTTCGAGGCTGTGGAATCGCGCGACAATCTCGGCGCCGTCACCCTGGGCCGCAAAGGGCGACCCAATCTGCTCGCCACTGCGACGGAATTTTTCAATGCGCTCAGAGAGAGCGCCACTGTAGTCGGTCAGAGCCCGTCCCTGCTCCAAAGCGATGGGTCTGCTGGGGTCTAACAGCCTGCCCGCTGCGGCATTGAGGACTCGGGCGCGGTTCAGGGAGTCCACCAGAAGGATGCCCGTCTGCATATTCTGCACGATTTGTTCGTTGAGTCGCTGAAGCCGATAGATGTCACTGGCGCGCTCTCTGGCCAGTGCCTCTACCCGGCCAAGGCGCAGCGCGACGAGTTGCACGATGCCCGATACGATAAAAAATAGGAGTCCAAGAAGTCCTGCGGGGAAAAGAGCCTTGATCCCCGTGTTGGTGGTCGACATGAGTCGCAAGGTGTCTCCAAGCACCGCCAGCACGGTCAGCGCGGCGACCAGTGTCGCGACTGTGCGGTTGCTGATGAGTACGGCGCTGGAGGCGACGGTGATGGCCAGCAGCAGGGGCAGGCCGCTGCTCATACCTCCCGAGGCATCGCTCAGTAAGGTGATACAAACAATGTCCACGCAGAACAGCAGCACCAGTCGGGCGTTGGAGCTCTGCCAGCGAGCGGCCACCACACCGAGCAGTGCAACGTTGCTGAACAGAAAAATGCTGCTCACAGCCGTATATAACGCGGGATTGTGTGCGCCCACCAGCTGCCGCGTGGCGGGCAGAGTAATGAGAACCAGGAAAACCACCGACAGCACCGTGCGATAAATCAGGTAGATGCGGAACAACAGCTGATTCTGCTCAGTCCCTACGGTCCCCGGAGGCACTAAAATAGCGGGATTGCTCACGGTCTTTTACTCAAAGTTCCACTGAATGGCTGCGAACCTGCATTCTAGCAGCGCAACGCACTCTGTCGTGCCGTCTGGTCAGCTCGTCTGCGATCGCTGACAATAGCACCATCGGAAAGTTGGAAAGTTTCTATGCATATATTGATGGCCCAGATAAACACCCAGGTGGGTGACTTTACGGGCAATACCGATAAGGTTGTTGAGGTCGCCCAGCAAGCCTGCACGCAACAGGCGTCGCCGGTGATAGTGTTTCCCGAGCTAACGCTGTCGGGCTATCCACCGGAAGATCTTTTGCTCAGGCCGGCTCTTTGCAAGCGGGTAAATTATGCCATTGAACGCCTCTGCCGCGAGTTGCCTGCCGAGGCGTGGGTGATTTTGGGATATCCCGTTCGCCGTGCAGGCCTGCTTTACAACTGCGCAGGGGTTTTTAACGGCGGAGAGCTCAAGACTGAGTATTGGAAGAATGAGCTGCCCAATTACCAGGTGTTTGACGAGAAACGCTATTTCACCGCGGGCAGCGAGCCCTGCGTTCTTGAGATTCAGGGAACCCAGGTCGGCCTGAGTATCTGTGAGGACATCTGGGTGCCGGGACCCAGTGCGGCAGCGGCGTCCGCCGGAGCGGAACTGCTCATCAATCTGAATGCGTCTCCCTTTCACAAGGGCAAGCAGCAGCAGAGGCTCGACCTCCTCGCTACGCGCTGTCGGGATAATGGATTGGCTGCCGTGTATGTGAATCAGGTCGGAGGGCAGGACGAACTGGTCTTTGATGGGGGGTCTTTCGCCATGACTAGCCAAGGTAAGCTCGCGGCGCAGAGCTCTCGCTTTGAAACAGCCTTGAACTGGTGCGAATTCACAGCAGATGCGTCAAGCCCGAGTTTTCGAGAGGGAGTGATTACCAGGCCTCTCGACGAGCTGGCTGCGGTTTGGCAGGCGCTGGTCCTGGGTATGCGCGATTACGTCAATAAAAATGGTTTCCCCGGCGTAGTGCTCGGGCTCTCCGGGGGCGTTGATTCGGCCCTCACCCTGGCGGTGGCTGTGGATGCTCTGGGCGCGGAGCGGGTTGAGGCAGTAATGATGCCTTTTCGCTATACCTCGGATATCAGCATTAGCGACGCGGCGGAGCAGAGTGCGACCCTGGGTGTGCGTCATAGCGTGATATCCATAGAGCCGATTTACGAAAGCTTTCTGGCTGCCCTTAAGGATGAGTTTGCGGGCCTGGACGCTGACACCACCGAGGAGAACCTGCAGGCCCGCTGCCGTGGAGTCCTCCTCATGTCCATTTCCAATAAAAAGCGTTCTCTGGTGCTGACCACGGGCAACAAAAGTGAGTTGGCTGTCGGTTACTCCACGCTCTATGGCGATATGGCAGGGGGCTTTGATGTTTTGAAGGATGTGCCCAAGACGCTGGTTTACGCCCTCTGTCGCTACAGGAATAGCCTGGGCCCGTGCATTCCCGAGCGGGTTATCGAGCGACCACCCTCGGCAGAACTTGCTCCCGACCAGAAAGATGAAGACAGTCTGCCTCCCTACGATGTGCTGGACAGGATCCTGGAGCTATACGTTGAGCAGGATTTCAGTGCGGAGGCGATTATCGCGGAGGGTATTGCCCGGGCGGACGTAGAGCGTGCCGTCAGGCTGGTGGATCTGAATGAGTACAAACGCCGTCAGGCGCCTGTCGGCGTGCGCATTACCCAGAGAGGATTCGGGCGGGATCGCCGTTACCCCATTACCTCTGCCTGGCGTATGGGGGAGTGAAGTTGTTTAGCTGATGCCTTTGCGGCTGTCGAACTGAGGCGGCTTTGGCGGGTCAAACAGACCAAAGCTCATCTTGTTAATCAGTGAGCGCTGCAGACCATCTTGAGTGTAGACCGTATCGAACTCGCCATCTTTGTTTAACGCGGGGTGGTCCGGAAAATTCAAGACCAAGGTGTCAATGGCATTTTGAGCAAGATCGTCCATACCAAGCAGTAGGTAGCCCTGGGCCATTACGGCGAGACCGTCGCCCACGGCCGGGGTGCGTTGGAAATTCTCCACAACATAGCGACCGCGATTTGCCGCCGCCATGTAGGCGCCTCGACGGAAGTAATAATTTGCCACATGTATTTCGTTGCGCGCCAGCAGGTTCCGCAGGTAAACCATCCGCGACTTCGCATCTGCAGCATAGGGACTGTTGGGGAACCGGGTGACAAGTTGGGAAAACTCCGCAAAAGCCTCTTTGGCAAAGCTGGTGTCGCGGAGGGTTTGGTCCGTCGGTGTAAAGCGAGATAGAAAATCCTGGCTGGCAGTAGCGGTCGCCAGGCCCTTCATATAGTAGGCATAGTCGACATTCGGATGCTGGGGGTGGAGGCGGATAAAGCGATCGGCTGCCTCAATGGCTGCTTCCGGTGAATAGGCTCCGTAGTGCGCGTAAATGAGCTCCAACTGTGCCTGCTCCGCATATTTTCCAAAGGGATAGCGGGACTCCAGAGCCTGTAGGGCTCGAATGGAGAGATCAAAATTCCGTGCGTTCAGATAGCGCTGGGCTTCATCATATATCTGCTGTTCTCCGCTGTCGGCGGAGAATTCCTCGTCGTCGTTGCTCGCGCAACCCCCGAGCAATAAAAGCGCGGAAAGGAAGCTGGCAAGGATGGGCCATTGTCGGGCCCGAGAGTCGCGGTTGCTAATAAGGCTCATGCTAAAATCGATGAAATGAAGAGGGGCGCTATTTAAGCACAGCCAGGGGAGTCCATAAACCATAGAACCGTCCATAGAAGCGCGTCAGATTACGCGGAGTGCAATTGCCGGAGAGGACCTGGTAGGAGTACGCCTGGATCAGGCTGCGGCGCAGTTGTTTCCCGAATTTTCCCGCGCCCGGCTGCAGAGCTGGATTCGCAGCGGTGAGCTTCTTCTGGATGGCAGTAGGGGGCGTCCGCGCGACGCCATCCGTGGCGGCGAGGTGCTCAGCCTAAACGCCGAGCTGGAGAGCGAGGTGTCCTGGACGGCGGAAGCGCTGCCGCTGGAGATTGTCTACGAGGATGAGGAGCTTCTGGTTATCGACAAACCAGCGGGCCTCGTGGTGCATCCGGGGGCAGGTAATCACCACGGCACGCTGGTCAATGCCCTGTTGAATCACCGTCCGGATCTTGAGGCTATTCCCCGGGGGGGCATCGTGCATCGCCTGGATAAGGAAACCAGTGGTCTGTTGGTGGTCGCTGGAACTTTAAATGCCCATCGCAGCCTCGTCGCCCAGTTGCAAAAGAAGGATGTGCAGCGGGAGTACTTCGCTATTGTTCGCGGTGTGCCCAGCGGAGGAGGCCGCGTAGAAGCAGCTATTGGCCGCCACCCCCGACAGCGAACTCGCATGGCGGTGGTCGCGAACGGGGGTAAGCCCGCCGTAACCCACTACCGTATTGCTCAGCGTTTTGCCCAGTACACCGCGCTGGAGGTGCAGCTCGAGACCGGGCGGACCCATCAGATACGGGTGCATATGGCCCACCGCGGCTATCCCCTATTGGGAGACCCTGTTTACGGTGGGCGTTTGCAGCTACCACGGGGTGCCAGCGAGAGGCTGACGGCGGCCCTGCGTGGCTTTCGCCGTCAGGCACTGCATGCGCAACGCTTGAGTTTTGTGCATCCCGGCTCCGGCGACCACTGCAGTTTTGAATCGCCCCTCGCTGACGATCTTCAGGAGTTACTTAAGGTGCTGGCGGAAGAGAACCCGGGGCAGGGTAGTCAGGCTCCGGGGTTGCCATGAGTGTCGTGAAAGTCAGCCCCCGGGGCTGGCCTGGCAATGTTCGCATCTTCTACACCACGCGCACCGGGGGGCATAGCGAGGCACCTTTTCACGGATTTAATCTGGGGTTGCACGTCGGGGATGACTTGGGGGCGGTGAAGAAAAATCGTGCGGACCTTTTGGCGCAGCTACCGGCAGCGACAGAAATTGCCTGGTTGGAGCAGGTACACGGCACTCAGGTGGTACAGGCCTGTGACAGTCTGCAGACGCCCGCTCGTGCCGATGCCTCCTGGACCGGCGATGCCCGCGTTGCCTGCGCCGTCATGGTGGCCGATTGCCTGCCTGTGCTCCTGAGTAATCTCTCTGGCACCGTCGTCGCCGCGGTGCATGCCGGATGGCGGGGACTGGCTGCGGGAGTTCTTGAGTCAGCAGTGTCGGCCCTTAATGTCGCTCCCCGGGAACTCTGTGCCTGGCTGGGCCCCGCAATTGGCCGGGAGGCTTTTGAAGTGGGTGCAGAAGTGCGATCGACCTTTCTAAGGCAGGACGACAGCGATGGCTGCGCTGCCTGTTTTCGTGCTTCCCCGACGCGCGCCGGTCACTATCTCGCCGACTTGAGCGCCCTCGCGACCTTGCGGCTGGATGGCCTGGGTCTGCGCAAGGTGGAGGGCATTGGCCTCTGTACTGCAGGCGATGCCGGCCGATTTTTTTCCTACCGTAGAGATGACATAACCGGTCGCATGGCCTGTCTTATCCTTCGCGAGTACTGATTGCTAGCCCTTGAAATCAGCCCTTAAACCCCAATATCTATGGGGGTATAGGAGATCACGGTGAACGCTGTGTTGGCCCACGGTGATCCTTGAATTGCTGTGGAGGTAAACAGTTATGAGAATGGATAAATTAACGAATTCCCTGCAAAACGCCCTGGCGGATGCCCAGTCCCTGGCGGTGGGTCGGGATCACAACCAGATTGACTCGGCGCACCTGTTGCAGACATTGATCAATCAACAGGATGGTTCAGCGAGACCGTTGTTGCAACGCGCGGGCGCAAACATTGATGCGCTGCAGCAGGCGCTTCGATCGCTTATCGACGGGATGCCCGTGGTGAAAAACTCCACGGGCGAGGTTCACGTATCGCCAAATTTGAGCAAGGTACTGAACCTTAGCGATAAAAAGGCTCAACAGGGTGGCGATAGCTTTATCTCCAGTGAACTGGTGCTTCAGGCTCTGCTCGAGGCCGGGGGAGCTTTAGCAAAGGTACTCACCGACAGTGGCGTCACTAAAGACGGTCTCGATGCTGCGGTGGAAGCGGTCCGCGGCGGCGCATCGGTGGACAGTGCGGATGCCGAAGAGACACGTCAGGCGCTCGAAAAATACACCATTGATCTTACCGAGCGCGCCCGGGACGGCAAGCTTGATCCGGTGATTGGCAGAGACGATGAGATTCGGCGTACCGTGCAAGTGCTTCAGCGTCGTACCAAGAATAATCCGGTGCTTATCGGTGAGCCGGGTGTCGGTAAAACCGCGATTATCGAGGGGCTTGCTCAGCGCGTCATTAACGGCGAGGTGCCCGAGGGCCTGCGGGACAAGCGTATTCTCTCTCTGGATCTCGGCGCATTGCTGGCCGGGACGAAATTCCGCGGCGAGTTTGAGGAGCGTTTGAAGGCATTGCTCAACGAGCTGTCCAAGGAAGAAGGCCGGGTGATCCTCTTTATCGATGAAATTCATACCATGGTCGGTGCCGGTAAGGCCGAGGGCTCCATGGACGCGGGCAACATGCTTAAGCCTGCGTTGGCCAGAGGAGAGCTTCACTGTGTGGGAGCCACAACCCTCAATGAGTATCGCCAATATGTGGAGAAAGATGCGGCGCTAGAGCGTCGTTTTCAGAAGGTGTTGGTGGATGAGCCCAGCGAAGAGGACACTATTGCGATTCTGCGGGGCCTGAAAGAGCGCTACGAGGTGCACCACGGCGTAGATATTACCGATTCGGCGATCATTGCCGCTGCTCAGCTCTCTCAGCGCTACATCACTGATCGACAGCTCCCCGACAAGGCCATTGACCTTGTTGATGAGGCGGCAAGCCGTATCCGTATGGAAATCGACTCCAAGCCCGAGGCTCTCGATCGTCTGGAACGACGGTTGATTCAGCTGAAGATCGAGCGCGAAGCGGTTCGTAAAGATGAAGATGAGTCAGCGACCAAGCAGCTGGCGCTCCTCGATGAGCAGATCACGGCAATTGAGAAAGAGTTCGCGGATCTTGAGGAGATCTGGAAGGCAGAGAAAGCCTCCTTGCAGGGAGCCGCCTCGGTAAAAAGCGATATTGAGCAGTTAAAGCTTGATCTCGAGACCGCCCGACGTGCGGGGGATCTCACCCGTATGTCAGAACTGCAATACGGCAAATTGCCCGAGCTGGAGAAACAGCTTGCCCAGGCGCAGGCGGCGGAGAACGTGGAGCGAACGCTGCTGCGCAATAAGGTGACCGACGAAGAAGTGGCCGAAGTGGTTTCCCGGTGGACCGGGATCCCGATCTCCAAAATGCTTGAGGGCGATCGTGACAAGCTCCTGCGTATGGAAGACGCACTTCATGACCGCGTTGTGGGGCAGGATGAGGCCGTAGTGGCCGTTGCCAATGCGGTGAGACGCTCGCGTGCGGGGCTTTCAGATCCCAATCGTCCCAATGGGTCTTTCCTGTTTTTAGGGCCCACTGGGGTGGGTAAGACCGAGCTGTGCAAGGCCTTGGCGGATTTTCTCTTTGACAGTGAGCAGGCGATGGTGCGCATCGACATGTCTGAGTTCATGGAGAAACACTCCGTCGCCAGGCTCATTGGCGCGCCTCCGGGATATGTGGGCTACGAAGAAGGGGGGTATCTCACCGAGGCAGTGCGCCGCCGGCCTTATTCGCTGCTACTGCTGGATGAGGTTGAGAAGGCTCACCCTGATGTTTTTAACATCCTTCTTCAGGTGCTCGATGACGGGCGTCTTACGGATGGTCAGGGCAGGACGGTGGACTTTCGCAATACAGTGATTGTGATGACATCAAACCTGGGTTCAGATTTGATTCAGGAGCTTGCCGGCGATGAAAACTACGATGCGATGAAGTCTGCGGTGATGGGTGTTGTATCGCAGCACTTTCGTCCGGAGTTCATCAACCGCGTGGACGAAACCGTGGTTTTCCATCCGCTGCTGCAGGAGCAGATTCGAGGTATTGCCACGATCCAGTTGGCGGGCCTGCGAGCGCGGCTTGCCGAGCGAGAGATGGAGCTCGACATCACGGACGCCTTTATGGATCAGTTGGTAGAAGGTGGTTTCGATCCGGTATACGGGGCGCGGCCCCTTAAGCGGGCTATCCAGCAACAGCTGGAGAACCCGTTGGCCCAGAAACTTCTTGCCGGTGATTTTTCCCCGGGACAGCGGATCACCGCCGATTGGGATGACGCGGGACCGAGGTTCAGTACAGCGTAGGGGGGCGCCTTGGCTCAGTCAGCGCCTTAAGCGGCGTTTGGGAACCGTTGCGTGCCTGAGAAGCTTTAGGCGCAGTGCACTCTGATAGTGTCCCGCGCCTTCTGCCGCTGAGTTTCTTTCTCTTCTTCGGAGATAAATCGCAGTTCGCCAGTTGCTTTATCCCGGATACGGATTCTTGCGGCTGTGTTCAGGGTTTCGAGATTGGCTTTGGCGCGGGCGCAGCTCTCGGGGTTTTTGGTCACAACCTCAATCTCTTCCTGCCTGGGGTCGACCTGGGTGAACTCATTGCCAGGTCTGGGGGTAACCTCTTTAGGTACAGCCCCCTCGCCAGGCTTAACACGGCGTATTAGCGAGGAGCGTTGAGAAACGACTTCGTATTCAATTTGTTCCGAGGCAGGGGGGCGGTCACTGACCACGAGTTTTCCCTGCTCATCTTTCCAGCGATAGTAGGTGTCGGCTGACGAAGCTTCGGGCACGATGAGTGTCATGGAAAGAGCGCAGATGAGCGCAGCCATCAGCCCCCTAGATGCAGCCATGAGCCCCCTAAACAAGGTGGCATTGTCCGAACAGTCCGAAGAGACGGCTATGTATGGTTCTGGATTGTTCACGGGACACTCCGCTTTGTTGTCATGGGAACCATACCCAAGCAGGTCCCCGGGTGCAATTCACTCGTGGGATCAATAGTGCACGCTGTGATAGTACAAAAAGTTGTAATTGCTACCGTTGACATCGGTCCCTACCCTCACCAAACTTGCGCCGTCGTAATTATGGTAACGGCAACGCGGAGTACCCTCCGCCCCTGGCCCCCTTTTCGGTGCGATTATCCGAATCGGCTGTGATTATGTCCCGTCGGCTGTGCTTTGCGACCTATTGCGTGAAGTTCGGCAGTCCACACTGCGTTACCGCGCAGGGCGACAGCGACACGGGGTTTCTTCGTGCTTGTTCTCCCTCTGTTTTTGTGCGGTTGACCGGATGTGTCGGCGGCATAGGCGTGCCCACTCTTTGAGGGGTGCGAAAAACTGTTTGTCGTCGGCGAGGGTAAGCGCAGGCGCGAGCGGGAGTCACAATTGTGAACGCAGAGTTAGAAGTACCCACCAGCCCCCAGGAGAGTGTTGAGATGCTCTCCGGTGGCGAGATGATTGCACGGGCGCTGGAAGATGAGGGCGTCGAGTTTATTTTCGGGTATCCGGGTGGAGCAGTGCTTCACATTTACGATGCCCTGTTTAAAGCAGCGAGCGTACCTCACGTGCTGGTCCGTCATGAGCAGGCGGCTACCCATGCCGCTGATGGCTATGCGCGAGCCACGGGCAAGCCGGGCGTGGTGCTGGTGACCTCAGGTCCGGGCGCAACCAATGCGGTGACCGGTATCGCGACCGCTTACATGGATTCTATACCCATGGTGGTGCTGTCGGGTCAGGTGCAAAGTCATCTCATTGGCGAGGATGCTTTCCAGGAAACCGATATGCTGGGCATTTCCCGGCCTATCGTGAAGCACAGCTTTCAGGTACGTCACGCGAGCCAGCTGCCGGGCGTCATCAAGAAGGCATTCCATATTGCGGGTAGTGGACGCCCCGGTCCGGTGGTCATTGATATTCCCAAGGACATTACCCGTCCCGACGAACGCTTTCCCTACGAGTATCCCGAGAGCGTCAAGCTGCGTTCCTATTCTCCCGCCGTGCGCGGACACAGCGGACAAATACGTAAGGCGGCAAAGCTCCTATTGTCGGCAAAGCGCCCGGTTATCTACTCCGGTGGCGGCGTTATCCTCGGTGAGGGCAGTGATCTGCTCACGGAGCTGGCGCAGCATCTGAATTTCCCGGTGACTAACACCCTCATGGGATTAGGTGCCTATCCGGGCTCTGATCGCCAGTTCCTGGGTATGTTGGGTATGCACGGACTGTATGAAGCCAATATGGCAATGCATCACGCGGACGTGATTTTGGCGGTAGGCGCGCGCTTCGATGACCGGGTGACCAACACGGTGAGCAAGTTCTGTCCCGGTGCCAAGATTATCCATATCGATGTGGATCCCGCCGCTATCTCCAAGACTGTGACCGCAGACATTCCCATCGTAGGGCCTGTGCGCGCGGTACTCACAGATTTGATCGAGGCGATTCGCAGTACGCAGAACAACGAGGACTCGCAGCTTGAGCCTGTATCCCTGGACTCCTGGTGGTCGCAGATCGAAGAATGGCGTGCCAGCCATGGTTTGTGGACCGGCAGGCGTTTTGGTGAAAGCGACTACATCAAACCCCAGGAGGTTATCCAGAGTCTGTACCGCATAACGGAGGGCGATGCTTTTGTGACCTCAGATGTGGGGCAGCATCAGATGTTTGCGGCGCAGTATTACCGCTTTAACAAGCCTAGGCGCTGGATAAATTCGGGAGGACTGGGAACCATGGGCTTTGGGTTGCCCTCGGCCATGGGTGTGAAGCTGGCGTTTCCCGAAGACGACGTGGCCTGTGTCACCGGCGAAGGCAGCATTCAGATGAACATCCAGGAACTCTCCACCTGTCTGCAGTACAACACGCCGGTGAAGATTATCAATTTGCGCAACAACTACCTGGGCATGGTCAAGCAGTGGCAGGACATGCAGTACGAAGGGCGCTATGCCATGAGTACCTACGAGGATTCCCTGCCCGATTTCATGAAGTTAACGGAGTCCTACGGTCATGTGGGAATAACCGTGCGCGATAAGGACGAGCTGGACGAGAAGATGGCGGAAGCCTTTGCGCTTAAGGATCGTCTCGTATTCCTGGATGTGTATGTGGATCCCATGGAACACGTGTATCCGATGCATGTGGCGCCCAATGGCTCCATGAAGGACATGTGGCTTAGCAAGAACGAGAGGAGCTGACATGCGTCGCATTATTTCTATATTGATGGAAAACGAACCCGGGGCATTGTCGCGGGTGGTGGGGCTTTTTTCTCAGCGGGGTTACAACATCGAAACACTGAATGTGGCCGCGACCGAAGATGCGACGCTGTCGCGCTTGACACTCACAACCTTTGGCGACGACCGTCACATCGAGCAGATCACCAAGCACCTCAATCGTCTTGTGGATGTGGTGAAGCTGGTGGACCTTACCGAGGGTGCTCACGTGGAGCGGGATTTGATGCTGATCAAAGTGCGGGCGGACTCCACGCAGCGCGAGGAGATCAAGCGAACTACGGACATTTTCCGGGGTCAGATCGTGGATGTAGGGCCGCGGGTTTATACGATCCAACTGGCAGGCACCACCGACAAGCTTGATTCCTTTGTCTCTGCGATTCCGGAGGCCGATATTCTGGAGGTTGTGCGTTCGGGGGTTGCGGGTATTTCCCGGGGGGAGAAAGTGCTGCGACCCTAGGGTCGCAGCACTTTGTCAGCTTTTCTAAGCATCTTTACAGGATGCTCTTCATCGCGGTCATGTGGCCGCGAAGCATCGTGCCAACGGTTTCTACAGGGTGGGAGCGGATTGCTTCGTTGACGCGGATGAGTTCCTGGTTGTCCACGGTGTTGTCGTCACCGAGACCGTTGCCGATGACGTCGGTTTCAATGTCCTTCATAAAGTCCGCCAGCAGTGGCCGGCAGGCATGGTCAAACAGATAGCAGCCGTACTCGGCGGTGTCTGAGATAACCACGTTCATCTCGTAGAGCTTTTTGCGAGCAATGGTGTTTGCAATGAGCGGGGTCTCGTGAAGAGACTCGTAATACGCCGATTCGTCGATGATCCCCGCTGCCACCATGGTTTCAAAGGCTAGCTCAACACCCGCCTTGACCATGGCGACCATAAGGATGCCGTGGTCGTAGAACTCCTGCTCGCCGATCTCCTGACTGGTGCCCTCGGATTTTTCAAAAGCGGTTTCGGCCGTCGCCGCGCGCCATTTGAGAAGGTTCGCATCGTCGTTGGCCCAGTCTTCCATCATGGTGCGAGAGAACTCGCCCGTCATGATGTCGTCCTGATGCTTCTCGTAAAGCGAGCGCATAATCTTCTTGAGCTCCTCAGCCAAATAAAAGGCGCGTAGTTTCGCGGGATTGCTCAAGCGGTCCATCATATTGGTGATGCCGCCGTGTTTGAGGCCTTCGGTCACCGTCTCCCAGCCGTATTGGATGAGCTTGGAGGCATAGCTGGCATCGAGGCCTTTCTCCACCATTTTATCGAAGCATAGTATGGAGCCGGTCTGGAGCATGCCGCAGAGGATGGTTTGCTCTCCCATGAGGTCTGACTTCACCTCAGCAATAAATGAGCTTTGCAAAACCCCCGCGCGGTGACCGCCGGTACCCACGGCATAAGCTTTTGCGATTTCCATGCCGTCACCGTTCGGATCATTCTCGGTGTGCACTGCAATCAATGTGGGAACGCCAAAGCCGCGCTTGTATTCTTCGCGAACTTCGGTGCCCGGGCACTTGGGTGCCACCATAATCACCGTCAGGTCATCCCGGATCTGCATGCCTTCTTCAACGATGTTGAAACCGTGAGAGTAAGAAAGGCAGGCGCCTTGCTTCATCATGGGCATGACCGCTGAGACCACGGAGCTGTGCTGCTTGTCGGGGGTTAGGTTGAGCACGACGTCTGCTGTGGGTATGAGGTTTTCATAGGTGCCCACGGTGAAACCGTTATCCGTGGCGTTTTGCCAGGAAGGGCGTTTTTCATTAATCGCCGATTCCCGTAGCGCGTAGCTTACATCCAGTCCGCTATCGCGGAGATTGAGTCCCTGATTGAGCCCCTGAGCGCCGCAGCCGACGATGACCAGTTTCTTGCCCTTCAGTTTTTCGACCCCATCCGCGAACTCACTGGCGTCCATAAAGCGGCATTTGCCCAGCTGCTCCAGTTGGAGGCGTAAAGGAAGGGTGTTGAAGTAGTTTTGTCCCATGATGAGGATCCTTGGTGATAGAAAGCGCGCAAGTCTAAGGGAATAAGCAAATTGCGTAAAACGCTATATAATGAAAACTGTTTTGCGATAAACGCTACTTATGGATCTAAAATCCCTGCAAATATTCCTGTCGGTCAACAGCAGCCTCAGTTTTACCCGGACGGCATCCGAGCAGCACCTTAGCGTGTCAGCGGTGAGCCGGTGTATTCAGCGTTTGGAGGAGGAGCTTGGCGAAGGTCTGTTTGACCGAAACCGCCGCGGCATGACGGCAACCAGCGCCGCCCGGCGGCTGCAGGTGGTGGCTGAGCGTATGCTCTCTGATTGGCGTTCCTTGCAAGAGTTCCTGGGCGATGACGGGAGTTTGCAAGGCGAGCTGCGGATTTTCTGCTCGGTGACAGCAACGCATCGGCTCCTATCACCGTTACTGGCGGCTTATCGGGAGGCGTTCCCGCGCGTACAGATCTTGTTGCAAACCGGTGATCAGGCCGACGGATTTGAACGGGTGCGACGGGGCAGCTCTGATGTTGCAGTGGTCGCCCGACCGGAAGGTCTCAGTGAGAACTTTGCCTTCGCTCCTCTCGCAAGCACGCCAATGTGTCTTTGCATGCCTCTCGTGGATTGCGCGTTGCGCGACTCCCTGCACGGGCAAAGGGGGAAAGCACTTTGGAACCTCCTTCGAGATGTGCCCTGGGTGTTACCTGCAAGGGGCGTAAGCAAGGAACTTATTGACCAATGGCTGCGAGGGCGTTTTTCAGGGCAGCCAGCGGTCTATGCCCGGGTGGCAGGCCACGAAGCAATTGTCGCTATGGTCTCCCTGGGGCTGGGCGTTGCTGTACTGCCTCGCCTGGTGGTGGATGCAAGCGGCCTGGAAGAAAATCTGCACGTTATGGACCTGGGCCACGAGCTGCCGGAGTTTGAGATCGGTTTGTGCGCCCGGCAACCGCGCCTGATGGACCCAGTGATACAAGGGCTGTGGAAAGTCGCTCAGGGGCTGGAGGACTAATCTGATAGAATCGTAAGACAACAACGGGATGAGCTTGTGGCTGATCAAGATTCAAAAAATAAGATTGCCGATGTCCCTGCCTCGAATGAGGCCGGTCAAGGTGAGCCAGTGTCCGGGGAGGAGGTCTATAACGGTAAAGGGGCTGCGGGTCCCGCGAGCCTGTTGCCGGAGAGTCTCGGTGAGGCCGCCAGTTCCATCGAAAATCTCATTGAAGATCACGAGGAAGAAGTCTCCGAAAACGGACGTACCGTCAAGCGTCGGGGCGTGTATCTCTTACCCAATCTTTTCACCACTGGTGCGCTGTTCTGCGGTTTTTACGCTGTGGTTGCGGCCATGCGAGGGGATTACGAGACTGCGCCTATCGCTATTTTGTTTGCGCTGGTGTTCGATGGGCTGGACGGCCGCGTTGCCCGCCTGACTAACACCAGCAGCAAGTTCGGCGCCGAGTACGACAGTCTCGCAGACATGGTGTCCTTCGGTGTTGCGCCTGCGTTAGTGATGTTTAGCTGGGCTTTAGGAGATTTAGGTAAAGTCGGTTGGAGTGCTGCCTTTGTTTATGTGGCCTGCGCTGCTTTGCGTTTGGCGCGTTTCAATACCCAGGTAGGCGTGGGCGACCCTAATTTCTTTATGGGGCTGGCGAGTCCAGCGGCGGCCTGCATCATGGCCTGCACAGTCTGGGTCTCCCAGGACCAGGGTTGGGTGGGTGGCGCGCTGCCTGGGGAGCTGGCAGTGCTGGTCGCTGTATTAACCACTACGGTAGCGATATTGATGGTGGTCAACGTGCCTTACCACAGCTTCAAGGGGTTTGACCTCCATGGGCGGGTGCCTTTCGTGGCTATTCTGGCTGTAGTCCTCGTGTTTGGACTGGTCACTGTGGACCCTGCGAAGATTCTACTTCTGGCATCACTCACCTACGCGCTATCCGGGCCTGTTGAGCAGCTTCGCCGCTGGCAAAAATAGCGGTTTTTCAGCGCCTCCCGGCGCGCTTAAAACTTTTTTAATAAAAAGGCTTGTGCGACCTCCTTGCATGCGTATAATGCGCGCCTCCGCCAGCCTGAGGGTTGTCGGAAAACACTAACTCCAAGCGATTTAGTGGGTATTTAACAAGTAGATGAAGACAGAAGTGTGGGCACTTGTTGGGATAGTTGTTTAACGACTATTCAGACACAACAAGTGACTCATCAATTCAAAGTCATTGGATCTCTTTGGAGATTTAGTGGCGCAGTAATTTTTGATTTCGAATTGTGTCTGAGCCGAGATTTGTTGGTGAGCGCGGGTAACTGTGAAAACCAACCCTCCTATCGAGAGATGGAGGTAAAAGATTAAACTGAAGAGTTTGATCATGGCTCAGATTGAACGCTGGCGGCAGGCCTAACACATGCAAGTCGAGCGCGAAAGTACTTCGGTATGAGTAGAGCGGCGGACGGGTGAGTAACGCGTAGGAATCTATCCAGTAGTGGGGGACAACTCGGGGAAACTCGAGCTAATACCGCATACGTCCTAAGGGAGAAAGCGGGGGATCTTCGGACCTCGCGCTATTGGAGGAGCCTGCGTTGGATTAGCTAGTTGGTGGGGTAAAGGCCCACCAAGGCGACGATCCATAGCTGGTCTGAGAGGATGATCAGCCACACCGGGACTGAGACACGGCCCGGACTCCTACGGGAGGCAGCAGTGGGGAATATTGCGCAATGGGCGACAGCCTGACGCAGCCATGCCGCGTGTGTGAAGAAGGCCTTCGGGTTGTAAAGCACTTTCAATTGGGAAGAAAGGTTAAGTACTAATACTGCTTAGCTGTGACATTACCTTTAGAAGAAGCACCGGCTAACTCCGTGCCAGCAGCCGCGGTAATACGGAGGGTGCGAGCGTTAATCGGAATTACTGGGCGTAAAGCGCGCGTAGGCGGTTTGTTAAGTCGGATGTGAAAGCCCCGGGCTCAACCTGGGAACTGCATCCGATACTGGTCGACTAGAGTGCGAGAGAGGGAGGTAGAATTCCACGTGTAGCGGTGAAATGCGTAGATATGTGGAGGAACACCCGTGGCGAAGGCGACTGCCTGGCCCAATACTGACGCTGAGGTGCGAAAGCGTGGGGAGCGAACAGGATTAGATACCCTGGTAGTCCACGCCGTAAACGATGTCTACTAGCCGTTGGGGAACTTGAGTCCTTAGTGGCGCAGCTAACGCACTAAGTAGACCGCCTGGGGAGTACGGCCGCAAGGTTAAAACTCAAATGAATTGACGGGGGCCCGCACAAGCGGTGGAGCATGTGGTTTAATTCGATGCAACGCGAAGAACCTTACCAG
>NZ_CBFHZO010000029.1:0-4910 GCF_965660375.1 Congregibacter sp. | reverse complement strand
AACCCGGTGGAGATATTCGTACATGAATATCACCTTGAATTCATCCAACCCCATACCCTGATTGATCTTCTGATACTCGGGAAAGCGCTGATACTTGGCAAAAACCTCCAGCCAGGCAGCCTCGCCGATGGGAGGCCAGATTCCCATGATAGGCCGCCACTCCACCATGGACAGGCCCGACTCCGTGAGCCTGGTAACGCCACCGAGCAAAATCATCCCGTAGATCACCACGGCGCAGGCCAGCAGCCAGAGGGCCAGCTGTCGGTCGTTGTGCGTTTGGTATGCGCGTGAAAACATCTCGTTCCTAAAAGAAGCCTAAGCAGCAAAGCATGGGCGCTTCGGCGGCTATATCCCGGCAAAAAAGCGGCGCAATGATAGCGGAATCGACTGTGTGTCGCCCAGAGTTGTAGAAATTTACGTGGATCTTTCGTCGAGCACGTTAGAATGCGCGCTCATTTTTTACAGCACCCGATTCATGGATCTTTTGCGTCTCGAGCAGGCCAACCTGCACTTTGGCACACACGTACTTCTGGACAGCGTGGACCTGCAAATCAGCAGCGGTCAGCGACTGGGCCTTTTGGGGCGTAACGGCGAAGGCAAAAGCACCCTGCTGAAGATCCTGGCGGGGGATCTGGCCCTGGATGGTGGAGAACGCTGGCTTCGCCCGGGCACCCGCATCGCTCGGCTGGAGCAGGAGCTGCCCGATACCGCCGACATCACTGTCTATGACTATGTTGCCGACGGCCTGGCAGAAACCGGTGCCCTGCTGCGTCGCTTTGAGCAGCTTACCTCCTCCGCCGATGCCGATCTGGTGGAGTTGGAGCGGGTACAACACGCTCTGGAAGCGGCCGATGGATGGCAACTGGGGCAACGCGTGGAGAGTACCCTCAGCCAGCTGGACCTTAAGCGGGACACCCTCATGGCCAGCCTCTCGGGTGGCTGGCGGCGCCGCGCGGCACTCGCCCGCGCCCTGGTGAGCGACCCGGATATTCTGCTGCTGGACGAGCCTACCAACCATCTGGACATTCCCGCCATCGAGTGGCTCCAGGAGCAGCTCACAGCTCTGCGCTGCGCACTGGTGCTGATTACCCACGACCGGCGGTTTCTCCAGGGTGTTGCGGACCACATTGCAGAGCTGGATCGTGGCAATCTCACTGTCTGGCAGGGCAGCTACGAAGGCTTTTTGAGTCACCGGGAGCAGCAGCTTGCCGCCGAGGAACGCGCCAACGCTCTCTTCGACAAACGCCTCAGTGAAGAAGAAAAGTGGATCCGTCAGGGTATTAAGGCGCGTCGCACCCGCAATGAGGGTCGGGTACGTGCCCTTAAAGCCATGCGTGAAGAGCGCAGCGCCCGGCGGGAGCGCACGGGCACAGCCAACCTTAACGTGGAGACCGCCCAGCGCAGCGGCAAAATCGTTGCGGAGCTTGAGGACGCCAGTGTCGTCCTCGGCGGTCGGACGATTATCAAACCCTGCACCCTGTTGCTGCAGCGCGGCGATCGGGTGGGTATCGTCGGCCCCAACGGCGCCGGAAAGAGCACGCTCATCCGCCTGCTTACCGGCGAACTGACACCGGAAACCGGGACGGTCCGCCTGGGGAGCAAGCTGGAAATTGCCTACGGTGATCAGCAACGCTCAACGCTGGACCCGACAAAGAACCTCATCGACAACGTCTGCGGCGGGCGAGACTTTATTGAAATCGACGGCCGTCGCAAGCACGCCGTGTCCTATTTGGGTGACTTTCTGTTTTCCCCCCAGAGGCTTCGTACACCCGTAGGCGCCCTGTCCGGCGGAGAGCAAAACCGCGCGGTACTTGCACTGCTGTTCAGTAAACCCGTCAATCTGCTGGTGCTGGACGAGCCCACCAACGACCTGGATATCGAAACCCTTGAGCTCCTGGAAGAGCTTCTGATGGAGTTCAAGGGCACGGTGCTGCTGGTAAGCCACGACCGCGCCTTCATGGATAACGTAGTCACCAGCCTGCTGGTGCTCACTGGTAACGGCACCATCGAGGAACACGCCGGGGGCTTCAGCGACTGGGAAGCCCGGGGCGGTCGACTTTTGCCCCTGGATGCCATGCCCCATGAGCGTGTGGCTGACACAACGCCAGCAGCCGAAGCCCCGAGCGAGCCCCCGGCCAAAAAAAGCACGCAAAAGAAGCTTAGCTACAAAGAGCAGCGTGAGCTGGATAGTCTGCCGGCAGAAATAGAGACGCTGGAATCGCGCCAGGGAGAACTTGAGACCTTATGCGCTGAGCCCGCTTTTTATGAGCGCGATGCCCAGGAAGTGAAAGATCTCCTCGCCGAGCTGGCGGGCATCGGCGAGGCACTGGAAGAAAAAATCGAACGCTGGACGGAGCTTGAAGAACGCGCCTAGGTTCACGAATTCCCGTGCCCGGCAAGTGCTGTAACCCTCGGGCTACAGCACTTTTGCGATGGAGTCGGCGAGGTAATCAATATTCCGGGCGTTTACTCCCGCGACGTTAATCCGTGACGAGCCCAGCATGTACACGCTGTACTCATCACGCAGGGCCTGCACCTGATCACCGCTCAATCCTAAAAAGGAGAACATGCCCTTTTCGGCGCGAATAAACTCAAAGTCCCGTCCCGTAGCCCCCTGGAGTTTCTCCACCAGGTCACTGCGCAGGCCATTAATGCGCTCACACATACCGTGAAGTTCCGACTGCCAGCTGGCGGTAAGTGCAGGATCCGAAAGAACCGCACTCGCGAGGAGGGCACCGTGCGCCGGCGGCATGGAATACACGCGCCGCGCCGCAACCTTGGCCTGGCTCAACAGGGCATCGGCGCTCTTGGCGTCTTTGCACAGAAACATTGTGCAGCCGGTACGTTCGCGATAGAGCCCCATATTCTTGGAACAGGACGCCGCAATAATCATCTCGGGTAATCGCTCTGCAAGCTGCCTGAGGCCGGCGGCATCCGCATCCAGTCCGTCGCCCAGGCCCTGGTAGGCAATATCAATGAAGGGCATAAAGCCCTGGGCCTCGGCCATATCACCAATAATCGACCACTGCTCCTGGGAGAGGTCCGCTCCACAGGGGTTATGGCAGCAGCCGTGGAGCAGCACAATATCGCCGCTGGCTGCGCCCTTGAGATCCTCAACCATGGCGTCAAAATTTACTCCATGGGTCCCGGCGTCGTAATAGCGGTAGGTAGAAAACTGCAGCCCCACACTCCCCAGTAGGGGAATATGTACGGGCCAGGTGGGGTCGGATACCCAAACCCTGGCGCCAGGCGATGCTGCCTGAATAATCTCCGCCCCGATTCGAATGGCACCGCAGCCCCCCGGCGCCTGAATGCTGCTCACCCGGCCATCGGCAAGCGCCGTGCTGTTCTCACCCAGAACCAGCTTCTGCATGCCGGGATTGAATCCCGCCACGCCCGCCGGGGGTAAATAGGCTTTGCTCGTTTCGCTGGATACAAGGCTCGCCTGCGCCTGACGTATGGCATCAAAGACCGGGCAGACGCCCTCCTCGTCCATGTAAATCCCTACGGTGAGATCCACTTTTTTAGGGTTTTCATCGGCGCGGCAAAGTGCGGCCAGACCAAGAATGGGGTCATCGGGGAGCAGAGACAAAGCGTCGAGCATGGTGAACATTCCTAAGCAGTGCAGACGGGATCAGGCCTTCAGAATACGCGAGGCCAACTGCGGATAAAACACGTGATTTTTCGACTGCCGGATATGTTCTGGCCCGGTGCGCATTTTTCACGTTTTTTATGCGGACTTTTTCCTTGTTGCCAGGCGTCAGAGATCTATCCTGCACGCAAAGTAAGAAGGAATACCGTCATGGCGGATAACAACGACAACGCAACATCACACCCCACGAACAGCCTGGTCGCATTTCTTGGTGCGATCAAGTTTCGCAAGCCAACCCAGGCTGCGAACGACGTCGATCAATACTTCGCGCAGCCGCAGCCCCAGGCCCGGCAACGTCGCCAACTTGCGGAAGAGAATTACTGGGTTCGCAGCGCCAACTGATCCTCCGGCAATCCAGGCGCTCTCCCTGGCACTCTCCCTGGCACTCTCCCAAGCACTTTTACCCTAACCGCTAACCACGCAAAGCGTGGGGCAGCATGCGCTCGTACATTTGCTGTGCCTGAGCGCACATCTGGTCCTGCTCCGCACTCAGAACAGCAGACTCCTCCACGGAGCTCTCCGCAGGCGTCGCGAACCCTGTTGAAGACCAGACAGAAGCGTACCAATGGGGTGCCCACACACCATCACTGTCGCGGGGTCCCGACGGCCACTGCAGCATCGCTTCCTCAAAGGGCAGCGACAGCCGCTCGCAGAGCTGCGACAACACGGCGCGGGGATCGCTCAGAGTAAGCGCCGCATCCAGCACCGGCGGGACCTCTCCCAGGCGCTCACACTCTCGCTCAAACAACGCAGCCTGTTGTGCAAAGCCCAATTCCTCCAAAGTAAAATCACTGCGAACCCGGGCGTAGGACGCGATGATCCGGCGCGGTTCGCGGATAAGAAAACAGTTAGTGAGCTTTTCCGTAAAAGACAAGTCCATGCCTGGCAATATGTGCTGGGTCATATGTTTTTGGTAATAGAGCGCAGCGGGTTCTTCGCTGCACAGGCCGCCGGCAACCTCCCGCCAATCCTGCGACTGGCTGGCGAGAATGTCTGCCCCCCCGGGGTGTTCCAGACCGGTCTCAGCCAGATAAGCCGCGTAAAGAGGCTCATCTACCACCGCGCTGTCGCTGCGATTTTCAAAGGACCGCATCATCGCGGTGCTGATATTTCGCGGTCCTGACCACATCGCCACGCGTTTTACCGTCATGAGCTAATCCTGGCTGCGTGTATGGAGACGTCCCGGGCCTTCGATGTAGTCGGCAACGTAGCGACGGTAGGCTGACTGCAGCTGGGATACCACCGGCCCCCGCTCCCC
>NZ_CBFHZO010000028.1:0-33747 GCF_965660375.1 Congregibacter sp. | reverse complement strand
ACGCATCGTCGGGGACCTTGGCACTGAGCACCGAAAGCTCACGTCGAAAGTTTGCGCTGCCTTCGACTTCGCTTGCAATCCTGTCGCCAAGCAGCCGCACCACACTCAATTCTTCGCGCATCGCCATCTCATCAGCCGTGGATGAGCGCAGAGACAACACTTGGGCATCAAGACTATTTGCTCGCAGGCTTAAAACCAAACCGCTGAGGAGCGGAGCTAATGCCAATGCCAGAAGGGCCGCTCCGACTGCAGCCAGAAACTTCGCCAAGTAGCGACGATACTGCGCGTTTCGATAGGACTCACCAAAACCCAAAATAACGACTGGATGCTCCGAGTCAGGCGTAAAGCTCCAAACCTCCAGCCCTGTGTGATCCACGGCGACTGTCGCTGAGCCCTCTTCCCGTACGTGACTCCCTTTCTCAGCAACCTCTCTCAGCACATGCGTCGCCGCCGCTCGCGAGGCAATCGCCACGTCGATAGCAACTCGCTCGGCGTCTGAGGCAGTAACCCGCCACCCAAAAACCGTATCGTCTTCCGGGAACGGGCTGAAGGCTTTAACCTCCATATGCACTGCCTCCCGGATACTGCTCGACAACGCGCCAGGGAGTGCCAAGGTACGATGCAAGACCATATCATCAGGAAGTACGATTGCGTTAAAGGGCGACTGGCTCGGTATGTCTCCAGCCAGCTGTTTTGACCCTCGGTACCAGAAACCAGGCTGCACCACCTCCCTGTCAGGACCCACCCGCGTCGCACGGACAGGCTCGTCTAGCTGTTGCCTAATAGGGCTGTCATTGTCCCAAAACAGCTGTGCTACGCCAGCTCGCAGAAAGCTACCCGCCGAACGCAAGTCATACCCGAACAGACGAAGGTCAGTATTCGCTTCAAACATCTGTAGCTACCTCCCTCAATCCGAAAGTGACGTAAACTGTGTGGGAAACCTACACTTAACACGCCATGGAATCCCGTACTGTGACTCATCGAGACTCACGCGATAGTGCCCTGTAGCCCGGCGTCCGCTTTCTGTTTCATAACTCATCGTTAACTGCACGACCGTGCCTCCGGCCGCACCGGCCCCGCCGACAGCTAACGAAGGCGCAAAGCCACCGAAGTCACCCGAGCCTGAGAACACCCCAGCAAAACTCGCCGGCAACATACTCGGATTCGGCTCCGGCGAGAACCCTCCCGAAGCTCTCATTGCAAACCCGAGTTGATCCAACACCTCTCGACGCATACCCGGCACCGCCATCAGATCATCCAGGCCATCGATAACAACGGGACTCGTTCCTATGGTATCGCTTCCTTGCTCCCGATAGCGAACAATTGCAGACGCTAAAGACCGGGCATAGTCGGCAGGCAAGCTGCCAAAATTGGTAAACAAAGACTGAATCACATTTACAGGTGCCACCCGCACGTCCAACAGTCCTTCCAGGGGATACACACTGCCCTCAAAGCGCTTACCCGCAAATTCAACGCTTTGATTAAAAACTACCGATGAAACAGCGGCAACACCCCGGTTACCACGGCCATACTCGTTCAGCAGCAAATGCGCCACACCATCAAAATAGGCTGCCGACTGTAGCTTGTCCCGCTGCGCATAGAGCATCTGCGTATCGAGGCGCGATGTTCCCACCATTGCCGTAACCATTAATGCCAAACCGGCCATGAGGGATAGAACCAGTACAGTCGCTACCCCTTGTTGACGATCCGAACCCAAAATACGTCCACTCACGACCTAAGGTCCGGGCGCCGCAGAGTAGTTATCAAACTTAACGACAATATCGGGCCAGTACTTTTCTTCCGACCGAATTTGAATTTTTACAGCCGCGGGCAAACGCGGCTGATCGTTGTCTTGCACGCCCCAGGGTTCTTCGGGAGACCAGCGATAGGACACTTCGAACTCGGAGACACCTTTCATCAACGCCTTGGTGTCATTCACTGTGCCCCAGTCAGGTTCCTCTTCGTTGCCCTGGTAAGCCTTCGATTGAAGAACAAGCTCGCCTTTATCTCGGCTGAGCCGCAGATACTGCTGGCCATTGCTTCCGGGGATGACCGCGGAGGAAGCAAGCCAGGCAACGTAGTCGGCCCCACCCTTGAAATACGAGCTTTGCTGCGCAGACACCTGAGACCACAGCCCCCCGTAGACCGGAACCCCACCAGCCCCCGACCCTTCCGCTCGTCGCAGGACGTCATGTAAAAACAGCGAGACTGTTCGCATCTCATCATTGCGATCAACAACCGCAACAACTTTGGACGAGGAGGAGCCAATCATCCGCATCGCGGACACGGTCAGCATAAGCACCAGAGAGAGCACCGTGCTCGCAACAAGCACCTCTACCAGCGTAAACCCGCTAGCGGACCGCTTCATCGGCAACTCCCACGACGGTGTTAAGCACAAACTCACGGGGCCTCAAATCGCCCCATGCCACCCGCGATTCAAACTTTTGAAGACGGATTGTGTTCTGCTCACCATCCGCCGGAAGCGGTTCCGCCTTCACAGACCATCGAAAACCATTGCTCTCGCCGGAAGCTCTAAAACCGGCCCTCGGATACTGCCCATGTTCGTTAAGAAGGGACTGCGCGAAAAGCATGGCATAGCTGTAGTCCTCCGCGACCTTCACGTTGCGAACAGCACCGGTAGCAGCCTCGTAAACCATTCCCAGCACCAGTCCGAGGATGGAAATAGCCACCAACATCTCGAGTAGGGAAAACCCCCGAACAGAGCGTCTCTCCCTATGCCTTGAGGATCGCAAAGAGCTACTCATCAGCCTCACCAGACGTTTGAGTTACCCTGCCAAGCAGCCAATCGACGTCGACCCGCACCGTAGGCCTCCCCTCCATATCAATGCGGATGTTGCCACCGCTGGAGCTGCCCGAGGGGAAGAACCGAACCGCTGCGTAGTCAGAACGGGCATACTCCTCCGCGGTAACAGCGCGCAGCCGTATCGATTCCCCCAGACGGATAAAGTCTGCGTCTTCAATCTTGTCGGACCCTGCAATTGGGAGAACACCGGGGCTTTTTGTATCAATCACCAAGTCCCAGGGACTCCCGGAGGAAACTGCACGAAATCGAGCGGCATTTGCCGCGCTCTGCACGCTACGAACCGCTTCGCGATAGGACGCTGTTTCATAGTACCGGTAGGCAGCCGGAGCACCGACACCTACCAACAGTGACGCTATAACCAGCGCCACCATGATTTCGATAAGAGTAAAACCCTTTTCTGACACAGATTCCACGCTATTACGGCCACTTAATCGCCCGCTTTGGTTCAGAAATTACTCACATCGGCGTTTTCACCTTCGCCGCCGCGTGAGCCATCCGCCCCGAGAGAAAACAAATCAAAATCGCCACTCTTGCCGGGGAAAGCGTATTCGTATTCGTTACCCCAGGGATCCAGAGGTACCTCCGACTTCTTGAGATAGGGGCCATTCCACCCAGACGCGCGAGAGGGCTGACGAATTACCGCATCTAATCCCTCATCACTGGACGGAAAACGCCCCACATCCAATTTGTACATCTCCAGTGCCTGCTCCAGGTCCTTGATCTGCAGCGCCGCGGTTTTGGACTTGGCTCCGCCCAGCTGGTTGAGAATACGGGGACCCACCAGACCTGCCAGCATTGCCAGAATCGCAAGCACCACCAGCAACTCTATAAGGGTAAAGCCCCTTTGCGCATGCGGTGCAGCTGAACGAGACGGAGAACAAAGCAACATAAATATTCCTAGTAAAATCGGTTGTAATTAAATGGCCAGATCGTTGACCGCGAGAATGCCCATAAGAATGGATACGATTAATACAGCGATCACAACACCCATGATCAGTATCAATGCGGGCTCAATAAGCGACAGGAGGCGCTTGATCAATGCATCTGATTCGGCGTCGTAGATCCTTGCAACCTCCAACAACATATCACCCAGTCGCCCGGACTCTTCACCGACACGAACCATCTGCACCATCAGAGGGCTAAACTCCTCATTAGTTCCCATAATTGCCGAAAGCGCGCGCCCGCCTTTTACCGCCGCGGGCAACTCCGACATCGCAGCTCGCAGTCGCGTATTCTCCACGGTATCAGAGGCAATCTTTATTGCTGAGAGCATTTGGACACCATTGCCCAACAACGTGCCCAGTGTTCTTGCGAACTGCGCTAGCGCGAAGTGCCTGACGAGCTGGCCTACCAGGGGCATGTTCAGCAGCTTGTTGTCCCGCCAGGCCCGGCCGTCAGCACTTTGCAACCATCTGCGCGAAGCCCATACCCCTAAACCGGTAAACGCCATCAGGAAAACAGCGTAGGACTCTACAAACTTACCCATCGCCAACACGGCCCGTGTCATACCGGGCAAGCCCTCGCCCATGTCATCAAACAAAGCCTCAAACTGAGGGACAACAAAGCCCAGCATTACCGCGACTGCGAGCACTGCCACGACAAGCAGTATCGCGGGGTACATCAATGCCGACACTACCGAGCCGCGACGCTGCTCTGCAAGACTGAGCGCATCTGCCAAACGCTCAAGGACGGGGCCAAGGCTTCCACTTGCCTCTCCCGCACGCACCATGTTGATAAAAAACGCGCCAAACAGTGTATCGCGTCTCTCTAGCGCTGAACTCAGAGGCTTACCTGACTTGACGTCGTCACGGAGGTCCGAAAGCAGGCTTTTATAGACCGGATTCACGGTCATTTCTTCTTGCACCGCGAGGGCCCGATCCACCGGCATACCCGCTCGCAGAAGCGTGGCGAGTTCAGAGGTGAAAGACACAATATCCCGGCGCTTAAGCTTTTTTGCGCCCGGCGCCGTAGATACAGCAGGGGCTCCCTGAGCGATGGACTTTGAAGGAGCCTTGGGCGGTTTTTGGGCGCCTACCACCACGCGCACTGGCGTTAGACCGCGTGACCGCAGCTCCCGCAGTACGACCTGCTCGGAGCTGGCGTCAAGGGTCCCCTGCTCGAGGGCCCCCGAGCGGCTAGCTGCGCTGTAGCTAAAAACGGGCATAACGATGCCTGCTCAAGCGAGGCGATTGATACAGTGCCCCGCGAGACACGTTGCTGGCTGACTGAAATACGCTATTCAAGCCGCAAGCTCCTGATCACTCTGATCCTGCGTAACCCGGAGCACTTCCTCCAGCGAAGTGACCCCCTCGGCCACTTTGCGCAGGCCGCTCTCGTAGAGGGATAACATGCCCTTGGCGCGCATTGCGCGCTGCAACGCACTGGCATCTGCACCGCTGAGAATTAGATCCTGAACGTCCCCATTCATAATAAATATCTCGTGAATAGCGGTTCGTCCGCTATAACCCGTTCCTTTGCACTTTTCGCAGCCCTCGCCAACAAATACTGTCGAGTGACCATCCTGCATGAATCCGCCAAGACCGGTGCTTTCCAAAGTCCCCGCATCTAAATCCAAAGGCTTACGACACTCAGTACAAAGCTTGCGCAATAGACGCTGCGCCAGCACACCATTTACAGCGGAGGTGATCAGATAACGCTCAACCCCCATATCTTCCAGGCGGGTAATGGCGCCTGCGGCTGTGTTTGTGTGCAAGGTCGACAACACCAGGTGACCTGTCAATGCAGACTGCACCGCTATTTGCGCGGTCTCAGTATCACGCATTTCACCGATCATTATGATGTCGGGGTCCTGTCGAAGAATGGATCGCAGGGACCTTGCAAAGGTCAGTCCAATGGACGATTGCACCTGCATCTGGTTGATACCGGGAAGCTGATATTCCACTGGATCTTCGACGGTAATGATCTTTGAAGCGGACGCATCCAGCTCCGACAAGGATGCGTACAGCGTCGTGGTCTTACCGGAGCCCGTGGGGCCTGTGAGCAAAAGCACGCCATGAGGACGAGCCAACAGGCTCCTGTAAGGCCGCAGAATGTCGTCGCTAAAACCCATACCGCTGAGGCTAAAGCGAACGTTTTCCCGGTCCAGAACACGCATGACGATCGCTTCGCCATGCACAGTGGGTGTTGTCGCCACACGCAGGTCCAGCTCCTTGCCCTTGACCCGGGTCATAATCCGGCCGTCCTGAGGCAATCGTCGCTCGGCAATATCCAGGTTAGCCAGCAGTTTAATTCTTGAGGCAATCGCGGCCGCGGGCAAAGTGCGCAGCTGAGCATCGGGCTCCTCGCCGATAACCCCGTCCACACGATAACGAAGACGCAAACCCTGGTCCGAAGGCTCTATATGGATATCAGAAGCACCCACATCTATCGCCTTGTGGATAATCTGGTTGACGACTTTGATGACCGGCGCCTCACTGGCCATGTCGCGCAAGTGCTCCACAAACTCCATCCCATCAAGATCTGAAAGGGAGTCTTCTTCAACGTCCTCTTCCTCCGCTAGGCCCTCAAAAGCAGCTAGCGCCGCATTAACCTCGGCCTCCAGCCCCAGCATGAGTTCGATGTTGCGACCCGGACACGCTAAACCCAGCGCCTTCATGAGATAATCGTCCTGAGGAAACACGGCGACAAAACGCACTGAGTCATCCGTAACAAACACAGGAACCACCTGATTTGTGACGAGGAAGTCGCTGGCTACTGACTCCAGCCGGGGCAATTCCTCAGGGTAATCGGCGCTTGTCGCCAGGCTGAGCCCTAATTGCGCACAGAGCTCTGAAACGACATCTGTCTCTGCAACTAACCCGAGGCGAATCAATACCTGACCGAGATATCCACCCATCTCAGTCTGCGCCAAAAGCGCCCGGTCCAGGTCGCGCTCAGTAAGCTTTCCCGCCTGCATCAAGCGCTCACCCAATCTCATCTAAACATCACCCTGCAATAACCAACTATAAAAAAAGGACTCGCACTCTATACAGAGACGTCTGAGGGTTAAAGATAGTTCCTCGACGTTCTCAATGGTGTTCTCAACGAAGAACACGCTTCACACCCTGAATACCCTCACGGCTCAGCACGTTGATGGCTTTCTTTGACAACTTGGCAAGGGCCGAGGGATCGGTAAGCGCAAGCCTCAGCAGGCGGCGCAGCTTCGCCTGATCATAACGTGCTTCATTCACCGAGTATCCACTCGAAAGGGGTAGTTCTGCGGATTGGTCTCCAGAAGGCGCCAGATCAACTGAAGTGTCAAGCGCCGACCTCAACTCGGGCGAATCATAGGGATTGGGGTATTTTGACTGAAGCTCGCACCTATCGCGGAACATCGCGCGATGCACATCTGGAATCACGGTACCATCGGCATACCGCGCAAAGCTCCATGGTAGTGTGGGATTCATTGCTACTCGTCCCTCCTCAGCTCGATACCAGTCAAGAATTTTTCGAAGCGCAGCGGGGTTGTCGCTATTTTTCAATGCCATCAATTCATGAGAGTCGCTGCTCACAGCCGTAAAGTGGTAAAAGCCCAGAGGATTTTCATCCACCCAAAAGCAATCGTCCCGCACAGTGAGGTTACGCTCCGACAGATTCCAGGAGGCCACGTTATGTCGTGATGACCTCAGAATCCCCACACTCGGGAAAAGCGCCGGTATCAGGTCGGCCCACTTTTGATCGGTAAAAAGACCGCGAGCTTTGTCATCGCGACAAAAGAAATACAATCGCTGAGACCACCAGTCGGCAAATGCTTCCCCTACCGCATCACGATTTACTGCCAGAAAGCCAAGGTTATAAACACCACACTGTAGACTTGTGACCTCGTTATCAATTACACGGCCCAGGCTTGCCTCAGGCACCAATTGATGGGGAGATAACAAAATCGATGCTGTATCGAGGCCGTCAACAACATCGTCCAAACGTGAGAAGACCGCAATATCAGGGTCGAGGTACACGGCATGGTCGAAGTCACCGCTAGCAAGAAGCTGCTTGAGCGCAAAGGGCTTCACTGCCGTCGCCAGCTCTACCACGCGATGGCAAAAGCTCCAGGGCTCCCAGTCTGGAATACCCAAATCCGGGATGCTCTTTATGGACTGCGCATTGGCCAGCTCCAGGTCCGCGTCGTGCACATCGCGCTCGACAAGTACCAAATGTCGCTCCCATTCCGGATGGTAACGCTCCAGGGAGTCGAACAACACTCGCACCTTGGGTAGGTAATTGCGCGCAGCACTGGTAAAGACCGCGACCCTTGCCTCAGACACTGCATTCACCATAGCCAGATCTCGCAAAGCCCAGCATTTCATCAAGCAATGTTGGCGCGTGCATGCTGCTGGCGACAAACCCGCGGGAGTAGCTCTCTGCGCACTCTGCCTGCGCCCCCAGAGGCAGGGTTACCAGCGGCAGTTTCATTGCCATCACCTCATGTGCGACGTAGCTGAAAGTTTCAGGCCAGATCGACGGCATCAACACCAGAGACACGGCCAGATCATCAAGGAGTTCAGGAAGCTCGGATGCTTTGTAGCCACCAGATACCGACACTACCCTGGAGTCAAAACGCACCTCTGAGGTGCCGACAATCCTAATTTTTATAGACAGGTCCCGTGCGCGTATCTCCGCCGCCAGCGCGGACACTACCTCGGCACCTTTATGAAAGCTGATCCGCCCGATGACCGCAATTATTGAAAGGTCCTGGCGCCGCGCGGGCGGGGCGGACATCCTAAAATAGGCCATATCGTGAGGGACGAGTGTCATGCGATGGTCAAAGCGGGTGCCATAAGCCTGTCTAATCAACGCCATTGACGACCGGGAGAACACCCGTATCTCATCAACAACCTCAAGCAGCTCCTGGCAGGCTTGCCGCCAGACTGACAAACCACCCTCCCGCACCGATACATCAACCGGTACCGAATGAGCGGAGATGCAGCGTTTGCAGGCTTCTAAGCCTGGTACTGCGCAATAGTCACCCGATGCGTCCAGCAGTAGGTGCGAGGGGCAAATCAGGTAGTGATCATGCCACGTAACTGTCGTTGGTGCGCTCGTCTTTGAAATTAACAATCGCAGGCTATTGATCAGTTGCACCGGCTCGGCGAAGCCCACAAGCGTCCCTACTTGCAGGCTCTTTATCGATCCCGCCAGGCGTTCATCGCCAAGCAACAGATGCACGCTACCGGTAACTTGATGATTGAGCTTCAGTGCATCAGACGTCACTACCAGTCCACCGTGCAAACCATGCAAGGCAAGCCGGATGACCGTAACGCCACGGTCTTGCGCGATCACTACCTCTCGATCAAGATAGTCAGTCGATCCGCCGCCCAGATAACTGTCGATAAACAATGCCACCGGGCCCGACGCCTGAAGCTGATCCAGAAGCTGACTTGCGGATAACTTTTTCCAGGGTGCCCTCGCCGCTCTGCGCACTGACTTTTCGAAAAGCGTTAAAAACTGGCCCTGATTGAGCAGTCGACCAGCTTTCTTTAACTCGGAAGCAAAACGGGTAGCGGGAAGCTTCATTTGGTCGCCAAGGACTCTGCTGCGGTCGTCCTATCCCGCAAACTCGTAGTCTTTAAACTGCTCGCGAAGACCCACCTTGTGGATTTTTCCCGTGGCGCCGTGGGGCAGCTCGTCCACAAACTCCACCGCATCCGGCGTCCACCACTTGGCGATCTTGCCATCAAACCAGGCGAGCATCTCCTCGGCAGTAAGATCCTGGCCGTCTTTGGACTTCACAACGATGAGCAATGGTCGCTCGGACCACTTGGGATGATAACGACCAATTACCGCCGCTTCGGCGACCTTGGGATGGTCCGTCGCGGCATTTTCCACATCAATGGAGGATATCCATTCACCTCCGGACTTGATCACATCCTTGGTTCTGTCGGTAATCGCCATGTAACCTGTGGGATCAATGGTTGCCACGTCACCGGTCTCAAACCACCCCTCTTCGCTGTGCGCACTGGAGTCCGCCCCCAGCTCGTAGTAATCCGAGCAAATCCATGGGCCGCGGACCTTCAATGAACCATAGGCTTCACCGTCCCAGGGCAGCTCTTTACCCTCGTCGTCGACAATCTTCATCTCTACACCAAAAATAGGCCTACCGGCCTTGAGGCGCTGTTTTGCAAACGCCTCTTCGCTGTATTCGTCACGGGCAGCGGTGCACTCGTTCACCGAGCCAAGGGGACTCATCTCGGTCATGCCCCAGCCCACACGGGTCTCGACGCCGTAGCGATCGAAGTCCTCCATCACCGACAGCGGGCATGCCGCACCACCAACAATGACGCGGTCCAGCGTCTCCACCGTCTTGCCAGACTGCTTCAGATAAGCGAGGAGCCCCAGCCAGACCGTGGGCACGCCCGCCGACATGGTGACACCCTCATCATTGATCAATGTCGCCAGGGTCTCGCCGTCGCCCATCTTGTTACCCGGAAACACAAGCTTGGCACCCACCATGGGACAGGCATAGGGCGTGCCCCAGGCATTGACGTGAAACATGGGGACAATGGGCAGGATTGCATCGCGGGCCGACAGGCCCATGGCATCGGGCATCAGCGTGGCGTAGGCATGGAGCATGGTGGAGCGGTGAGAGTACAAGACGCCCTTGGGATTACCCGTGGTGCCCGAGGTGTAGCACAGCGCGCAGGCCTCGTTCTCCTCGAGGTTTGGCCACTCAAAATCATCAGAATGACTGTGCACCAGATCCTCGTAGCAGCTGACATTCTCCAGCTTGCTTTCCGGCATATGCTCTTTACCGGTGAGCACTACCCATTCACGAACCTTCGGGCACTGTTCGGCTATAGCCTCCACCAGGGGAACAAAGTCTGCGTCTACAAAAACCACCTGGTCTTCCGCATGATTGATGATGTAAACAATTTGCTCGGGAAACAGCCGTGGATTGATGGTGTGGCAGACGTAACCGCTGCAGGCTGCAGCATAGTAGGTCTCGAAGTGGCGATAATCGTTCCATGCCAAGGTGGCAATACGATCGCCGCGGGACAGGCCCCAGGCCGCCATACCATTGGCCAGCTGGCGTGTGCGTTTAAAGGCATCCCTGTAGGTGTATCGATGACGGGGGTTATCGCGGGTAACCGAAACAATCTCCTGATTACCATGCACCCGCTCCGCGTGGGCCATGATTGACGTAATCGTCAGTGAAGCATCCATCATCAAACCGTTCATTGGGAACTCCTTTCAAAAAGTCTGTTTTCTTAGGGTTTTGGGGTTGTACCGTATTGAAGCTCAGGTACCTCTTTTTCGTTAAAGGCTGCTGTAACCGCAGTTGGGTTTACGCCGCTGTCCATTGGTCGTCGCTCCGGCTGGCTCGCCCTTCGCGCTCAAGTTTAATCAAGTGTGCTTCCATGGAAAGCTTGGCCCAGGGATGAAGCCCCGGATCCACATCGTCGTAAACGCGCTGCACCAGCCTATCCAGATCACACAAACCAAGAGCCGCGAGGCCCTGCAAAACCTTTGCCTCTCGTGCCAGGCGATGCTTCACCAGACCCTCAATCTCGGCACGGCTGTCATCAATCACTTCGCCATGGCCGGGAGCGATGCAGTCCACCGGATACTCAAGGAGCATTTCCAGGGCCGCAATGTACGCCTGCATGTCGCCGCCGGGGGGAATGATAACGACGGTGCTGCCGTTCATCACGTGGTCTCCGGCGAACAACATCCCCTCATCCTCGAGGAGAAAACAGTAGTGATTACTGACATGCCCCGGTGTATGCAGCGCCAACAGCGACAGCTCATCGGTTTTCAGCCGGTACTCGTGATTTAAGGTGATATCAGGAGAGAAAGTCTCGTCCTGATGATCATCGCCTTCCGGCAGGGCACCAATGACGGTAGCACCGGTAGCCTCCGCTACCGCTTTCCATGCCGGGGAGTGATCGGGGTGGGTGTGCGTGCACACAATGTAACGAATACGTCCATCACCGGCCGTCAGAATCGCGTCAATATGCGACTCAATGGCGGGCCCCGGGTCCAGAACAATAACGTCCTCGTCACCCAACAAATAGGTGTTGGTCCCGGGTCCGGTCATGGCTCCGGGATTGGGCGCGACCAACCGGCGAACGCGGGGGCTCAGGCGCCAGGGTTTTCCATGCTCTAACATGTCAGACTAACTGAGCGATGGGAACCAGGGGATCGACGTCTGCGTCATAATCGACGCCGTCAACCTCAAAGCCAAAGAGCTGCAGAAACTCCCGGCGATAACCCGCAAAATCCGAGAGTTCGTGAAGGTTCTCCGTAGCTACCTGCTCCCACAGCTCTGCCACGGCCGCCTGCACCTCAGGATCCAGTTCTTTGCCGTCGGCGCGTAAGCGCCCTTCCTCATCAAGGCTTGGACTCGTCCCGTAAAGTGAGTCGCGAAACAGACCGTCGACCTGCTCTATGCAGCCCTCATGAGTGCCCTGCTCCTTCATCACCTTGAAGAGAATCGCCAGGTAGATGGGCATGGCGGGGATAGCCGCACTCGCCTGAGTGACCACGGCCTTCAGTACGGATACGCGAGCGTCACCACCCCTGGCGGCAAGACGCTCCCGAATATCAATAACTCGACGGTCGAGATCTTTTTTGGCAGCACCAATGGTGCCGTGCCAGTAGATATCCCAGGTCAATTTCTCGCCCACGTAGGTATAGGCTGTGGTCCTGGCTCCGTCCGCAAGCACTCCCGCTTCGTCCAGAGCCTCGATCCAGAACTGCCAATCCTCACCCCCCATGACGGCCACGGTGTTATCAATCTCGTCCTGGGTCGCCGGCTCGAGATGAAATTCCTGAATCTCGCCCTTGTCGGTGTTGATTCCCTTTTGCGTGGTCGCGCTGCCAATGGGTTTTAAGGTGGAGCTGTGAACATCGCCGGTACGGGGATGGGTGCGGCGCGGCGAGGCCAGGCTATACACGACCAGATCCACCTGCCCCATATGATTGCGAATCTCTTCGATGGCCCGCTGCTTTACCTCGTCACTGAAAGCATCGCCATTAATGCTCTTCGCATACAGGCCGGCGCTCTCTGCCTCGGCGTGGAACGTGGCGGAGTTGTACCAGCCTGCCGTACCAGGCTTGCGCTCCGTGCCCTCCTTCTCAAAAAACACACCGAGTGTTTCCGCACCGCTGCCAAAAGCGGCAACGATCCTTGAGGCGAGGCCGTAGCCGGTGGACGATCCGATCACCAGCACCCGCTTGGGCCCGTCGCTAACGGTGCCGTTGCCACGCACATAGGCAATCTGGCGTCGCACGTTTTCCGCGCAGCCGACAGGGTGTGTGGTGGTGCAAAGAAAGCCGCGTACGCGTGGCTTGATAACCATAAAGCGCTATCCCTAAAAATCGAGTCTCAGGAGGGGTTCGAGACCGTGCCATCGAAGACAAGCATCGCCGCGCGAACTCCCATCAAAGGAGCGAAATTCTAGCACAGGGATTTGCGGAACTAGCGGTGGTCCCGACGGTTGCTTATCCAGACGGTTTGGTAGGGCTCAAGGAGCATTTGCTGCTTGTTGCAGTCCTCGCCGGAGATCAGGTCTGACCAGTCCTGCGCCTCGATAAGATTAATGTCACTGAGTGGCAGATACTCAGCCTCATTGCTCACATTGGTAATGCAGAAAATACTCTGACGACGGTCCGAGCTCTGGCGCCAGAAGCCGAACAGCGTGGCCCCCAGATGTAAGGTGAACTGGGTTGCGTTGGGATGAAATGCTGATTGATTCTGTCGGATCGCCAGCAGATTCATGATGCCCTTGAATACCTGCGCATGCTCAGAACCGGCGTCCGCCAGCCGGGCTTCCAAATCCTCGAGCTGCCACTGATGGCGGTTGATCGCGCGGTTCTGCCCCGTCGCCTCCAGACGCTCCAGGTCGTTGCGCGTTCCCAGCAAGCTGTGCACGTAGATGCCGGGAATCCCCTCCAGTCCCAGCATGATGGCGTGCGCACAGATAAAGCGTTGGAGGCCATACTCATCGGGCCCGGCCACGGTGCCCTGGAGCGCATCCATAAGCGCAATATTGATCTCATAGGGCTTGTTCTGCCCGTCATCCAAAGCCCGGTAGGACACATGTCCGCCAAAGCGGCGCATGGTGCCTATGAGCGCCTGCAACTCCTCATCGGACAGCAGACCTTCAGCAGGACGCAGGCCGATGCCATCGTGGGACGCAATAAAATTGAAATAGGCGGTGCCGTGCTGGGGCGGCGGCATGCTCATCATCCATTGCTTCAAATAAAAGCAGTCGCCGGTTACCAGTGTATTTACCAGCAGCGGAGGCAGAGAAAAGTTGTAGACGCAATGCGCCTCGTTCCCGTTACCAAAATAAGAGAGGTTTTCCTGATTGGGGATATTGGTTTCGGTGATGATCATGGCATCGCCACGGGCGTGCTCTAGCAGTGTGCGCAGCAGGCGAACGATCTCATGGGTTTTTCGCAAATTGAGAGAACTGGTCCCGGGCTTTTTCCAGAGAAAGGCCACAGCATCCAGACGAAAGATCCGTACGCCGTTATCGAGGTAGTGACGCACGATCTCCACCATGCGCTTAAGCACCTCGGGATTTCGGAAATTGAGGTCCACCTGATCATGGCTGAAGGTACACCACACATGGCGCGTACCATCGACGGCCTCCACTTCGCGAAGCAGCGGTGATGTTCTCGGGCGAACCACCAGAGACAGGTCGTCTTTGGGTGATGCGGTAGCAAAATAGTCCTTGCCCGGCTCTTTGTTCAACAGAAAATTGGTGAACCACTGGCTGGCACTGGAACAGTGGTTGATCACCAGATCGCCCATGAGATTGTATTTGGCGCCAATGGCGAGGATGTCATCCCAATCGCCGAGGATCTCATTGACCTGCAGGTAGTCGATGACAGAAAACCCATCATCGGAACTCCAGGGGCAAAAAGGCAGGATATGCACACCGGTGATGCAACCATCGGCGTAGTGATCCAGCCAGTGCTTCAGCGTCTGCAGCGGCGCCTGTCCCTCCTGCTGGATGCTGTCTCCGTAGGTAATCATCAGGGCATCACGCTGATCCCAATGATTGAGATAAGGGTTTGGCTGCGGCATATCATCTTCGAGCCGCATTATGGTCAGCAGATCCTCGGCAAGGGATTGCATATCTGCTGTGATTTCACCGCCGGCATAAATCACCGAGAGCTGCTGGGCAACTCTGTGTGCTAAACCATGGGGATTTTCATCAAGGCCCTCGTTGGAGCCCGCATGCTCAACTGGGGGCATACTCCGCGGTGTCCTCTTCCACTGCCTGCAAAAGCCGGTCGCGTACCGTTGGCATGGCGCTACTCACCCGAGACCAACTCGGGATAAACGGCCGCTCCATGGGCCGATCAAGAAACGCCTCACCGGCTTTCATTATGTTTTCAGCGAAAAGCTCCACCGCTCGCTCTTCACCATGCAGATCATATTCGAGACCGTTCATCACCGCATCATTGTGATAGGTCTCTACAAAATCCAGCGCCACCCGATAGTAGCTGGCTTTTAAGGTACGAAAGCTCTCGGAGCTGAACACCACACCCCGTGTTGCAAGCTTTCGAAACAGCGCTTTGCTGATGTCGATGGACATCCGGGATAACCCGCCGGAAGCATCGTCTGCTGACAGCTTCTGATGCTTGTGGTCGTAGTTGTCTGCGATATCAGCCTGGCATAAACGGTTATTCGAATAGTTTCTGTGCATCTCCGATAAAACGCCTATCTCCAGCCCCCAGTCACTGGGGATACGAAGGTCGTTGAGCACATCCCTGCGAAAAGAGAATTCACCAGCCAGGGGATAGCGAAAGCTATCCATATAATTAAGATACTCCATATCCCCCTGGGTCTTCTTGAGCGCCCGGAGCAGGGGCGTGACAAGCAAGCGGCTTACCCGACCATTGATTTTTCCGTTGGCAACCCGTGCGTAAAAGCCTTTGCAAAACTCGTAATTGAAATTGGGGTGAGCTACCGGGTAAATAAGCCGGGCAAGGAGCGAGCGATCATAGGTAAGGATGTCGCAATCGTGTAAGGCAATGGACTCCACACGGTCCGCCGCCAGCAGGTAGCCCATGCAGTACCAGACGTTGCGTCCCTTTCCGAGTTCCCGGGGCGCCAGGTCCATCTGCCGCAATTCCTCATCAATCGCCTTGAGACGCGGCCCGTCGTTCCACAACACCCGGTGCGGTTGTGGGAGACGGGAGAAGAACTTCAGTGCATCCCGATACTGGTCCTCTGTCGCCTGATCCAGACCGATCACGATCTGGTTCAGATAAGGCACCTTGGCAAGGTGGTCGAGGATGCGGGGCATTGCCTCCCCCTCGAGCTCGGAATAAAGAGAGGGCAGCAATAATCCCATGGGGCGGGTCTTGCTAAAACCAACCAGCTCTGCTTCGAGGTCCTCTACAGGTCTGTTGGCAAGATTATGTAAGGTGGTGATGATGCCGTTCTGATAAAAATCCGCCATGCCTAGCCTTCCTCACGCGACTGATACAGGCCGCGCAACCACTCGCGGACCCCCAAGGACCAGGCCTGTGGGCCATAGCCCTCCCCGACTATCACTCCATCAACGCGCTCAAGTTCCGGCAGCGCACGGTCCTGCGCGGGAATTTGTAAAGCGTGGCGGGCAACTTCGAGCATGGGAACATCGTTTTCACCGTCTCCCACCGCTAGATCATAAACAGCCGAAGCCCCCGCCGCCAGCGCATATTCCTGACGAAGCCAGAGCAGCGCCTTACCTTTATCGCAATCGCCCGACACGCTGTAAAAGCGTCCCCCTTTCAAAACGCTGGCCCCCGCCTCTCGCACAGCCGATAAAAACACATCCAACTGCTCTTCGCTCCCTCGCCACTGCACTGGCTCGCTGTACTCCCGTTCATTGGCCAGCGCTGCTTTGTCAAAGCTCAATCCCGTCATCTCCACAATGCCATCAGTACCTGCGGTGGCAAAATCCATAAAGGATCCGGGCATGCTGTTCTGCAGCTCATCAAGGACAGCACGCCACTGCTCCCGCGACGGCGCAAGCTCTTTTATCCAATAGCCGTCCCTTAGCTCGCTATCCTTCGGTTGTTCCTGAAAATAGCGCTCGGGAATGCAAATCACAGCGCCGTTTTCAGCAATAAACGGATGCTCATTGTCGAGCTCCTTTCGCAGCGCCAACATTTCGGCACGGGTTTTACTGGAGGCAAGCACCACGGGAATGCGCATTTCCTCCAGCACCTGCAGCACCGGCTTTGCCGCTTCGTAGTTGTAGTCATGATGATCCAACAGTGAACCATCCAGATCCGTAACGACCAGATAGACCGCTGCGCTCATCCTGCTATCTCCAGACCGCGCACTGCAACGATATTACGATCCTCGTCCATTTGAAAAAGCACATCGACCCGTTCGGGAAGGTCTTGCAGGCACTGCCGAGTATAGCGCTCGAAGTGCTGAACAAAGCGCTGGAGCGCACTCTCGTCCATAAGTCCGGCCCCCTGCCCGCCCACGGCGTCGCAAAGCTTTTGCTCCTGCTCGCTACGCCAGCGCAGTACCTGATCAAAATCCGGAGCCTGCAACATCACCCAGAAATCCAGTTCGTCATAGAGAGGCTCATAGCAGGTTCTAAGCTGCTCATTGGAGTAGCCGCGCCAAAGACCCGATGTATCTTCATCCCGCTCCAGCGCATTGATTGGCTTAACAAGATGAGAAGAGGCTTCGCTATGGGCTCCCAGGCACCACCCCTCCAGAATAATCACATCCACCGGCGCCCGGCAGGCGGAATACGCCTCGGGCAGCGCTCGGTCGTCCCTGGACTTATCAAATCGGGGTATTCGCACGGGCCTCTCTGACGGCCGACTCAGCGCGTCCAGTGTATTGCGCAGCAGCGCCACATCGTGAGTACCCGGCACACCGCGGGTTTGCAGCAAAGGATGAACGTTCTCGGCCAGAGCCGCGCGCTCGGCGTAGGTCAAATAGAAGTCATCGAGAGACAGAGCCACGGCAGACAGCCCGAAGTCTTCAGCCAGACAGGCGCAAAGATAATCGCCCAGAGTGCTCTTCCCCGAGCCCTGGCTTCCATTCAAAGCAACTTTTAACGGGTCGCCGTGCTGCCTTTGGCGAGTGCTTAGCGCCCTTACCAAAGGCTCAAAATAGCGCTCTGCGGTATGCAGATAGCTCGCCTGCAGCCGATGGGTGTCAAGGAATTCTTGCTGCCAGGGTTTCACGCTCACTGCCTCAACGGTGTTCAGAGCAGAAGTTTACGGATATCTCCAAGGAGCGCGCAAAGTTCGGTGAGAAAGCGACCGGCATCCCCGCCATTGACCACCCGGTGGTCATAGGAAAGCCCCAGAGGCAACTGCAGTCGGGGCTGAAAAGCCTGTCCGTCCCAGACCGGCTGCGTATCGGCGCGGCTCACGCCCAGAATAGCCACCTCCGGTGCATTGACGATAGGCGTAAATCCGCGCCCTCCGATGGATCCAAGACTCGATACGGTAAAACCACCGCCCTGCATCTGAGCGGGTTTGAGCTTGCGATCCCGCGCCTTGCCGGCAAGCTCAATCACTTCATCCGCCAGCTCCCAAAGCGTCTTCTGGTCCACATCACGAATCACCGGCACCACGAGGCCCGCCGGTGTATCCACGGCCATGCCGATATGGACATAGCGCTTGAGCGTCAGCGTGCTGCCTCCATCACTGAGGGAAGAATTAATCTTCTCGTTAGTTTTGAGTGCCACCGCGCAGGCTTTGAGCAGGAAGGGCAGAGGCGTCAGGCGCGTTCCCCGTTTCTCCGCTTCACCCTTGAGGGATTTTCGAAACGCCTCCATCTCGGTGATATCGGCATCGTCGAACTGCGTAACATGGGGAACATTGAGCCAGCTCCGCTGCATATTGGCGGCAGTCACCTTGTCGATTTTACTGCGATCTACCACATCCACCGGGCCAAAGGATGCAAAGTCCACCTCGGGGATAGGTGGTATCCCGGCGCCGCCACTGCTGGATTCAGGTGCGGCAAGCGCGCGGCTCACGTAGTCATGGAGGTCTTCTTTGAGAATGCGCCCCCGGGGACCACTACTCTTTACCGACTCCAGGGGGACGCCAAACTCCCGCGCGAGACGCCGGACCGCGGGACCCGCATAGACTTTTTTGCCGCCAGAGCCGGGGCCGGATTTCTCTGCCTGCGCATCGACCTGCTTTGATTGCGCTTCCGCTGCCTGCGGTACCTTTGCCGGCTTTTGCGTAGAGGCATCTGCGACGGTCTGGTCCGCTTTGCTGCTGGCGTCCGTGTCGGATTTCGCAGCAGCGTTAGCGCCTGAATCTGCGGCCACATCCATGAGCAGCAGCACATCGCCCGCTTTCACCTGCTGCCCCTCATCGACGCGCAGCGCGGTCACCACACCCGCCGAGGGTGACGGGACTTCCATAGAGGCCTTGTCAGTCTCCAGCACAACCAGGGTATCGCCTTCAGCGATGCTGTCGCCGACACTGACCGCCACCTCGATGAGATCCACAGCCTCATCAGTGCCGATATCCGGCACGGGGACCTCTATAGACTCCCTGGCGCCGGCATTCGCTGTGGCACTTTTGTGAGCGGCTTCTGGTTCTTCGGACTCGTCGGGCTTGTCGTCAGCGCGTTCAGCGGACAACTCTTCACTGCCACTATCGCTACTTCCGTCATCTTTGGCCGAGCTTTCGGCCTTACTTTTCTTTTCGGTGTTGGCACTGTCTGCGCTGTTGGCACTCTCTGCGCTGTTGGCACTCTCTGCGCTGTTGGCACTGTCATCACCCGCGGTTTTGATCACCGCAACTTCACCGCCCTCTGCCAGCTCGTCGCCTTCGCTGGCAAGGACTTCGACCACGGTTCCGGCGACGGTGGAGGGTATTTCCATGGAGGCTTTGTCGGACTCAAGCACGATGAGGCCCTGATCAACTTCAATACTATCGCCGACGCTCACTAACACCTCAACGACTTCAGCGGCATCGGAACCACCAATATCAGGGACTAGGACTGTTTCCTGTGCCACGGACTCTCTCCTTGCTGGCTACGACTGACGCGGCCTTGACTGCTTTTTATATCGTTGTGGGGTCTACCTTGTTCGGATCGATACCCAGGGCATCGCGCGCTGCAGCGACATCCTCGGCACTGAATTCACCTCGCGCAGCCAGGGCGCTCAGGGACGCCAGTACCACGAACTCGCGGCTCACTTCAAAGAAATGCCGCAGTTTGGCGCGGGTGTCACTGCGCCCAAAGCCATCGGTACCCAGAACGTACAGCGGCGCGGGACAGGCGGCGCGAAGCTGTTCGGCAAAACTCTTCATGTAGTCCGTGGCGATGACCACGGGAGCATCACTGCCCTGCAATTGCTCGGTAAAGAACGCCCTTCTCGGCTCTTCACCGGGATTCAACATGTTCCAGCGCTCCGCCTGCTTACTGTCGCGCTGTAATTCGTTGATGCTCGGCAGGCTCCAAACTTCCGCATCGACGCCATAATCATTGCGCAGCATCTCTGCTGCGGCCTCCACTTCCCTAAGGATGCTTCCTGCGCCGCAGAGCCGGAGACGGGGAGCATCACCGTCGGCACTTTTAAGGCGATACATGCCTTTGACAATGCCGGCTTCCACGCCGTCAGGCATCGCGGGCTGCGGGTAGTTTTCGTTCATGGTGCTGATGTAATAAAAACGATTTTCACGCTCGGAATACATGCGCCGCATGCCATCCTGAATAATCACTGCCAGTTCGTAGGCGTAGGTCGGGTCGTAGCTCACACAGTTGGGGATCGTTGCCGCCAACAGATGGCTGTGGCCATCCTGGTGCTGGAGCCCCTCGCCGTTAAGCGTGGTGCGACCGGACGTTGCACCGATGAGGAACCCCCGGGCCTGGCTGTCGCCTGCGGCCCAGAGCAAATCGCCGATGCGCTGGAATCCGAACATGGAGTAAAAAATGTAAAAGGGCACCATGGGGTAATTACTGGTGCTGTAGGACGTTGCCGCGGCGAGCCAGGCGGATCCGGCTCCCGCCTCATTGATGCCCTCCTCGAGAATCTGGCCTTTGATGTCCTCTTTATAGAACATGATCTGATCAGCATCGTGGGGCGTGTACCGTTGGCCCACGGAGGAATAGATGCCCAGTTGGCGAAACATGCCCTCCATACCAAAGGTGCGTGCCTCGTCGGGCACGATAGGCACTACGCGATGGCCGATTGCCTTATCTTTAGCCAGAGTGGACAACATGCGCACGAAGGCCATGGTGGTAGACACCTGACGATCACCGCTGCTCTTGGTCTGTGAAGAAAATGCGTCAAGACCGGGTACGGGGAGCACCTGCGCATCGCTGCGGCGCGCGGGTATGCAGCCACCCAGCTCTCGGCGACGCTCCCGCATGTAGCGCATTTCCGGACTGTTCTCATCGGGCCGGTAATAGGGCACTGACGCAAGATCATCGTCATCGATGGGAATCGCGAAGCGGTCACGGAAGGATTTCAGGGCATCCATGTTCAGTTTTTTCAGCGAGTGTGTTTCGTTACTCGCTTCTCCCGCCTCACCGGTGCCGTAACCTTTTACCGTCATAGCAAGAATCACCGTGGGCCGCTCAAACTGACCCGCCGCCTTCGCATAGGCTGCATAAACCTTGTAGGGGTCATGCCCGCCCCGATTGAGGTACATGATGTCGTCGTCAGAAAGATCCTTCACCAACTCCAGGGACTCGGGATATTTGCCGAAAAAATGTTCCCGGGTATAGGCACCCCCGTTGTATTTGTAATTCTGAAGCTCGCCGTCACAGACCTCGTCCATGCGTTTTTGCAGCATGCCGGACTCATCGCGCTCAAGCAGCGGATCCCACTTTCGTCCCCAGATAACCTTCAGACAGTCCCAGCCGGCGCCCCGGAACACGCCCTCCAACTCCTGAATGATTTTGCCGTTACCCCTCACAGGGCCGTCGAGACGCTGCAGGTTGCAGTTCACAACAAAGATGAGGTTACCGAGCTGCTCTCGACCCGCCAGAGAAATAGCACCGAGGGATTCCGGCTCGTCACACTCACCGTCCCCCATAAAACACCAGACGTTGCGGTCCTTCTGGTCCAGCAGACCCCGGTCGCTCTGATACTTCATGACTCGGGCCTGATAGATCGCCTGAATGGGCCCCAGGCCCATGGATACCGTGGGAAACTGCCAGTAGTCAGGCATCAGCCAGGGATGGGGGTAGGAAGACAAACCCTTGCCATCAACCTCGCGGCGGAAGTTGTCCAGTTGCTCCTCGTCGAGGCGCCCCTCAAGATAGGAGCGCGCATACATACCAGGAGCACTGTGCCCCTGATAGAACACCAGGTCACCCGGATGGCCATCCTCGGTGCCACGAAAAAAGTAATTGCAGCCGATGTCATAAAGAGTGGCTGAGGACGAAAAACTGCTGATATGTCCACCGAGACCATCGTCGTTGTCATTGGCCCGCATGACCATCGCCAGGGCATTCCAGCGCACCAGGGAGCGGATGCGACGCTCCATAAACAAATCACCGGGCATGGGCTTTTCGTCTTCAGGGCTGATGGTATTGCGGAAGGGAGTGGTGATAGAGGGCGGAAGGGGGACACCGGTATCCACGGCGTGCTTCGCCAGCTGAATCATCAGGTATCGGGCGCGACTATCACCACTCTCGCGCACTACACTATCAAGGGAATCGAGCCATTCCCGAGTTTCAATGGGGTCGTTGTCATCGATCATGAAAGAGGTCCCGTCCGCGCTGGCTGCAGAGGCTACCGAGCAGGCAGCGACCTGAAGCACCAGTAAGTTCTTTATTAGAATTTACTCGGGCGTGATAACAGCTCCGAGCTCGATAACCATCATCATACGGTGTATAAATTTTGATCACAAGCCCCGGTGAATCGCGACAGGGTTCTATTTAAGAACCCTGTTACAGCGGTGCAGGCTTATGCTGGACCTTGCTACCCGCTAATACGCTCCCCTTTGACAGGTGGCGGCCGGCCTCCTCATAGGGGCGCCAGGTCGACAGCAATCAGGTCGCGCCCCTTTTTAAGTGCTTGGGGGTCGTCAAACACTACATTACCCTCGATGTCCGGTGCTGCCTTTGCCCCGGCGCTCAAAGCGAGCAATGAACGGGGGTTTTCGAGGAACAGGTCACGATAAGCCGCTTGCCAGTCACTAAAGCTGATTGACTCCACCGCCGCTGCCATCTCCTGGGGGCCATCGAAAGACCATTCCCGTGAGGCGATGGACTGCCAATAAAACTCGGCCCGCTCCCCGAGGTTTTCCTGGGGTTTCAGAGTCGCGTTGATCAATGCCTGCTGATGACGCTGATACTGCTCCTCGGTGATGTCCCGAACCGTATCCGACAGAAACTGCTCCATAGCGCCCACAACGTGTCCCGCAGAGTGGGACGGGGATTGAACGAGGAGCATCAAGCCCGGCACGTCGTGCTGGGGCCAGTAAAAGCTGGAAACGATATAGCCCAACTGCTGTTCCGTGCGCAGCTGCTGAAAAAAACCGGACTCCGTAATCTGTCCGGTGAGCGCAACGATCGCCCGATCCCGCCAGGTCTGACCGCCACCCTGGAGGTACCAGGCCACGACCGCATCGTCATGCTCGATATCTGCGCGTAATTCCAGGGACTCATCGTCTGCCAATTGCAGCACCTTCGGCGCAAGAGCCGGCGCGCCCTCACCGTCACTCAGCACCACATCAAGAACCCTGGACATTTTTTGCACATCAGCGGGCGCATAGTTGCCGTACAACATTCCCTCCGCCTTCACTGACGCCCAGAATTGCTTGCGATAGGCATCCAGGCCGGCTACGTCCAACGCTTCCAAAGCGTCTATCAGCTCAGGCTCGTCGTAGGAGCCGGAACTCAAGGCCCGCCGCAGATCGTCTATCAACTGCGAGGAGGGTCGTCGCGCCACGGTGTTTTGAAGCCCCAGTACCAGGTCGCGACGCAGACGCTCGAAGCGTGCGGGATCGAAAGCCTGATCAGCGATTTTCACCAATAGATCTTCCAGAAGCGCCAACTGTTTATCGTTGTACCCACTTACGCGCATGCTGATGCCCTGGCCGTGGGTGTAAAAGTTGAAACCCAGGCCCGCAAGGAGGGCCGGATAGGTGTACTCACGAACCGCGTCCTTCACCATGCGCGTATACAAGGCAGAGGCGGCTTTTTGCTCGGCGGTGGCCGCAACCAGTGGTGAGCGAAAGCTCACGTACATCGCCCCTTTGGGCACGCGAAAGTCCTCGCTTTGCTTGAACCACAGACGCTTACGAGGTTCTTGTACACGCAGCTCAGGCAGTGGGGGATTACCATCTGCTAGCGCAACCAGCTCCACATCTTCGGCGATGAAGGGGTTTGGCTCGGGCAGGTGCAAACCGTCGATATCATCGCTCTCCCAGCGTGACAGCATAAGCGCCTCGGGACCGAGCTTGCTGTAGCCAACCTTATAGTAGGGCGATGTCAGGTCCGTGCTGACCTCAGGGGCAGTGAGCACCACCTGCGCTTTTTCCGGCGTTAAGGACTGAAGGGCTCCACTAATCATGGCCGCATCAAAATCACTCATGAGGTAGGGGCCCTGAAGCACGTCGGGATCGTCGTAGTAATGCATGGCCTTGCTGAGGCGACTGACATAGCCCATAGGTGCCGAAGGCTCTCTGAAGCGAAAACCCAGTTCAGCGACCGCAGCCTGCTCCTCGTACAACCACTCCCTGGGATCCTCAGAGCGCAATAACTCCAGATAGGCAAAGACGCCCTGAAGCACACGCTCGTATTCGGCAACGCCCTTCTCCGTGAGGCTTACGGTCAGAGACATCAACTCACCGCCACGCCAGCTGAGCCCCGTGCCGGAAGACAGGGCATCGGCCAGCCCCTCGCGCTTCAGCAGTGACAAGAGGCTTCCTTCTCCCTCATGACCCACGAGGTTCGACAGGTAGGTCATGGGCTTTACGGTGTAATCGCCCCGGTAGTCGGGAATCTGGAAATTCACTTCCAGCTGACGCAGGGTGCCCTGGGGCTTGATCTTCACGAGCATGGGCAGCTGTGCACCCACGAACAGCGGCTCATCGATCGGCTCCAGGTCCACGCCGCGGTTGGGCACGGCAGAAAACATGTCTGTCGCCATGTCCTCAAGAGAATCCAGGGGTTCGCGACCCAGGATCACCAGGCGCATAATGTCGGCAGAATAATGGTCCTCGTAAAACTGCAGCAGGTCATCACGCACCGTCGAGTCAGGTCGATCTGCAAGGCTCTCCAGGCTACCGACGGCAAACTGACTGAATGGATGCGCGGGGTTCATGGAAGCCTGAAAAACATCAAGCCCTCGACGTCCATCGCTTTTCAGTCCCATCTGATACTCGGCCTGCACGGCATTGCGCTCTCGATCCACGTAAGCGGCATCAAAGTTTGGCGAGATGAAGAACTGCGCAAACCGATCCAGGGCCCCCGGAAGGTGCCCGGCATCGATATCAAAGAAATAGTTGGTGTGCTCAAAGCTGGTATAGGCATTTCGGCTGCCTCCATGCTCCGTAACAAACTGCTCATACTCAGCGGCGTCAGGATACTTTTTCGTACCTAAGAACAGCATGTGCTCGAGAAAATGCGCCAGGCCACCCCGACCGTCGGGGTTGTCGCCACTGCCCACCTGCACGTCCAGCGAGGCTGCCGCTTTCGGGGTGTCGGGGTTGGATATGAGCAGGGTCTTCAGCCCGTTATCAAGCGTTATCAGACGGTAGGCAAAGCGGTCATTGGGGCTCTGCACCGGCGCATCAGCAGCCGACGTTTCCCCGGACAGTGACGCCAAATCAGGATTTGCACAGGCAATCAAAAGACCAAACAGCGCGTACAGACTTCCCTGCACCGCGCGCTTCGCGGTGATACGGATATGCATAGAATTACTCCGCAGAGTGAGCTAAAGGTTGAGTAGCGGCAACGGTTTCGGGTTTGGGCCAGGCGTTGATTACAGCCTTGATCAAAGTTGCGAGGGGTATTGCGAAGAACACACCCCACAAGCCCCAGATACCGCCGAAAAACAGCACCGCCACAATAATCGCGACGGGGTGAAGGTTAACGGCTTCGGAAAACAATAAGGGCACCAGGACGTTACCGTCTAACATTTGTATAACAAGATAGACCACCAACACCCAATAAAATTCCGGAGTAAGTCCCCACTGAAACAGCGCCACGGCGGCCACGGGAACAGTAATGAGAAATGCCCCGATATAGGGGATGATGACTGACAAGCCCACTAGCAACCCCAGAAGCGCAGCATAGCGAAGACCAAGCCCCGTAAAGCTGACATAGCTGGTCGCACCCACGATGATGATTTCCACCATCTTGCCCCGGGCGTAATTCGAAAACTGCACGTTCATCTCAGCCCAGATCCGGCTCAGCAGCGGGCGGCGCTCCGGGAGAAAGGACGTCACCCAGCGGGTAATCTGAGTCCTATCCTTCAACAGAAAAAACACGATGATAGGTACGAGCACTACGTAAACTAACAAGGTCATAAATCCTGGAATGCGGGCCAGCGTCACGGTGACGACCGTCTGCCCGAGACCGGCGATCTCTCCCTGAACCCCTGCCAGCAATTGATCAATTTGCGTCTGGCTGAAGACCTCGGGATACCTCGCTGGAAGCACCTCCAGGAGATCGCGCCCCTGATCGATCATGCGCGGAATTTCGGTTATGAGCCCGATGGACTGACGCCAAACCAGAGGCAGCAAACCCAGGAGCACCGCGAAAAAGGCCCCCATGAATGCGGTGAACGCCAGAAAAAATCCCAGCCAGGGTGGCAGCCCTAATCGGCAAAGCAGGTTCACCACGCCCTGCACAAGATAGGCAAGTACGATAGACGCCAAAAGCGGCGCAAGAATATCCCCTATGGTCGCAAGCAGCACCAGGGACAAAATGATGAGCACCAACAGGAGCACCGACTCTTCCTCAAAGAGATAGCGCTCGTACCATTTTTGTAGAATCTCAAGCATTCTCAGCTCTTGCGCAGTACAAAATGAAACTCATCATCCACATCCAGGGTTTGGAGCAGCTCGTGCCCGCTTTGCCTGGCAAACACCTCAAAATCCCGTCGCGAGCCGGCATCGGTGGACACCAGTAGCAGTGTTTGCCCGACTTCCAGTGCATTCAGACCTCGTTTTGCCATCAGCAAGGGCATAGGACAGCGATGGCCGCGGGCATCAACCCGCGCATCCACATCATGACCTATTCCCGCGTGAGATGCTTGCTCACTGCTCAAAGTCGTCTTCTCCCTCTCAAAATGTGTCAGCGTTTACTTTCTCTGCGCGCTCTCTGCGCCCTCTCTGCACGACCGATGGATAAGCTGCAGCTATCTGGAGAACTTCTACGCCTGAGAACCATCCAAGGGATTAATTCACCCAAAGCAAATCGATGACCACCGGACTCACGTAGAATACTGCATGCCGATGATCGCCACCAAACCAGCCCGCGGCCTCTTGCATCCGCGTTTTTGGAACCGACTTTTTATCTCCCTCTTGTCGGCGGCGCTGCTGTGCGTCACCGCACCCTCGCAGGCGCAGCGCACGGAAAAACTTAAAATCCCTAACCTGGGCGAATCGAGCAGCAGCTTGTTTTCTGCAGAGTACGAGTACCAGTTGGGTCGCGCCTGGCTACGCGTGTTCCGCAGCCAGGTGGCGACCGTCAACGATCCGCTGCTTTTTAGTTACCTGGAAGACCTTATTTTTCAGCTCGCGGCGGAGAGCGAACTTGAGGATCGACGCCTGGAACTGGTGGTTGTCGATAATTCAGCGATCAATGCTTTTGCAGTCCCCGGTGGCGTTATCGGGATTCACAATGGCCTGCTATTGCACGCCCAAACGGAGGACGAGCTCGCTACGGTCATCGCCCACGAAATCGCTCACCTGAGTCAGCGGCACTTTTCCCGACGGGTGGAGTTTGCCAAAACCCAGCAGCCATTGACTCTGGCGGCGATGCTCGCGGGATTCGTGCTGATGGCGACCGCCGGCGGCGATGCGGGCATGGCGGCGCTTGCGGCGGCCCAGGCGGCCGCTCAGGACTCGGCTCTGCGCTACTCTCGCAGTAATGAGGCAGAGGCAGACCGCGTCGCCATGCAGACCATTGTGAACGCCGGGATGGACCCCCACGCGGCCTCTGCGATGTTCGACCGGATGATGCAGGCCTCGCGCTACGCCACGGGCAGCCGCATTCCCGAATTCCTGCGTACGCACCCGCTATCGGAAAACCGCATTGCCGATACCCGCAATCGCGCCCGACAGTACCCAAAGCAGATCCGCCCCGCAAAGCTCGACTATCAGCTCATGCGTGCCCGCGTACTCAACCAACTCGCCGACACACCGGAGGAAGCTGCAGCCACGTTTCGAAAAGAGCTTGACGGCTCGCCGCGTTCCACGGCCGCCGCCCGCTATGGCCTTGTGCTGGCACTGACTGATGCAGGGCGCGGCGACGAAGCGGCATTGGAGCTGGACTCCCTATGGGCCGCGGAACCGGACAGGCTTGAATACGTGATCGCCGATGCGCGAATCGATATGGCCAAGAACGAGCCCCAGCGCGCGGTGCAGAAGCTCGCCGCCCGGCTGAAGCTAAATCCTCACAATCATGCGCTAACGATGACCTATGCGGAGGCGCTGATGCAGGACCAGCAGGCCCACGTTGCGGAGCAGGTGCTACTGGAGCAGAGCAAGCGCAAAGGTAACGACCCTTATCTCTGGTATCTTCTTGCAGAGGTTCAGGGCCTGTCAGGGAATATCATCGGCCTTCATCAGGCCCGGGCAGAGTATTTCATTCTCAACGGCATTCTTGACCAGGCGGAAAAACAGCTGCGCTATGCCCTGGAGCTTGTGCGCAACGATTACACCACCAGCGCCAAGATCAATGAGCGCATCAACGATGTTGCCGAAATGAAAGCAATGCTGGAGTCTTAGCGGCGCGACGCAGCCCGACTGGCGGAAAACTTCAGCATGCGTCGCAGCGGCACCATAGCCCGCTCGCCCAGGGCCGGATCGACGTAGATCTCATTATCTTGACGATCGAACACGCTGGCGAGAGATTGCAGCTCATTCATTGCCATCCAGGGGCAGTTTGCGCAACTGCGGCACGTCGCCCCATTACCCGCTGTGGGTGCGATGATGAATTGCTTATCCGGCGCTTCCTGCTGAAGTTTGTAGAAAATCCCCTGATCTGTCGCAACGATGAATTGAGGATTATCCATTTCTTTTGCGGCATTGATGATCTGGGTGGTTGAGCCAACGCGATCCGCAAGCTCCACGACGCTTTGAGGGGATTCCGGGTGCACCAGCACCGCCGCATCGGGATAAACGCGCTTGAGATCTTCCAATGCCCGAGCCTTGAACTCCTCATGCACAATGCAGGCGCCGTCCCACATCACAATGTCTGCACCGGTTTCGCGACGAACGTAGTCGCCCAGATGCCTGTCGGGAGCCCATAGGATCTTTTCGCCCTGTGCAGACAAATGCTCTGCCACATCCAGCGCAATGCTAGACGTCACCACCCAGTCGGCGCGCGCCTTTACGGCCGCCGAGGTATTTGCATAAACCACCACCTGGCGGTCGGGGTATTCATCGCAAAACGCGGAAAATTCGTCGGCCGGGCAGCCCAGATCAAGAGAACAGGTAGCCTCCAGTGTGGGCATAAGCACGCGCTTGTCCGGGGTAAGAATCTTGGCAGTCTCCCCCATAAAACGAACACCCGCGACTATCAGGGTCTCAGCCGGATGGTCATGACCAAAGCGCGCCATTTCCAGGGAATCCGACACACAGCCACCGGTCTCTTCCGCAAGGGCCTGAATCTCGGGGGCGGTGTAGTAGTGAGCCACTACTACGGCGTTATGTGCCGTGAGCTGCTCCTTGATTTTGGCAATAAGCACGCGCCGCTCTTCCGGCGACAATTGCTTCGCGGCATCTTTATCAAGGTGATGTTGGACCTGCTCGCGAATCGCTTGCAGACGATCGGAGGCGATAGTCATGCTGAACCTATGGGAATAACAACATAAAAATGGTAGCACAGAGCATAGATATTCGTCGTCTCTGCACTCAGGCAGTGCTGGGCATTAGCACGTCACAATGATAGCCTTTCTTATCTTCTATAACGACTCTAAGTTATGTCCAACGAGGTTTTCCAGCCGGGACAACGCGCTACGATTCTAGTCGCAGATGACGACATGAACGTGCGTCTACTGAGCCGTCAATGCCTCGAATCCGAGGGCATGATCGTTGTAGAGGCCGCAGACGGTCACGAAGCGCTGGAGGCTTTTGTTCGCGAGCGCCCGGACCTGGTCTTTCTCGATGTGGAAATGCCCGGCATGACCGGCCTGGAAGTCTGTCAGCGGATACGCGCGATGCCTCAGGGGGAAAACGTCCCCATTATGATTGTCACCGGCTCTGATGACCGGAAATCCATCGATGACGGCTTTGACGCGGGGGCTACGCAGTACAAAACCAAACCTGTTAACTGGTCACTGCTGGGACGCGACGTTCAATACATGCTGCGTGCAAGCAATGCCTTCAACAGCCTCAAACGCCAGGAGGACCGGCTCCGTTACCTTGCGTATTTTGACCCTCTGACCAGCCTGCCCAATCGTCGCAGCTTTAATGAGCAGCTCAACCGGATTCTCAAGCGCTCACAGCGTTTGGACTCCTTTTCAGCCCTGCTCTTCATCGACCTCGATAACTTCAAGCGTATCAACGACTCCATCGGACACGGTCGCGGTGACCGCCTTCTGGTAGAGATTTCCAAGCGGCTGATCAATGAGCTGCGAGAAGATGATGCGATCAGCTACTACACGGAAGGCAGCGCCGAGGACGAACAGAAGCACGACGGCAACACAGAAATTGCCCGACTGGGTGGCGACGAATTTACGGTAGTGCTCGCCGATGTGCAGCATACCGATGATGTTGAGCGCATTGCCCTTCGCATCATGAAGACGCTCTCGGAGCCTATTGCACTACAAACGCACAACCCGGTGGTGACACCCAGTATCGGTATTGCCATGTTTCCTCAGGATGGCCAGGATGCGGACAGTCTGGTGCGCAATGCAGACACCGCCATGTACGCGGCGAAGGCCGATGGCCGAGCCTGCTTCCGCTTTTACAACGAGGAAATGAACGCGCGCTCGGTGGAGCACCTCAAACTGGAGGAAGATCTTCGGGAGGCGATGCGCACGAATCAGCTGGAGCTTCACTATCAACCACAGGTGGAGACGGTCACGGGTGCAGTAGTCAGCCTCGAGGCATTGGTGCGCTGGAAACACCCAGAGCGCGGCATGATCTCACCGGCGGACTTTATCCCTGTGGCTGAAAGTACCGGCCAGATTATCGAGCTCGGCGAATGGGTACTCAAGGAAGTAGCGCGCCACTGCGTTTACTGGGATTCCATCGGCCTGGCAAGCTTCCGTGTCTGCGTGAATATCTCACCGCTGCAGTTCAACCAACCGGACCTGCTCCACTACGTGGAGGGCTTTTTATCGCGCTCAGGCCTGGATCCTGAGCGTCTGGAGTTGGAGCTGACCGAAAGCGCCATCATGACCGATGGCGAGAGCAACATCCTTAAGCTGTCGCAGTTGAAATCTCTCGGGCTGGATCTTGCCATAGACGACTTTGGTACGGGTTATTCGTCCCTGAGCTATTTGAGACGCTTCCCCATCAACACCCTCAAGATCGATCAAAGCTTTGTGGCTGATATGAACAGCGCCGATGGCGCAGCTATTGTGGATGCGATCATCGCACTGGCCAAAACCCTGAACATGCGTTCCATCGCCGAGGGCATCGAAACCGAAGAGCAGCTCGCCTATCTGGCCGAGCGTGGCGTCGACCTTATGCAGGGCTTTTACTTTGCCCGCCCCCTGTATCCCGAGGATGTGCCCAACGCCATCAGTCAGGATTATTCAGATACGATTGAACGAGTGCGGAAGTCCCGGAAATAAGACCCATGCGCCCATGGATTAACCAGAGCACCGCCCCGTTGTTCTGCGCGGCGATTTTGCCCTTTTTGTTCTGTTTACTGCCTGCATCCCTTGTCATGGCGTCAAATGAGACCGCGCATGCGAGCGGCGAAGACCTGCTGGTTATGCTGCAGGGATCAGATCTAGACGCCATTGTGCAAAGTATCGACCGGCACGGAGCAAAGGTCACTCACGACCTGCCTATCATCAGTGCCGTGGGAGCGCGGATGGACGCTGACCAGCTATCTGCCATCAAGGAAGAGACTCCTAGTATTAGCCGTATCATCGACGATCTGGCGTGGGAACCGGAGCCGGAAGCGCCTGATTTGGGCCAGTGTCCACTGCGCGCGGCCATTGAACTGCGTTGGCAAGGCGGGGTCGCATCCTGGCGCTTGTTTAACAAGTCTGAGCAACCGTTGCACGTCGCCCAGGGCAACCTCTCCTGGCCATCGGAACTCGGAACGCTCAAATCCGTGCACTGGGATTCATCGAGGCTGATTATCAAGGAGAACCCGGGCAGCGCACGAGACGTTGTATGGCAGGGAGAGCAGCCGCTCGAGCTCAAGCCAGGAAAATCCGTCGACCTGCGTCTTGAGTTTGAGAATTCGCCCAGGGCCAGTGATGCGCTGCAAAGCCAGCTGATATTGCAGGCCCGCGTCAATGATGACTGCATCACCGAGCTGGTACCCAGCTACTCCGAACCTCTGCTTGACAGCTACTACCCCACGGTCAGTGGCGCAGCACTTTTGCACAGCCACGGGGTTACCGGACGTGGCATTACGGTGGCAGTACTCGACTCCGGGCTGTGGGAGGCAAACCCTGAATTGAGGCTGGATACCCAAGGCGAAGAACGGGTGCTAGCCCGCTATGACGCAATAGCCGGCGTCGAAGTCGACGAGGCATTTGACGATAGCGGCCACGGCACGCACATGACCAGCGTTCTGGCCCGCAGCGGCGAGGTCACACGCAATGACACAGCGCGGCCCAGTTATCGAGGTATAGCGCCGGATGCCAAGCTGGCCGTAGTAAAAGCCTTTGGTGAGTCAGGTAAGGCTGGGTTTCTGGACATTGTTCGGGGGGTGCAGTGGATTGTGGACAATCGCGAACGCTTGAACATCCGGGTACTGAACCTGTCCTTCGCTGCACGACCCCGATGGCCGTACTGGAATGACCCGGTGAATCAGGCACTGATGCAAGCATGGAAGGCGGGTATTTTTATTGCGGCGGCTGCGGGCAACGAAGGCCCAGAGCCAATGACCGTCGGCTCTCCAGGCAATCTTCCCTATCTACTTACCGTAGGTGCCGTTACCGACTCATGGACAGAGAAAACTCGCCATGACGACTACATCCCGGACTTTTCGTCTCGGGGCCCAACACCTATGGGCCACATAAAGCCGGACCTTGTCGCAATGGGCGGGCACATCTCCGGCATCATCAGGCCCGGTTCATCTTTAAGTCGGCAGCTTCCGGAGTATTTGTTGCAGAGCGGGGAGTTTGTAATGACGGGCACATCACAAGCCACGGCGCTTGTATCGGGGCTTGTGGCGCTGATGCTGCAGGTGGAGCCTGGACTTAGTAATGATGAGCTGAAATGCATGCTCATAACCAGCGCTGAGCCGGCAATTGAGGTTGATGGCCGCTATGCCTACTCTCCTTTTGTGCAAGGTCAAGGCATGATGAACGTCCAGCGGGCATTGACCGTTGGCGCCAGACGCTGCCAGCAGGACTCTTTAGACATTGAAGCTGACATCGCTAGCAGTCAGCATTTTCAAGGGCCCGCCGTTTTCTCCAAAGATACGCCCCCCTACCTTCCCGGGCAGCCCGACATCATTAGTGATCGCCCAAGCGAGAGGGGTTTATCTGAGTCACGACGGTGGGGTGTGGGCGCCCATCTGCAACGTCTGACTGAAAAGCCCCTCTCGAGTCCCATCGATTGGTTGGAGATCTACAACATGGAACAACGGCGCATCGAAAAGCTAGCGACCGAAGAGCAGTAAACCCAGATACCCCAAACGGGGCACACCCCCACCTCCCGAAAGT
>NZ_CBFHZO010000027.1:0-2419 GCF_965660375.1 Congregibacter sp. | reverse complement strand
TTCAGAATTCCTGATGGCTTCGGGATCCAGCTGTTCTATGCTGAGGCTTTCGGAGGCCCCCAGAAAGCTGTTCATGCTGCGCTCCGCATCGGGGGTGACGAGCACCAGGCACTTGCCCGTGGGGTCGTCGGTGTTTGCCGGTGGTGGAAAGCTCACGCCGGCGTCCCGGAGATCCGATAGATAGATGCGTCCATCCGCATCATCAGCTACGCGACAGGTCATAAAGCAATTGCCACCAAACAGCGCCGTCGCAATCACGGAGTTGCCCGCGCTGCCGCCGCTGGCGTGGCTGGCCTCTACCAGGTGTCCATCCAGGGCCCGGAGCAGCTCCCCGCGACGGTTACCGTCCACCAGCGTCATCAGGCCTTTCTCGACGCCGAGTTCCGCAAGCAGGGCATCGTCTACCCGAATCTCGGTGTCTACCAGCGCTGCGCCCAGTCCATACACTTTGAACTGTTTCATGTTGTCACCTGTATCCCTTTGAGCGCGGCATTATGCGCATCTTGCCCGATGATGTGTAGGGTAGACGCGCAATGGGACGCTATCTGCGCCTGCTGCCTGTGGCTGCTTAATACGCCGCGAAGTACACTGCGCGGCCATGAAACGCTTCCTCTCTTTTTTGCGCAAGCTAATCGCCGTTTTTGTCTGTGTGGTTGTCGTCGGACTGTTTTATCTCAACGCCCTGATAACCGACACCTTTGAAAGCAAGCGCTATGCGCTGCCTGCGCAGGTCTTCGCGCGCCCTCTGGAGCTGTTTGTGGGCGCCCGATTACCCCAGGCTGCGGTCCTGGGTGAGCTGGAGCGCCTCGGGTATCGCAAAGTGAGCCGCGTGCGCGATCGCGGTGAGTACGAGGTCTTTGGCAGTCGTGTGCGGCTTCACAGCCGGGGCTTTGTTTTCCCCGACGGCCGCGAACCGGCACGCCTCGCGACGCTGGAGTTTTCCGCTGCCAGTCTTAAGGGATTAACCAGCGCTGGCGATGAGCTGGATATTCTGCGTCTTGAGCCCCTCCAGATGGGCGGGATTTACCCTGCGCACGGCGAGGACCGTCTCCTCCTGCGCCTCGAGGAGGTGCCTGAAACGCTACAGGGTGGTTTGCTGGCCATCGAGGACCGCAACTTTTACTCCCACCTGGGCTTTTCGCCCACGGGTATCGTTCGCGCCGCGCTGGGCAATATGCGATCGGGGCGGGTGGTTGCCGGCGGCAGCACCATTACGCAGCAGCTGGTGAAAAATTACTATCTGAGTTCCGAGCGAACACTCAAGCGGAAGCTTATTGAGCTGTTTATGGCCATGCTCATAGAGCTGCATTACGAGAAGCCGGAGATTCTCGAGAGCTACATGAACGAGGTATATCTCGGTCAGGATGGCCCCCGGGCGATTCATGGCTTTGCGCTCGCGGCGCAGCATTATTTCGACAGCCCCCTCGAGGAGCTGGGACTGCATCAGCAGGCGCTACTCATCGGTATGATCCGCGGTCCCAGTTTTTATAATCCCAGTCGCAATCCACGCCGGGCACGGGAGCGCCGGGATTTGGTTCTTGAGGTTATGGCGGAGCAGGGGGTGATCAACGAGGAGCAGGCGGTGGTCGCTCAGGCTATGCCGCTCTCGGTGGGTGGTTCCCGCCGTTCCGACACCTTCCCCGCTTATCTGGATCTCGTGAGACGGCATCTGACGGAGCAGTACCGCAAGGAGGATTACGCCACGGCGGGGCTGCGTATTTTCACGCCCTTCGACCCACGGCTCCAGGAGCAACTGGAGCGCAGCACCACGCGCATCATGGACGCGCTCAATCCCGCGGGAGATCTACAGACCGCAAGCGTCGTGACGCGAACTGTTAACGGTGAGGTGGTGGCAGTTGTGGGCGGGCGCAAGCCGCGGGCCACGGGCTTTAACCGTGCCCTGGATGCGCGGCGTCCAGCGGGCTCTCTGCTAAAACCGGCACTGTATCTGGCGGCGCTGGAGCAGCCGGAGGCGTACACCCTGGCAACACCGCTGGATGATTCTTCCCTGCGTGTGGCCGGACCTAATGGGGATGTCTGGGCGCCGCGTAACTTTGACCGTGAATCTCACGGTGATGTTTTACTCCATCGCGCCCTGGCCAAGTCCTACAACCAGGCAACGGCCCGTCTGGGCATGGAAATCGGACTTCCGGCGGTGGTGGATATGCTGCAACGCCTGGGCCTGCGGCAGGACGTGCCGAGAGTGCCCTCACTCGTCCTTGGCGCGGGGGAGTACTCACCTCTGATGATGGCGCGGGTCTACCAGACGATTGCCGTGGACGGCACACGCACGCCTCTTCGCAGTATTCTTTCCATCGTCAACCGGAGGGGTGAGATACTGCGCAACAACATCACCGAATACGAGCGCGCCGTGGATCCCCGCGCTGTTCATCTCCTCCATTACGCTCTGCGGGAAGTG
>NZ_CBFHZO010000026.1:0-2320 GCF_965660375.1 Congregibacter sp. | reverse complement strand
GGATATTGCCGAGAGCGAAATGCCCGCGCTGATGGCGCTGCGTGAAGAATACAGTGCCGAACAGCCCCTGGCTGGCGCCAAAATTTTGGGCTGTATCCACATGACTATCCAAACGGGTGTGCTGATCGAAACCCTCGTTGCACTTGGCGCGGAAGTCCGTTGGTCATCATGCAACATTTTCTCTACTCAAGATCACGCTGCTGCCGCGGTAGCCGCCTCAGGAGTGCCAGTATTCGCCTGGAAGGGCGAGACCGAGGAAGAGTACGAGTGGTGTTTAGAGCAGACAATCCTGAAAGATGGTGAGCCCTGGGACGCGAATATGGTGCTCGACGACGGGGGTGACCTCACGCTGATGCTGCACCAGAAGTATCCTGAAATGCTCGACCGTATTCATGGTGTTACCGAGGAAACAACGACGGGCGTCCATCGCTTGTACGAGATGCTGGAAAATGGCGAGCTCAAGATCCCCGCGATCAACGTGAATGATTCGGTCACCAAGTCCAAGAACGACAACAAGTACGGCTGCCGCCACAGCCTGAATGACGCCATCAAGCGAGGCCTCGACCACCTGCTGTCGGGCAAGCGCGCGCTCGTGATCGGCTACGGTGACGTGGGTAAAGGCTCCGCCCTGTCGCTCCGTCAGGAAGGGATGATTGTCCGGGTAACTGAAGCCGATCCAATCTGCGCAATGCAGGCCTGCATGGATGGCTACGAAGTGGTATCGCCCTACATCGATGGCATCGATGACGGCAGCGACGAGTGCATCGATCGCGAACTGCTCCAGAAAACGGACCTGCTGGTAACGACCACCGGTAACTACAACGTTTGCAACGCGCGTATGCTCGGCGCCCTCAAGAGCGCAGCACTGGTCTGCAACATCGGTCACTTCGACAATGAAATCGACACGGCCTACATGCGTCGTGAGTGGCAGTGGGAAGAGATCAAGCCGCAGGTACACAAGGTCTACCGTGACCAGGCTGCTAACGATCACCTGATCCTCCTGGCAGAAGGACGTCTCGTAAACCTGGGTAACGCCACAGGTCACCCCTCACGCATCATGGACGGCTCCTTCGCCAACCAGGTACTGGCACAGATCTACCTGTTCGAGCGTCGCTTTGCAGACCTGGAAGCCAATATGAAGGAATCTGCCGTGAAGGTTGAGGTTCTGCCCAAAAAGCTCGACGAAGAAGTGGCAGCGCACATGGTGGCAGGCTTCGGCGGCGTGGTTACCAGGCTCACCAAAGAGCAGGCTGACTACATTCACGTGTCTGTAGATGGCCCATTCAAGGGACAGGACTACAAGTACTGAGGTCAGAATGAGCAAGTCTGCAGCAATCAGCTTTGAGTACTTCCCGGCGAAAACCGATGCCGGACGGGAAAAACTGCTGAACGTTACTACCCCGGAGCTACAGGCCGTAGGTCCCGAGTTTTACTCGGTGACCTATGGCGCCGGGGGCTCTACCCGGGACAACACCCGGGGCATTGTCGAAGGGCTTAACGCTCAGAGTCTGGACGTTGCGCCACACCTGAGCTTTGGCCTGGATGACGAAGCGACGATTGCAGCGCTGTTACAGGACTACAAAGCGGCGGGTATCAAACGACTGGTCGCACTGCGTGGTGACTTGCCTTCGGGCGCCGGAGGCGGCGCACGCCTGGTCTACGCCAACGAGCTGGTGGCGTTTATCCGCAAGCACACCGGTGATCATTTTCATATCGAGGTGGCCGCCTACCCGGAAATCCATCCCCAGGCCGAAAGCTACGAATCAGATATCCACTATCTCAAGGGCAAGTTTGATGCGGGCGCAGACAGCGCTATCACGCAATATTTCTATAATGTAGAGGCGTATTTCTACTTTTTGGATCGCTGCGCGGCCATCGGCATCGATAAGCCTATCTATGCGGGCATCATGCCCATTACCAACTACGCCAACCTGGCACGGTTCTCCAAAAACTGTGGTGCGGAGATTCCCCGCTGGATCAGCAAACGCCTGGAGGGCTTCGCCGACGATCAGGAGAGCATTCGCGCTTTTGGCATTGATGTTGTTACCCAGCTTTGCCAGACGCTGCTGGAGAGCGAAGCGCCCGGTATTCACTTTTACACCATGAATCAGGCGCAACCGACTCTGCAAATCTGCAGAAATCTGGGACTTTAAGCGGACTCCATGCTGCGTCCGCGTTTTTTTACCGCGCAAACGCTGAGCGAGGGCGACACGCTCACGTTGGAAAAAGAACCGTCACGGCACATCGTAAAGGCCCTCCGCATGCGCGTGGGCGATGCGCTGTGCCTCTTTAATGGCAGCGGCATCGAGGCCCACGGAGA
>NZ_CBFHZO010000025.1:0-5371 GCF_965660375.1 Congregibacter sp. | reverse complement strand
TGCGTGACAGCGTCGCGCGTTTTGTTCAGGACGATTACGACTTCGACACCCGGCGTGGCATCGTTGCCAGCGACGAGGGGATGAGCCGTGAAGTTTGGCAAACCTTTGCAGAGCTCGGCTGGCTGAGCGTGCCCTTCGCAGAGGAGTACGGTGGTTTTGGCGGTGGTCCGGTGGACCTCATGGTCATGATGGAAGAGTTTGGTAAGGGCCTGATCGTCGAGCCTTACTTTGCGACCGTAGTGTTGTTCGGTGGTTTGCTGAACGCAGCAGGCAGCGAAAGCCAGAAAGGCGAATATATACCGGGCATTATCGACGGCAGCCGGCTGGGCGCCTTCGCCTACCTCGAACGTCAGAGCCGCTACGAACTTGCGGACATGCTCACCACGGCAACCGCCACCGACGGTGGATACACGCTCAACGGCGAGAAGGTGGTTGTCAGCAACGGTATGAACGCCGACACTCTGATTGTTGCCGCGCGAACCTCCGGCGAACAGTACGACCGCCAGGGTATAAGCCTGTTTATCGTTGACGCCAACGCTGCGGGCATAGAGCGCGTGAGCTATCGACTGATGGATGGCCAGAACGTTGCCAATATTACCTTCAAGGATGTCAGCATCAGCGCTGATGCTCTTCTTGGGGAGCTCGATGGCGGCTACGGAGCCATGGATCAGGTTATTCAGGAAGGTATTGTTGCCCTGTGCGGCGAGGCGATGGGTCTCATGGGTCAGCTCAACAACAAGACCCTGGAATACACCAAGACGCGCGAGCAGTTTGGCACGGCTATCAGTAGTTTCCAGGCGCTTCAGCACCGTATGGTGGATACTTTTATGTCCTATGAGCAGGCAAAGTCCATGCTTTACCGCGCCGTTTGCGCATTGGAGAATGGCGATGAGGATTTGCGCCGCGAATTACATGCGTTAAAGGTGATGACCCACAAGTGTGGAAAGCACATCTTTGAAGAGGCCATCCAGCTGCACGGCGGTATGGGTCTTACCGACGAGTTGGATGTTGCCCATTACGCCAAGCGACTGATGATGATAAACGCGACCTTTGGGGATCGCGATCATCACCAGACGCAGTTTAATGCGCTGAGCTACGGATCGAAGACAGCTGAAAACGTTGCCAGTATGAGCGACGCAGCCTAAGTTTCTACCGTTTGACCAGGCCCCCGATTGGGGGCCTTTTTGTTTCTGGAGATGAATGGATGGATGTAAAAGGCAAAGTGGTGGTTGTCACGGGTGGTGGCAATGGTATTGGCAAGGCGCTCTGCGAGCGCTTTTCTGCAGACGGAGCTGCACAGATCGTTGTTGTGGACCTTGAGCTTGATGCCGCTCAGGCCGTAGCCGACGCGCTGGGCGGTAGTGCCTATGAGGTTAACGTTCGGGAAGAGTCGCAAATCGCTGCGATGGTGGACGATGTCATTGCCAGGTTTGGGCACATAGACCTGTTCTGCTCCAATGCCGGCATTATCGCTTTGGATGGTCCTCCCTGGTATGCCACCTCCGCGCCCAATGAGACCTGGGAGGCCATGTGGGACATACACGTGATGAGTCATGTTTATGCGGCGCGAGCCTGCCTGCCGTCCATGATCGAGCGGGGGGAGGGGTATTTCCTGAATACAGCCTCGGCAGCCGGGCTTCTCAGTCAGGTGGGCGACGCGGCCTATTCGACCACCAAGCACGCTGCCGTAGGCTTTGCCGAGTCGTTGGCAATCACCCATGGTGATGCGGGAATCAAGGTTTCCTGTCTCTGCCCCCAGGCAGTCGCTACACGTATGATTGGTGATTCGGAGGGAGGCACTGCAGGTGTTGACGGTATCCTTACCCCGGCAGATGTTGCAGACGCGGTGGTGCAGGGTCTGGCAGAGGAACAGTTTCTGATCCTTCCCCATCCGGAAGTGGCCAAATATCGCGAGCGTAAAACTGCAGACTACGATCGATGGATCGGCGGTATGCGTAAATTGCGTCGCCAGTTTGGTAATCCGGAAGTCTAGTCGCTTTGAACCCTGAGGACAGGGGTCGAGGGACAGTTAAAGCGGGTGGGAGAGTGAGAGGGAGCAGGAGAGAGTAGCGTGGAACGACGGGAGCGCTTTGCGCGAATAATTCTCAACGGCTTTGAGTCTTACTTCGCGGACTTTCAGAATATCACGCTGGGAGCTCGCTCGCGTTTTGAAAACGCCGACTGGCTGGGTATTCATGCCGCAACTATCCAGCGTATTGATCTTTACAAGCTCAAGGTGAATTTTGTTCTCGACACTGTGGAACTGGTAGCGGGCGAAGAGCTTCGCAATTACGAATTCTGGCGTGACACCCGAAAAATTTACGCGCGGCTGATCCGCAATCACAATAACTTTGAGATTGCGGAAACCTTCTACAACTCGGTTTACAACGCGGTATTCGAGCACGAGCAGGTACGCAACGACTACGCATTTGTATTTTCGTCACAGGGGGATATTCCCCTCTCTGACAGTAGTCCGGTGTTGCATTACTACTCTGTGGAGAACTCGCTCCGGGGTACCATCGAAAAGCTTCTCACGGATTATCGTTTCAATATTCCCTACGAGGATTTAACGCGCGATGTGGATCGGCTTCTTGAGGCGTTCCAGGAAGAATTGGTGCTGATCGCCGACTTCGACATCAACCGAAAAGACATGCGTATGGAGGTGTTGTCCCATCACTTCTATCGCAACAAGGGGGCTTATATAGTCGGGCGGATTTTATCCGGTCCCGACAGCATGCCTTTCGTGCTCCCGCTGCTGCACAACGAGGACGGTGGCGTGTATGTAGATACCGTGCTTTTCGGGTCCAATCGCGTCAGCGTGGTATTCAGCTTTACCCGCACCTACTTCATGGTCGACGCTACCATTCCCTCGCAGTACGTGCTGTTTTTGGCCAAGCTCATGCCAGCCAAACCGATCTCCGAAATCTACAGCTCCATGGGCTATAACAAGCATGGCAAGACTTACTACCACCGGTCAGCGGTGCGACACATGGAGTCCACCACCGACAAGTTCGTAATCGCCCCGGGTATCAAGGGCATGGTGATGAGTGTGTTTACCCTGCCGTCCTATCCCTTTGTGTTTAAGATAATCAAGGATCGTTTTACGCCGCCCAAGGAGGTCACCCACGACGAGGTGAAAGCCAAGTATCGACTGGTTAAACGCGCGGATCGCGCAGGGCGTATGGCTGATACTCAGGAGTTTACCAACCTGGCTTTTGCCCGTGATCGGTTTTCCGAAGAGTTGATCACAGAGTTGAAAGCGGTGGCGCCGTCCCAAATAGAAGAGCGCGGCAAAGCTCTGATCATCGGGCACCTGTATGTTGAGCGTCGCATGACGCCGCTTAATCTCTATCTGCAGGATGCTACGGATCTCGAAGTAGAGGAGGTGATGGACGAGTATGGCAACTCCATCAAACAGCTCGCCGCGGCGAATATCTTTCCCGGAGATATGTTGCTGAAGAACTTTGGTGTGACCCGCCATGGCCGCGTGGTGTTCTACGATTACGATGAGATTGTGCCGTTGACCGATTGTAACTTTCGTATCATTCCCGAACCTCGCAATGAAATGGAAGAAATGGCGAGTCAGCCCTGGTATTCCGTGGGGCCCAACGATATTTTTCCGGAGGAGTTCCGCTTGTTTTTTTCGGGGAACCAGCGGGCCAGAAAAGCCTTTGATGAAAAGCACTCGGATATCTACGAGGCGCGCTTCTGGCAGTCGCTACAGGAGCAGATTCGCAGCGGTTACGTAGAATCTTTTTATCCCTATCGGAGAAAGCTGCGTTTTCCCCGAGAGGAAGAACCTTCTTTACTAGGAAACTCCTGATGGCCAGCATTTACCTTATTCGTCACGGACAGGCGTCCTTTGGCGCAGAGAATTATGACGAGTTATCACCCCTGGGACGTCGTCAGGCGACGCTCACGGGAGAGTATCTGTCTCGCACCGGCGTGGTTTTTGACGCGGCCTACAGCGGCTCGTTACAGCGCCAGAAAGATACCGCTGCCCTGGCGCTGGAGGCGCAGGCTGCAAGCGTCCCGGTGATGGAAGATGTGCGTTTGGATGAGGTTCGCAATGATGAGCATCTGGAGTTTCTGCTGCCCAAGGTCCTGGAGACGCGTCCCGACATCAAGGCTATCGTGGATCAGGGGCTGGACTCGAGTAAGCGATTTCAGAAAGTCATTGAGGCGGTGTTTAACTATTGGGTATCTCCCGAGTGCGATGAGCCCGCCATTCAAAGCTGGAAGGATTACTCTGAGGGCGTGCACAGCATGCTTCGCGATATCATCAGCAATCAGGGCGGAGGTAAAACCATCGGGGTCTTTACCTCGGGAGGAACTATCGCAACGCTCACAGCTGCAGTACTGAATCTGCCGGGGTCGGCGACGTATCAGTTTTATGAGCCGGTGTTCAACTGTTCGGTGACGCAGCTTTTTTATAGTGCCGATCGGATTTCGCTGTCCTATTTTAATGATTGCTCTTTCCTTCGAGAGCTCTCTGTGGCCCGAGGAGAGAAGCTGGTTAGCTATCGATGAGCGGGGCTAAGCGGGTTTATCTGGTCCGCCATGGCGAGGCGGCGGCGAGCTGGGGGGAAAGTCCCGATCCCGGTTTGTCCGAACCTGGACACGCGCAAGCGAAGAAAACGGCTGATCTGCTTTACAGCGAGCTTGCGTCCTCTGACATGTCCCTGTCCGAGGTCTCTCTGCTCACCAGTCCACTCCAGCGGGCACAGGAAACCGCTGTGCCCCTTGCCGACGCCCTCGGTCTCAGCGTACGGGTTGATGAGCGTTTTCGCGAAATTCCCTCACCGGTACCCCTTGTCCAGCGACAGGATTGGCTCCGGGGTTTTATGCGGCAGCAGTGGCGGGAGCAAGAAGCAGACTTACACCAGTGGCGTGACAATATTGTAGAGGCCGCTGAGGCTCTTTCAGGTACCGCCGTAGTGTTCACGCATTTTCTGGTAATCAATGCGCTAGTCGGCTGGTATCAGGAACACAAAGACACCCTCGTGTTCTGGCCTGATAACGCGTCCGTAACGCTCCTCGATGACAGCTCCGGGCAGCTGGCAGTGCAGGCCCTCGGAGAACAGATGGCCACTGTGGTTAACTAGGGAGCCTGTACCTTCGAGTGGCTTGGTCCGCCCAGAAGCCGCTGCTTACGCGTCTTTTGAGGACAGCTAGGGCGAACTGGGTCGTAAGCGTATCAGTGACTCCTGCGCCGTGGAGGCAACAAGCCTTCCGTCGCGGCTAAAGAACTGCCCGCGGCTAAACCCGCGACCACCCCCTGCGTTGGGGCTGTCCATGCTGTAGAGCAGATAGTCATCAGCCCGTCCAGGACGATGAAACCAGATTGCATGATCCAGGCTCGCGGCCTGAA
>NZ_CBFHZO010000024.1:0-24740 GCF_965660375.1 Congregibacter sp. | reverse complement strand
TTCTTCAGCAGGTTAAAGTACCCATGTTGGAACTTTATGTCTTGGTAATAGCCTTTGTTCAATAACATATTGTGCAGTGTCCGCAGGCGATATATGGGCACTGATGCCAGCATGTGATGCTCAAGGTGGTAGCTCACCTGGTGAGGCGCAATCAAAAAGCGCTCTAACGGATTGAGATACAGTGTTCGGGTATTCTGACGTGGGTCTTGGTCTAACAGGTTGGGTACCCCGGCATGCTCGCCAATTTGTCGGATTCTAACGACCAACATATGGCTGGTCATGAACGCAAGGATCCAAACCAGGTAAAGCCAGGGGTGACCGAAGGCGGTAAGAATGACGAGCAGCGCCAAGTTAACGCCGATACTACGAATCATATATTCTCGAACCTCCGGCTTTAATTCATTCAGGCGGCTGACACCTCGATAGATAGATTTGATTCTGCGCCAGCCTAGCTGTCCCGTCAGATCGCGAATGACTTTGCGTTTCAGGCTGGTTCGACTGATGGGATATGCCTGGTAGTTAGGTGCGTCAGGGTCATCAATAGTGCCGGCAGATTGATGATGTTTTAAATGGGTCTTCATGTAACTCTTACGGTCAGAGAACACCCAATACCCCGAGAGCCATTTGCTCGCAAAATCATTCAGTCGACTTGAGTTGAATAATGACTGATGGCCAGTCTCGTGGACGATGATGCCGAGGCCCAGTTGTCTGGCACCAAGGACAAAAAGTCCAATCAATAAGCTGACTGGGTTCGGGTAATTGGCAAGCAAAACGAAGGTGAGGATAATCACCAGCCAGTCAAAGCCGACGATGCTGGCGCCGCGCCAGTTACTACGTTGAGTGACCTGGCGAAATTCTTCTGGGGTCAGTAATTCTTTAATAGGTTGCACGGTCGGTAATGCTCCAGAGTTTATTGGAAGGCCAATTTTGCGGTAGGTATACTAGAAGGTTTGTCAGTCTCGGCGTCAGCCCATAGCTCGCGACCCATGCGGTCATAGTCGAGCATGGCCTGCCAGAGTGCTTGTCGAGGCTCGCTTGCAAGAAATTCTGCGGGTAATAACGGATCCTTGGCGAGGACTTGAATGGCGTGGCCGCCCAAATAGAACGTCTCTTTCATCGCGGTTTGTCTTGGCAGGCGGTGCAAGGTGGCCATGCTCTCACTCAAGGATTGATGGGTCTGTAGGTACGACTTGGTTAGGGCTGCTACATCGAACTGTGCGTGCCAATGCTTCTGCCAACGGGCATGGATGGTAGCATTACTGGCGAGCACGGTATCGGCACTGATGCCGAGCTGGAACAAACGCTGTTCCAGCAGCCGATGAGTCAAGGCCAGGTTGTCTGGCCGAACCCAGCACTCAGAAGACGCGGGTCGAAAACCGTGGCTGTACAATGCCCAGTGGTGACGGCTCTGGTTGTTAGCGTCCGCATTGGCGCTACTGGCAGCGAGGAGCCAGGTGTGTGTCCATGGTTTGGTGCGGTCCTCGCCGAGTCGCCAGGATTCTATAAAGTCATTTACTGGATCGAGAGCCTCAGCCAAGCGATAAGCGCCTCTGGCAAAGTTAACAATTGAACCTTTTGCGGTCAGTCGCGACAGGTTCACTCGCATCTGGTTTTCGCTGCAACCAAACATGGCGCCGGTGGCCATAATATTCGCGACGCTAGTACCGCGCTCCATATAAGTGCGCAGTAGGTCGAGGATGATGTTGACGGGTTTCATAACTGGCTTCGCAAGATATAAGCATCGCAGATGAGGTGCTTCCAGTGTAATCCTAGTGAGCCGAATATTACAGCTTCCGTCGATTATTTAGTGAATTGTGTAATATTGATGGCGGCGATTCACAGTGGTTACTTTCAGATGAGGGCAAATCATGAGATTAGTGGGGCTCAAGAGTGAATTGATGGGGTCTAATCGCGAGTTAAGCGAGAAGCAAGTTGACGGGACCTAGTCACATCATGATAATACGCGTTCTTTGCGCTGGTAGCTCAGCTGGATAGAGTACCTGGCTACGAACCAGGCGGTCGGGGGTTCGAATCCCTCCCAGCGCACCAATTTTTACAATGTGTTTATACGACTCATAAACAGTGTTTTTCAATCAATGATTTCGCGGTAGCGATTTCATCGGCTTGCAGGTGTTACACCCTCTAAAATCCCGGGGCACCGGTGCTTTTTGTGTTCGACTCCTGGCATGAATTCACACTGACCTTTTTCGGGGTCGATGGGATAGTAGATCCAGTTATACGGAGAGATGGCCGAGTGGCTGAAGGCGCGCCCCTGCTAAGGGCGTATACGTTAATAGCGTATCGAGGGTTCGAATCCCTCCTTCTCCGCCAGATACAAAAAGGGCCCCGAATGGGGCCTTTTTTGTATCTGTCAGATAAGGCGGATAGACGAGAATCTTTGGTTCGACAAACAGCGACCAAAGGAGCTGTTTGGACGAGGTCGTTAGGGACCTCGCCCCGAAGGGGTGAGAACAGCCCTTAGGCTGTTCGAATCAATCCTTCCCTAATCCTAGTATTCAGTATCGCGATGCCGTTCCCGTTCCCTCCTTCTCGCTTACCAGCAAGACCAATCCGCCCCCTGCCCGAATCCGATGTACACCTAACCCGCCGACCAGCAGATACTATCCTCAGTCTGCAATCAGGGCGTATCATGAGTTCAATGGCATTTGATTCACTGCGGTTCGCCCGTCGTCTTAAGGAGGCGGGGGTTCCCGAGATACAAGCGGAAGCACAGGCTGAACTCATGGCAGAAACGTTCGGATTCTACGTCGACAACCTTGTCACCAAGGACTACCTCGATGCTCGATTTTCGGAACAGGAAGCGAGACTAGAAGCGCGGCTGGAATCGCGCTTTGCCAAGCAGGACCTCTACATTGAGAAGCGACTCTCTGGTCTGGACGTCAAGCTGAATGTGATGGCTGCCATCCTGGCAGTGATTGCTGCCAGCGTTGTACCTTTGGCCATCAGCACTTTCTTTGCTGGCTAGTTTTTAAGGCTCGAAGAGGTTTGCCTGACCTTCTGTGTTGGAAGCCCGGTGTCTTTTCGCTGAGACCGGTTGCCCAATCGCACCTTCCCTCGTCGCGCTCTCCATGCATGCAACACCGTGATACTTCTCCAATACCCCATATACTGCTAGCCAGACTTGCTGCGCTTAGTTAAATAGCTGTTTTGACATGAGGAGATAAGATGTCCCTGCCAGAATCCCTAGCGATAACACTTCGACCGTTGTGTACCGTAGACCTTGTTATTCGTGAGCCCTCGTTGATTGGCCACGGGCCCAGCGGTCAACGCCTGATAGCCGATATCGAGGCGATGACTTTGACAGGTGACCGCCTGCAGGCAGAGCTGGAGGGGTCTGCAGCCGCCGATTGGTTGACGATTGGATGTGGGGTCGCCAAGATCGATGTGCGCGCAACGCTGCGTACTCACGACGATGCGCTGATCTATCTTCAGTACCAGGGGCGCTCGGATGCCACAAAGGGGCTGGGGTCCGCTCCTATTGTCGTGGCTCCGGTGTTTGAGACCTCCGATGAGCGATATCAATGGTTGAACGCGGTACAAGCCATTGGCAAAGGCGACCTTGCGCTGCGTCGTTACGAATGGTTTGAGGTTTTGTGAGCAACGCCTATGAGTCGCTGGCTTCAGGTTTACGTCATGCCTCCCGCGGTGTTCGTGTCCGTCATTATGGGTGGCGGTTACGGCACGGGTCGCGAAGTCGTCGAGTACTTTTCTCGTTATGGTAATGGCGAGGGCTTGTTGGGTGTTCTGGTGTCCACTCTCCTTTTTGCCGTGGTCTTTGGACTGACCTTTGACTTCGCCCGGCGCATGGGAACCTACGAGTACCGGGAATTCTTCCGCCAGTTGATCGGCCCTTTCTGGTGGACCTTTGAGCTTCTGTATCTACTTCTTTTTTTTCTTGTGCTTGGCGTGCTTAGCTCCGCAGCGGGGAACATTCTGTCATCACGCTTTGGCGTTCCTGAGTACCTGGGCTTGACCATGATGCTGGCCGTGGTTGCCGCTATGGTGTTCTTTGGGCGGGAAGTCCTTGAGCGGATTCTGACCGCTTGGATGTTCGCAATGTACGGTGTGTTCCTGCTGTACTTTGTCTTTGTGTTGCAGCAATTTAACGGCAACGCTGTCGATGTGCCACTTAGCGTGGAGGCGGTGCCGGGTGCGCTAAAGGGCGGATCGCTCTATGCGCTTTACAACGTAGCCCTGGCGCCGGTATTGCTGTTTGCGGTGCGCGGCATCGAGACGCGCAAAGAGGCATTTGGCTGCGGTGCCGTTACGGCTGCTTTAGTCATGCTGCCGGCAGCTATGTTTCATTTCAGCTTCTTTCTTGGCCTGCCAGAGATTCTGGACGAAGCCGTGCCCGTGTATTGGATGATCGAGCAGTACGCGCCTTCCTGGATGTTGCCCCTCTACCTGGTCGCGCTTTTGGGTACCCTTGCCCAAACCGGCGCGGGACTTGTTCAGGGCGTGATTGAGCGTGTCGAGTTTGCGCTAACGCCTGAGAGAGACGATGGTATGGGGCACTGGCCAAGGGCGCTGATTGCTATAGCAGCCCTGGGTATCAGCGCGGGCTTTGCGTCCCTGGGCATCATTTCACTTATCGCCCGAGGCTATTCGGCTATGGCAGTGGGATTTGCCATCGTTTACGTGGCCCCTTTGCTTCTCTTCGGCCACTCAAGAATACGTACCAGGCAATAACCGCCCCGGAGGCGACCATGGATACACTGATAAAGAAAAGAATCCCTGTTGCAGCCTTTGCCACAGTGGTCTTCGCATACGCCGCGGCAGTCGGTGCTTATGATCTGGTGATCAGCAATGGCCGGGTCATGGATCCCGAGACGGGGCTCGATAAGGTGTTGAACGTTGGTATCACCGGGGATCAAATCGCAAAGATCTCGGAAGAGCCGCTGAGCGGTGATCGCGTTATCGACGCCAGTGGCAAAGTGGTTGCGCCGGGCTTCATAGATCCCCATTTACACGGCAATAGCCCCATGGCGTATAAACTGGCGCTGCGCGACGGCCTCACCACCGCCATGGATTTGGAGTATGGCACCCTCGGTAGCGCCGTCACTGAATGGTACGAGGCCCGTGAGGGTAAAACGCAGCTCAATTTTGGCACTGCCTCCAGTCACGAGCTGGCGCGCTCTCTGGTGCTTGATGGGGTCCGCGCGATTGATGTGAGCGAAGCCGCCATTAGTCGAACGGGCGGCGATGGCTGGGCATTGGGAGCCCCTACTGAAAGTGAGCTTGATGCCATCCTCCAGGAAATCGATAGGGGGCTTGCGGCCGGCGCTGTCGCATTGGGTTCTACCGTTGGATACATGCCTGGGGTGTCGGCCAGAGAAATGTATGAGGCACAAAAAGTTGCGGCCCATCGGGGGCGCGTCAGCAGCGTACACACGCGGCACACCCCGGGTACAGAAACGACGGTGCCCAACGGCGTTCAGGAGGTAATGGCAAACGCGGCAGCCCTCGAAGCGCCCTTGATGGTAATGCACTTCAATAACCCTGGCTGGGAGCTGGTGCAGGACCTCATCCTGGGTATGCGCGATGCCGGGCTTAACGTGTGGGGGGAGATTTATCCCTATGCAGCCGGTTCGACCACTCTGAACGCCGTGTTTCTGAAGCCGGAGTTTTGGATAGAAGAACTGGGTAATCGTTACGAAGATACCTTGTTCGATCCGCAGACAAATAGCTTTTTTACCGAGGAGAGCTATCACGAGATGATGGCGAAAGACCCGGCTCGGGGCATCGTTATTTACAAAATGTCTGCAGAAACTATTCCCCATTGGCTGCGCATGGAGGGGATCACCATGGGGTCTGACGGCATGCCTATTTCGTCATCCTTTGACTGGAATACACCCTACAATGCGCTCCCCAACGGGCATCCCCGCACCGCAGGTGCTCGCGGGCGAACGCTGCGCATCGCTCGCGAGGAGGGGATTCCACTCATGCACGTACTTGCAGCAATGAGCTATCGCCCCGCAAAACACTTGGGCGCCACAGGGCTCGCTGCGATGGACGTTCGCGGTCGGCTACAAGAAAGCATGATTGCTGACATCGTGGTTTTCGATCCTGAGACTGTGACGGACAATGCGACCTACGCGCAGGGAATGCTGCCCACCACGGGTATCGATTTTGTGCTGGTCAGCGGCACCGTAACCGTGGATGAGGGACGTGTGCGGTCTAAAGTGGCTGCGGGCAAGGCGATTCGTTTTGAGGTCGACTCTGAATAGGGGCGTTTCGTTTAGGTTCAGCGAACAATTGTTCGAAGATCCGTCGGGAGCCGCGCCGACAACCCTGGATCGCCAAGGCTTGTATATACTCCCAGTCTGAACCGGGCCACGGTTGCTTCCCGCCAGTCCTTTGTTGACAAGCGGATGGGAGAATAATATGAAAAAACTTTCGATGGTCGACAAAGGCTTCCTTCTCGGGGAGAGTCGTGAAATGCCCATGCACGTGTCGGGGGTCAGCCTGTTCACCCTTCCCGACGGTGCTGAGGTGCAGGAGTTTCTTGCGGGCATAGCCGACAATCTGAAAGATGCCGACGCTCTGTTGCCACCCTTCGGTGATCGAATCAAGACCGGACGCCTGGGTGCGGCAGGAAACGTCTACTGGGAACCGGACCCCTCTTTGGATCTGGACTATCACATCCGCCACTCGGCACTGCCAAGCCCCGGCCGTTACCGCGAGCTTTTCAATCTGGTAGGTCGCCTGCACGGCACACTGCTGGAACGAAGCCGACCCCTGTGGGAGATGCACCTGATCGAGGGATTGGAAAACCGCCAGTTCGCGATTTTCACCAAGACCCACCATGCGGCCGTCGATGGCGCCAGATCTATCCACGTGACCCGCAGTATGTTGTCGTCCGACCCGGATGCGATGCGTAGCGAATCGCCGCTCTCCCTGGCGTCGTGGGAGAGCTACAGAAAAGCGCTCAGGGAGGGTCGGCAGGCCGAGTATACGGACGCCGAGGTACGCACGGTGGCCGATATACTCAAGTCCACCTACGGCAGCGGCGCCAATGCTTTTAACGCACTGAAAAACATTGCCGGCGCCTGGACCGGCCGCAAGAGCGATCTGGCCATTCCCCACCATAAGGTGCCGCGCAGCTCCCTCAACGGCAAGATCGACGCAGCACGTCGTTTTGTCGCCCAGACCTGGTCTTTCGCGCGTATCCGGGCTGTAGGAAAGGCCTTTGACGCCACCTTTAATGACACGGTGCTGGCCATGTGCGCCGGTGGACTGCGACAGTACATGCTGAATCACAGCGAGTTGCCAAAAGACTCCCTGAAGACTCTGGTCCCGGTGTCCCTGCGTCAGGCGGGGGACGTGGACTCCGGCAATGCTGTGGCCGGTATCACCGCGGACCTGGCAACAAACATCGCCGACCCAATACAGCGTTTCTCCGCCATCAAGGCCTCCGTTGAAGCGGGCAAGGCTAACTACGCAGGCATGTCCCCCAAGGAAGTCGAACTCCTGACCATGGCCATGTCAGCGCCGTCAATGCTGCTGTTGCCGCTGGGTATGATCTCGCATTTGCCGCCTTACAACCTCACCATCTCTAACGTACCGGGGATGCGCGAGACCATGTACTGGAATGGCGCGCGTATGGACGGCTCGTACCCGCTCTCCATCATCACCGACGGTATGGCCCTGAACATTACGCTGGTGAGTTACGCCGATCAGGTGGATTTTGGGATCATCGCCTGCCGCCGCAGCGTTCCCCAGGTGCAGCGCCTGATTGACTACATGGAAGATGCGCTCCAGGAATTGGAAGATGCGGTAGGCCTGAAGGCCAGGCCTGCGCGCAGGCGCGCGTCGGTCAAAACGAAGACAAAGACCAAAGCCAAACCAAAGACCAAAGCCAAACCAAAGACCAACGCTAGGACTAAGACCAACGCCAAGACAAAAACAAAAGCCTCGCCTCAAGCTCGCTAGCGGTTGAAAAAAACCTATCAGGCGCGGCGCAGTATCCTCGCTCGCTGCTGCATGGAAAGGGCGCCGGCGGGCTTACGAAAGTGGCGTGTTCGATGGTGCGCAGATGATCGGCCCCGCACGGTCCCCGCGCCCTAAACCTGACTTATACCTGTGAGATGTTACTTCGGACAGTCGCTCTGGAATTGAGCTGGTCTGCAAATCCAGCTAATGTGTCGCGCACCTGTAGTTGTGCCTAGCGCTCTCTAATTGGAGAAACCCCCATGCCAAAAGTCCTTCGCGGGATTATGAGCAGCACCCTCGTGCTGTGTTTGCTAACACCGGCCTTCCTGAGCCAGGCAGCGGTGGAGCCTTCGCTCATCGATGGACTGGAGTTTCGCCTTGTAGGGCCCTGGCGCGGTGGTCGCGTCACCGCCGTAACTGGCATCGCCGAAGATCCCCATACCTACTACATGGGCGCTGCCGGTGGAGGGGTATGGAAGACGCATAACGCGGGTAACAGCTGGGAGAACATTTCTGACGGACAGATTCCCGTAGGCACCATCGGCGCTATTACTGTCGCGCCCTCGGACCACAATGTTATTTATGTCGGTACGGGTGAGGCGCCGATCCGCGGCGTGACCACGAGTCAGGGTGAAGGTCTCTGGAAATCCACCGATGCCGGCAAAACCTTCGCTTTCATGGGACTTCCCAAAGCAGGACAGATTGCCAAAATTGAAGTACACCCGACGGATCGCGATACCGCCTGGGTCGCTGTGCAGGGGCAGATCTGGTCACCCAATGAGGATCGCGGTGTATACCGAACCCGCGATGGTGGTGAGACCTGGGAGCACGTACTCAAGGTGAATGCCGATACCGGCGCCACGGACATTTCTTTAGATCCCACAAATCCACGCATTCTTTACGCAGCCATGTGGCATCACGGTCGTAAGCCCTGGTTTATTAAATCCGGCGGCGAGGGCGGTGGCATCTATAAATCTACGGACGGTGGGGATAACTGGGAGAAGCTCGAGGGTGGGCTGCCTGGATTAGTCGGCAAAATCGGCATTGACGTGCCTGCCAGCCAGCCTTCGCGGATCTACGCCATTATTGAAGCGGATTTCGGCGAGGGTGGACTATGGCGTAGCGATGACTTTGGCGAGACCTGGGCGCATATCAATCCCCACAGAGTCCTGCACAGCAGGGCCTGGTACTACATCCACATCACCGCTGATCCCAATGACCCCGATACAGTTTGGGTACTCAATGTTCCGCTCATGAAGTCCATCGACGGCGGTAGAACCTTCAGCAAGATTAAAACGCCCCACGGGGATCATCAGGATCACTGGATTAACCCCAATGACAGCCGCTACATGATTAACGGTAATGATGGCGGGGCAACGGTATCTCTCGACGGTGCCGAGACCTGGTCGACCCTGCATAACCAGCCCACGGCACAGTTCTATCGCCTGAGTACGGACCGCCAGACACCCTGGCGTTTGTATGGTGGTCAGCAGGACAATTCAACGGTGTCCATCGCCGCCTGGGCCTGGGACGGTTCTATTGGCCGCGATGACTATCATGCGGTGGGCGGCGGTGAGAGTGCGCACATCGCTTTTGATCCCGACGATCCGTCTCTTATTTACGCCACAACCATCAACGGCACCCTCACTGAGTTCAATGAGAAGACGCAAAAGAGGCGATCTATCGTGCCCTACCCAGAGAGGGTGTACGGCGAAGATGCCAAGAACCTCAAGTATCGCAGCAACTGGAATCCACCGGTCATTACCTCGCCCCATGATCATTCAACGATCTATTACGGTACTCAGTACCTGCTAAAGAGCAGTGACCGCGGCATGAGCTGGGAAGAAGTCAGCCCTGATCTTACCCGCAATGCCGAGGAGCACTTGGGCCGTAACGGTGGGCCCCTGACCCCGGAAAACGTAGGTGCCGAGTATTACCACACCATTTACTACATCGTTGAGTCCGAGAATGCCGAGGGGACAATCTGGGTAGGTGCGGATGACGGCTTACTCCATCTGACTCGCGATGGCGGCCAGAGCTGGGACGATGTATCTCCCCCACACCGCGGCGAAGCCATGATTAATGCCATTGAGCTCTCTCCGCATTTAGAGGGCAGGGCGTATGCGGCGGTGACCGGCTACAAGCTCAACGACTTTTCTCCCTATATTTACCGTACCGATAATCACGGCAAACGCTGGAAGCGCATTGATAATGGGCTGCCTGAAGGGGCCTACGTGCGGGTAGTCAGAGAGGATCCACTTGTTGCTGATTTGCTTTACGCAGGCACAGAGAAAGGACTATTTCTCTCTCGGGATGGCGGCGGAGAATGGGAGCGTGTAGACCTCAATTTGCCCGCGGTACCGATCACCGATATTCGTGTGCGAGAGGATGCACTGGCGCTGGCAACTCAGGGCCGTGCGTTCTGGGTCTTGGATGATTTGTTCGTGCTCCGTGAAGCGTTTTCCAGCGATGTTTCAGGGGGGTTGCACAGCTACACACCACCCGCCCTCGCCCTGGGCAGACCTTCAAATCGCGGTGGAGGAACCACGGGAGAAAATCCCTCGCCGCACCTGCCCATTTACTATCACCAGAAGAATGCGCTGGCTGACGATGAGGCCTTGTCTATTGATGTTTTTGATGCGGCGGGAGATCTGGTACGCCATTACAGCAGTGAGGAAACTGATCACGACCGCTGCATGCTGGCTGGCATGGATCCAAGAAGTCCGTTCACGATCGAGTACCCGTCCAAGGAAGCGGGCTTACAGCGATGGCACTGGGATCTGCACGCCAATGATGTTCCCTGTATCGACGGGCACTTTTTGTTCGATGGCTATGGAGGCCCCGCAGTAGCACCGGGCGCTTACACGGTTCGGGTAACGGCAGGCGACGAGGTGTCGACCATTCCTGTCGAGTTGCTCCCTGATCCACGGGTTGAGGCCAGCGAAGCTGAAACTGCAGCGTGGGTTGATATGCAGCACCGCATCGCCGGTGTTTTAACCGAGGTCATGTTTGCCCTGGATGGCGCTCGCAAGGCGCGCACCCAAATAGAGGCGTTACAAGGCGAGTACGACGACACGTCACTGCAAGCAATGGCGACGGCGACGATCGATGCAATCAACGTCTGGGAATCCGGTATCACCGAATTACGACACCAGACTCTTGAAGATGAAGACGCCTGGGTGATGAAGATCGATGGCCAGCTACGACACCTACTGGGAGTTGTAGAAGGCGGTGGAGCGCCGGTCACCTCCGGTGCCAGGGAGCGCTTTGACGATCTCGCTGCCCAGTGGGCAGAGCAAAAGGCGGTGCTTGAGAAAATCACCACAAAACAAATCGAGGTCATCAATCGCTGGGCTTCCGAGAATTCCGTGGCCCATGTTAAATCGCCGATGTAGGGGTATCGATGCGCAGCGGGTGTTGGACGCCCACTCCTTAAGCTGCGCGGATGAGACGAGCCTGTCTCGAAGCCGAGGGTCGCGACGGGACTAAAGCTTCAGGGTATCGAACTCGGCCAGGCGCATCAGCAGCTCATGGAGCGGTCTTTCGGCCTGCTCTCGCGTATTCGCCACCGATAGCTGATCAATAGCGGTAACGATCGCTATCCAACAGCGCATGTGGCGGGTGCTGAGTTGTGCCGCAATATTGATAAGATCCCGCGCCAGCGGCAGGGTGCATATCGCCGCCTTCTTCAGGTTGATGAGCGTGTCAATGCCAAGCTCTGCATCGCCTAGTAGTGACGTCAATCGACTCACAAGGAGGGGCTCCGATTCCAGAGCTGAAGTTGACGCGGGTTCCGCATCCGGCGCAAGAAAGGCTAGATCCAGATGGGACAGAAAGTCCCGCAATGCACTGCGCAGGCTCATCCACAGTTCGCGACGCCGGTAATAATCGCGAAGCTGCTGGATGAAGGTGAATAGTCCAACGAGAAAAAAACCTTCGAGACAAAACCCGATCAGTTCCGGGAGGAGGTTTTCCTGAAAGGCGTTTTCATTTGCCTGTGACAAAAACAGCAGATAAAGACCGATACCGCCCACGCCAAAAACGGCGAGGGGAAGCGCTAACAGCCAGCGGTTCACTGCTCATCCTCCGGGTCGCCGACAAGCGCTTTAAGGATTCGAGAGATTTTCGCCGCCTCCTGCGGTGTTAAATCTGAGGGTATTTCGTGGAGGTAAACCACACGCCCGCGTTCCAGAGGAATGGGTATAACGTCGGGGCGCAGTGAGGGCGTGGTCATACGCACAGTTTCCAGCGCCCGCTCTTCGGTCGTCCGTGCTGAGGCTTCACTGCGAGGTCGCGCGGTGTCCTGGCTGATACTGATAGAGACGAACTCACTGGGCGAATTGACGAAGCGGAAGTAGTCGTCCAGCGCGCCGCGAACGCGCGCTGCGTAAAGATCGACGACCTCCGCACGCAAGCCGCTGCCCTGAATATCCAGAAATCGCGATTTCAGTTCGTCGATATCCAGCCCCCGGAGATCCTGTGACTCCTGTTCTGACAGTTTTTCAAATAGGGTTTCTGCAGCTGCTCGACGGCTCCGTGCGACGGCCGGCGGCATGCGCCCGGCCAGTGCGGTTTCCCGCAGAAAGCTGAAAAAACCGTCACTCGAGTATTCTGAACTCATAACTATCTCGCACTCTGACCACGATTCTTTGGAAGCGTCGCCACTGTAAATGATATTGAGGTGCGTCTCGGGCCTCTTACTTAAACCGCGCCGTAGGCCAGCATTGCATCGGCTACTTTTATGAAACCCCCGATGTTGGCTCCATCCACGTAGTTGACGGAACCTTTTTTGTCGCCACCACTGGAGCCGTAGGCGACACACTTCTTGTGGATATCCTCCATGATATTTTGCAGGCGTTCATCGACTTCTTCGCGACTCCAGACGAGGCGCTGAGCATTCTGGCTTTGCTCCAGACCGGACACGGCTACACCACCTGCGTTTGCTGCCTTTGACGGACCAAAGAGCACGTCGGAATCAACAAACGCGTGAGCGGCCTCCAATTCCGTAGGCATGTTGGCTCCTTCACTCACGGCGCGAACACCGTTTTTGATCAGGGTTTTTGCATCCTCGAGACTCAGCTCATTTTGGGTGGCCGAGGGGAAGGCCAGGTCACAGGGTACACACCAGGGCTTGAGGCCCTCATGAAAGGACGCGGATGTGTATTTCTCAGCGTACTCGCTAATGCGGCCACGGCGGACTTCTTTGAGATCTTTAATAAACGCGATTTTATCTTGAGAAAATCCCTCTGGATCGTGGACGAAGCCCGAGGTATCAGACATGGTGACGACCTTTCCGCCGAGCTCCAGGGCTTTTTCTGCCGTATAGATCGCAACGTTGCCGGAGCCTGAGATCACGCAGGTTTTGTTTTCGACGCTGTCGTCTACGTGATTGAGCATATTCTGGCAAAAATAAACGCTGCCATAGCCCGTGGCTTCGGTGCGGCCAAGGCTGCCTCCAAAGGCGAGGCCTTTACCCGTCAGCGTACCCACAAAGCGATTTTCCAGCCGTTTGTATTGACCGAAAAGATAAGAGATTTCTCTCGCACCGACGCCGATATCACCGGCAGGTACGTCTCTGTCTTCGCCAATATGTTTGTGCAATTCGGTCATCAGTGCCTGGCAAAAACGCATGACTTCGCGGTCACTTTTACCTTTGGGGTTGAAGTTGGACCCGCCTTTAGCGCCGCCCATGGGCAAGCCCGTCAGGCTGTTTTTAAAGGTCTGCTCAAATCCCAGAAACTTCAGAACGCTAAGGGTTACGCTGGGGTGAAAACGCAAACCGCCCTTGTAGGCGCCTATGGAGTTGTTGAACTGCACCCGCCAGGCCCGGTTTGCCCGGATGTTGCCCTTATCGTCTTCCCAGGTGACGCGGAAGATCACGATGCGGTCGGGCTCCGTCATACGCTCCAGGATTTGTGCTTTCCGATATTCGGGGTTGTCCAGGGTGTAGGGCATAACCGACTGGATGAACTCGTGCACCGCCTGATGAAACTCGGGTTCTCCGGGATTGCGCTTTTCCAGTCCCTGCATAAAAGCGGTGACTTCTGATGCTGCTTTACTCATGGAGCGCCTCGATGGTTACGGGTCAACGGTATCTTGCCAGAGAATTACCGTGGATTGGCGCCTTCGGATCACTCGCGGATGGTGTTCTTTGCGACCGACGTCTGAGCTATATCGAGGTATCTTCTGGTCGAGGGTTCGGGATTCCTGCTGGGCATCGGCAAGCTGTGCCGACGAGAGTTGTGATAGCAATTTCTCGCGGGCCTGCATGGCTTTGGCTGCGCCCCGTGCCGAGGCGAGGTTGAGCCACACATAGGGATGGACAAGGTTCACGGGTCTTCCCCATCCGGAACGGGATATTTTACCGAGACCGTACATGGCCTCTGCATGGCCTTGATTAACGGCTTTGTTGTACCGTTGCGAGGCCTGTACGAAGTCCTGAACCACACCTCTGGCTTGAAAGTACAAATCACCCATGATGCTCTGGGCTTGAGCATGAGCGGCATCCGCAGCTTTGCGGATCATTGCAATGGCTCCCGTTTGGAGCCTGGGATCGCCGCTGATATCGAAATCTCGCAGCAGTGCCATGCCGAGTTGATAATGCGCGTCTACATCGCCGTCGGCGGCACCTGAGTTAAGACGATTGAAGTTCACCGAGTCCTGGGCGTTTGCAGTCCTTGTCTCCTCAGATCGCTCGCTGGCCGCAGAGTCTTGCGGGCACTTTCACTGGAGCATTTAGGGCAGGTTGGCATTGGACGCACGTTATCGTTCAGGGGCGACTGCGGGTTTCTACGCCGCCCAGAACGCCGTAATCCATGTAGCCCATGCGAGTCAGGGGCTCCATGGCAAGGGTATCTACCAAACCTTCCTTAAGGTACCTGTCATCGATGTGTACTGCCAATACCCGGCCCAATACCAGGCTCCAGACCATCGGGCCTTCGGCGCTAGGTAGCTCTACAGTCTTGAGGTACTCACATTCTAAATGGGCTCGCGCCTCGCGCACGCGGGGTGCACTGATGAGTCTTGAAGGGGCTTGGTGGAGCCCGGCAAGCTCAAATTCGTCGATGTCGGCTGCAACGTGTTTGGAGGTGATGTTGACCGCGTCAATGAGATCTACGGAGGCAAAGTTGCAGACGAATTCGCCGGTTTCTTCAATATTGCGCTGTGAGTCTTTGAGCGTGGCACTGGAGAAACCCACGATCGTAGGGTGCGTGGAGAGCAAGTTAAAAAAGCTATAGGGCGCCAGGTTGGGGGTGCCTTTTGCGTCGAGGGAGCTGATCCAGCCTATGGGTCTCGGTGCCACAAGGGCTTTGAGGGGATCGTGGGGAAGACCGTGATCGTTTGTGGCGGTTTCGTAATACATCGTGATTACCTGATTGGGTGTTCAAGCCGTCAGGCCATGCTGGCCAGGTCGGTCTTCATGGCTTCCAGGGTCATTGCACGGACCCGCAACTTATTCGCCGCATATTGCGTTTTGGGCAGCTTTGCCAGGCGCAGAGCTATCGCCATGGTGCGCTCATCCAACTGCGCTGCATCAACAACCTCATCGAAAAAACCTGCTGCAACTGCCTGCTCCGGCGTGTAAAGCTCGGACTGGAGTGCGGCGCGGGTCAGGTGCTCTTTGACTATGCGAGACTCGGTAAGAGCGATAAGTATAGGCGGCAAATCCATGCCGATTGCTGTTTCGGGAAGAGTAACTTTGAAATCGCCCCGGGCGCCTACGCGCGTATCGCTGGCCATGACAATGAAGGCTCCCATGGCAACGCAGTGCCCGGTGCATGCTGCTACCAGCGGAAGAGGGTATCCCGTAAGGCGCACCAGAAGCTCGAAACCGCGTTTCACCATGGCCCGTCCCTCGGCCATGCCTTTCTTGAATTCTCCAAGATCAAAACCACCGGAGAACATGCCGTCCCGTCCGCGAATAATCACGGCCCCTGCGCCCTCTCTTTCCGCCTGATCCAGCCCGGCGTTGATATCATCGAGGAACGGATTGCCAACGACATTGGCTTTGCCATCGTCAAATTTGAGAGTGACGACGTCGTTTTGCAGACTGTATTCCATGGGGGTGACTCCGCAGCTGGGCAGGGCAGGCATACTGCCAGTGCCCCCGTTGATCGGCAACTTTCCTCGGGGCCGAAAATCCCCCAAAATCTTGCAAAACATAAGGCTGACCGCCGAGCTTTATCGATGAACTATTTGATCAAAGTCACAGCTCTTGGGCGTCAGACGGTTTAGAATGAGTTTAATCGTCCAAGGGTCACTATATGCTCATTAATACCCATAACCGCATCGAACGAGCCCTCAGACAGGCGTCCAGTTACGAAGAATGGATGGCCGCGGCCCGAGAGTATGATCGCAGCAAGGGCCTTGATCGCTGGCGTCAAAAAGACTCCACTCGACAGTACGATAATGTGTCCATACGTATCAGACTGGACGCGCTGCAAAGCCTTAAAGTGCGCCATGACATCCGCGGCTTGCTGTACACGCTGAATGAGGGGATCCATGGGAACATGGGCGGCATGGGGCGTGCGGGACTCTATGGCCACGCGCTGTCCGGTACCAAGACTCTCATCGAAAACTACATCGAAGAGATCGTTGATACCCTGGAAATGCTCGATGCAGACAGGAGCGGCGATATCACTGATGAGGAAAAGCTCGACTTCTTCAAGCGAGCCAGCCATTGCTTTGGTCGTTCCGCCTTCATGATGAGTGGTTCTGGTTCATTGCTGTTCTTTCATGTGGGGGTGATTCGCGCTCTGGCCGAGGCGGAGCTTCTGCCCACGGTCCTCTCCGGCTCCAGTGGCGGGGCCATTGTTGGCAGTATCGTGTCTACTCACTCTGATAAAGAGCTCCTCGAGCTCCTGCAGCCCGAGTACTTTATGCAATACGTGCCCAAAGAGGGGGACGAGCCTCACGCTTCCCGGCTCGCCGAGCTGGAGGCTGCCGTGGAGCAGTTCATTCCGGATATCACATTCCAGCAGGCATTCGAAAAAACCGGTCGCGCCATGAATGTGTCTGTGGCCCCGGCAGAGACGCATCAGACGTCCCGACTACTGAATTCCATCACCTCCCCAAGCGTGCTTATTCGCAGTGCGGTGATGGCATCAGCTTCGGTACCGGGTATTTTTCCGCCGGTGATTCTGGAAGCTCTTGACAGCCACGGTGAGCGGAAGCACTACCTGGCTTCCCGCAAGTGGGTAGATGGATCTGTTAGCGATGACTTGCCTGCCAAGCGTCTGGCGAGGCTTTATGGCGTTAATCACTTCGTGGTTAGCCAGACTAATCCCCACGTGCTGCCCTTTGTGACCGACGGTCACAGAAAGCAAAGTGCGCGAGGCATCGTTACCGAGGCAGGGCGGCGGTCTGCACGGGAGTGGTTTAACGCCATGACTCTGTTGGCCGAGCGCCTTGATCGCAAAAATGGTGGCATATCGCAGCGGGCCAGTCGGTTGCGGTCGATCATTAATCAGGACTACGTGGGCGATATCAATATCCTGCCCGATTATAAATTTCAGAACCCTCTGAAGCTATTGACTTTCCCCGGTGAGAAGAAGCTCCGGCAACTCATCGCCTCCGGTGAGCGCTGCACTTGGCCCAAGCTGGAAATGATCCGTTTGCAAACCCGGATCAGTCGCAAACTGGATGCTATCCTTGCCAACCGTCCCGAGGCAGTGAAGCATTAGCCCTCAGCTGTCGGCAGGCCGGATAAACTCTAGTTTCTAGGTTCAAACTACTCTTACTCTCAGACTACAAGGAATAACGACATGGCAGTTGGTGTAATCGCAACGCTGAAAATTCAGGAAGGAAAGAACGCGGAGTTTGAAAAAACCTTTCTTGAGCTTGCCGAAAAAGTGCGGGCGAACGAGGCCGGGTGCAATTTCTACGAGTTGCACGTCAGTAAAACCGATCCTCAGGAGTATAAGGTACTCGAGCAATACGCGACGGCAGAAGATCTGGCCAAGCATGGCCAGACTGACTACTTCAAGGCGGCCAATGGCGCCCTGGCTTCGGTTGTGGCTGCAGCGCCGCAGATCGAGGTTCTCGACTCAGTGGGATGATCGTGCTTAACGTGAAAGCAATGCTGGGTCCGGCTACAAAGGCGCGCTCTTGATCAGGTAGACACTCGGGTAAGGAATCGATTGGGACATGGAAAGAGGCGTTGAGAAGTCAGTGACCGATTCTTCAGCTATCTCAGATTACTTTGGAGAACAGCTCCTTCGGCCTTTCACAGAGGTTGAACAATTGAGTCTGGCGAAAACCGATGTTTTTGGTATCGCGTTCTCAAATAGGAGCGGGTCTACGTTGCTTGCAGATTTGCTCTATCGACGTGGTTTGCCCATTCCTCCTCAGGTGGAGATATTGGACCCTCAGTTAGTGCAGCAAGTTTCAAAGCAGGAACATAAGCAGACTTTCACAGACTATTTTGTCGATACTGTACTTGGTTGGACAGATGGGAATGTGTGTGGTTTTAAGTTTGGCGTTGCTCAGCTTGATTGGCTAGATAATCTGGGCATGCTCGGCCAGTTCAAGTCATTAAGACTGATCCACATTTTTCGTGAAGACAGAGTAGCGCAGGCAGTGTCTCTTTTTGTTGCCCGAATGACGGGCCAATGGCACCACGCCATGCAAGCAAAGCTTGAATTAAAAGAATCCGATTACAGCGCTGAAGGAATTCGCAATGCATACCAGACTATCTCTAATATGGAGAGCGCTATTTCTGAGTATCTTGCTGTCCATCGGCCACCGGTTCATCACCTAAGTTATGAAGCGCTTTTGGAGGACAGGGAGGAAGAGCTTCAAAAGTGTTGTGATTTTTTAGGCTGGAAAGGGCCTCCTGTTAACCGCGCTGTTGAAAACGCAGTCCCTCCGTTGATCTCTCAACACACGCACTTGAACGACTACTTCGCCGAGAGGTTCGCTCGCGAAGAGGGTCATGTTTCATAAAAATAACCTTTGGGCTAATTGAATTTGACCTTCTAAAGCTCGAGCGAGGTTTTAAATGTCCTTTTAAAACGAGCGACGGGGACTTGGCCGCGATTGGACTCCCAATAGTCAACAAATTCATGCTGCTGATCTCGAAACTTCTTGGCGAACTCAATATTTTGTTCGTTGCCCATTTTTTTTAACTCTGGATCGATCGCTAACAAGCGTTTTTCCTCCTCTACACCGACGATGACGTCTAACTCCCGCGCCATTGCCTTGATCAAGGAGGCCGGGTTTTGTGTGGTCATATTTTCGTACCACAGCTCTACCGGCATAATGTTCCGTTCATGGAAGTAGCGATTGAAGAAAAACTCGTTGTACATAACGTGCAGGATCTGGCGGGCTATCGCCGAGGAATCAAAGGAATACTCCACTTTCTGTGTATGCTCGTCCCGCCGGTGAAAGACCCCTGAGCGCAATGCTTTGTCCAATGAGACCGCTTGCAACACAAAATCATGCCTGCGCAAAAAAAACCATCCATCGAGCTTCTCCAGGTGATGGTGATTTCCGTCTTCAATGACTTTATGCATCCATGGCCAGCTAATCTCAAAACCAAAGACATTGTTGGTGTGATAGTCGCGTTTTAGATAGTCCAGATACTCCCCAAAGTTGTTGCTTTGGGATCGCTCAATCATTTTCTTAGCAATATCGGTGTTGAAGTACTCACCGGGCTTCCCTAGCAATCGACTTTGCTGAACCACATCGGTAAGCCATGTGCTCCCCGATCTCGGGGCAAAGGCTACGCCGTAGGTCTTTAACTTAGGCATTGTGTGCGACTTTGCTGCAAGTTTGTGCGGGTCGTGAGGTCATGGGCTTGTAAGTGGCTCTATTGACGGAGCGTCGCTGGACTCCTTATAGATTTCCTCGGCACGGGAATACCCTTCGCTGACAAACTGGTCTATCTCGGACCGCAAGGCGTTGTCGAGCGCCCCGTACTCTAGCTCAGATGGCAGGTCAATTTTCTCGTCCTGCGGAAAGGACAACGACCACCGAGTGTTCCAGAAGTTTTCGGCAAACTGATCGTCATCTTGCGAGAAAACATGCTTGACCCTAGCTGCCTGTTGTTCACTGAGAGCGCGGAATTTATCGTCATTCCATCCCAGCTTCTCAGCTTTTGCTTCGAGTTCATGAAGTAGAACTTCCCGTTTTGCCAGAGAATAGTGGTCGTACCAATCTTGATCGTGTAGCAGCGATGATAATTTGCGAAACGCGACTATCGCTTTTGTTCCGATGCTGGCGTTGACGGCGCCAAAAGGCAGAGGATCCAAACGGTCTATCGCTTCGCCACTGAATCCCAGTTGATTAAGTAGGTATTTCTCCGGGTGATCACCGAAGGTCTTTGTGTGGAACGGAAGAAACATTGCTGAATCTGAGCGATCTGCCCAGTCAGACAATGATTTTGTGTAATGCATGGGAGCCTGCAAGCCACTTAGCACTTGATCGATATAGCGGTCGAAGTTTTTAGAATAGCTGAGTGACTTTACCCACTGGTTATAGGAGGAGTTAAAAAAGTCTTTGCGACTCCGGACGTAAGCGCAAACAACAACGCGGTCAAAGGTCTTTCGCAAGTCCATAAAGAATTCATCAAGGAAGCCCTCATAAAATGCGGTGGTGAGAAAATCCTCCGAGGACAGCATCAGTGTATCGCAATCAGTGTTCTCGAATGCTTGAATTGCATCCTCCAGAGAGTAATTAGCGGGGCGACGCTCGAGCTTCGTGTAACGTCGAATGATCGTCCATGCAAGACCGTGGTGCGCGAAGCCGGTAGGTGGCGGGGCCTCTGGATAGCACAGGCCCATTTCTTCCAAACGATCCCGATTGTGAGCCAGAAAAAGCTGTATTGAGGTGGATGCGGCTTTGTGGGTGCCGAGATGAACGATTACGGTCTTCATTGGATCATATCCAAAATTCGTTGTTGCCGATATGTTGTCGATATGCTGCCGATATGTTGCCAGGCTACTGCCAAGTAGACGGATGTGGGGCTGGCTCTTAAGCGGTCAAGTTTGCCGCTGCCCGTCTTGGGCTCGAAAACTTGTTTTCCCGTCGGGCGGAACTATTAGCTGCTGTAGTTTCGGGTAATCGCCATCATCAGTAAAGCTATTACACCAAGTGACCACCAGGGCGTCGCTGGTATCGAAAAAGAGTTGGTGGTGCTTGCAGAAGCTGTTGTGCCGGGGGAAAAGGTCAAGGTGCTGCTTGAGGGGCCAAGTACCGGCCGCCTAAGTCCAGCGCCAAAATCGACGGTATCGTTTAGGTAATTCGTGTTGTCTGCCGCACCAGAGAGGGTGTTCACACCGTTGTTGCAATTGAAGTTTATGTCCGTTGTGAAGTCCGGTGAATCCTCGAGATATGCGCCTGCGCAGTCGGCGTTAGTGAATACACTCGGTCCGGCGATGACGTTACCCCCGCTGATTTCAATGCGAAGGGAAATGATGTTGCCGAGATCCGCCAGGCTGCTGGACACCGCCGACCCGTTGCTAACCGCACTGTCGTCCCAAGTAAAGGTCCCCGATCCTGTTTCGCCATTGTCTCCCGAAATTGTGAAGGTATGGGTCAGGATAGCAGCCTTGACCGACGGTACGATGGCCAGGCACACAAGAAAAGAAAGCAGCAACAGTGCCCTCGCGTTCCCATGGCCGCTTCGACCCACCGTCTCTACGTATCCGTTGATGTGTGCTTCCCTTAACTGCATCCGTGATCTATCTCTGACAACAAATAGTAGATTATGTGCTTCTCGGCTGGCCAACGTATGCTCAAGCTGAACTCTACTACAGTCGACGCGGTTGGCTTACTCGATTAGACGGTTTTGCACCGGCAATATTCCCTAGTCTGCTAATTTTAAACGGTTTCGGACTCTTTATTGGCAAATCCGCTGTAAAATATCGCAAGGAAGAGGTATCAAATAAGCGGCAAAAGTTGTGAGATCTTTCGATTGAAGGGGCTCTCACGGATGTTTGTTTGCGGTCCTTTGGTCGAAACGGCTGGTAGGCCATGGAACAGCCGTTGTTAAGTGGCGTTAGGTATGGGCAGTCTCGGTTTTTAAAAGCCACATGAACTGTTCCTGAATGAAATTTACGCTCGAAGCAGGCTTTCCCGACCTCTAGCTCCCTGGTGCCGTGATCGAGGACTTTGACCGTTTTCTCCAACAAGAGAGGAGTTAGTATGTTCTCCACAGACAATTCCCATAATCTATCATCTGTCACAACAATCATGCTTTGCTTGCTCCTGCTTAGCTCCTCCGTGCATGTGGTGGCTAGCGACGACTTTGATTCCCAGCAGTCGACGGATCCGATCGCGCATGGATGGATGGTAGGCGTGCCTCCGGGCTCTTCGAAGTTAGTTCGCCACGACGACCTGAGTTTTTACCAATTCCCGCGTACGCGCTGGACTTTTTCGCATTTCCGCGAGTTGGTGCCCACAAAACGCATCTGGCGTGGGGCAGAGGCAAGTGTCGCTCTTGTGGATATGCCTGATGGCGCCATTGATGGCGTGGAGTTCACGCCGAGGGGGCAGACGTCGGTGATGACTTTCGGCGACATGCTGACGGAAACCTTCGCTGACGCCGCGCTTGTGCTGCACAGGGGCGACGTGGTTTACGAAAGCTATTTTGGCGCCACATCTCGCGAAACGCCGCACATTTCATTTTCCATGACCAAGTCCTACTACGGCACTCTCGCCGCGGTGCTGGTTGAAGAGGGGCAGCTGCAGGCGGAAAAGTTGGTTCAGGACTATATACCGGAGCTTGCGGACAGCGGTTTTGGCTCAGCGACCGTGCGACAGATCCTGGATATGACCACCGCGATCGACTACTCCGAGGACTATACTGATCCCGATGCGCATGTCTTCGACTTCGCGCGATCCGGAGGAATCTTTCCCCGGGGGGATTACGACGGTCCCGAGGGCTTCTACGCCTATGTCGCCACGCTTGAGAAAAAGGGCGAACACGGGAAGGCCTTCAGCTATCGCTCCGTCAACACCGAAGTGCTGGGTTGGCTCATCGCCCGGGCCACGGGGTCCAACGCCGTCGACCTTTTGCAGGAACGTATCTGGAGTCGCCTCGGTGCTGAAGAGGATGCCTATATTCTCATTGATACCCTGGGTACAGGATGGGCGGCAGGAGGCTTGAATGCGACGCTCAGAGACCATGCCCGCTTTGGGGAGATGATACGAAACGACGGTCGCTGGGGCGGCGCGCAGGTGATTCCCAAAGTGGTGGTTGATGATATTCGCCGGGGCGGTGACCGGGAGAAGTTCGCGAAAGCGGGGTACACGACGCTGCGCGGCGCTAGCTATCGCAACCAATGGTGGATACATCACAACCCCAACGGCGCCTTCAGTGCACGGGGCGTTCATGGCCAGACCATCTACATCGATCCCCGCGCAGAAATGGTGATCGTGCGCCTGGCGTCCCACCCGCTGGCGGCCAACGGCAATTACGATGATGTATCGCTGCCCGCCTATCAGGCGGTGGCCGATTACCTCGTGGCGCAGGATTGAGCGGCACTGAATTGCCAGGAGTCGAACTGCTTTGAAGAGCTATAAATTTTCTCAGGTCGACGTGTTTGCAAAGGACGCTTACCGAGGTAACCCTGTGGCTGTAGTGCACGACGCCGATGCGCTGACCTCGGATGAGATGCACTGTTTTGCCCGTTGGACCAACCTGTCCGAAACCACGTTCCTGCTCAATCCCGACAATGACGACGCAGATTATCGCCTAAGGATATTTACGCCGGAGGGCGAGCTGCCCTTCGCCGGGCATCCTACCCTCGGTAGCTGCCACGCCTGGCTTGAAGCCGGTGGGCTGGCGGCGAGTGAGGGGTTCGTCGTCCAGGAATGTGAGGCCGGACTTGTGCGTGTTCGCAAAGGGTCCGAGGGTCTGGCCTTTGCCGCGCCCCCCGTCCTGCGCTCGGGACCGTTGGGCTCGGAATTGGTCGCTCGATTAATGACGGCGCTTAATTTGCCCGATGAGGCTCTGGTCGCTCATCAGTGGGTAGATAACGGTCCTGGCTGGTGCGCCCTGCAGCTGGATTCTGCACGGCGCGTTCTGGATGTGGTGCCCGATATGGCCGCATTGGGTGATGCCTGCCTCGGTCTGGTGGGGGCTTTTCCTCCGGGCAGCGCCAGTGATTTTGAAGTGCGGGCCTTTGTGCCGTCTCTCGGCGTACCGGAGGATCCGGTGACGGGAAGCCTCAACGCCAGCATTGCCCAGTGGTTGATTCGCGAGGGGCGCGCCTCCGAGCGTTATGTGGCGTCGCAGGGGACTGTGATTGGTAGAGCTGGACAGATTCGAGTCAGCAAAGAACAGGACACGCTGTGGGTTGGCGGTGAGACAAGGACCTGTATCCGCGGCACTGCCACGTTATAAAACGAGGGCCCGCGCTGGCGCATCGATACATTTCTTAGTTCTGATGACTGTAGGTCACCCAACGTTCTTTAGATAAATTTGCCCCGCATTGGGGCAAAATCGCAAATTTTACCTTTTAGACGCCTTTGCAATGCCCCTGCGATAGTGTTTACTAGCGCCAAGTCCCCGCAAGGCACTTCGAATCCTGACTAAATCCAAATATATGGATGGTCAGCATTAATATCCCGAGGGAGGGGTTTTTTAAAATGAGGAAGCACTGCCAGAAGAGTCGTTCTGTACTCAGTCTCAGCGTTGCGGCCGCGGTTGCGTCACTGACCGCAGCCACGTCCACCAGCGTTTTTGCCCAGCAGGGCGAAGATATCCAGTTAGAAGAAGTCGTTGTTACCGGTTCACGTATCGCTGGTGACCCCAATGCCATCGCCTCGCAACCGGTGACCAG
>NZ_CBFHZO010000023.1:0-3564 GCF_965660375.1 Congregibacter sp. | reverse complement strand
CTCTTGCGTGTAGATGTACAGGCCGGAGATATGCATCGGTGAATTGGGCGTCTCAAGATATAAAAAGGACGCGTCGAGTCCGCTGAGCTGCTGCATGCTATCGATCTCTTATTTGTGTCATTTCAGTGTACACCGCGATTTGTGCGGTGCACGGAAAAGGGCAAAGCGTTATACGCAAAAAGCCGCTCATTGAGCGGCTTTGGCATGGCGCAGCTGGTAAAAAAACAGTTACGAACTTTCGTCCAGGAAGCTGCGCAGGTAATCGGAGCGGGTGGGGTGACGCAGCTTGCGCAGGGCCTTGGCTTCGATCTGACGAATACGCTCCCGCGTGACGTCAAACTGCTTACCGACTTCTTCCAGCGTATGGTCCGTATTCATATCGATACCGAAACGCATACGCAGTACTTTGGCTTCTCGAGCAGTAAGGCCGCCAAGTACGTCCTTGGTGGCTTCCTGCAGACCCTGGCCCGTTGCTGAATCAATGGGTGAGTGGATGGTCTGGTCTTCGATAAAGTCACCCAGATGCGAGTCTTCGTCATCGCCGATGGGCGTCTCCATGGAGATGGGCTCTTTGGCGATTTTGAGCACCTTGCGCACTTTGTCTTCGGGCATTTCCATGCGCTCGCCAAGCTCTTCAGGCGTCGGCTCACGGCCCATCTCCTGAAGCATCTGCCGGGAAATACGGTTGAGCTTGTTGATAGTTTCGATCATGTGCACCGGAATACGAATGGTGCGCGCCTGGTCCGCAATGGAGCGGGTGATGGCTTGACGAATCCACCAGGTGGCATAGGTCGAGAATTTGTAACCGCGACGGTATTCAAACTTGTCTACCGCTTTCATCAGGCCAATGTTGCCTTCCTGGATGAGGTCGAGGAACTGCAGGCCACGGTTGGTGTACTTCTTGGCGATAGAAATCACAAGACGGAGGTTGGCTTCGACCATTTCTTTCTTGGCGCGTCGTGCCCGGGCTTCGCCCATGGACATGCGGCGGTTGATTTCTTTGATCTCTGTGACCGTGAGGCCCGTCGCTTCTTCGATTTGGCCGATTTGGCGCTGGGCTCTCAGAATTTCTTCTTTGTAGGTGTTGAGTTTGGGGCCGTAGTCTTTCTTGCGAGTATGGCGCGACAGCCACTTGGCATTGGACTCATTGCCCTGGAAAGAGGTGATGAATTCCTTGCGGGGCATCTGGCAGCGGCGGACCACTATGCGCATGATCTCGCGTTCCTGCTCCCGAACACCGGCCAGGGCTGAGCGCGCCTCGTCATTCAGAGGGTCAAAAACCTTGGGCGTGAACTTGAAGAACTTGAAGATTTCACCGAGCTTCTCCATCTCCTTGATAGACGCTTTGTCCTGGCGACCTTTCTCGGCGAGAACTTTCTCGGTTTTGTTGAACTGACGCTTGAGGGCGGTGAAGCGCTTCTTGGCTTCTACGGGATCAGGGCCGGTGGGGGTGTTGTCTTCGTCGTCGGTGTTGCCTGCGGCTTTTGCGGCCTGCTGTTCGGCAATCTGCTGCGCAGAGGGCACGTGGTCAGCGGGATTCAGGTAGCCCACCAGGATGTCGGCGAGCTTCTTCTCTTCCTTGGCAACCAGGGCGTAATCATCCAGCACGGACTTAACGGAGCCGGGGTAAAAAGCCAGGGCCGCCATAAGCTCCCGGATACCTTCTTCGATGCGCTTGGCGATGACAATTTCGCCTTCGCGGGTGAGCAGTTCGACGGTGCCCATCTCACGCATGTACATGCGGACGGGGTCCGTGGTTCTGCCGGCTTCCGTCTCAACGGCTGCCAGTGCGGCGGCAGCCTCTGCGGCGGCGATGTCGTCGGCAGAGCCGTCGCCATCGGTGAGGATCAGGTCATCGGCATCCGGAGCCTGTTCAAAGACCTGGATACCCATGTCGTTGATCATCTGGATGATGTCTTCTACCTGATCCGGATCAGAGATGTCCTCGGGGAGGTGGTCGTTGACCTCAGCGTAAGTGAGGTAACCCTGCTCTTTTCCCTTGGCAATCAGGGACTTCAAACGCGATTGCTGTGTAACGGCGTCGTTCATTCGATACCTTGCTTGGATTTGGCCGGCCCTTTCGGGGCGGACGTGATAAAAAAGAAAAAGTTAGCCCACCAGTATAGCGGAAAGTCGGACAAATTGCTTACAGAAATGGGCTTCTTGTGGTCCCCGCGGCAGCGCCGAGGCCTGTTCACGGTCCCCCAGGGCCGCTACGGGTGTCCAGATCGCGGAGGGCGCGGATCAGCTCGGGGAGCCGGGCTTTGTCATCGGCGGTGAGCTGCGCGTAGGGACGGCTTTTCAGACCGCTGATCTCTTCCATAATGCGCTGGCGGAGGGGCAGTGACGTGAGGCGCCTGATGATGTCCTGAAACTGCGCCTCGATACCTTCCGTGGGTATCAGTCTTTCCTGCCCCGCAAGCTCTGCCAGCAGCTCCCCTTCGCTGCTGCCATGCCAATGGCCCAGCAGCATGCCGGTGCTGGATTCCGGCCGTTTTTGCAGCAGTTCGATGATGGCTTTCAGTAACTCTCCCTCCCGACCCTCCAACGCAGACAACGCATGCGCATCCGCCAGAGACGCCACGGCCGGTTTGTGGAGGAGCAGGGCAATGGCGGCCTGGGTAAGCGTTGCATGGGCTCGCGGAGCCTGGTTCAGGGGCGCGCGCTGCCTTGGACTGGCGTCATCATCTGAGGGGGCCCAGGCGCCCTCGTCCGGGGGTGGCCCTTCGTCCATGGGGGCGTCACTGCCTAAGTAGTCACTGCCTGAATAATGGTCTGAGTAGCTATCTGGGTAATTGTGCTGGTCACTGTCTGCGTAGCTCGCGACGCTGCCGTCAAACTCTCCACTGTGACTCCCCTTGTTGGGAGCGGGAGGCGGCTCCGGGGGCGGCAGTTCAAGTTTCATGAGGCTGGCGAGCTCTAATCCGGTGCGTTCTGCCAGGGATTGAAACATGAGCTCCCGATAGACGCCTTCCGGCAGTATGCGAATGAGAGGCAGCGCCCGCTTGGATAGACTGGCACGACCCTCCATGGTGCCAATATCCAGTCCGTTTGCCTGGCTCTGGAAGAGAAACTCCTCGAGGGGCATCGCGGCATGCACCAGATCCAAAAAGGCCTGGGTCCCGTCCTTGCGCACCAGGGAATCCGGGTCTTCACCCTCGCGCAGGAACAAAAAGCGGGCCTGGCGGCCGTCGGCCATGGTGGGCAGGGTGTTGTGTAACGCACGCTCCGCGGCTTTGCGTCCGGCCTCATCTCCATCAAAGCAGAACACCACTTCGGGCACGACGCGGAAGATCCGCTCCAGATGCTCGGTGCTTGTGGCGGTGCCCAGCGTCGCCACGGCATAGGTGATACCCGCCTGAGCCAGGGCGATGACGTCCATGTAGCCCTCGACCACGATGATGCGCTCGAGCTTGCGATTGGCCCGCCGCGCTTCGTAGAGCCCGTAGAGCTCCCGGCCTTTGTGAAAAATCGGTGACTCGGGGGAGTTCAGGTATTTGGGCTTGTCATCGCCCAGCACTCGGCCGCCAAAGGCGATCACACGGCCTCGACGGTCCCGGATAG
>NZ_CBFHZO010000022.1:0-21607 GCF_965660375.1 Congregibacter sp. | reverse complement strand
CGACGCCGTTACGCTCGCAGAACTTGTTGGTACTGGTAAGCAGCTCAGAGCCAAACTGCCGCTCTTGGAGCTGGCTTAGCTAGCGACGTTACCGTTCTTTTTTGCCAATCGACAGTAATGACGGCCGTGATGACTTACTCTGCGGACCAGGCCTTGATCAGCTCGTCATAGGGTACGGTTTCGCCCTGAGGTTTCTCCTCGGCGAGCTTCGCTTTGGGCGCCCCAGGCTGATCGAGCCAGTACTGCGGGTCTCTTGGCTCGTTCAATGCCGGGCCACATTCACCGAGGACGCCATGTTGCTCCAAACGACCCATGATGCGGTCCTGCTGCTCTGCCAGGGTATCCATGGCAATCTGAGGTGTTACTTCGCCACTGACCGCATTTGCAACGTTGGCCCACCACAGCTGCGCAAGCTTTGGGTAGTCCGGGACGTTGGTGCCCGTGGGTGTCCACAGCGTTCGTGCGGGACTGCGGTAAAACTCAACGAGCCCCCCCAGTTTTGGCGCAAGGTCTGTCATCGCCTGCGCATTCAGGTCGGACTTGCGGATGGGGGTCAGTCCCACCAGGGTCTTTTTCAGGGATACGGTTTTGGAGGTAACAAACTGCGCGTAGAGCCAGGCGGCCTTGCGCCGATCCAGCGGCGTGCTCTTGAGCAATGTCCAGGATCCTGTGTCCTGGTAGCCCAGCTTCATCCCATCGCTCCAGTAAGGTCCGTGAGGAGAGGGGGCCATACGCCATTTGGGCGTGCCGTCATCATTCACTACGGCCAGGCCCGGTTGAATCATGTCTGCGGTGAATGTCGTGTACCAGAATATCTGTTGGGCAATGTGACCCTGGGCGGGAACAGGCCCAGCCTCCGAGAACGTCATACCGCCGGCTTCAGGCGGTGCGTAGCGCTTTAGCCAATCCATGTATTTTGACAGCGCATAAACGGCGGCAGGGCCATTCGTGGCTCCACCACGACTGACGCTCGAGCCTACGGGCCGGCAGTCTTCAACGCGGATACCCCATTCGTCCACGGGGAGGCCGTTGGGAATGCCCGCATCACCGGCGCCTGCCATAGAGAGCCAGGCGTCTGTAAAGCGCCATCCCAGCGAGGGGTCTTTCTTACCGTAATCCATATGGCCATAAACCCGTTCGCCATCGATTTCTTTGACGTGCTCGCTAAAAAATTCCGCAATATCTTCATAGGCGGACCAATTTACGGGCACGCCGAGGGGGTAGCCGTAGAGTGCCTCAAACTGCTCCTGGATCGCGGGAGTGGTAAACCAGTCGTAGCGAAACCAATAGAGATTGGCGAATTGCTGGTCTGGCAGCTGGTAGATTTTGCCGTCGGGACCGGTGGTAAAACTGATGCCGATAAAGTCATCAAGATCCAGGGTAGGGGAGGTAACTGCCGCGCCGTCACCTGCCATAAAGTCACTCAGGGGGACCACATAACCATAGCGGGCGTGGGTGCCAATGAGATCGGAGTCGTTTACGTAGGCGTCGTAGACGTTCTCGCCCGTCTGCATCTGCGTCTGCAGTTTTTCGATGACGTCACCTTCCTGAATCAGATCATGGGTGACCCGGATGCCGGTGACGTCATAAAAGGCTTTTGTAAGCTCTGTGCTCTCGTACTCGTGGGTAGTCAGGCTTTCAGAGGCCACGTTGATGGACATGCCGCGAAAATCTTTGGCCGCCTCGGTAAACCAGGCCAGCTCGGCGAGCTGCGCTTCCCGGGCCAGCGTTGAGGGCTGAAATTCTTCGAGCCAGCTTTCTGCATTCGCGGAAAAATCTAAGGACACCGCCGCCGGTGACTCAGCGGTCTGATCTGAGCAGCCGCCCAGCAATATAGCGGAAAGTGCAGCTACGGAAAGGGCAGGGATGCGGGGAAAGGGGGCAAGCTTGGGAGCGATTTTCACGATTCTTATCCTGAATGACCAGAGCGTTAGTATAGAGAGCCTAGCCCCGACGCATAAGTAGGAAAGCCCAGAGCAATGACAGGCTGGAGGCGAGCCATAGCCCTTTTTCCACGGTTCCCAACCAGAGTAAATGAATAAACGCCGCACTCAACAGGCTGATAAAAAAACGGTCTCCCCGGGTTGTCGCCATGGGCAGAAAGCCCCGGGCGCGCGCCGTGGGTCTGAGAATCTCCAGAGCGGTCAGCGCGATCACGGCAAGTCCGATTGCGCTGAAGAAGATTGCCGTTGGCATGGTCCAGGCCATCCAGCTCATGACACCCGTCCCAGCGCAAAACCCTTCACGAGGTCCTTACGGACAAACCACACCACGAGCACGCCCGGGACCACTGTCAGCACGCCGGCCGCGGCCAGGACACCCCAGTCTACCCCCGACGCACTGACGGTGCGGGTCATCACCACCACAATGGGTTTACTCGATGCGCCCGATAGCGTGCGGGCCAGCAGGAGCTCCACCCAACTGAACATAAAACAGAAGAACAGAGTGACACCGATAGCGCCGCGATTGATGGGCAGAAAAATACGCACGAAAAAGTAGAGGAAACTGTGCCCGTCGATTTGCGCCATTTCGTCTAACTCGGTGGGCACTCCTGAGAAAAAACCCTCGAGAATCCACACGGACAGAGGGACGGTAAACAGGCAGTGCGCCAGGGCGATGGCAAGAGGCGTGTCGAAGAGGCCAACGGCGGAATAGAGCTGGAAGAACGGCAGCAGGAAGACCGCCGGGGGCGCCATGCGGTTGGTCAGGAGCCAGAAAAATAGCTGCTTGTCGCCAAGGAACCGATAGCGTGAAAAAGCATAGGCCGCCGGAATGGCGACTGCCAGGGAGATAAGCGTATTGATGGCCACGTAGCTCAGAGAATTGGCAAAACCCTCGTACCACACCGGGTTGGAAAAAATCTCTGCAAAGTTTGCCCAGGTGGTCGTCGGCGGTAGCAAGGAAAAATCACCCATGATGTCCGCGTTGCTGCGCAGTGCCATAGAGAGCAGCCAGTAGAGCGGCAGGAGCAGGTACACGCCGTAGAGCATGAGCACCGCGCGACTGAAGCCACCGTTATTCATCGTCATTTCTCATCATCAGTGCGCACTACGCTGGTGTAAAAGATCCAGCAAAACAGCAAAACGAAGAGGAAATAGATAACCGAGAATGCGGCAGCAGGGCCGAGATCAAACTGTCCCACCGCCATGGTGGCCAGATGCTGGCTGAGCATGGTGGTGGCGTTACCGGGACCACCACCGGTCAATACAAAAGGCTCCGTGTAAATCATAAAGCTGTCCATGAGCCGAAGGAGTACGCCGATGATCAGTACGCCCCGGAGGCGCGGTAGTTCCACGTAGCGAAACACCTGCCAGCGGCTGGCGCCGTCGAGCTCTGCGGCCTGGTAGTAGGGGGCAGGAATTGAGGTGAGTCCCGCAAAAGCCAACAGGGCAATCAGCGATGTCCAATGCCAGACGTCCATGGCTACCAGGGTCAGCCAGGCGTGCAAGGGTTCTGCGGTGTAGTTGTAGGCGATACCCAGCGCGTTGATGCCCCAGCCCAGTAGTCCGATGTCGGGGCGGGCGTAGACCTGCCAGATAGTGCCTACCACGTTCCAGGGAATCAGCAGGGGTATGGCCAGGAGTATCAATGTCAGGGAGGTGAAGCGGCTGTTCCGGTTGATGCCCTTTGCCACTGCGACCCCAAGAGGCACCTCGATCAGCAAAATGGTGAGACTGAACATCACCTGCCTGATAAAGGCGTCGATGAAGCGTGGGTCCTTGAGCGTGTCGCGGTACCACTCAAACCCCACAAAAAAGCGCGAGTTAAAATCGAGAATGTCCTGCACCGAATAGTTGACGACGGTCATTAACGGTATGACAGCGCTAAAGGCGACGACCAGCAGCACTGGAAGCACGCCCAGCCAGGCGCGGTTGTTTTTTGGCTTAAAGGAAGTCAATGTCGCGGACCATGGTTTGATCTTGGTAGCAAACACAGCGGCTGAGCTGCAGGTGTAAACTATCGCCGGTTTCCAGTGTGTTGCGAGGCATGGGTCCGCGCACGGTTATCTCGCCGTGAGAGGTGCCCAGGGTGATCAGACCGAAAGCCTCGCCCCCCAGTGCCCCCTGCAAACGAGTGCGAATAACTGTGGCAATCAGTGAGCCTTGGGAGGTTGAACTTTCGGCCTCATTTCGGGATGGACCCTCTGCCAGGGCCAGCGTTCCCCACTCAGGACGAAAGCCCACACGCTCAGCATCGTTTATGCCCAGGGCCTGCCCGGGCAAAAAGTTCATGCCGGGGCTGCCCACAAAATGCCCGACGAATTCGTGAGCCGGCGATGCGTAAAGCTCCCCGGGTGTATCGGTTTGTAGTATGCCGCCGGCCGAAAGTACGGACACACGATCCGCAAAGGTGAGGGCCTCGGTTTGATCATGCGTCACATAGATCATAGTGACCTTGAGATCGTCCTGGACGCGCCGCAGCGTTTGACGGAGACGCCACTTGGTACGAGGCTCCACTGCGGTGAGAGGCTCGTCCAGCAACACCATGGCGACATCCGGTGAGACCAGGGCTTTGCCCACTGCCACCAGTTGCTTTTGAAAGAGCGAGAGCGCCGCCGGTTTGAGCTCACGAAGATTGCTGATCTCCAGTTCATCGCAGATATAGTCGACTCTTTCTGCAATCAGACCGGCATCTGCTTTGCGCGTTTTCAGGGGGAACGCGAGGTTGTCGGCAACGCTGAGGGATTCATAGAGAACCGGAAACTGAAAAACCTGCGCAACCCTGCGTGCTCGCCCCGACAGCCTGGAAACATCCTTACCATCGAAGCAAAGGCTGCCAGCGCTGGGCACAAGAAGCCCCGACAAAATATTGAGGAGGGTTGTTTTCCCGGCACCGCTGGCCCCCAGCAGTGCGTGGGCTTCGCCATCTGCGATCTCCAAATTGAGATTGGACAGGGTGTCTTCGGGTGCGCCGGGGTAACGAAAGCCCAGGTTTTCGAGGCTGATCTGTGCCATCAGAATCTCACGACGTCGCGCTCAGCAGCGCTGATCGTCAATCGCTGACCCACCGCTGCCGACTGCATGCCCCGTTGACGCAATACCCATTCGTGGCCCTCGACCTCGCCATGTATAAAAGATTCGCTACCACTGGTCTCGCAGGCAATAACCTGCATGGCAAATTCCACCGTTGCTGTGACGGGGCTATTTGCAGTGCTGATGCTGATATGTTCGGGACGCAGAGCGCAGAGTTTGTCGTTGCGGTAAAAGCGATTGATATCGGGATCGGCCAGCAGCGCCATGGCTTCGACGGACTCGGGATTCTCATAGACGGCTAGCGGCGGGCCGCACTGCAGCTTTTTACCTTTGTGGAGTAGCAGCAACTGATCGCCGAGCGTGAAAGCATCCCTAGGGTCGCTGCTGGTGTAAATCACCGTGGTGTGCGAGGCGCGGAGCAGGTCGCGAAGTTCCAGCTCCAGAGATTCGCGTAATTTGAAGTCGAGATTTACTAGGGGTTCGTCAAGGAGCAGAACCCGTGCTCCCTTGGCCATGGCTCGGGCGATGGCAACCCGCTGCTGCTGTCCGCCGGATAGCTCGTGAGGGTGTCGCTCGAGGAGCGCGCTGATTTGCAATTTTTCCGCGAGGGAATCTACGGTCGCTTTGGTGGCCGCCAAATCCGCTTTTTGGGCTTTTAAGGGGGACGCAATATTGTCAAACACCGTCAGATTCGGGTAATTCACGAAAGCCTGATACACCATGCCAACCGGACGCTGCCGCGGTGGGAGGGAATCCAGCGGTTCGCCGTCGAGGGATACTTTGCCCCGGGCAACGGTGTTCAATCCGGCGATGAGTCTACACAGGTCGGTCTTTCCTGACTGATTCGCCCCCAGTACCACCGAAATTTCTCCTGCTGCGAAGCTATGGGAGAACACTCTGTCCTCGTCCGGTTTCAGCGAAAAATCGTTTAGGGTAAGCATGTGTCTATCTGGTTATTGATGTTTTTTATGAATAGGATGGCGATCCTACACGCTGGCGTGCGAGGCCACCATGCATGCTTTTCGGTGGGAGAAAAACCTTGTGTGCGTGCCAGTGGTGTATTCAGTGTGTCGCGTTCAGCCAGCTGATGCCTATGATCGCCGTAAAAGAACATTTATCTCACAAAAGGAAATAATCGCATGTTAAATCACTTGATGATCGGCTCTGACGATATCGAAAAATCCAAGCAGTTCTATAACGCTGTACTGGGTGTTCTGGGGGCTGGCGATCCTATCGAACACACTAATGACACAGGGCAGAAGCGCCTTTTTTACATCCATGACGGGACCACCTTTGGTATCAGTGAACCCATTAATGGTGAGGCGGTGACCTCGGCAAATGGATCCACTATCGGGTTTCTTTGCAAATCCCCCGAGCAGGTGAAGGAGCTTCATGATGTGGCCGTTGCCAATGGCGCCGTATCGGTCGAGGATCCCCCCGGGCCACGAGACAGCAGCATGGGTGTCATGCACCTCAGCTATTTTCTGGACCCGGATGGCCACAAAATTTGCGGTATCCATCGGCCTGAGTGATTGGTCCCTCAGAAAGCGAGGGTGAATAATCCTCGCTTTCTGTTATTTGGTAGGTCCTTGGAATAGTTGAATTACGACGGACTATGGTCTACCACATCAGGTCGTCGGGAATCTCATAATCCTTGTACCAGTCTTTTTCCTCGCCCTCGAGCGCGTCCGCAGTACTCTGTGTGCAGAAAATCACCCGCGCCGCATCGCGCTCCGCGATTTTGTGGGCAACCTCCGCGGGTATGAGTTCAAAGCCCTCTGTTACTGCCGCAATAGCGACCTTGCCAGCGGCCAACAATTTTTGCTGCAGCCCTGAGACGTAGATCTTCTTGATCTTCTGGTCGGCCGTGAAGTTGAAGCCGATATCGCCACCCTTACGATCCAGCCTGTTGTTATCAATGAGCTGAACAATTTGCGCCTCAATGGCCTTGCGCTGGGCTTCGGCGTTTCGTGCCTGGTTGAGCTCACGGTCACGCGCAGCCTTCTCTTCCCGCGCCTGCTGCGCTGCCAGCTTCACTTCATCCACCACTTCGGTGCGGGACTTTTGCGCGGTGCGCTTTTGCTTGCGCTTTTCCTTGTCGAGCTTTTTTGCCTTTTTGGCGTCGCTTAAACCGGCATTGAGTAGCTGGTCCTGAAGAGATCCCGCCATTCTTGTCTCCTTAAATCGGCGTGCGCTTTGGTGCCCCCATTGTGGCAGGAAAATACCGCTGGAGTTCATCCCATGCAAAGGGTCTAGAGCGTCAACGCTCGCAGCGATCAAAGATTTTTCTGCCGGTGAGTTGACCAAAAAGCGAAGCTGATTGGTGGTGTTAGAGAGGGCTGCAGCTTAGAATTGTGCACTGCGAGTGACGGAGGCGTCACGCCAAGCAACCCATCAGGAGCGTAGAACGTGAGTAACAAAATCAAGGTCGAGAAACCGCTGGTCATTCTCCATGGCGACGAGATGGCGCAAATCGCCTTTGAGCGTCTCCTGGAGCAGTTTGTTACCTCGCGCCTGGATATCGACCTTCTAGAAGTCGATTTATCTGCAGAAAAGCGGTTTATCACCAATGGACAGGTGGTGCTCGAGGCCATTGACGCGCTCATAGAGCACGGCGTGGGCATCAAAAATGCCGGGATGACGGTGAATCGCAGCCAGCTTGACGAGCTTCTCGCCAAGTATCCGGATATCAAGGAGTCGGAACTCGATAAGCTGGCCACCAAGTCACCCAACGGTGCTATCCGTAAAGGCATCGGCGGCAACATAACCCGTGAAGATATCGAGTTTCAGAACCTCACCAGCGTACGCCCGGACTGGGTCGATCGTGACATCGAAGTGGACACCATGGACAGCGGCGGACTGGATTTCAGCTACAGCGAGCTGTCCAACGCGACCGGCGTGGCAAAGGTCATGTTTGTCGGCAGCAGCGGCGATCCGGTGGAATTACACCGACGCACCCTGAAAAAGGGTGACCCCTGGATGCTGGCCAACAACAGTCTTGAGGAAGTGGAGGCCTGGGCGCACCGCTTCTTCCAGCGTGCCCTCGATGAAAAGCGGGATATCTATCTGGGTCTGAAAGATACCGTGGTCCCCGGCTATGACGGCGTTATGCGTGCTGCTATCGAGGCGATTTACGAGAGCGACTATAAAGATAAGGTGGCCGCTGCGGGACTGGAGTATCACTACGAGCTCATTGACGCCCAGGCAGCGCGGATTGTTTCTAATCCCCCGGAGCGGGCGCTCTGGGGTGTGCCCGATAACGTCAGCGGCATGAAGCTCTACAAGCTTGTGCAGCAGCTCAAGCATTATGGCCTGCCCGAGCGAAAGGCAAATGTTTCTATCTCCCGCATGAGCGCCGGTGGGGGCGACCAGTACGGCAGCTACAACACCCCGGCTCCCGAGGACGGCATTATCAAGGTGGTGGTTGACGGGGTCGAGAAGCACGCGCGCATGGTCAAGGCGAATGACCCTATCCTGTTTATGTCCAATGCCCGCGATGCGATCAAGGACTGGGTAAAGCAGGTCTTTAAAGACGCATCGATCAACAAAAAAGAAGTGTATTTTGGCCTTAAGCGCGAGTTCGTTAATTACGACGAGGTTTACAGCTCGATTATTCTGGAGATTCGTAAAGAGCTGGCCGCGTTGGACACGCCTCCACCGTCCTTCATGATCATGCGTCCTTCCCGGCAGCTCAGCAAGATGATCTGCGATCCGCCGCGCTGGGGTCTCTATCCCGCCCAGAACCTCGACGGCGATATTTTTTCGGATATCTCCGCGGCCCTCGGTGGCAGTCTCGCCACCGCTAGTTCGGTGATCAAGAGCAAAGACGGCACATTGCTCTATGAGGCGCCTCACGGCACCGCCCATGACCTTTATCTCCGTTATCTCGAAACCGATGGGAAAGAAGCGCACTTCAACTCATCGGCACTGATCTTTGCCGTGGCCAATGCTTTGGAGGAGATGGCCCGTCGTGAGGATAACGAAGCCCTTGCTGACTACGCCCAGCGCCTCAAAGCAGCGCTGATAGAGACGGTGGCGCAGGGCACGATCACCGGCGACCTGAAAGGCAAAACCGTGGATCCCGCGAGCGAAACCGTAGTGGATATGTATGGCTTTCTGGACGCTATTGAAGCGAACCTCAATAAGTCATGAGAACGTTTCAGCTAGCAGGAATACCGCTGGTGGGGCTGCTCTGCAGCCTGTTTCTGGGCTGTTCCGCGCCGCCGGCGCAGGAGCTTGCCGACACCCTGGTGTCCACGGAGAGCGGGCAGGTGAGCGGTGTATCCAGCGAACACCCGGTGGTGCGCTGGCTCGATATCCCTTACGCAAAGCCCCCCGTTGGTGATCTCCGTTGGCGGGCGCCGCAGCGTTTGGCCGAGGTGTCGCAGGAGCGTATTCCCTCTTCACAGGGCGATATTCTGTGTCCCCAGGAGCCGGGAGAAATTTCAGGCACCGATAATGATGGCTTTGTTGGCCAGGAAGATTGTCTTTATCTGGATGTTGTAGCACCGGCAGACTACAAGCGCGGGGCTTACCCGGTGATGTTCTGGATTCATGGTGGAGGCAATACCTCCGGTCATAAAGGTACCTACGACTACTCAGCATTGGCGGCCCGCAAGGGCGTAGTGGTGGTGACCATCAACTACCGTCTGGGGCCATTGGGTTGGTTTACGCACCCCGCACTACAGGCATCCGCTGAAGGACTTGATGCAAGCGGTAACTTTGGCACCCTCGATATTATCGCGGCGCTTAAGTGGACGCAGCGCAATATCGCGGCTTTTGGGGGAGATCCCGATAACGTGACAATCTTTGGTGAGAGCGCAGGGGGGCGGAATGTCTACAGTATGCTCGCCTCGCCGCTGACCGAGGGTTTGTTCCACAAAGCCATTGCCCAATCTCCTACGGCCCAGAGTTATTCCCCCCAACAGGCCTACAACGCTGACATGCAGTTTCCCAATCTCGATCGTGGCTCCTGGGAGGTGCTTCGAGAGCTTGGCATGGACAATGGGGCCGTGGCTTCCAAGGAGCTTCGTGAGCTGCCGCTTCAGGCATTGCTCGGGGCGTATTACGGCATCGATAAAGATCATGCTGAACCGCTGATTGTTAACGATGGCGACGTTATTCCGCAAGAGGGTTTACTCGCAGCACTGGCAAACCCGGCTTACGCAAAGAACATTCCCGTAATGGCAGGCTCAAACCGTGATGAAGTGACCTTGTGGCTTGGTCTTAATCGCTACTTTGTGGATGCCGACGATGTGTTGTTTGGCGTATTGCCACCCAAGCTCAGGGTTCGTGAGCCTGATGTGTTTGATTATTGGGTGAAGCAGCGCGGGCGCGGTTGGAAGGTGCGTTCGGTAGATCAGGCGCTTGGGAATCTCGAGGCTGCGGGCTATGGCAGCCTGTATGCCTATCGCTTTGATTGGGATGAGCAGGCTGACAACTGGTTTGTGCCGTTCTCTCAGGTGTTGGGCGCCGCTCACGCCAGTGAGATCGCTTTTGTGATGGGCGCCCCCATGTACGGTTCCGTGGGCGAGTACATGTACCCCGATACAGACTCGGCGCAGGCGATGACCGAGATCATGATGACGGCGTGGGCCCGCTTCGCCCGCGGCGGCACGCCGGGGGCGGTGGCCGACAAGCCCTGGCCGGCATTTAGCACTGCACAGCCCGAGGTGATGGTGCTGGACGCAGGTTCTGGCTCGGCCGAGCCTTTCAAGGACAGCCCCGGGCTCGATGGCCTTCTGGCAGAGGTGGCGAAGACACAGTCACCGCTCAGTGACCTCGAGACCTGCATGCTGGTTTGGGAGCTGGTGACTACGGTAGGTGATGCCGCTTATGACGAGTATCAGCAGTGGAACAAGGGAAGCTGCGCATCCGTTGATGTGCCCGCTGAAAAAGCGGCGGTTCGAGCGGCCCTCACCGAAAAGTATGGGTCGCCGGATGTACTCTGACCGGGATGGAAGGGTCACGCCCCGATCTCTTTTTACCGTGAGTTGATTCAGGCTGAAGCTGCCGATAAAAATCAGAGTTCGCTGTGACTGTCTTTTCCAGCCATACTCGGGGTAATCAACCCGGAGACAGAGAAGAGGCAGGCATTTGATACTGAATATTGATGTCCAGTTGCACTACGCAGTTCAGGCGGATACGGACATCATCCTGCAAATCACAGTGCCTGACTTTGCGGATCAGCGGCTCCTCAGCGAAGAAATGCACCTCAGTGAGTGCCTACACAGTGGCGCGGTGCTGGGGGAGGAGCGATTCGGCGAGCGCAAGCTCCTCCACATCAATAAAGACCTGGAGTGTCACTATCAGGCTCGCGTCGAGATTGACCGGCCACTGCTGGATATCGCACCGCTGCCCGCGGTGCCTCCCCACAAACTTCCCAACGATGCCCTCAGATATCTCATGCCATCCCGCTACTGTCAGGCTGATGAGCTTCAAAGCTTTGTAGAAGCGGAGTTTGGGGACAGCAGCGGGGGTGAACGTATCGCGCGAATTCGTGACTGGATATTCGAGCGCTTTCGCTACTCCTTTGAGAACAGCAATAGCCAAACTACCGCCATCGATACCTTTGTGCATCGCCAGGGTGTGTGTCGGGACTTTGCGCACGTGCTCATCGCCCTGTCCAGGGCGTCGTCCATTCCCGCACGTTTTGTCAGTGGCTATGCGCCCTATGTGTCCCCTCCGGATTTTCATGCGGTCGCGGAGGTATATCTCGATCATACCTGGCATCTGGTAGACGCCACGGGCATGGCGGCGTCCAATCAGATAGCGCGTATCGGTATTGGTTTGGACGCAGCGGAGGTGTCCTTTCTCTCAAGCTTTGGCTTCATCATGTTTCAAAGCCAGTCTGTGCGGGTGAATATCGAGGATTAGTGCTGATGCCCACCGGGGCCGTGCACATGGCGATGCGCAATTTCTTCACTGGTTGCCTCGCGAACCTCCATAACCTCGATATCAAAGGTGAGATCCTGACCTGCCAGCGGATGGTTGGTGTCCAGATCGGCACTGAACTTTCCCGCTTTGATAACAGTTGCAGGACGTTGCCCCTGTTCTGTATTCACGGCGACGACCATTCCCGGGCGCAGCCGGCCCTTGAATAAAAGATGTTTCACGGGTATCCGCTGCTGTCGTTCGGGATCTCGCTCACCATAGGCGTCGGCAGCGGCGAGGCACACACTAAATACGTCTCCGGCGGTTTTGCCAGCCATACTTTTCTCAAGGCCCGGCATGATGTTGTTGGCGCCGTGAAGGTACACGCTGGGCGTGTCGCCCCTGGACGTTTCCAGCTCCTCGTTGTCGCTGTTGCGGAGCGTGTAGTGAAAGCTAACGACGGTATTACGTTCTATGTTCATGATAAGCCGGTACAAGGTAGATGGGGGAGGGATTACAGGGCAAATCGATGCCGGAGGCAAGGGTTGAGAGATGACTGATTGCCAGCATCTGAACAGCGCGCCAGTGTTGTTTTACTAAAGGGCGGAGCAGGGAAGGTCCATAGAAAGGCACTCCGCCGGGTGACCACGTTAAAACGGGATATCGTCGTCCTCCACCTCCGGCCCTGGCGCACTCGCTGTTGAAAAGTACTCATCGGCGGCCGGGTTACCGCCGGCGCTGTCGCTTTCCTGGGAGACGATTTTCCAGCCCTGGAGATTGTTGAAGTACCTGCCGTTGTACTCCCGGCCCCGAATATCGAAGGAGACGGTAACTTCCATGCCCGCAGACACGGCATCCAGCAGAGCGACCTTATCCTGTACAAACTCGAGGTTGATCTCCTGAGGGTATTTGCCGTCTTCTACGGTGACCACCATTTCCCGTTTGGTAAATCCGCTCTCAAAGGTCTTGGGTTCCTGAATCAGTTTGACCTTTCCTGTGAGTTCATATGCCATTCATTTTGTCCTTCACTTGCATGTTAGAGCGGAAGCTCCCTTTAGTGTTTGGAAAGTCCCTGGGGGGCATGATTCTACGGGGCGTGGGGGCGCAGTGCTACAAACGGCTGCTTTTACCGAACAAGCTATTGCAAGATCACCGCTAGGCGGCCGCATCCTCACGAGCCTGGTGGCCCACGCGAAGATGATCAATGGTTTGTGAACTCAGGGATCCTCCCGAGAGGCTGTAGGCTTTACCGAATCCTTTAACGTAGCGCCCGGACAAAGGGCTCAGCCGAAACAGACGAAAATCCGACAGCTGGGACAGTTTCCGTGGACGCTCGCCATGCCGGTTAGCGAGGGTTTTGACAGCGTTTTCCCACGCACTGCTGTAGACCTCCAGTTCCTCGGCCTTCATCTGGTAGCAGACGCGAATTCTTGCGTAGAGCTCATCGGCGGTGTCTTCATCTTCAATGATCAGCGCCGACGCTCTCGGGTTCCTGGCAAGGTTGATGCCGTGAACCGCAATATCCGAGAGTAATACATAAAGATGCCGATCATCCCGCGCAAAAGGGGCATAGGAGGCAAACGGAAGGCCTGATTCATCTATGGTCGCAAGTTGAAGACTGCGCCTGCGGTCAAGAAAATCGGTAATCTCATCACTCAAACGCTGCTGTAAGGCGGTATTTTTCATGGTGTCAGCTCCACGGGTAAAGGTAGGCGACGGCTGTGGCGCAGCCGGTGAAAAAATTGCAGTTGTTCCTCGTAGATCGTTCCCTCGTCGTCGCGCCCGAGAAACACCTTAAAGAGCACTTCCTCTTTTTGATTTTCAAAGACAAAGGCATAGCTGGCGCGGCCGCGGTGAGGACGATCCTGAAAACGCACCCGGGTCATGGCGTCTATGCGCAGATGGCCGTGGAAACCCGGGGTCGGCCCATGGAGATTGTAGAAACCCCCGGATTCGATGCCCTGGGGAAAGGCACCCTTAAATTCGAATACGCAACTGCCGTGGAGGATTACCGTTGTCATTGGGCCCAGGGATGGCAATTGGCGCAATAGAGGTAGCGCCATATCGGTGCCCAGTGGGTCTCCTGGGGCTTCAGGACTGTGAGCGGCTCTTGCTTCAAGCATCGTTAATCTCCTTAGAAACTATAAACAGCTGAGATGATGACTTCGCGTCCTGCCTGGGGGAGCTGGTCCCAGGCCCGTTGATAAAACTCGTTCCCGATATTGTTGACGTTCAAGTCAAAGCGCAGTGCGCTAAAGCTCCGGGGGCTCCAGTTGCCGTAGATATCGAGTACGGTGTAGCCATCAAACTGTGTGTTGGGGGCCAGTTCCGGCACGTTGATGCGGGTCTGATCCGCTGCGTGGGTGAGACGCAGGCCCGTGAGTACCCCAAAATCTACCCAGGCGTAGCCGAGATCAAGGTTGAAAGTATCGGCAGGGATATTACTCAGGTCCTCACCGCTGTTATTGTCCTCGCCCCGGGTCAGGCCATAGGCCACGCGCAGGCTGAGAGCGTCACGCTGATAATTTGCAGACAGCTCGGCACCGCGAAGCGTGGCCTCGTCGACATTTATCCAGCGGGTTGTGCCGGGATCGGGACGTCTCATAAAAGAAGGTGCCGCAACGATTTGTTCAATGAAATCGTCGACGCGGTTTTCAAAGACGCTGGCCTCAATGCTGAGACTGTCAGCTCCCAACACATTACTAAAATTCAGGCGGCCGAGTAATTCGGTGTTCGCCGCGCGCTCGGGTGCGAGCTCGGAGTTGGGCGTAAATCGGTTGCAAAAGCCGGGTCCCATGCAGAAGTGCGTGCCGGTGCTGTATAGCTCCTCGGCGCTGGGGGATCTAAAAGCGCGGTCGTGGCGGAGGGTGAGTGTCGCCCAGTCACTGGGCGTATAGGACAGCGCCAGCGAGGGGGAGGCGGCGCCATCGGAGCGCCGATCATTCAGGTTGTCAGCCTCGGTTCTAAAGCTGTCGTAGCGCAATCCCGCGTCCAGGCGCCAGCTATCCGAAAGCGGCAGCTGCGCCTGGGCGTAGACGCTCCATACCTGAGTGTCGGCATCCGGTGGCGTGGGGCGATCAGCTCCCGCTCGCGTGGCACTAAAGGACTCTTTGTAGGCGTCGATACCGGTCAGAAGTGTCGCTGCGCCCCAGCGCATGCGGTTGTTCCAGTTGATGCCCACGGTATTGAGCTCGGTGTTGTCCAGACGACGGTCTTCCACTCGCGCTTCGTTCATCTCTATTGTGTTCACATAAGCCAGCAGGCGGCTGTCCAGCCAGTCGCTTGCCGGGTTAAAGCGATAGTCGATGCTCGCGTTGTGGGTCTGCTGATCCCGGGTAAGCAGGAAGTTACTCGTTGTATTGAGTTCCGCCTCACCGTTTGAGGGAACAGCGCCCTCAAAGGTTGCTCCCCGGTAGATAACTTCGATGCTTTGCGTGGGACCGAACTGCTGTCGATACTTGGCTAGTACGCCCTGATTTTGCGAAGCGGAGCCTTCCAGAGTATCGCCGTTGCCAAGTTCCAGATCGTCGCTGTCACGATAGTAGCCGGACAGCAGCCAGTCAGCGCGATCACTGCGCCCCAGGAGTGCTGCCGTGGTGGTGCTTTGCTGATTGTTGCTGTTGTAACCGCTTTTTAGGAAGCCACCATTGCTACGCTCACCGCCGAGCATGTCTTCAGCGCGGATGGTGCGCTGCGCAACTACGCCACCCATGGCCCCCGAACCCCAAAGGCTGGAAACCGGTCCTCTCACGGCTTCAACTCGCGCCAGTAACTCCGGATCCAGGAAGTAACTCGGTCGGTGACCGGACTCAAAGTTCTGACGGGCACCGTCGACGGTTTGCAACACCTTGTTACCGGTAAGGCCTCGAATATTGACCGCCTGGTTAGCGGCGCGGGGACCACCGGCAATACTGATATTCGCCTGGTATTGGAGGGTTTGGGCGACCGACTGTGCCTGCACCGTCTCGATGGTGAGTCGATCGATGAGCGCCATACTCCTGCCACTCTCGCGGAGGGTGGTGTCCAGTCGCGTCGCGGTAACAACGATGTTTTCCAGGGTGTTTGGCGCTAAGTTCGGCGCATTGTCGGGCCAGGCCTCCGCTACAGCCCGTTCGGTATCCGCTGTGGGCTGGGCCGTGGCGCTGACGGGTGTATTGTCTGCCGCGGCGACGCTCATCATGGTGATCGCAGAGGCGACGGCAAGGGATAAGGAGGAGGCAATTCGTCGTGAACCAGAAAGTCTCTTAGCGTGGAAGGTTGAACACAATGGGTACGTCTGAGGGAAGGCGATAGAGGTCATAAGTTACTCGGCTACGGTTGAAACTGATCAAAACGATAGCAACGCTATTTCTAAAAGTAAATACAAATGATTCGCATTGACATTAAAATTGGCAAGAATACAATCGTGGCCTCATGATCAGGGCAAGGGTGGCATTAGCAATGCAGCACAGTATTTCAAGGACCGAGGGCCACTTTTGTGGCTCTCGTGCGCTCTTCGGGCAAGCAAACGTCCAAGAAAAAAACAGACGATGGATGACTAGACTCACGGGAAAATCATCACTCCCAGGTGTCTTGTTCCTGGTTCTGCTGTTTGCGGTGGCGACCGGCTTTGGTGCTGCCAGCGCTCAGGAGAGGGTGATTAGCACCGATGCAGCGATCACCGAGCTTGTGCTCGCGCTTGGAGCAGGGGACCGCCTGGTTGGGGTGGACGTCACCAGCACCTTACCGGCGGAATATGAGGACATTAAGCGGGTGGGCTACCACCGTTCGCTGTCAGCCGAGGGCTTGCTGTCCCTTGATCCTGAGCTATTACTGGTGTCGGAGCACGCCGGTCCGCCGGCAGTAATTGATTCCCTAGCCAGTCTAGGGGTGCGGGTTCATCGCCTAGTGACCCCGGTGGACCCTTCGCAGCTGAGGATCAACATAGTCGCCATCGCTGACATCATGTCTGTGCCGGAGGCAGCTCTGCTCAATCGCGTGTCGGATTTGAGCACGCGACTGACGCAGGGACGGCTCGACGCACCCGGGACACTACTCATGCGCGAGCGCGATGGCGTGCTGCGCGTCGCCGGGCGCGGCACCGCCGGTGATGGTTTGATTGCTTTGATTGGTGGGGACAATGTTGCTGATTATGACGGCTATCGCAGTTACTCCCAGGAGGCCTTGCTCAGCGTCAATCCTGAATTACTGTTGATTGCGGCGAGCAGAGAAGAGCTTGAAAAGGGGGCCGATAGCTGGCTGGAGCGCTATCCACTGATGCAGCACCTGAAGGCAGTGTCTAATCATCAGTTTGCCCTTGTCCCTGCAGAAGCTCTGGTGGGTGGGGTAAGTATTACCGCGTTGGAAGAGGCCTCTACTCTACTGCAGCGCTTTGGCACGCCGCAGGTCGCGGCACCGTGAGTGGCGGCTTGCGGCGCGTATCGTTGATACCCGTCGGAGTATGTGCCGCAGGCTTGCTGGTCCTTGCCTGCCTGATGTCCATTACCCGGGGTGCTATGGAAGTGCCGGTGATTCCGGGATTACTGGCTTTGGTGGACGGCGCGATGGGGCTGCAGCTGAGTTCTCTTAAGAACTATGAACGGGCCGTGGTGATGGACCTGCGACTGCCGAGGACCCTACTGGCAGTGCTCGTCGGTGCGCTGTTGGCTCAGTGCGGAGCGGTAATGCAGGGCCTCTTCCGCAATCCCCTGGCGGACCCGGGCATCATCGGCGTTTCCGCCGGTGCGGCGGTGGGTGCGGTACTGGCGATATTTCTGTTGCCGGCGAACAGCGTCTGGTGGGGGGTGCCTGGTGCTGCTTTCTGTGGCGGCTTTCTCGCAAGTCTTCTGGTCTACGGTCTGGCCCGGGGGCCTGCGGGGACCTCGGTGCTTATCCTGCTTCTTGCGGGCGTTGCTATCTCTGCGTTATCCGGCAGTCTCATCGGGCTCCTTAGCTACCTTTCGGACGACGATCGTCTGCGGGACATCGCTCTTTGGCAAATGGGTTCTCTGGCCCGTGCCAGTGACGCGCAGCTCCTCTTTGTCGTTGCCGTGTTTTTGGGCCTGGCGCTGCGTTTTCAGTATCGCGCGGGGGCTTTGAATGCGCTCCTTCTTGGCGAGTCGGAAGCGCGACACATGGGCATTGCGGTAGAGAAATTTAAATTCGAACTTGTCGTGCTCGTGGCAGCCGGGGTAGGCATCGCGGTTGCCGCATCGGGCATGATCGGCTTTGTGGGCCTGATTGTGCCCCACGCCCTGCGCATGCTCTGCGGACCGGACTACCGGAACCTGCTGCCGCTATCAGCATTGGGAGGCGCGGTACTGCTGTTGTTTGCAGATACCATAGCGCGTGTCGCGATCGCGCCGGCAGAGCTGCCCGTAGGCATCGTGACCGCACTCCTGGGGGCACCGTTTTTTATTTTTTTGCTATGGCAGGTACGGCGGGACTACCTGTGAGTATTCTGGTTCGGGAGCTTGGTGCATCGAGAGGTACATTCAATCTGAACGTGCCTTTTTGGGAAGCGCGATCGGGCGATGTTCACGCCGTCCTGGGTGCGAACGGAGCAGGTAAGAGTAGTTTCTTTGGCGCACTGACGCAGGAGTTTGCCTGTACCGGCGACGTTTGCCTGCATGGTGGAAGATTGAGTGAATGGCCGGCGCTTTCGCGGGCCCGACATGTGGGAGTGCTCCCGCAGCAGTCGCAAACGGCCTTTATGTTTACTGCCGCTGAGGTTGTGTCCCTGGGTCTTACACCCCTCTCCTTGAGCCGGCGTCACGGTCAGCAGCGCATTTCGACTATGCTGGAGCGGGTAGGCTGCCAGGCTTTGGCCGATCGTGCCTACCCGAGTTTGTCCGGCGGTGAGCGGCAGCGGGTGAATCTGGCGCGTGTGCTGCTTCAGCTCAGCGAGGCAGACAAGGCGCCGCTGCTCCTGCTGGACGAACCTACGTCGGCTCAGGATCTGGGACAGCAGCATGCAATCATGGCGCTTACCCGGCGACTGGCAAAAGAGGAGGGCTATATCGTTGTGGCTATCCTCCATGACCTGAATCATGCGCTGCGCTACTGCGACCAATGCTTACTGCTGGATAGAGGACGGGCTGTTGCATCAGGACAGCCATCGGCAATATTAAGTCCAGATGCGGTGGAAGCGCATTGGGGGTATCGGCCCGTGTGTGCGGAGCTGTCGGGGCATCGGGTGATTGCGTAAAGCGGGGTGCGCAGACCTTTACTAAGGTTCCGGCGGACGATCATTCAAAAGAAACGTATCGCAAGGAACACTGCAATCCCGCGAACGCTCCTTCATCAGTTGCTTTACTGCGCTGGTGCGAGTGACCTCACTGTGGGCGATGTTGCTAAAGCATTGCGGATTGTGCTGCGTAACACTCGGTTGGCGTCTGGCACCCTATATTGCTGCTGACCAGGCGCTTCGGAATTTGGATTTATACTTTACCTGTAGTTCGAACTCGAGACACCCACTCACCTTGCAAGCACTGGCATAATCGGGTTTTCTCCTGACGGAGCGACCGATTGGATTCTCCGCTCACCATTTTTCTGACTGCAATCACCGTCTCGGGGCCCACGTTCTGCTGGGTGCTGACGGGCATTATTGCGCGCCGATTCGGCTGGCTGACCGAGACCATGGTCAATGCCGTGTCCCGTTTCGGATTCAATTGGGCCCTGCCATTTTTGCTTTTTTCCAGCGCCGCCCAGCTTGACCTGCGCGACCCGGGGAGTCTCACCATTCTGCTGGCGGGTATTCTCGCTACCCTGGTCACCGTGCTATTGAGCTGGGGCTACGCATTGTGGCGGGGCTTTGCCCGCGACAGTCTGGGCATATTTGTCCAGGGTGCCTACCGGTCCAACCTGGCGATCGTTGGGGTGGCACTGTGCTCCGCAGCTTTCGGTGAATCGGGGTTGTTGTTGGCTGCGTTACCCATTGCCGTGCTGACCACGCTTTATAACCTGATAGCGGTGTGGGTGTTGAATGCCACGCTGGGTGATCACCAGTCGCTGTCGCGGCTGGCACTGGGAATGGCCAGAAACCCCCTGATTATCGGTATCGCTCTGGGAATGCTGGTGGCCGCGCTGCAACTGCCACTGCCGGCCCCGGCGATGCTTCTGGCGGGCGGCATTTCACACTTTTTTCTGCCACTGGCTCTGCTGTGCATTGGCGGCGCCATGAAGCTGGCGCAGCTACGCAGGGGAGCGGCATTGACCTGGGAAGCAACGGCCTGGCGTCTGTGTGCGGGTCCGGCTCTCGCGGTCACCCTTGGCCTGCTGCTGGGGTTGCGCGGTGAAGCTCTCGGGGTACTATTCCTTTTGCTCGCCTCGCCGACCGCGGCGGCCAGCTTTGTGATGGTGGTCGCGGCGGGCGGCAACGGAAGTCTGGCGGCCAATATTATTGTGCTGACCACCCTGTTTTCAGCGGTCACCGTTACCGTGGGGTTTTTCCTGTTATCCCTGGCTGGGTTGCTGTAGGCCAGAGGGCGGGACCCCACGCAAACAATCGGACAGCACAATCACAGGAGCCGAATAGGGCTGGACAGCGAGGTATGCGGAGATTCAAATCCGTAAGGCATGCGCAGAGGCTTGCGGGCGCATCGGGAGATGGTGAGACCGGTGACGGAAAGTTCGCATCGTCCAGGCCGAAAGTGATTGCTTGGCCGCCTGTTCTGTCGGAAGTGACGGCCACTGAAATTGTTGTCACAGGCCCGGAAAACTCAAGGATCCCATCTATAAAGGTGGTGGAAGAGAGCGTCAGCGTATTTCTTGCAACCGTTGCCCTACTGAAGCCAGAGCTTATGGTGAAAGGGGCGCTAAAAGTGTATGGAGGACCAGTAGCACTCCCGCGCCCAGAATTTTGCGTAATTGGAGGTTGTAACTACATGGATGGCTTTAGACGCATCACCCCGAATAGCAGCAATAAAAGCGTCAGCATGATCAGTGTGGCGATATTGAGCGTCGGGACCGAGATCGCGGCACTGGAGACCCCGGCCGCTACTGGATCGACAATTACACCGTTGGCCACACCATCTGCGTCGAGTGAGCCACCATCGGTTACACGGTACTGCAACGTAGTCCCACCGACAGACGCGCCTGCTATCAGGGTCCAGGTCGCGCCAGCGATTTTGTACGCCTGAACCCGCGGGGGCAGCGTCTGCCCCATATCCACCGTAACGAGGATCGTCTCTCCGATCGCGCAGGTACTTAAGGTAAATGCCACGCCTGTGGAGATGAGTCTCACTCCGGCTGGGGGCTGACTTAAAGCTGCATTCCCGTCCACCGCGGTTATCGAGCAGGATGAAAACTCAGTCTCAGGCTGTCCCGATACAGTGACACTGGCGTCTACTCCTTCCGTGACGGCATTCGGGTAAGGGTCGTCGGCATCCAGTAAGCCATCACCGTCGCTGTCATCGCTGGCGGGATCGGTGCCATTGTTAATTTCCTGATCGTCAGATACACCGTCACCATCACTGTCGGTGTTGGAATTCGGATCCGTTCCATTGTCGACTTCACGATCATCCGGCACACCATCACCGTCGGTGTCGGTATTGGAGTTCGGGTCAGTGCCATTGTTAGTCTCCCGATCGTCAGGCACGCCATCGCCGTCGCTGTCTACGTTGGAGTTCGGATCGGTCCCATTGTCGACTTCCTGATCATCCGGCACGCCATCACCATCACTGTCGGTGTTGGCGTTCGGGTTGGTCCCATTGTCAACTTCCTGGTCATCCGGCACCCCGTCTCCATCACTGTCGGTGTTGGAATTCGGATTCGTTTCGTTA
>NZ_CBFHZO010000021.1:0-12605 GCF_965660375.1 Congregibacter sp. | reverse complement strand
TGACTGGCGTAGACCACAATGGTTTTGCCAGAGACGTTAACCAAACCCTCCTGCTCCAGGGTCTTTAGTACCCGGCCGGCCATTTCCCGAGAACAGCCGGCGATTTTGCCCAGCTCCTGGCGGGTAATCTTGATCTGCATGCCCTCGGGGTGGGTCATGGCATCCGGCTGCTTGGACAGGTCGATGAGCGTGTGGGCGATGCGCCCTGATACATCCACAAAAGCCAGGTTCTTCAGTTTGAAGGTGGTCTTTCGCAGGCGATTGGACATCTGCGCGGCAATGCCGAAGAGGATGTCTGGGAATTGCGCTTTGATCTTGATAAACCGTTCGTAGGAAATTTCAGCGATTTTGCTGGCTTCCCGGGTGACAACTTCAGCGCTGCTGGCTTCGTCCTCCTCCCCGAACAACCCCATTTCGCCAAAGAAGTCCCCGAGGTTAAGGTAGCTCACGACCATCTTGTGGTCTTTATCCCGCTCGTCCTCCACCATGACTGATACAGAGCCATCGAGGATGAGATACAGCTTGGCGCTCTGCTCTCCTTCGCGAAGGATGGTTTTGCCCTTCCCGTAATCCTTGGTTTCACAAAATCGCAGGAAGTCTTCCACGTTGGGTATGGCTTGCAATAGTTGTGGACGGAGCATGAAGTTACCCTTACATTTTTTGTGGGCAGAGTGTACCTCGGGATGCACCTTTGGCAAATCCCGGGTTGTCCGGTTCTCGGGAGAGTCTGTGCTACATTCGCGCCCTCTTCGAAACGCATGAGACTTGGAAATGGAAACTACGGTTAAGTGGATGGACGGTGCAATGTTTGTGGGAGAGTCCGGTTCCGGACATTCCGTTGTCATGGACGGTCCGGAGGATCTTGGGGGGCGCAACCTCGGGCCGCGACCCATGGAAATGCTGCTGTTGGGCACCGGTGGCTGCGCCATGTATGACGTAATGAGCATGCTGCAGAAGTCGCGCCAGGATGTGCGTGATTGTCGTGTGGAGATGCAGGCAGAGCGGGCCGACGCGGTACCCGCGGTATTCACCAAATTAAATATGCACTTTGTCGTGAGCGGTACCGGTCTGAAGGAAAGCCACGTAAAGCGCGCAGTAGAACTGTCTGCAGAAAAGTATTGCTCCGCATCCATCATGTTGGGCGCAGCAGGTGTGGAGTTAACCCATAGTTACGAAGTGGTCGATAGCGAGGCTGGCTAGCTCGTAGCTATAAGGCTGAACCGCAATCGTACATATAATGTTTTAAATGTAATAACTGCTGCGGGTCATGACCTGGGAAAGGGCGGTCATGGCGTTCTTTACCGGCCGTGGGAAGTTCTGGCCGCCGGCGGCCAGCGCGTTTTCACCATGACGTTCTTCGTCTTCGAGCATCTGCTGCAGAATCAACCGGGAGCGACGGTCATCTTCCGGTAGCTGTCGCAGGTGGTCCTTTAGATGCGCGCAGACCCGCTCTTCGGTGGCGGCAACAAATCCCAGACTGACCGCATCACCGACGGCCCCTGCGAGGGCACCAATGGCAAAAGACAGGCCGTACCACGCGGGGTTCAAGACACTGGGTCGACTGTTGAGCTGTCTGAGCCGCTCCTCGCACCACACGAGATGATCCACTTCTTCTGCCGCCGCTTCGCGCATGTCATCGCGCACGGTGGGGAGCTTTGCGGTGAGCGCCTGGCCCTGATAAAGCGCCTGGGCGCAGACTTCCCCCGTATGATTCACACGCATGAGCGAGGCGACATGTTTCTGGCTGCTGTCGTCAAGCTCCGATTCACTGTGCCCTCGCGCCGGCGAGGGTCGCCCAGCCGTGTTGCCGCGGCTGGTGAGGGTGCGCATGACCGTATCGGCCTCACTGATGAGCCTGTCCAGAGGTGTCAGACGACGAGTCACAGGAGGAGTCTCATGTTATCCATGCTCCGAATGATAGCGGTCGATGGCTCGCCAACCAATATCTTTGCGGAGCGTCATATCCTCCCAGGTGATGTTTGCCGCCGCGTCGTAGCAGCGTGTCCGCGCGTCAGCGATGTTCTCTCCCAATGCGGTTACACAAAGCACCCGGCCACCGCTGGTGCACACCTCGCCCGTGTTCGAATCCAGCGTCGTGCCCGCATGAAACACCTTGCAGTCCGTTCCCTCGGCACGGTTCAATCCCGCAATGGGCAGGCCCTTGGCGTAGCTGCCGGGGTAGCCCCCGGCTGCGAGTACCACGCCCATGGCGGGGCGGATGTCCCAGCGGGCCTCTTCACGATCCAGTGTGCCGTCAATAGCTGCCTCACAGAGGCGGTCAAGATCACTGCGTAAGCGCATCATGATGGGCTGGGTTTCCGGATCGCCAAAGCGGCAATTGAATTCGATGACCTTCGGTGCGCCGTCTTCGCTGATCATCAGTCCCGCGTATAAAAAGCCCACATAGCGGTTACCTTCAGCGGCCATGCCGCGCACCGTGGGCATGATGACTTCATCCATGACCCGTTGGTGTACCGCTTCGGTCACTACCGGTGCCGGTGAGTAGGCACCCATGCCGCCGGTGTTCAGGCCTGTGTCGCCTTCACCGATGCGCTTATGGTCCTGGCTGCTTGCCATCGGAAGAACGGTCTCGCCGTCACTGATGACAATAAAGCTTGCTTCTTCTCCCGCCAGAAATTCTTCGATGACAACGCGACAGCCCGCATCGCCGAAGGCGTTACCCGACAGCATATCGGTGACTGCCGCTTCAGCCTGATCGAGAGTGTCTGCAACGATGACGCCCTTGCCTGCGGCGAGGCCATCGGCTTTAACTACGATGGGCGCCCTTTGACTGCGAAGATAAGCTAGGGCGGGCTCCACCTCGGTGAACGTGGCATAAGTGGCCGTAGGAATGTTGTGCCGCGCCAGAAAATCCTTGCTGAAGGCCTTGGAGCCCTCCAGCTGTGCCGCGCCGGCCCGAGGTCCGAAGCAGCGTAAGCCCTGCTCCTCAAAGTAGTCAACCACGCCGGCCACGAGAGGTACTTCCGGACCCACTACCGTAAGTCCCACCTGCTGCTCCCTGGCAAAATTGCTCAGCGCTGCGAAGTTCACCAGATCCAGGGCGACGTTCTGCACCTTCGGCTCCGTCGCGGTTCCGGCATTCCCGGGCACCACAAACACCTGAGTGACACCGGCCGACTGCGCCAGTTTCCAGGCCAGGGCATGTTCCCGGCCTCCGCTGCCCAAAACCATTACGTTCATAAGCGCTGTGCTCTGCTTCGTTAAAAGAGTGCCGATTAGTGGCGAAAGTGCCGCACACCGGTGAACACCATCGCCATATCGTGCTGGTCCGCGGCGGCGATGACTTCCTCATCACGCATGGATCCCCCGGGCTGTATCACAGCGCTGATCCCCGCTGCCGCGGCGTTGTCGATGCCGTCGCGGAAGGGGAAAAACGCATCCGATGCCATGACCGATCCGGGCACCTTGAGTCCCGCATGTTCCGCTTTAATCACTGCGATACGCGCTGAGTTGACGCGGCTCATCTGGCCGGCGCCCACGCCAACGGTTTGCTCGTCGCTGGCATAAACAATGGCGTTGGACTTGACGTACTTGGCGACTTTCCAGGCAAACAGCAGATCGCGGGCCTGCTCCTCCGTAGGAAGCCGCTTGCTCACTACCCTGAGGTCATCCGGGTTGATGACGACACCGTCGCGATCCTGCACTAGCAGCCCGCCTGCGACCCGTTTGTAGTCCAGCCCGGCTACGGGCTCCAAGAGGGAGCCGGTGGTCATTACCCGGACGTTTTTCTTGTCCGTCAGCACCTTGGCAGCAGCATCACTGATAGATGGTGCAATGATGACCTCAACGAACTGCCGTTCGATGATGAGTGCTGCGGTGGCACGGTCAACTTCGCGGTTAAAGGCAATGATGCCGCCAAAGGCCGACTCGGGGTCCGTGGCGTAGGCACGCTCGTAGGCACCTAGCGTGTCGTCCCCCGTGGCTACGCCGCAGGGGTTTGCGTGTTTGACGATGACACAGGCCGGTTCGGCGAATTGGCGCACACAGTCCAGCGCCGCGTCGGTATCGGCGATGTTGTTGTAGGAAAGGGCTTTGCCCTGCACCTGCGTTGAGGTGGCCAGAGAGGGGCCGCTGATGTGGCGTTCGCGATAAAAGGCAGCGCCCTGGTGGGGGTTCTCGCCGTAGCGCAGATCCTGCACCTTATGAAACTGGAGGTTCAGGGTGCGACCGTGGGGCTGCGGCTCATCATCCAGGCGTGCCCCCAGGTAGTTGGCGATGGCGCCGTCATAGGCAGCAGTGTGCTCAAAGGCTCGCACTGCGAGGTCCCGGCGGAGGGTGGCGGGTACGCAGCCGTCGTTATCGCGCATGGCCGAAAGTACCCGCGCATAGTCCTCGGCGCGGGTGACGCAGCTCACCCAGGCGTGATTCTTCGCGGCAGCGCGAAGCATACCGGGACCACCAATGTCGATATTCTCGATGGCGGTTTCGAGGCTGCAGCCAGGATCAGCAACCGTGGCTTCAAAGGGATAGAGGTTGACGATCACCATGTCAATGGCATCAATGCCGTGCTCGGCCATGGCGGCATCGTCCTCTCCGCGACGCCCCAGAATGCCGCCGTGAATTTTGGGATGCAGGGTCTTGACCCGCCCGTCCATCATTTCTGGAAAGCCGGTGTGCTCCGCCACTTCGGTGACCGCCAGGCCTGCTTCACTGAGCATGCGGTAGGTGCCGCCCGTGGAGAGCAGGGCAACGTCCATGCCGGCCAGCGCGGAGGCAAATTCGACGATACCCGTTTTGTCCGACACGCTGATGAGGGCGCGGCGCACGGGGTAATGATCGGTGTTGGTGCTGGCGTTGTTGACGCTCACAATGCGGGTCCTCGGTTGTCGATGGCGTATTGCTTTAGTTTTTTGCGGAGGGTTCCGCGGTTGAGTCCCAGCATCGCGGATGCTCGGCTCTGGTTTTGCCGGGTGTATTCCATCACCGCTTTGAGCAGCGGCGCCTCCACTTCCGACAGCACAAGGCTGTAAAAGTCCGTGCTCATCTCGCCGTCCATCTCATCGAGATAACGGCGGACAAAAAGATCCACGGCTTCCCGAAGGGAGGCCACGGTAGCCGCCTCACTGGTCTGGGTGAGTTCAAAAAGCGTGCTGCTGACCGCGGGAAACGAATCGTCAGTGCTTTTTTCTCTTGTGCTTTCAGCCAGAGATTCGGCCTTACTCATGCAGCGAGGTCCTGTTTGTCTATCTGATGGAACAGCGTGTCGAGAAAGAGGAGCTGATCTGTCGCTTCCTCAAGTCGATTGAATGCGCGTTTTTCTTCCTGTAGTTGCGGATGCCCATCCAGATACCAGCCAATATGTTTCCGGGCGATGCGTGAGCCTGCAAAGTTGCCGTAAAAGCGGTGCAGCTCTGCGAGGTGTTCACGCATCACGGCGTACTGGGTCGCCAGGTCGGGCGCCGGCGAAGAGGGGCCAGCGATGGCATGAGCAATTATCCCGGGAAGCCAGGGTGCCCCCTGCACCGCGCGTCCCACCATGACGCCCGCAGCGCCGGTATGGGCAAGCACGGCTTTGGCATCACGCGCGCTGGCGATATCACCATTTGCCAGTACGGGAATATCCACGCTCTTGACGATGCGCGCGGTGGTGTCGTGCTCCACGGCCCCTTTAAAAGCACAGGCTCGGGTACGGCCATGGACCGCAAGGAGCGCTATTCCCGCGTCTTCCGCGATGCGGGCGATGCTCGGCCCGTTGCGGTGCAAAGGGTCGGCTCCCGTGCGAATTTTCAGCGTTACCGGCACAGCAACAGCGCTGACCACCGCGCGGAGGATCTCTGCCACCAGGGGTTCGTCGGCAAGGAGCGCGGAGCCCGCGGCCTTGCGGCAGACTTTTTTCGCCGGGCAGCCCATATTGATATCGATGATCTGGGCGCCATGGGCCACGTTGTAGCGTGCCGCTTCCGCCATGAGGAGCGGGTCGTTACCCACGATCTGCACCGAGCGGGGATTGATTTCGAGATCGTGGCTGCGGCGCTGCTGGCTTTTTCGGGACTCTCTCAGGCGCGGATCGCTATGCACCATCTCTCCCACCAGCAATCCTGCACCAAAGCGGGCGCAGAGGCGTCGGAAGGGGAGATCGGTGACCCCTGCCATGGGCGCAAGGGCCACGGAATTGGCAGTTGTATGGGGGCCGATGGAAAGCATGGAAGGGGTTGGCGCGGCTCCGTAGGGGGGCTGTCTCAGAGGACGCGCAATACTACGTGAGCGGGGCCTGGCAAAAAAGGCTTTACGCTTAAAAAGTGCTCATTTTTTGATCAAGGTTAGTCCAGTGTGCCGCCGAGACAGACCCATTCGGCCTGCTGCTGTAAGACCGACAGCTTCAGCCGGGGTGAATAGTGTTCGATCAGCGCATCGGCCTGGGTGTCGAGCAGTCCGGCGAGGATCAGTTGCCCGCCCGGCGCTAAAAAGTCGCAAAGCTCCCGGGACAACGCCGCCAGAGGGCCCGCCAGTATGTTGGCCAGTACCAGATCCGTGACGCCCTGCCAGTGGGCCCGGTCGAAGTCTCCCGGCAGTGCAATAGTCAGCTGATTATGATCGATCCCGTTTCGCTGGGCATTGTCCGCCGTGGCGATGAGCGCCTGGGGGTCGTTATCTACGGCCAGCAGCTGTGCGGCGCCCAGACGCAGGGCGGCGATGCCCAGGATGCCCGAGCCGCAACCGAAGTCCACCACGCGCGCGCCCTCAAGAGACATGCCGTCCAGAGCCGTGAGACACATGGCAGTGGTGGGGTGCGTCCCTGTTCCAAAGGCCAGGCCCGGATCCAACAGCAGATTAACCGCCTCGGGCTCAGGGGGCTCTTTCCAGCTGGGGCAAATCCACACCCGCTCCCCGAATCGCATGGGCTCGTAGTGCTGCATCCACTCCCGCTCCCAGTCCTTGTCTTCGAGGATTTCGACACGAGCAGAAGCCGCAGAGTCGAGGGGCTTCAGCGAGGCAAGCACCCCGCCCATATCCGTATCCGCCGTAAAGAGACCGGTGATACGAATCGCCCGCCACAGGGGCGTTGCACCGACGGCGGGCTCCAGAAGAGGCTCGTCTTCGCGATCCTCCAGGGTGACGGAAAGCGCGCCCGCGGTGAGCAGAGCCTCTTCCAGGGTCTCGGCATTTTCTTTGCCGCAGTCCAGTCGTAGCTGCAGCCAGCTCATGCCGTTAGCCGTCTTCGAGCTTGCTTTCGAGGTAATGAATACTCACGCCGCCGGCCATAAACGAAGCATCCCGCACCAGTTCCCGGTGAAGCTGGGTGTTGGTGCTGATACCTTCGATCACCAACTCGTCGAGTGCCTGGCGCATACGTGCCATGGCCTGGTCGCGGCCCTCTCCGTAGCTGATCACCTTCGCGATCAGGGAGTCGTAAAACGGTGGCACGGTGTATCCGTCGTAGATATGCGAATCCACCCGGACACCGGGGCCGCCGGGTGCGTGGAAGGTGGTAATGCGGCCGGGTGACGGCATGAACGTCTGGGGATCCTCGGCGTTGATACGGCACTCGATGGCATGGCCGGTGAACGTCACCTGATCCTGAGAGACGGACAGAGGCAGGTCGCTGGCAACACGCAACTGCTCCCGCACGATATCCACGCCGGTGATCAGTTCACTGACCGGATGCTCTACCTGTACCCGCGTGTTCATTTCGATGAAATAGAAACCGCCGTCCTCGTAGAGGAATTCAAAAGTACCGGCACCGCGATAGCCGATCTCGTTGCAGGCCTTTACACAGGCCGCCGCGCATTCTTCCCGGGCCACGGGGTCGATCTCCGGTGCGGGGGCCTCCTCGATCACCTTTTGATGGCGACGCTGCAAAGAGCAGTCCCGGTCACCAAGGTGAATGGTGTTTCCTTTACCGTCGGATATAACCTGTATCTCTACGTGACGAGGCCGCTGAAGATACTTCTCCATGTACACGACGTCTGAACCAAAGGCCGCAGCGGCCTCGCTCTTGGTAATCTGCACCGAGTTCACCAGCGCAGCCTCGTTATGCACTACGCGCATGCCGCGACCCCCACCGCCGGCGGCGGCTTTGATGATCACCGGGTAGCCCACCTGGCGCCCGATCTCGATCATTTCCTCGGGATCGTCCGGAAGCGGTCCGTCGGAGCCCGGTACCGTGGGTACGTTGGCGGCTTTCATGGCGTCCTTGGCGGACACCTTGTCGCCCATAAGGCGAATGGTTTCGGAGCGCGGGCCGATAAAGATGAAGCCCGATTGCTCCACCTGCTCGGCAAAGTCCGCGTTTTCCGCCAGGAAGCCGTAGCCCGGATGAATGGCATCGGCATTGCTCACCTCGGCGGCGGAGATAATGGCTGGCGCATGAAGATAGCTCTGCGCCGCTCCCGCGGGACCTATGCAGATAGCTTCGTCGGCGAGGCGAACGTGCATGAGGTCGGCGTCGGCTTTGGAGTAGACAGCGACCGTTTGAATTCCCATGGCCTTGCAGGCGCGCAGGATCCGCAGCGCAATTTCGCCGCGGTTAGCGATAAGCACTTTTTCCAGCATGTTGTGAGTACCCGCCTGTTTAAACGATGGAGAACAGTGGCTGGTCAAACTCCACCGGTTCACCGCTGTTGGCCAGCACGGCTTCGATAGTGCCGGAGACTTCCGCCTCGATCTGATTCATCATTTTCATGGCCTCCACGATGCACAGCACGTCACCCGCCTGTACGGTCTTGCCCACTTCCACAAAGGGCGCCGATGAAGGCGATGGTGAGCGGTAAAAAGTGCCCACCATGGGAGATTTGACGACGGTACCATTGGTTGCTGGCGCCTCATCCGCAGCGGGTGCGGGGGCTGCAGACTGCGGCGCAGCAGGCGCTGCGGGGGCGCTTGCCGCAGGCGCTGCCGCCGGTGGATAGTTGTAATGGGGCGCTGGGGCGGGAGCGCCACTGATGCCGCGGCTGATACGCACGGATTCTTCGCCCTCTTTGATTTCGATTTCACCAATGCCGGACTCCTCCAGCAGTTCGATCAGCTTTTTAACCTTGCGAATATCCATGATTCAGTCTCTGGCAGCTTCGGGGGAATGTGTATTCAGATGTTGTAATGCGAACTCGAGGGCCGCTTCGTAGCCGAGTGCTCCCAGGCCGCAGATCACGCCCGTGGCGAGATCAGAAAAATAGGAGTGGTGTCTGAAGGGCTCGCGGGCATGCACATTGGAAAGATGTACTTCGACAAAGGGCAGCTGTGTCGCGGCGAGGGCGTCCCGAAGCGCAACGCTGGTATGCGTAAAGGCTGCAGGGTTGATGATCACGAATTCCGTGCCAGCGCCGCGCGCTGTCTGCACTGCGTCGATGAGCTCCGCTTCCGCGTTGCTTTGCAGAGAGTCCAGAGAGCAGGAGGCAGCGTCCGCCAGGACCTGGAGTCGCTCGTTGATGCTTTGCAGCGTTGCGGCGCCGTAGATTGCTGGCTCACGCTCTCCCAGCATGTTCAGGTTGGGGCCGTGCAGGACTAAAACTCGGGCCATGAATCGCTCAGACACTATTGTTTGGGCAGAGTGTTGCTCAAAAAGCAGCGCTTGTCCAGAAAAGCGGGCGTTTTGTCGAAGTTGCCGGCGTTTTTGCCGAAATTAGCTGCCGATTTGAGCCCTAGGGGGCGTTCACTGCAGCTACCGACAGCCCTGTGACGTCTTCCAGCGCCGTCAGCACTGTTTTTGTGCGCAGGAGCTGCGGGAGCACCCTCGGCGTTTGTGTCCCGCTGTACAGCACGTAGAGCGGGATGCCGCTGCGATCGTGACTGGCGACGAAGTCGGCGATGACCGGATCGTAGTCGGTCCAGTCTGCAATCATGTAGGTAACCCCTGATTTGCGGAAAGCCTCCTGCACCCGCGAGGTCAGCAGTACCGCGCGCTCATTAGCAAGGCAGGTGATGCACCAATCGGCCGTCACATCGACAAACACGGGTTTACCGTCAGCAATGAGGTCGCTCAGCGCGGCGGGACTGTAGGCTACGGTGCCTTCGGGTAATGTTGTGCCCTGGTCTAGCTGCGCCGGACGCCAGCTTGCGAATACCACGGCCAGGACAATGCAGGCGACAGCGGTGCCCTTGGCAAAAAGAGCGCCCCGCCAGAGCCATAGCCCGAGAGCGATAAGTAAAGCGCCCAGGAGGGTTGCAGCCATAACATCGATGCTGGTTTGCCGACCGGCAACCCAGAAAAGCCAGAGGGCCGTCGCATAGAGGGGAAATGCCAGGGCCTCCTTGAGTCTTTCCATCCACGGGCCGGGACGCGGCAGCAGATGTCTCGCTGTTGAGCTGTAGGACAGCAGCAGCATGGGTGCGGCCATACCGGCCCCCAGGGCGGCAAAGACGGTAAGACCCTGCGCGGGAGGCTGTACCAGGGCGTAACCCAAAGCGGTGCCCATAAACGGTGCCGTGCACGGGCTTGCGACCACCACCGCCAGCACGCCGGTGAAGAAGCTTCCACTGGCGCCGCCCTGTGCTGCGAGATCGCTCCCAAGATTCATAAAGCGATTGCCCAGTTGGATAACACCACTGAGGGCGAGCCCCATGACCACAAAAAGATAGGCCAGAGCAATAACAAAACCCGGTGACTGCAGTTGAAAACCCCAGCCGATGGCCTGGCCGGCGCCTCTCAGACCCAGAAGAATACCCGCGACGACGAGGAAGCTCAGGACGACACCCGCACTGTACAGCCAGCCGTGATGCTTTTGCTCCTCTGCGGGTGCTGAAGCGAACCCCAGTACTTTGAGCGACAGAATGGGAAGTACGCAGGGCATTAAATTGAGAATGAGGCCGCCTCCAAAAGCCAGCAGCATCATGAAAAGAAGTCCTTGAGTCGGGGCGCCGCCGCGGTTGGTCGTCGGTGTGCTCGCAGTTGCCCTGGCCGGCGTGACGCTGATTTCCTCCAGGGAGCCACCGTCGCTCATGGAGAATTGCTGGGTGCGCGGCGGGTAACAGAGTCCCGCATCGGCGCAGCCCTGGGAGGTGACGCGGAGCTGCCCGTTGGCCACGGACCCGGGCAGCGCAAGCTCCATATCCACATTGTCGTAATACACCTGCACCAGGCCGAAGAACTCGTCCTCGCGCTCAAGCGCGGGAGGAAATGTCGCGTCCAGCTCTTCGCTCACGCCATCTTTAACAAATTCAAAGCGAAAAGCGTGTTGGTACAGGTAGTAACCGGCCGGCATCTGCCAAATCAGACGAACTGTATCGGGACCGGTGACCTCCACTGCGAGGGGGTAGGCTTCCTCCACGGGCAGAAATTCCGGCTGGGTGAACGGGGAACCCAGGGATGCGCCGAGCGCAGTGTTTTCAAGGGAGCCCGATTGTGCCAGGGCCGGCCCTGGGGTCAGCGAGCCGAAGGCCAGCAAAAGTGCGGCAAAAAGTCCCGAAGCGAAGCGCAGTCGTCGGGTGAGCGCTCCTGCACGGTCTGTTACTGATCTGTGAAACATAAACGAACCCTGGTGGCTTGCTGTCTATTGTACCGTGGTCACGCCCTCTCGACGCGGCGTCTGTTTTTCGCGCCTGACCGCATGTTGTTAAACTAGATGATTGTCATCGTTATTGCGGACAGGAGGTCGAGTACAGGGCCCGGTGCAAGTCTGAGACGCGGTGAGTGTTTACTCCCAACAGGACGGTTTGGTTCATGATTGATGTGAGAGTTCCACTGTTTGTGCTTTTTTCTGCCATGGGCAGCAGCGGCGTTGCCGAGACGCTTGAGTTGTCCGGTGCGTGGGTTCGGGCAATGCCGCCGGGACAGAAAATGACCGCGGTTTACATGGAGCTTCGCAACCCCGAAGCTTCCGCGGTCTCCATCATCGGGGCCAGCTCCCCACTGGGCAGTGCGAGCCTCCATGAAACTCGCGTCGCAGAAGGCCGTTCGACCATGAGGGCCGTGGATACCTTGAGTGTGGAAGGGGGGGATATTGTTCACCTTGAGCCTGGGGGGCTGCACATTATGTTGATGGGTCTCAAGAGCACGCCGGTCGAGGGCGATAGCGTGCCCATCTGTCTGCAGACCAGCAAAGGCGATGTCTGTGCCGATGCTGCAGTGCGCCGCACGGCGCCCGGTACCGCCAATGCTCGCGGAACCCATGATGGCAAAAACAGCCACGACCACCACTAAACAATCGGATCAAGGCAATGACTGACGAAACGACCACAGGGTCTGATGTGTCCAAACTGAGCCTGGCACGGCGAGTGCGCAACTTCGCTGATGACTATCTGCCTCAGGGTCGCTGGTTGTCCATCGCGCTCGCTGGATCCGCGGTTTACCTGATCCTCGTGGTGATCCTGGGCATGTACTGGAGCATGACACCCGCGCAATTTGATGTGATGGAGCAGGCCCGTGGCTACGACAGCGGTGCCGAGCCGCTGGTCACCGGTGCCGTCACGACCTCGGCGCTCCTTGGGGTGGTCGATACCATGCTGTCAAAGCCCGGTGGTTATTTGCACAACGACCGCTTTCCCCCCGGCGTATACCTCGACAATATTCCCAGTTGGGAGTACGGCGCGCTTATTCAGTCTCGGGACCTGGTGCGGGCGATGCGTGAGTTCTTTTCCCGGTCCCAATCCCAGTCAAAAGAGGATCCCGATCTCTCGAAGGCAGAGCCGCTCCTGAACTTCCAGTCCAC
>NZ_CBFHZO010000020.1:0-2183 GCF_965660375.1 Congregibacter sp. | reverse complement strand
TACCGCGGCGACGGGTATGGATGCCCTAACCCACGCCATCGAGGCTTACATTTGTCGCTGGGACCGCGGAACGCGCAAGGAAAATGCCGAGCGTGCCATCCGCATCATTTTTGCGAACCTCGAGCGCGCCTATACCCAGGGCGATGACGCAGAGGCTCGGGAGTCCATGGCGCTGGCTTCCTACTACGCGGGAATTGCCATCAATCAGGTCAATGTGGGCACGGTGCACGCCATTGCTCACCAACTGGGGGGCAAGTATCAGATTCCCCATGGTCTGGCGAACGCCATGGTGCTGCCTCATGTGCTCGATTATTGTGCCGCTGAGGCGGAGGATTCTCTGGCCGAGCTTGCCAGGCTCATTGATGTTGCTAAAGCGGGACAGAGCGCCAAAGAGCAGGCGCAGGCGTTTATCGATGCGGTGGTGGCACTGAGAGACGCCGTGGGTATACCTGCCACATCGGAGAAGATCGAAGCGTCCGACTTTGACTATCTGACCGGTCTGGCGGTGACGGAGGCCACGGGCTACTTCGCACCCAGACTCCTCGATGAGGCGGGCTGCAAGGAGATACTCGCCAAGATCAGCGCCTAGGGCGTTTTGCCCGGGCGCTGGGCAATCCAGGCTCCACAGCGGTCAAGCCAGGCTTTGTAATCCGTCGTGGGGCCCATGGAGCAGGCAAAGCCGTGCTCCGAGTCCGGGTAGTGCTCCTGCTGGACGTCCACGCCTGCATCCCGGAGCGCATCGGCCATGGCCATGCCCTCATCGCGAAGGGGATCCCGCCCCGCGGTGCATAAAATGGCCGGCGGTAGCGTGCTCAGTGCCTTGCTTCGAATGGGGAAAGCACGCTGGGTTGCTTCTCCCTCCGGGTCCTGATCACCCAGGTAGCTGTCCCAGAACCAGCGCATGATATCGCTGGTGAGGGCCTGACCCTTGGCGCAGTCGACGTAGGATGGTGACGGCCGAGTGTAGTGATTCACCACCGGATAGGTGAGCACCAATCCTGCGATGGTTTCCTTTAAAGCACCCTGGGCGGCGAGCGCCGTGCACAGCGATAGCTGACCACCCGCACTGTCTCCCGCCAGGACAATGGATCCGTTGCCAGGGCCAAAATCCGACAGACGATCGAGGATGGCCTCGGCGGCAGCGAGGCAGTCATCCTGGGCCGTGGGAAAACGATGTTCAGGCGCCAGGCGGTAGTCCACGGCGATGACGGTCGCACCCGAGGCATCGCAGAGTGCCTGGCAATAGGCATGATGAGTCTGCAGATCGCCAATCACCCAGCCGCCACCATGAAAGTAAATCACCAGGGGGCGTTCGCTGCTTTGTTCACCGCGATACAGGTGTCCCTGCAGAGGTCCTGCGGAGGTGGGTAATTCCAGAAAGCCTGGAGAGCTGTGCACGTCGGGTGCGTGCCAGGCCTGGCGCGCACTGAAGCGGTAATACTTACGGAATAGACCGACTTTCAGTCGCTGCAGCATAGTCATATTTTTCTCGTCTTCAGAGCTTTAATCGTCATCAGTCGTCATCAAGGTCGACGGCATCCGGGTCCTGCACATACCAGTTCACGCCGTGCTCGTCGCGATGACGGCGAATGCGCCGGCGGCCCAGGAGGCAATTGAGATGGGCGAGAGTTTCTCCGGTGGCAAGCCCCAGAGAACCGTCACCAATGTCCCGTTTGAACAGCGCCGGAAAGCAGTCCACCGCCCGTTTTGGCTCGGCAAGGAGTTTAAACAGCGTGCTTAAATCCTCTTTGTGTGCTTCAAGAATCTGTGTCAGACGCACGTGAAGCCCGTAAAAGGGGGCTTCGTGGGAGGGGAGGACCAGCAGATCCTCCGGGAGGCGCTCGCGGAGGCGGGCACTCGAACGCAGCCAGTATTTGAGGGGATCACCCTCGGGCTCCGTGGGGAAAACCGATACGTTGGGCGTGATTCGCGGTAGCACCTGATCGCCGGAGATAAACAGCTTGAGGGCGGGACAGTAGAGACAGAGATGCTCCGGCGAGTGGCCGCTGCCTTCCATGATCTGCCAGTAGCGACCGCCGATGTTAAGCGTTTCCAGATCCACCAGTCGTCGGTAGCGGTCCGGTAAGGTGGACACGGCCTTGCCAAAGAAGCCAAAGCGTTTCTTGTATTTTTCAAGTTGTTCTTCGGTGTAGCCCGCTCCGCGGTAAAAGTCGACAGCGACC
>NZ_CBFHZO010000019.1:0-4541 GCF_965660375.1 Congregibacter sp. | reverse complement strand
GGTTGGGCTTTTCTTTTGCGGAACCGGGCAGAACGATGCCTCCGGCTGTGGTTTGTTCTTCTTCGTTGCGACGAATGACCACACGGTCATACAGCGGACGGATCTTCATTGCTTCAAATCTCCAATCAATCGACTTTAGGTGACCCCGAAGCGGGGGACTGACTGGTTTATGGGGTGTATCGAAGGGATTTCAAGAGCTTTTTGGCAGTCTTTTCGCCAGAGTGCTAATTATTTTCACTGCGCTCACGCTGTTAACCGCGAAGCTGGGCGGCAATGACAAGAAAACCTATAAATTACAATGACTTATGCTAAATGCCAGAAAGCACCGATCAATCGTCGTCGAGGCGACGGAATTCCCCCTCGATAGGATCGCCGGGGCGAGGCCGATAGGCGGGCCCGGGATCTTCCTTGCCCCCCAGCGCCGCGAAGAGCTTGCGCCGAAGGGGCCCGAACAGCACCAGAACGGCTATTCCGTCAGTTATGAGTCCCGGCACGATCAGCAGTAGTCCTGCCAAACCCATGGCGAGCTCATCAGCAAGGAGTCGCTGGGGCAACATCGCCGCACCACCGCTCTGAACCGCCCGCAGTTTATTGACAATCTCCATGCCCTGCATTCTGAGTATCGTCAGCCCCAGCAGAAAGGTAGCCAGCACGTAGAGCATTGCCTGAAGGGCGCCAATGCGGGCGCCCAATTGAATCAGTGTGAAAAGCTCCATCCACGGAAGCAGTATAAAAATCCATCTCATCATTGAAGTATGGGGCCTCGCTAGTTGTTTGCAAGCCGCGAACCGTCATCACGTACAATCACCATATGAGCGACAAACACCCCATGGACGGCGAACTGGATCAACGTATCTGGCTCACCGTGTGCGCAATCCCCGCTGGCAAATTGTCAACCTATGGTGATGTTGCCGCGCGCGCCGGGCTCCCCGGAGCGGCGCGCCGCGTGGGTGCGGCACTTCGCAAACTGCCCGAGGGCAGCAATGTGCCCTGGTACCGGGTGGTGAACGCCAGCGGCAAGAGCTCTCTGCCGCCCGGCACTCGGGGCGCAGATCGCCAGAGGGCGCACCTTGCTGACGAGGGAGTGCTCCTCGGCGCCGGCGGCGCGGCCGTGCTGCGACGCTACCGCTGGTAGCTCTCCGAGCGCTTTTGGCGATCGACGTACATTAAGACGCCGACAAGAAGAATAGCGGGGATACCCAGTCCCGCAGCGATCACGAAGAACGGTGCGTATCCCGAAGTATCTACTACCCAACCGGAAAATCCCGACAAGAATTTGCCCGGCAGGGTCATGAGCGAGCTGAACAGTGCGTATTGCGTCGCGGTGTAACTGCGGTGTGTCAGACTCGAGAGATAAGCGAGAAACGCGGTGCTCGCAATGCCGCCACTGAGATTATCCGCGCTGATCACCAGCGCCAGCCAAAGAAGTGCCGGGGCGCCATCACCCTCCAGCCCCGCAAGTACCGCGAACAACAGATTCGTGCTCGCGACCATGACCGCACCGAGCATCAGCGGCCTCAGTAAACCAAAGCGCATGACCAGGACCCCACACAGCGCAGAACCGGCGATGGTCATAAAAAACCCAAAGAGCTTGGCGACGCTGGCTATTTCCGACTTACTGTATCCCAGATCAAGATAAAAGGGATTGGCCATAACGCCCATGGCAATATCGCTCAAGCGGAAAACGGCGATGAACAGCAGCAGAACAAAGGCAAAAGACCCAAAGCGCTGGAGAAACTCGAGAAACGGGCAGATAACCGCGCCCAGGAGCTGTCGCTGCCACAGCGACCGCTGCTGGAGATGCATGGGTCGTCCCATCACCTGATCCACCATCTGCGCGTCCATGCGACGCTGCTCTTCCGCCGTCCGGTGCAAAGGCTCATCAGCCCAAAGAGTGGCGAGCATGCAGGCACCCACAAGGGCTGCCATAGCAAGATAGGCCCATGACCAGCTGTGGATATCGGCGAGGTACAGGGCCCCCGCACCGGATACCAACAAGGCGAGTCGATAGCCAAAAATATAGGACGCAGAAAGCGCACCCTGCTCCTCATCGGGGGCAGATTCAATGCGAAAGGCATCCAGTGCGACGTCCTGCGTGGATGAGGAAAACGCCACCAGCAACGCCGCTAAGGCAATGCTAGTAAGGCCCTGCTGGGGGTTCATCACACTCATTAGCGCGAGTCCCGATGCAATGCCCAGCTGCCCCAGAAAGATCCAGCTCCGTCTTTGGCCCAGCAGGCCGTGCAGCAGGGGTAATTTGAGCCGGTCGACCACCGGAGCCCAAAATACCTTGATGGAATAGGTGAGGCCGACCCAGGCGAAGAAGCCGATGGCGGTTCGCTCCACCCCCTCATCCCGAAGCCAGGCAGTAAGTGTCGAAAACACCAGCAAAAATGGCAGCCCTGCCGAGAAACCCAGGAGGCTCAGCACCACCGCTTTTTTGCGCGTGTAGATCAGTAGCGCTTCGCGCCAGGTGTAAGCCGGATTCAAATCGGCCACTGCGACACCGCCCCATAGCCAGGCATCATCGTAAACGGACTATTGAAGAAGCTAATCAAACGTCCTTACCGTCCTGAGATCCATGCCCGCAAGAACGGCGGTACCCTGGGGCTTTGGGAAGCCTTGCGAAGGGAGTAACGATAAAACGCTCTCAAGGCGTCTAAATATCGAGCCTGTGGATCCACGAGAAAGAGCTCTTGCTGACTCATCGATGGCAGTGCTGCATCTCTCGGTCGGGCTCTGGCAAATTTTGCCGTGACCGGCAGAAGCTCGGTGTAGTCATTCACCATCTGTCCCGCATCGCGAGGTTCAGAGCTTTGCACTCGCTGACGAACCTGATCTAGTGCCTCCCGGTTTTGGCTAATCGCTAGCAACTGCGCAGACACGCATTCTACGGTGGGCTCTACTAACCAACCGGTCCTGCCGTCGACGATACGCTCGACGAAAGCTCCCAGACGCGTCGCTATGGGTGGGATTCCCGCAGCCTGCAGTTCGCTCAGGGTATAGCTAAAGGTTTCGGGCACCGTAGACAGCAGCAGACCGACGTCCGGCGCGTATTGCCGTATGAGTCCCGGAAGCTCCTTAGCTGCATAGGAATCAATTACCGTGACATTATCGGGCAACGCCCGCGATCCCAGAGAGTCTCCAAAGCCAAGCAACACCAGCTGAATATTACCCTGCATCAGCAGTAGCTCCACAAGCTTTGCGGCCAGTGCCCCGCCTTTGTGCGCTTCCTGACCACCCAGCACCAGAACCGTCAGTGTGGCATCGTCGGTGGAAGAAATCCTTCGGCAGTCTATCAGTGCATTAGCACGCGGAGCCGGTAGACCATGAGGAATCACCCGCCCATCCAAGGGCTCGGCGTTGCCAAGAATTTGCGCAAAACGTGCCAAGACCGACGCACTGGGCGCCACTATACGCAGCGACTGCATTCGCAGGTGTTCAGCGAAGGCGGTTCGAATTGCGTGCCAGTGCTGCGGACTCTCCACGAGAAAAAATTTCTGAAGCTCATTATTGGCAAAGCAGTCCTCCATCCTTGCGGGCGAGCAGCTCTCACAGGGCCCATCAAAAGTTGCAAGAATCGCGGGACAAGTGGGAAAGAAGTTATGGAGGACAAATATCGTAGGAAGCCCCGTATCAAGCACCTCCATCGCATGCCCGATCAATGAAGAGACAAATACAGCGTCCACACCGTAAGTCTCAACAATCTCCTCCAGAAACTGTTTGTACTCGCAATGCTGTATCTGGGTTGAAACAATGGGCGTCGCAAAGGTGCGACTCAACACCGGTACCTGCGGGGTGTCAGCATCGTAGAGGGCGAGGGTCTGCCCAAAAGCACTTCGGTCGCCAATGGGCCGCAGTATCAGGCTGCGTGCCTCAGTATCGGCCCCGACAAAATCTTCGATCCACGCTGCAAGCCCCCCTCCCCAGCCATGGGATACGTGCAGTCGCACTGGAGCATTAGGTTTAAGGTCTGCTGGCGGATTCTCTGAGCGCTTTGAAACCTCGGTCATCGCATGTCGCAGTCCGGTTAGCGGATGACGTTCCAGCATCGCTTGTCGATATGCCAAGGCGATGTGGGGCGATACCGGCATGGGTGCTAAATCCCGGTCATCCACAAAAACAGCGTCTGTGAGCTGGTAGCTGAGCGGTCCATCCCGTCTTGAGGGTGCCAGCAGTCCCGATAGGCCTGATGGCGCAGGGAGCTCCAGCAAGGCGTTGTTTGCAAAGCGATTCAGCCAACAATCTAAGGCGGAGGGGTCCAAACCTGGATCGTGTTCTGGGGACTGAAAGATCGAGCTCAATCCGCTTCGCACGCTCAGCGGAAAACACACTGCACCTGCGGAAAAATGCGCTCGAGGGAACCGAGCCCACCCGCCTTCAGGCAAGATACAGGACGCATTTAAAACCAAAATCATGCGACCCGTATCACCAAAACGCTGATTCAACTGCTCCCAATAATCTTCCAGTGAGGGCTCCTCCTGGAACAGTCCCTCCACCGAAATGTCAGTTTCTCTCAGAGAGTGCTCAACACGCGTTAA
>NZ_CBFHZO010000018.1:0-4600 GCF_965660375.1 Congregibacter sp. | reverse complement strand
ACCCCGGCCGGTCTGCCCGGCGCAGCAGACGCATGCGATCCTGGCGCTCCCGGTTGACGCGCAGGAGGTCTGTCATTGCGTCGCGATAAACCCCCTGAATTTCGTCCATCCACTGCAGGGTCAGGCGCGTGTTGTTGGCCGCGCATAGCAGCGGTGCCTTCAGAGGCTCATCGAGCACGATATAGCTGGCCTCGCGGAGCCCCCTCGTAATTTGATCGCGGGTAATGGCGCGCCCACTCTGGTTCGCCATATTGACAACTTCGTAGGCCTCAAAGAGGGATTCCATGCTTACCCACTCCGCAACGGCCTGGCGCTCCACACCTCGACGTAAGCTACGGCGCAGTTTTCGGGCCATATTGCGAAACTCTCTCTGCACACGCCGCCCAAACACCGGGTCACCCACAGGTTTTAACTGATCGTCGGCAGACAGTTCCCGCCAGTCGGCGTGGGTGAGCACCGCATCAATGGCGGGAAACACCTCCTGCTCTTCAAAGCTCATGTGCCCGTAGGATGCCTGTACGTATTCACGGCCCATGCGTAAAACCTCGGCGCCCCCCAGTTCTCCACGGCGCCAGTCTTCCACCGCCTGAAGCAGCTCGCGTCCATTGCGCAGCATGTGGTCGTGGTCCCGTTCGAGGCGACGACGATCCTGGGCCAGCTTCTGGTCAACATCCGCGGCGTAGCCATAAATGACATCTTCCCGGGGGTGATGAAAGCGGTCGGGCCAGGTCACCATGTAATCCATAATCTCGTAGATCACGTGGGTGTCCACCAGCTCACTGCGCTCGATGGCATTGAGATGATCGGACAGCAAAGCAAGCACACTGGCAATGTGACGGTGCTCTGCGCGAAGAGCAACAAGCATGGGCGCTTCGGAGACATCGCTTTCGTGTTGATCGGCAAAAGCCTGAAGGTCCATGGGCTCAGAGCCTACGGGTCGCTTAGGAGATTTGGCTGATGTCGATCGGGACCGCGTGACCGCCATAGATTTCACCACTGACCGAGATAGAGCCAGCAAGACTAACGATGAAGCGTAGCGCTAGCAAGCCAACCCCGGGCTAGCTAAACGGGGCCGGCCCTTGAAGTGCGAGATGCAGTAAACGGAGGGCGAGACCTAGCTGTTGCCCAGTTCCCGCACAAGACTTCCGATGGACTCCTTGGCATCACCAAACAGCATCCGCGTGTTGTCCTTGTAGAAGAGAGGGTTCTCGATACCGGCAAAGCCTGAGGCCATGGAGCGCTTCAGTACAAACACTGTGCGCGCCTGATCTACGTTGATAACCGGCATGCCGTAGATGGGCGAGGATTCCACGTCCCGTGCCGCAGGGTTAACAACGTCGTTGGCACCGATCACGATCGCTACGTCGACAGTCTCCATACGCGGATTGATGTCATCCATTTCCAGCAGCTGGTCATAGGGCACGTCGGCCTCCGCGAGGAGCACGTTCATGTGTCCTGGCATACGTCCTGCCACGGGGTGAATACCAAAATTCACCTCGGCGCCATTTTTCTCAAGAAGTTCTGTGAGCTCCTTCACCACGTGCTGCGCCTGGGCCACCGCCATGCCGTAGCCAGGTATGATCGCCACGCTCGTTGCTGCTTCGAGAATGTAATAGGCATCTTCGGCGGAGATAGGCTTGATTTCGCCCTCAACTACAGATTCTTCATCGCTCACCGCGGCAAATCCACTAAACAGTACATTAGACAATGAACGGTTCATCGCCTTGCACATGATTTGCGTGAGGATGATGCCCGATGCGCCCACCAGGGAGCCTGCGACAATGAGGATGTTGTTGTTGATCGCAAAACCCGCGGCACAGGCAGCCAGACCGGAATAGGAGTTCAACAGCGAAATCACCACGGGCATGTCGGCGCCACCGATGGGGATGACCGCCATAATGCCAAAGGCGAGAGACAGGGCAATCATCAGGATGAGCCAGAAAGGTGTCTCCGGATACAGGCAGAATAGCCAGCCGCTTACGAAGATGGCGAAGATAATCACGCTGTTGACCACCTGCTGACCAGTGAACTGCACCGCAGCGCTGGTGATTTTCTCGCTCAGCTTGCCGTAGGCCACCAGAGAGCCGGTGAAGGTTACGCCACCGATGAGGATCGACAATACGATGGTTACCAGCGTAAACACGCCGGCGTCACCGCTGATGGCCGCCGCACCAACCAACAGGCTCGCAAGACCACCAAAACCGTTGAACAGAGCGACCATTTCCGGCATCGCGGTCATCTGCACCAGACGCGATGCCGACGCGCCGATGGCGCCGCCTACGATAAAGCCGGCAAAGATCCACTGGTACTCAACGATGCCTTGATCCAGCAGCGCAGCAACAATGGCAAGGAGCATACCTGCAGCGGAGATGGTGTTGCCACGACGTGCGGTAGCGGCAGAGCCGAGAAGCTTTAGGCCATAGATAAACAGTGCCGCAGATACGACGTAAGCCAGTTGAATTCCAAAAGGAGATACGCTCACAATCAACCCCCTCGCTTCTTGAACATGGCCAGCATTCGGTCGGTCACCATATAGCCCCCGACCACGTTGATGGAGGCAAGCGCCACGGCGCCCGCCCCCAGCCAGTTAGCAAGATCCTGCTGCCCGTTGCCCGCGAGTGCGATGGCACCCACAACGGTAATGCCTGAAATCGCATTAGCGCCAGACATCAGAGGCGTGTGCAGGGTAGCGGGCACCTTGGTGATCAGTTCGAAGCCGAGGAAGATCGACAACATAAGAATAAAAGTCAGAAAAATCGCATCCATGATCAGGCATCCCCCGCCAGAATGTTCTTGATAGTTTCGTTAACAACAGCACCATCATGCGTAATCACGCAGCCCGGCAGAATGTCATTTTCCATGTCCAGCACAAATTCGCTGGCTTCCTTGTCCCAGGTGTCTTCCACCAGGTTAAACAGGTTACTCGCGTACATTACCGATGCATCGCGGCAGACATAATTGGGCAAGTTGCCCAGACCCACGACCGATACACCGTTGATGTCCACAATTTCGTTGGGAACCGAGCCCTCGACGTTTCCGCCGGTCTCCGCCGCCATATCAACGACCACGGCTCCGGGCTGCATACCCTCGACCATGGAGCGGGGCACAATCACGGGCGGCTTGCGACCGAACACCTGCGCCGTCGTAATAACAACGTCGGAATCAGCAATAACGGCTGCCTGTGCGTCCTGCTGTTTCTGGATCTGTTCCGGCGTCAACTCCTTAGCATAGCCATCGGCGGTCTGGCCGGTATCGCCCAGATCGATATCCAGAAAGGTTGCTCCCAGAGACTGTACCTGCTCTGCCACGACAGGACGGGTATCAAAGGCGGTGACCTTTGCGCCCAGGCGCTTGGCTGTGGCGATGGCCTGGAGACCCGCGACGCCGGCACCGATAATAAAGACTTTGGCGGGTTTGAGCGTGCCTGCGGGGGTCATCATCATGGGAAAAATACGTGGCAGGCGGGTTGCGGCCTGCATCACCATGACGTAACCGGCGAGATTTGCCTGAGAGCTGAGGGCATCCATTTTCTGACTGCGGGTGGAGCGCGGGATCATTTCCATGCTAATTGCCGTGACGCCTGCATCTGCAAAGGCGCGCACCGAATCATGCTCGTTGAAAGGATCCAGATAGCTGATGTGAATGCAGCCGCGCTTCATTTGCGCGATTTCATCCACCTCAGGCTTGCGAATACGCAACAGCATATCGGCAGCGCCGATCATCGCGGCTCGGTCGCTCACAACCTCTGCGCCGGCGTCCGTGTACTCACTATCCTGAAATCCACTCCCAACACCCATGCCTGACTCTACCTGCACAGTCGCACCCAGGCGCACCAGTTTTTTGGCCGTGTCTGGAGTCATCGCCACCCGGTTTTCGCCCGGATAGAGTTCCTTAGGGACAGCTAGTTGCATGTTTTTTACCCTGTATCGGTCAGTTCTCGGTGCTCTTTAGGCACAGTATTTCCGCGCCACCAAAACCCCTAGTTTTTGAGGGGGCGAGACTCTAACACAGAGAAAGAAGCCTTCGAAGCATGCAATGATGATTCAAATGATCATATTGCTTTTGGTTTTAGCGTTTACGGGGCCAGAACGGTCCCGGGTTTACCTGCGACTGCGATGATACTCCGCTTTACACCAGCGCCTAACCCGCTTGAAGACGCAGGAAAGGATTCATCCAGCGGTACTTCCAGCCGGTAAATCGCAGGGGTGCGTCGATGACCGCCAGGCACAGGCAATCTTCATTTGCGAAGGCCCGCGGTGCATGGACATCGCTGGCGCTGCGGTAAATGAAATCACCGGGGTGATAACTACCCTGGTCGTCGCTAAAACCACCCTGAAGCACCAGCGTCATTTCCGAGCCCCGATGATCATGATGGGGAATTTCACCGCCGGCTTTGATATGCAGAAGGGAGAACTCATATTGCGGGTCGCCCGTGCGGATCGGCGTAATGCGCAGCGCCTCGGTGACTTTCTTCCATACCAGGTCAGAAAAGTCGCCGGCCATCAGACGGCTCAACAACGCTGGAGTCGCGTCCTGGCCCTTGCGTTTGGCAGGCTGGTAGCACAGAGGCGCTTCCTCATCGAGGCGCGCAAGCACACGA
>NZ_CBFHZO010000017.1:0-1856 GCF_965660375.1 Congregibacter sp. | reverse complement strand
CGGCTTGCCGTTAATGCCGTGCATGCATTCCATCACCGCTTCGGAAACTGTCGGATGGGCGTGCATCATGCCGGCTATGTCCTCAGGTAGCAGCTCTGAGGATTTTGCTAATAGTAACTCGTGAATCAGTTCGGTGGCATTCCCCGAAAGTGCTACGCTGAAAGCACCACTACAATGACATCCACACTGCTTTTGTTTTGAGATAGTGATCGAGTTGCTCCGGTCCCAGGTCCTTGCCAAAGCCTGACTGTTTGACCCCGCCAAAGGGCGTGTTCGCATCGATCATGTCATGGGTGTTGACCCAAACCGTACCCGCCTCCAGCTGCCGCACGAGCCGGTGAGCCCTCGAGACATCCTGAGTGAAGATGCTGGCTGCGAGACCATAGATATTGTCATTGGCGAGGCGGACGCCCTCTTCTTCCGTGTCAAAGGGAATGGCCACCAGCACCGGCCCGAACATCTCTTCCTGCACCACGCGCATTCCATTATGGCAATCCGCCAGCAGCGTTGGCTGTAAAAAGAAGCCCTCTCCGCCGGGATCTTCTCCACCGCAGACTACGCGGGCGCCTTCTTCCTTACCGATGGCGATGTAATCGAGTACCGAGGTTTTTTGACCGGCGGAGATAGCAGGGCCCATCTCCGTGTCCTCATCCAAAACGTGGCCCACGACCATGCTGGACGCTCTGGCAGCAATGGCATCCACGGTTTTCTCGTAGATCTCTCGTTGGATGTAGACGCGAGAACCGGCGCTGCAAACCTGACCCGTGTTGAAGAACACGCTTTGCTGGGTCGCATCCACCACCCGCTGAATGTCCGCGTCGGCAAAAACCACCATGGGAGACTTCCCGCCAAGCTCCAGGGTAACAGGGTTTAGGTTGCCGATCGCCGCCTGTCCCACGCCGATACCCACGGGCGTGGATCCGGTGAAGGAGACCTTGTTGATATCAGGATGATTGACCAGTGCCTCACCCACGACGGATCCGCGGCCCAAAACAATATTCAGGGCGCCGGGTGGCAGACCGGCTTCGAGGCATAGCTCGGCGAAGTACAGCATGGACAGGGGGGTGAGTTGCGCGGGCTTGAGAACCACGCTGCAACCCACTGCGAGCGGAGCCGCCAACTTCCAGATGGCCATATTGAAAGGCCAGTTCCAGGGAACGATCGCGCCCACGACGCCGATGGGTTCTTTTAAGGTGAAGGCAAAATTATCGCCCGGCACCGAAACACTGCGCGTTGCACCATCAATTTTGGTGGCCCATCCGGCCATGTAACGCAGCACATCGATGGAGCCGCCGATATCGACTTCCCTGCATCCTCCAATGGCCTTACCCCCATCCAGAGATTCGATCTCTGCCAGCGTCTGAAGGTTTTCTTCTACCAGATCAGCAAGGCGAGTAAGCACTCGCTCTCTCTGAGCAGGAGTAAATTTCGACCACTCGCCGCTCTTGAACGCAGTGTTGGCCTCGCGCACCGCATGGTCAACGGTAGCACTATCACCGCAGGGCACTTCGCTGAGCAGACCGCCGGTGCAGGGTTCCAGCACCGCCATGGATTCCGCAGAGCTGTGCCAGCCATTGCCGATGAAATGTGCCTTGCTGCGACTCAGGAATGCGCTGGTTTTCTCGCTAACCCCCTTGGCGTCGATAAAGGTTTTGACTACTTCATCCATTCATGTCGCTCCCTGCTGCGTTATTGCGTTTGATTATCTGAGCGGATCAGAGCGGCTGCAAACCGCTGTCGAGCGCGGCGTCAAAGTCGTGGGCCACGATGACCTCAATGTCAGGCTTCTCATCGAGGGCGCGTAGCCATAAGCGAAGGCCCTCTGTGCGGGCGGTGTTTTCGGGGACAAACAGTGT
>NZ_CBFHZO010000016.1:0-66922 GCF_965660375.1 Congregibacter sp. | reverse complement strand
GCCTGTTTGAGCAACATGCTGCGAATATGGCCAATGGCGCGGGTAGGATTCAGGCCTTTAGGACACACGTTTACGCAATTCTGAATGCCGTGGCAACGAAACACGCTAAAGGGATCATCAAGACGAGACAGACGCTCTTCGGTGGCCGTATCACGGCTGTCGGCGAGGAAGCGATAGGACTGAAGCAAGCCCGCGGGACCAATAAAACGATCCGGGTTCCACCAGAATGACGGGCAGCTTGTGGAACAGCAGGCGCAGAGAATGCATTCGTAGAGGCCATCGAGTTTGGCGCGATCTTCCGGAGACTGGAGCCGCTCGATAGCCGGTGCCGGCGCATCGTTTTGCAGGTAGGGCTGCACCTTTTCGTACTGGGTGTAGAACATACTCATATCGACCACCAGATCGCGAATCACGGGCAACCCCGGAAGCGGCCTGATCACCAGCTTGTTGTTCTTCACCGTCTCGGAAAGCGGCGTAATGCACGCCAGACCGTTCTTGCCGTTCATGTTGAGGCCGTCGGAACCACAGACGCCCTCCCGACAGGAGCGACGATAGGTCACAGAGGCATCCTGCTGCGCCTTGATGTCCTCTAGAACATCGAGAACCATGACGTCTTTGCCGCCGGTATCGACTTCAAAGGTCTGCATGGACGGCTCGGCGTCCTGCTCCGGGTTGTAGCGATATACACTGACCTGCAACATGCAAATAACTCCGTTTCGTTCGTTCCCCGAGAGGATCAATAGCTACGAGCCATGGGCTCCATCTTGTCCATAACCTTGGGCGCAAAATTCACGTCGCGCTTCCCTACACTCTTGTCACCGGGGAAATACAGCGAGTGGCACAGCCAGTTCTCGTCATCCCGTTCCTGGTAATCGTCACGAGCATGGGCGCCGCGACTTTCGGTGCGGTTCTCCGCGGGTATCGCGGTCGCCTCTGCCACCTCAAAGAGGTTCTGCAGCTCCAGCGCTTCGATGCGTGCCGTGTTGAAAGCCTGCGTCTTGTCAGCAACGCCGATGTTTTCGATTCGGGGACGCAGCTCTTCCAGCAGCTTGATGCCATCGCGCATAAAGTCGCCTTTGCGAAACACGCCAAAGTGATTCTGCATAACGCCCTGAAGCTCCTTGCGAAGCTCCGCAACACTCTCACCCACGGGTGCCGCGTCAAGCTTGGCCAGCCGCTGATTCCCCGCTTCGATATCGGTAGGCGATGCCTCCCGCGCTTCGATGCCTGAGCGGAGGGACTCTTCAATAAACAGTCCCGCTGCGCGGCCAAACACCACAAGGTCCAGCAGCGAATTCCCCCCCAGACGGTTGGCACCGTGTACAGACACACAGGCCGCCTCACCGCAGGCATAGAGGCCCGGGATCACATGATCATTACCCTGAGCGTCGATGGTGAGCGCCTGCCCGTTAACGTTGGTCGGGATACCCCCCATCATGTAGTGGCAGGTAGGCACCACCGGGATGGGCTCTTTCACCGGATCGGCGTGGGCGAAGGTGCGAGACAGCTCAAGAATGCCCGGCAAACGGCTCTCCAACACCTCTTCCCCGAGGTGATCCAACTTCAGGAACACATGGTCCGCATCGGGACCGCAACCGCGCCCTTCAAGAATCTCCAAAACCATGGAGCGCGCGACCACGTCACGCCCGGCGAGATCCTTGGCGTTGGGCGCATAGCGCTCCATAAAACGCTCACCGTCCTTATTGATCAGGTACCCGCCCTCACCGCGACATCCCTCGGTGACAAGGGTGCCGGCGCCGTAAATGCCCGTGGGGTGGAACTGCCACATCTCCATGTCCTGCATGGGGAATCCTGCCCGCAGTGCCATACCAATGCCGTCACCGGTGTTGATGTGCGCGTTGGTCGTGGAAGCATAGATACGACCCGCGCCGCCCGTGGCAAATACCGTGGCCTTGGATTTTACGTACACCACTTCGCCGGTTTCGATGCAGATGGCGATGACGCCGACTACAACGCCGTCCTGGTTTTTCACCAAATCCGTAGCGAACCACTCGTTAAAAAACACCGTGTTGTTCTTGACGTTGTTTTGATAAAGCGTGTGCAGCAGAGCGTGGCCCGTGCGATCGGCCGCTGCGCAGGTACGGGCAGCCTGGCCGCCCTTCCCGAAATCCTTTGACTGTCCACCGAAGGGCCGCTGGTAGATACGCCCCTCCTCCGTGCGGGAGAACGGCAGCCCCATGTGCTCCAGCTCATAAATTGCTTCCGGGCCCACAGACGTCATGTATTCAATAGCGTCCTGGTCACCGATATAGTCAGAACCCTTGACGGTGTCGTACATGTGCCAGCGCCAGTCGTCCTGGGGATCTGCACTGGCAATCGCACAGGTAATCCCACCCTGAGCTGACACGGTATGCGACCGCGTTGGAAACACTTTACTGATTACCGCTGTTTTGTAGCCCGATTGAGCCAGCTGGAGTGCTGCGCGCATGCCTGCACCGCCGCCGCCAACAATTACACCGTCGAAAGAAATTGTGCGCATTCGTTTTTAAGCTCCTGTTGCAGGACTTTTTAACCGACTCAGGCCCAGACTATCTGGACACCCCAAATCACAAATATCACCAGCGAGAGCGACGTCAACAGCTGCAAGCCGATTCTTAATACATTGCCCCGGGAACCCATGAGACGCTCCGTGAGGTAATCCGTGAACACACCCCACATGCCAATCCAGGCGTGGGCGGCCAGCGACAGCATCGCCAGCATGGTAAAAATCTTCATCCAGGTCTGTGCAAACAATGCTGACCACTCGGCATAAGAGATGCCCACTGCCAACTTCGCACCGACAAACAGGAAGAACGCCAAAAGGATAACGGCAGTGACGCGCTGCACCAACCAGTCCGACAACCCCGAGCGGGAAAGACTTGTAACCGCGGTTACCATAAAACGACTCCTACCAGAACAGCACTGATGGCGGTGAGAACGAACACCAGACGGGCGCCGAGCACACCCCCTTCCATAGTTTCACCGACGCCGAAATCCATAATGAGATGCTTGACCCCTGCAAAGCTGTGGTAGAGCAGTGCCGTGGCGATACCCCAGACCACGATCTTCAGCAGCGGACTGCCAAACAGCTCTCCGAGCCTGGCAAAGGTCTCGGGCCCCGCGAGGCTGAGGTCCAATGCCCACAGTAGTAAAAAAGAAGCCACTACCATGATCACGCCGGACACCCGGTGCAGGATTGACGCGTAGGCAGTGATGGGTAATCGGATGGTTCCGATATCGAGATTAACCGGACGATTGTCTTTCACAGACGGACAGCTCCTGAATCTGGAATGGTCCTTGAGCAGCTTTGGCCACCGCCCTTAGGCGTTGCCCTAATGCTCCTCGCTTTGTATCCCAGCTGCAAACGCCTCAAAAAGCGGTTATGAGCTGCGATACCCTCAAAAACGGCGCGAGTATAGAGATTCGACAGGTCCATTACAATTGACTCCGATCAAGGCTGTTATCGCTGATTGCGCGATGAATGCAGAAGAACCCACCCCGTCAATTGACAAACGTTCGGCACTCTCTATAGTTGGCGACCCACTGAAAACACGCGGGTTCTCCCATGAGTCAAAAGAAAGCAACCCTTACCATCGACGGCATTGAAGGTAGTGTAGAACTGCCTGTTTACTCCGGATCTATCGGACCGGATGTAGTCGACGTCGGCGGTCTCACGGGCAAGGGTATGTTTACCTATGACCCGGGCTTCGTTTCCACCGCAGCCTGCGAATCGGAGATCACCTATATTGATGGCGGCAAGGGTGTATTGCTACACCGCGGTTATCCCATTGATCAGCTGGCCGCTGATTCGGATTATCTGGAAACCTGTTATCTGCTGCTCTATGGCGAACTTCCCAACGCCGAGCAAAAAGAGAAGTTCGTAAGCACCGTGCATAACCACACCATGGTGCACGAGCAGATTCGCACCTTTTTCAACGGCTTCCGTCGCGACGCGCATCCCATGGCGATTATGTGTGGTGTGGTGGGCGCGCTGTCTGCGTTCTATCACGATTCCCTGGACATCTCTGACGAGCACCACCGTCAGGTAGCAGCGTTCCGTCTCATTGCCAAGATGCCTACGCTGGCCGCGATGAGCTACAAGTTCTCCATCGGACAGCCGTTCATGTACCCGGACAACAGCCTGGGTTATGCCGAGAATTTCCTGCATATGATGTTTGGCACGCCCTGCGCACCGAGCAATGTATCACCGGTGCTGGCCAAGGCCATGGATCGAGTCTTTCTTCTTCACGCCGATCATGAGCAAAACGCATCAACCTCCACGGTGCGTCTCGCCGGCTCCTCGGGGGCGAATCCCTTCGCCTGCATTGCGTCCGGCATCGCCGCACTATGGGGCCCTTCGCACGGGGGCGCCAACGAGGCCGTATTGAACATGCTTGAAGAGATCGGAGACGTGTCGCGCATCGATGAGTACGTTGCCCGGGCAAAAGACAAGGATGACCCATTCCGTCTTATGGGGTTCGGTCACCGTGTATACAAGAACTTTGATCCCCGCGCCAAAGTTATGAAAGAGGCCGCCGACGAGGTCCTCGCTGAACTGGGTATTGAGAATGACCCGCTACTCGCCATTGCCAAGCGCCTGGAAGCAATTGCGCTGGAAGACGATTACTTTATCGAGAAAAAGCTCTACCCCAATGTGGACTTCTATTCAGGGATCATCCTCAAGGCTATTGGCATACCAACGAGCATGTTCACGGTGATTTTTGCCGTGGGCCGAACCGTGGGGTGGATTGCGCACTGGAATGAAATGATCTCGGGAAGTTACCGCATTGGCCGACCACGGCAGCTTTACACCGGTCATGCACAGCGCGACTTTGTGAAGATAAACGATCGCAGCTGACCATCGCTGCGCAGCAACGTAAACATTTTAGGTAGAAGCAGGGGCAGCTATGACCGGAATGTCGGTATCTTCAGGGACTAACGAGGTCTACCTGACCGGCACCGGTCTGTATACACCCCCCCATTCCATCAGCAATGAAGAACTGGTGGAAAGCTTCAATCAGTTTGTTGACCTGCACAACGCCGAGCACGCGGAGGCTATCGCCGCAGGCGACATGCCAGCCCTCGCTCATTCCTCAGCGGAGTTTATCCAAAAAGCCTCAGGGATCCGTTCACGCTTCGTCGTCAACAAAGAGGGGATTCTTGACCCCCAGCGCATGACGCCCAACATCAGCGAGCGCTCAAATGAGGAGCCTTCCGTGATGTGCGAGATGGCACTCATTGCGTCGCGCGAGGCGCTGAAGGCGGCAGGCCTTGAGCCTGGAGACCTGGATGCAGTGATCTGCGCAGCGTCCAACATGCAACGCGCCTACCCGGCCATGGCAGTGGAAATCCAGTCAGCGCTGGGCTGCGGCGGCTTTGCCTTCGATATGAACGTGGCGTGCTCATCGGCTACCTTTGGGCTTCAGCAAGCCCGCGATGCTATTAGAAGCGGCAGCGCAAAGCACGTATTGGTGGTCAATCCGGAGATCTGCACCGGTCACCTGAACTTCCGGGACCGGGATTCACACTTCATTTTTGGTGATGTGTGCACCGCGATGATACTCAGCGACGAACCGGGGCCCTCCAGCAGCAATTTCCGAGTACTGGACAGTCGTCTGCAAACCATGTTTTCGAACAATATCCGAAACAACTTCGGCTTCCTTAACCGTGGTGATGAGGCGGGTGTGGGAAAAACGGACAAGCTTTTTGTCCAGGAAGGACGAAAAGTCTTCAAGGAAGTCTGCCCTGCGGTAGCGGCGCAGATAAACGATCAACTGGCCACTCTTGACATAGCCTCCAGTGATCTCAAACGCCTGTGGTTACATCAGGCCAACCTGAATATGAACGTGCTCATAGCCAAACGGGTGCTGGGACGGGATGCCACCACCGACGAGGCACCAGTTATTCTCGATGAATATGCAAATACCAGTTCCGCCGGATCGGTCATTGCCTTCCACAAGCACCATGATGACTTTGAAGTGGGTGAGCTGGGTGTTCTGTCATCCTTCGGTGCGGGATATAGCATCGGCAGCGTTGTCCTGGAGCGCTGCTAAGACTGCGCTCCGGGCACAGGCTTATCGAAGTTATAAAGCCGGCAGCACCTGCCGCAGAGTCTCCACAAGACGCTCACATTGCTCCTCCGTACCAACGCTTATTCTCAGGTAATCCTCGATGCGCGGCTTATCCCAGCGTCGCACTATCACGCCCTCTGCCCTGAGGGCATCGAAAATAACGCGGCCCGACAGAGTATCGTGCTTTACAAACACAAAGTTCGCGGCCGAGGGTAAAACCTCAAAGCCCAGTGCCACCAGCGCATCAGTCAATGACTCTCTGTTCGCTATGACAGCATTGCAGGATTGCTGGAACCAGTCGCCGTCGCGGTAGGCTGCCGTCGCCGCACGCTGCGCTGCGACACCGAGAGGATAGGAGTTAAAGCTGTCCTTAACTCGCTCAAGACCCTCTATAAGCTCCTTAGCACCAAAAGCCATACCGATGCGCAGCCCGGCCAGGGCCCGGGACTTCGACAGGGTTTGCACTACCAGTAAATTGTCGTACTCGGCGAGCAGCGGGATTGCCGACTCTCCCCCAAAATCGATATACGCCTCATCCACAACAAGAAGCCGGTTGGGCGCCGCCTCAAGAAACTGACGAATGACCACAAGCGGTGCGAGAAGGCCTGTGGGCGCGTTAGGATTGGGTATGATCACCGCCGCCGCCGCCGTGTCGTAATCCTCAACGCGAAGGCTGAAATCCTGCCGCAGAGGAACCTGTCGATACTGGACTCCATGAAGCTGGCACCACACCGGGTAAAAGCTGTAGCTGATATCGGGAAAGAGAAGCTCGCGGCTGTGCTTGAGCAGCCCCTGAAAAACGTGAGAAAGCACTTCATCGGATCCGTTCCCGGCAAACACGCAGTCCACCGGGATACCGTGAAAATCTGCCGCCGCCTCCCTCAGTGCCCTGGCTCCCGGATCGGGGTAGCGCAGCAGTTCATCACCGGTGAGCCCCCGAAGCGCCTCCATCACACGCTGCGAGGGCGGATAGGGGCTCTCGTTGGTATTGAGCTTCAGCAGATTATCAAGCTGCGGCTGTTCTCCCGGCGTGTAGGGCTCCAGCCTGGCAGTGAGGTCGCTCCAGAATCGACGACTCATCAGCCATCACTCCTCACAAGAGTTTGCAATTCACCGGGCTTCATATGTCTCACATCACGACCCAGCACCAGATAGATAACCTGCTCCGCAATGTTTGTCGCATGGGCGCCCACTCGCTCCAGGCCCCGAAGGGCCCACATCTCATGCACAATCCCATCAATACTATCGGCATCGCTTTTCATGAGGCGCAGCAGACTCTCCATCGCAGCATCATGCTCAGCATTCACCCCATCGGCGTCCAGCACCACATCAACTGCCCGGGCTACATCCAGGCGGGCAAAACTGTCCAGCGCCTGTCTCAGCATATTCCCCACGTGGCCACTGATTAGGCGGAACTCCGGTGTGGTCCCCGAGGAAGGGGGTAACTCCGACAGTTTTGTCGCCTGTCGTGCGATACGGGTCGCTTCGTCACCGATTCGTTCGAGATCCGTTGTGGACTTGGCAACGGCCAGGACCAGGCGCAGATCGCTTGCCGCGGGTTGGCGCCGCGCCAGAATCCGCGAACACTCTTCATCGATTTGGAGCTCCATTTCGTTGATCTGTTGATCAGCGCGCACCACCTCTTCCGCCTCGCCGCTATCACGGGCCAGCAGCGAGGACATCGCACGGCCAAGCTGCTGCTCCACAAGCCCTCCCATCTCCAGCAAATGGTTTTTCATGGCATCCAGTTCCGCATTAAACTGACCGGAAATATGCTGCCTGTGCTGATCACCTTGCACGCCTGCTCCTTGAGCCTTGCTTGTCTTAAATTAGGGTACCGCGCTTCGGGAAAGTTCCGAAACGCCTGTCCGCGATATCAAAAAGAAGAATATCGAGGGGGTCGGTATCGCGAGGAACGCTGTTATCCGTATCGCCCGGTGATGTAGTCCTCGGTTTGCGATTCTCGAGGATTGGTGAAGAGTGTATCCGTTTCTCCAAACTCCACCAATCGACCAAGGTTCATGAAGGCAGTCATATCCGAAACGCGCGCGGCTTGCTGCATGTTGTGCGTCACAATCACAATGGTGTACCGGGTTTTGAGTTCATAAATCAGCTCCTCAATCCGCAGTGTCGAAATGGGGTCGAGGGCTGAGGCCGGTTCATCAAGGAGCAGCACCTCCGGCTCCACGGCAATGGCGCGGGCAATCACAAGACGCTGCTGCTGCCCTCCCGACAACACCAGGGCATTCGCTTCCAGACGATCCTTGACTTCATCCCAGAGCGCCGCGGCGCGAAGGGCTTTTTCGATGAGCTCATCCAGGACGCGCTTTTTGTTGCGCCCCTGAATCCGCAATCCAAAGGCAACATTTTCATAGATGCTCTTCGGAAAGGGATTAGGCGACTGAAACACCATGCCCACCCGGCGACGAAGGGTCGCCACATCCACGCCCTTGGCATACACGTCCTCCCCATCAAGCCAGACGTGACCGCTGATAATGCTCCCCTCGATAAGATCATTCATGCGGTTAAAACAGCGCAGCAAGCTCGATTTTCCGCAGCCCGAAGGACCGATGAAAGCAGTCACGCACTTGCGGGGAATAGCCAGGCTAACGTTATGCAGCGCCACGTTCTGGCTGCGGAGGTAATGAAGGCTCAGGTCCTCGACATGCAGACATACATCGTCATCCCGGGAGGGTGCTGGCGCTCTTTTCAGAGCCTTCACATCGATACTATGACTTTTCATTCAGACGGCTTCTTGTGGTTTGAAGGCGTTGCGTAAGCGACTGCGCAACAGGACGGCGGCAATATTCAGCAATAAAGCGATGAGCACCAGGAGCATGGCCGTGGCAAAAACCAGTCCCTCTACCGTCTCAATATGAGTGCTTTGAAAACCCAGGTCATAAACGGAGAAACCCAGATGCATAAACTGTCGATCCAGGTGCAGATAGGGAAACTCCCCACTCACCGGCAGCCCCGGGGCGTACTTAGCCACGCCCACCAGCAACAGAGGTGCAACTTCTCCCGTGGCCCGGGCTATCGCCAGAATCAGTCCCGTGAGTATCGCGGGGGACGCCGCGGGGAGCACCACATGCCACAGTGTTTCGGCCCGTGTTGCGCCCAGAGCAAGGCTTCCCTCCCTTAAGCTGATGGGTACCCGCGCCAGGCCTTCCTCTGTGGATACGATCACCACGGGAAGCGTGAGCAGCGCCATGGTCAGCGCCGACCAAAGAAGTCCGGGGGAACCCAGGGTGGGCGCGGGCAGCTTGTCCTCGAACAGCAACGCGTCGAGGGAGCCCCCGATAGCGTAGACGAAAAAGCCGAGACCAAATACGCCGTAAACAATGGAGGGAACCCCCGCAAGATTGTTAACGGCAATACGCACGAGTCGCGTCACTGGCCCGCGGTAGGCATACTCCTGTAGATAGATCGCTGCCAGCACGCCCACGGGCGACACAATCAAAGCCATAAGCAGGACCAGAATGACAGTACCCACAATGGCGGGAAACACCCCCCCCTGCACATTACCCTGCCGCGGTGAATCGCCAAGAAAGCGCCCCATGGCAGCAAAGAAATGTGCAACTTTTTCTACTGCATTCATAGCATTGGGAGCGTAGACCGTTCTCAGGTCGCCAAGGGGTAGCGCGATAACAAGTCCGGATGCAAGACGGACCCGCAGTAGCGCCCCTTCCGCTTGCGGTACTGGCAGCCGATCATCCATCGCAGCTTCCAAAAGCGCGACCTGATCCGCGGGAGGGAGTCCCGCAAGAGCCTGAGAGCCTTTCCGCGTCTGTAGAGCTTCCAGAAAACCAAAAACGGGCCCCTGGTTTTTTCTTTCAATGACCAGCGCGCTCGGGGGCACGGTGCGACCCGAAACACCCGCTTCATCTACCCATAGCAGCGGTGAATCGAAATAATCTTCTGCGCCGCGGTGGAGCAGTACGCGGCGGAGGGTTTCCCTGGTATCCAGCTCCCGATCAAGTATCACGCCCAGTTGGGTCTGCGGGTTACCCTCGGCGCTTTGCAGCTGCACCAGCGCCTGAGGCCAGAAATGCGGAAACCCGCGAAATGCCAATAAGCTCAAAAAGCCCAGCAACACCATCAATGCAAGCACCACGGCGCCGGCACTTAGCCAGACCATGGGCTCGGCTCGGCGGACACCGCTTTGGAGCCTCGATACATTAACAAGAGGTTCAGCGGTTTGCATAAGCGTAGCGCAGCCGCTGTCTAAACAGCTCTGCGACGGTATTGAGAACAAAAGTAAGCCCGAAGAGTACCAGGGCGGCGAGAAACAGTAGGCGGAACTGCACGCTTTCAGAGCCCGCCTCGGGGAGCTCCACCACGATGCTCGCGCTCAGGCTTCGCAGCCCGGAAAACGCACCCGGTTCCATAAGCGGAGTGTTTCCCGTAGCGAGAAGAACAATCATAGTCTCCCCAAGGCCTCGGGCGATACCGATCAGCAGCGCTGACAATATCGCCGGCGACGCCGCAGGAAGCACTACCCGCGCGAGGGACTGCCAGCGAGTTGCGCCCAGGGCAAGGCTCCCGTCAGAAAGGCTCCGGGGAACGGCAAAAATAGAGTCTTCGATGATGGAAAACATCACCGGGGTGATGGCGACACCCATGGCCATACCTACCAGAAGCGCATTGCGCTGCTCATAGGCTACCCCCCACTCGCTCCAAAGCCAGTCGCGCAAGGAGGTTTCCAGCAACCAACTCTCAAGCAACTCACCGTTCATCATGAGTAGGGCGATCGCAATCAGATAAACTGCGGCGACCAGCGCCATGCGGGGTGGTCGCCGTTGAAACCTCGGCGACGCCAGTTGCAACAGCAGATGAATCAAAGACAGAAAAACCGGCAGGCCCAGAAGCAGCGCGGGGAGTAGCAGGACCGGAAGCAGGTAGTCCAACAGCAGCGGTGCCAACCACAAACCGGCAACAAAACCTAACACTACCGTGGGGAATGCCTCGAGCATTTCAATGCTCGGCTTTATGCGATTGCGGATCCGGGGAGGCAAAAAGTAGCCTGTATATACCGCCGCACCCAGAGACAGGGGGATCGCTAGCAACATGCCATAAATGGCTGCCTTGAAAGTGCCGTAAAGAAGCGGCGACAGGCTCAGCTTCGACAAGACACCAATAGCCGCACCATCGGGGTGCCAGTACTGTCCCGGGGCGTCGTAACCACCAAACCACTGGGGACTCCAAAGACTCCGCCATCCGGTTTCCGGTGAGGGGTTGCTGAGCATCACGCTCACCCGTTCCCTGTCCGTCAGTCGATAAACAACGTTTTTGTTATTGTTGTTATAGATATCCAGCCCCAGCTCTCCGGGGCCTTTCAGCGCTGGAACAATCTCCCGCAAAAGCTCCTCCTTACTACTGGGAACCTGCACCAGTAGCTCGCCGCCCTCACCAAAAAAATAAACCACCCGGCGCCGGCCCTCACTCACCAAAGCACGCACATTCATGGACGCTTCCCACGGCTCGCCCAGCAAGGGGAGGCCTGTGCGCGCGATATCAAAGCGATACACGCGGTTCTCCTGATCCACCAGCAACAGGGTTTCGTGGTTGGGCCCCCAGACAATGTGTTTTGCGGAACTTTGGAGAGCCGGGAGCCGCCCCTGCACCACGCTTTTCGGACTGCGCCCGGGATGCCAGCGAAGATAGAACCGGTCCTTGACGACCACCACCATGCCCAACCCCGCGTCCACCCGAATCACGCCCGAAGAAAACTCCGCCGCCATGACGCTAGGACCCGTTGAAACGACAGGGGATGTGGGAGACGTGCCAAGCTCCCCCGCGTGGAGCAAACCCCGTTGGTCGAAAAACGCGTAGACAAGCCGGTCCCCTTCCGCGTCAATGGCCAAGCTGGAGGGCACTGCATCGCTCACGGCGATCGTTGCCTGCACCTCGAGGGTTGCGGGCGTGGGAGTGGAGCTATCCGGCTCGCCACCCACACCCGCCGGTGGAATGACAAAAATCTCCAGGGCGTTGGCGTTTAAACGCGCCGCGTATTGATTTGTACGCCGTACTTCGCCTTCGGAACGGCTTGCGCCGTCAGGCACAAGAAAGTGTCTCTCTCCGGCAAAAATCAGGGATTCCGCGCCGGCTGGCAGGACCTGCGTGGACACAGACTCGATCCTGGCAGCACTCGCCAGGGGCATAGCAACGTATAGGAGGTAAGCCAGAATCAGCAGAATCATGAGGATCACAGCACCACCGGCCGCACCGATGGCCAGAGTCGCAATGCGATCCCGCGCGCGTCGCCGCGCAGTAATTTTTGACGCACTGTCAGCCACGGGTTAAACCCAGGCTGGAGCGCAGCCCCCGAAGCTCCGAGGCCGGAAGAGCAGCGTAGCCCAGGCGGGCGACCTCTCTCTGCCCTTCCGTGCTCAGCACCACCTCCATAAACGCGGCGATGAGTGGATCCACAGGCGCATCGGGTGGTCGATTGATGTACACGAAAAGACGTCGCGCCAGCACTGCCTCATCGATTCCGCCACTGTCGAGCACTCGTAGGCGTTTGACGCTGGCATTGAGAAATCCCGCACTGGCGTAGCCGATGCCGTAGGCGTCCATAGCCACCGCGCGCACGACGGCAGAAGAACCCACCAGGCGATTGAGCTGAATGGCGAAGTCACCGGCACACAACACCTGGCGGCGAAAAACGCTGTAGGTACCCGATGCCGCGCTTCGACCGTAGGCGCTGATCACCCGCTGATTCCATGGTGCCCCCAGTCCCAGAGCATCCCAGGAACGGATGGCGCCGGGGTACCCACAGCGTCGCGTCGCCGAAAAAACCGCATCGAGTTGCGCTGTGGTAATGCTGTCCAGCGGATTGTCTCTGTGGACAAAGACCGCCAGTGCGTCCTGAGCGACGGGCACTGCCGTAGGCGGATAACCGTATTTTCGAATGAAGGCGCTTAGCTCATCGGGGGACATGGGCCGGCTCATGGGCCCGATATTTGCCGTACCCTGCACCAGTGCCGTGGGGGCCGCCCCGGAGCCGATAGCACGAACCTGCGCTGAAACCTGAGGGTATCGCGCTGTCAGCATTTCTGCCCAAATTGAGGTGAGAGAGCCCATGGTGTCAGAACCCGTGCTCACCAACTTACCCGTGAGGGGCTCAGCCCCATGAAGTGATGGCACCCAAAGGCAGGCATACAAAGCGAACGCAAAGTAGAAACGACGGCGGGTATTCACAGGGCAAAGTGCAGAGCGAAACGACTCCCTCGTCCCGGCTCACTAGCAATGATCAACTCAGCCCGATGGCTGGCGGCAACGTGCTTGACGATTGCCAAACCAAGACCGGTGCCTCCGGTGCGCGCATTGCGACTTTCATCCACGCGGTAGAAACGTTCCGTGATTCTGGATATGTGTTCGGCTTCGATACCAACGCCGGCATCCACCACGTTCAACACGAGCTCCTGGTCACCGCGCACCCAGCTCACGCTCACCGGCTTGTCGTCTTCGCTGTATTTGAGCGCATTGATGACCAGGTTGGACACCGCGCTGCGGAGCTCACGGTAATTACCCTTCACTGCATCCCGGGTCTCCAGTTCCAGAACCACAAGGCGGTCCGGATGACTGGAGCGCAGCTCCTCGCGAAGCTCTTCAAGCATCGCTACCATGTTTACGTCTTCCGTCTCCCGGTCCTCACTCACCGTTTCGATGCGACTGAGCCACAGCAAATCCGTCAACAGGTTCTCCATGCGCTGAACCTGCATATCCATCTGCGCCGCCGCTTTTTGGAACCGCGGGTCCTCGAGCAGCTCGCTGGATGACAAGGTATCCAGATACCCCTTGAACACCGTCAGCGGCGTTCTCAGTTCATGGGACACATTGCCCACAAAGTCCCGGCGCATTTGCTCCATCTGCACCACCCGGGTCACATCCCGGAAGAACAATAGAAAGTCGCCGCCGGCAAAGGTTGTAATTTCCACCTGTAAAATCTGCCGACTGTTGCGGTCACTGGGAATTTGCAGGGGCTGCTGAAAATCACCTTTTAAAAAGTAATCGTGAAACGCAGGCCAGCGAAGCAGATTCAACACGGGCTGGCCTCGATCCCGGGGGTACTGGAGCCCGAGCAGACCCTCTGCCGCGTAATTAGACCATTCGATGGCGCCGCTCTGGGTAAGAATCAGCACGCCGTCGCGCATGGATGCGAAGGAGCTTCTCAGATAGTCAACGGTGGACTGGAGGCGGCCACGGGCTTCGCGGTTTTCCCGCTGGAGACCGTAGATGGTGTCGTAGACCAAACCCCAGATACCGGCACTCTCGGGCGGAGGCTGATCCGGGTCTTCCAGCCACCGGCGCATGAGCCAGAGCTGCCACAGCCAGATACCGGTAAGGACGCCGAGCCCGATGCACAGCATTTCGAGGGTGTAGCCCGTAACCCAGCCGAGCAGGCCCGAGGCCGCCAGAACCAGCAGCAGCTTCCGTAATTCAGCGCGCCAGCTCCCTGCAAGACTCAACCGGCGGGTACCCCCCGGGAGGAAAAGCGATAGCCCGTGCCACGCACGGTCTGGATCAGACCGCTGTAGTCCTTACCCTTGACTTGCAGCGCCTTGCGCAGCCTACGGATGTGCACATCCACCGTGCGCTCTTCTACATAGACGTTTGCGCCCCACACCTGATCGAGCATTTGATTGCGGCTGTAGGCACGTTCCGGATGGGACATAAAAAACTGCAGCAGATTGAATTCCGTAGGCCCCATGTCCAGAGGCTCATCAGCCAGGTACACCCGCCGGCTTTTGCCATCGAGCACCAGCTCGGACACCTGCATGCGATCGGCGCTCTCGCCCACCCCGGAACGTCGCAGGAGTGCCTTTATACGTGCGATGAGTTCCCGCGGCGCAAAAGGCTTGGTGATGTAGTCATCTGCCCCCACCTCGAGGCCCTGAATGACATTGTCTTCCGCGGTTTTTGCGGTGAGCATAATCACGGGTATCTCCTGGGTCGTGTCGTCGCGCTTCAGCCGACGCAACAGCTCAATACCACTCCCTCCCGGCAGCATCCAGTCCAGGAGCACGATATCCGGCCGCTGATCGACAACAATGGCGTGGGCATCCTGGATGTTATCCGCCTCAAGGCAGCGGTAATCGACGATTTCCAGCGCCATTCGCAGCATATCGCGAATCGCAAACTCATCATCTACCACCAGCACCGTTCGCTCACTCATCCCTGTTCTCCCGCAGGACTGCTGAAGCGGTGAATCTTGCAACCCACAGATGACACAAAGATGACAGACAGGGCCTTTTCGGACACAAAAACGTCACAATCAAAACCAATCAAAACCAACCAAACCAGCCTCTCCCCTTCTCCAGGCGCTCCCGACAGCCGTTAAGCTGGCGCTCATAACGAGCTGATCGGTCTGACACTTTACGGGCCACGCCAAGCAACCAGTCTTTGGAGTGAAAGGTGCCCCGCTCATAGCCCCCGTGGCCTTCGTGATAGGCGAGATAAAGCCGGTAAGCATCGTTTTTCTGAATACCGTTGCGACGGTAGGACTCATTGTTGTACCAGCCGACAAAATCAATCGCGTCGCCAAAGTCATCCCGGTCCGCCCCGTAACGACCGGCGGAGCGCTTGTAGCCATTCCAGGTGGACTCAAGCGCCTGACTGTAACCGTAGGAATCGGAAGGACGGGGACCCGGTATAAACCCGAGAATCTTTTTGCGCGGCGGTTTGGCGTTGGCGACAAAGCGGGACTCCTGATGAATGATGGCCATCATCACCGCCACAGCGCTCCCCCAGGACTTCTCAGCATCTCGTGCATCATCGTACCAGCCCCGCTTGTCATCAAAGATTTTGCAGAGGTCGTCGACATCGGCAGGCGGTGAAGTCGCGCAGGCACTCACGAGGAACAGCGTCACCACCAACACAAGGATTCCCCGGGACGGCGTTACGCCGCAGGCTGTCATGCCCCCGCCTGTTCCAGGCGGGCCTGGAACTCCGCCTCATCGATAACCTCAACACCCAGGGACTCCGCTTTGCTCAGCTTGCTCCCCGCCCCCGGTCCGGCGAGCAGCACGGTAGTTTTCCCCGACACGGACTTGGCGGTGCGGGCACCCAGAGCCCGCAGCGCAGCCTCGGCTTCATCCCGGGACTGACTTTCGAGCTTACCGCTTACCACCCACACCTGGCCGTCCAGTGCACCGTTGCCATCAGCGGTCATCGCGACTTGGGGCCAGGCGATGCCCGCGGCAACGAGTCGCTGGAGCACCTCCTGATTCGCTTCCGCACGAAAAAACACATGCACATGCTCGGCGACCACGGGCCCTACATCGGGCACCTCCAGCAAATCCTCAAGATCCGCTCCGCCAATGGCGTCCAGACTGCCAAAATGGTTTGCAAGAGCCAGGGCCGTGGCCTCTCCCACTTCCCGGATACCCAGGGCAAAAATAAAGCGCGGAAGCGTGGTCTGGCGACTGGCATCGATGGCGCTTAACAAGTTAACCACGGACTTCTCACCCATGCGCTCCAGAGACAACAGCGCCGATTCCTCGAGCTTGAAGAGATCGGCCACATCGCGCACCAGGCCCCGGTCCACCAGCTGCTCAACGATCTTTTCCCCCAGGCCATCAATATCCATGGCGCGCCGACTGGCGAAATGACGCACCGCCGCCTTCAACTGCGCCGCACACACCAAACCACCGGTGCAACGCAATGTCGCTTCCCCTGCCACCCGCTCCACGGGCGACTCACAGACGGGGCAGGCGCATGGCGCATCGATGAGCGCCGCGGAATCCAGACGCCGCTCTTCGATGACCGACACCACTTGTGGAATAACATCACCCGCACGACGCACCACCACGCTGTCACCGTGGTGAAGATTGAGACGCGCAATTTCATCCATGTTGTGGAGCGTTGCATTGCTCACCGTAACGCCCCCGACAAATACCGGCTCCAAGCGTGCTACCGGCGTAATCGCGCCCGTGCGCCCCACCTGAAACTCAACGCCGGTCACCTTCGTCACCGCCTCCTGAGCGGGAAATTTTCGTGCGACGGACCACCGCGGCGCTCGGGCAACAAAGCCCAGCTCCCGCTGCGCTGCAAAATCATTCACCTTGTACACGATGCCATCGATGTCAAAACTCAGGGCATCGCGCTGCTCTCCCAGCCGCTGGAAATAATCGATGCAGTCCCCTAAACCCGAGAGACGTTCGGCATAGCGACTGACAGGGACTCCCCAGCTCGCAAACAACTGCAGGACATCCCAATGAGACCCCGGCCAACCCGCCTCGGGATGCTGACCCGATGAGTAGGCGCAAAACTCCAGGGGCCGCCCGGCGGTAATCTTTGAATCGAGCTGGCGCAAAGACCCCGCCGCCGCATTCCGCGGATTGACGAAGGGTTTTCCACCCTCACGCCGGGCATGCTCATTGAACGCTTCGAAACCAGCGCGGGGCATAAAGATCTCGCCGCGAATCTCCACAAGCTCAGGGCAGTCCTCTCCCAGCAGTTTCAGGGGCACAGACCGGATAGTGCGAACATTCAGCGTAATGTCCTCACCGCGGGTGCCGTCGCCCCGGGTGGCCGCGCGCGACAACAGACCATCACGATAGATAAGGCTCACCGCTATGCCGTCGAGCTTGGGCTCGGCGACCAACTCCGGCAGGGTATCCACGTCCAGGCGATCAACAACGCGTTTAAGAAATGCCGCCAGCTCATCGTCACTAAAGGCATTATCCAGGGACAGCATCGGCATGGGGTGCTCGACGCTTGTGAAAGCATTGAGCGGTGCAGCGCCCACTCTTTGGGTCGGTGATGACGCGTCCCGCAGTTCCGGGTGCACCGCCTCCAGGGTCTGAAGCTCCCGCAGGGCGGCATCGTAGTCCTGATCAGGGATTGTGGGCGCATCTAGGATGTAGTACTCGCGATTCCAGCGCTCCAGCTGCTCACGCAGGCTTTGGACGCGGTTCCTGATGTCATCGTCGGGCATCGTGATCGCTAGCCCCGCTGGGCAAGTAACCGACGTTCGAGTTCGCGGATCTGTTGTCGGGAATGTTCGACGGCCTGCTGGGTCAGAACGCTGCGGGATTCATCCAACAGCTCTCCCCCGAGGTTACGTGCCACGACCCGGGCGGTTTCGAGCATGTAGTCAAAGGCCTGGATCATATCTTCAGGCCCCGGAAGCGTGATGAAAAACACCAGACCCCGGGTCTGCATGGTATCCATATTGTCGATGTCAAAAACGCCCGGCTGGAGCATATTGGCCACACTGAACTGGATGGGACCGCGTCCTGCCTGCTGCTCGTGGCGGTGAAAAAAGTTCATATCGCCAAAACGGAGATCGCAGGCCAACAGGATTTCGAGAATGTCCTTGCCCGAAAAACCATCGGTGTCTCGCGACATGACATGGAGGATGATGACTTCCGTCTCCATGACACCCCCGGCCTCCACAGTTTTTGTGGGGCCTGGCTCCTCTTCCTCGGGAATGTCGTTTAGCCAGTCGAGATTACTGGGCTCATCGCTATCGGCGCGCATGCCTTCCATGGATACTTCGCCGTCATTGCTGCCGCTTCCATCTGCAGAAGCCTTCTCATCCGCTGCCGAAGCGTTTTCTGTCTCTGGGGCGCCTTCATGCTGATCTCTGAACCCGGCCTGCGGAGGAGCCTCCGCGGCGATATCAGCCGCATCTGCGGCGTCAGAGGCGTCGTTGGAGGTGTTGTTGGAGGTGTTGTCGCTGGAGGGACCCAGGCCATCGCTACCCAGAAGGTCCTCACGACTGACGATCCGCGCACCACCATTGGGCAGCTCGCGAAACACCGCAAGATCATCCACCGGCGGCGCGTCCGCGGGTTCTGGCGCGAGCTTCATACGCACGCGCTCCCGCTGCTGGCTCCGCATTCTCCGCCAGGCGTCAATCATCACCGCAAGAATCAGGAGACTTCCGACGAGCACCATTCCGTCGCGCAGGGTCACTTCAGGCACGGCTTTGTTTACTCCTCCCTATGGTCAATCGCTGAACCACGCTAACGTGCTTCCCCAACTCCAGAATTCTAGCTCGCCGCCAGCTCAGCGGCCTCCTCCACATCCACCGTGACCAGCCGCGATACGCCTGGCTCGTGCATGGTCACCCCCATCAACTGATCTGCCATCTCCATGGTGATCTTGTTGTGGGTAATAAAGATAAACTGCACCTTATCGGACATCTCTTTCACCATGCGGGCATAACGGCCCACGTTGGCATCATCCAGTGGCGCATCCACCTCATCGAGCATGCAAAAAGGCGCCGGGTTGAGCTGGAAAATAGAAAACACCAAGGCAATAGCCGTCAGAGCTTTTTCACCCCCGGACAGCAGGTGAATGGTGCTGTTCTTTTTGCCGGGAGGCTGCGCCAGGATAGACACCCCGGTATCCAGAAGATCGTCACCGGTCATCTCAAGACTGGCGGCTCCGCCGCCAAACACCCGGGGGAACAACTCCTGCAGTCCGCTGTTTACCTGATCAAAGGTGTCCTTAAAGCGGTTGCGGGTTTCCTTGTCGATTTTACGGATCGCCGCCTCGAGCGTATCCAGAGCTGACTCCAGATCTTCATTCTGCGCGTCAAGATAGCGCTTGCGCTCGGACTGCTGCTGGTACTCATCCACGGCGGCGAGGTTAATGGGCCCCAGTCTCGCAATGCGGTTGGCGTAGCGCTCCAGCTCGGTTTGCCAGGCCGCCATATCCACTTCCTCCGGCAGGGCCGCAAGGAGTTCTTCGAAATTACCCCCCAATTCCTCGAGCTGGCCGAGCATGGTGTTTTGCTGATGCTCCAGCCCCTGCACCGCAAAACGTCGGGATTCGAGCTTCTCACGAAGAGCCGCCGCGCGCTGCTCAATCTGCATGCGCTCCTGCTCCGCCTCACGCAGCGTATGTTCAATATCCGCCAGCGCCTGACGGGCTGTAGTGAGACGTGTTTCCGACTCCAGACGATGCGCCAGCTGTTCTTCCAGGTTTTTCTTCAGGTCATCCAGAGGTTCGTCGTTCTCAAGGCGCGCACTGCTGAGGGTTTCGAGGCGCTCACTCAGTCGCTCGACCTGCTCCCTGCTCCGTATCAGCGCGCTGCGAATAGTTTCGCTCTGGGTCACCAGTGACTGATGCCGCAGGGCGGCCTGATGGGCTGCATCACGACTCTGCTGCGCATCACTGCGGACGCTGTCCAGGGTGTTTCGAAGACCTTCCCGCGCCGCCAAACGCGCTTCCCGGTCTGCGGTATTGCCATCCATCGTCTCAATGGCAGCGGACAGTTTATTTCGCGCCTCGACCATGGCGCCCTGCTCCTGCTCGAACTGTCCGCGAAGCTCCGTGACTTCGTGCTCCAGACGTTCCCGTCGCGCGAGTACCTGTTCCTGCTTGGCTTCCTCCGCACGCACCTGGGAAAGCACATCGGAGCGATTCCGTGCGGCCGTATCTGCCTCTGCGCGCGTCGCTTTGAGTTGCTGTTCCGCGGCTGCCAGGTGCTCGTCGCTTTCACTAAGGGAGGCCTTGGCCCGGGACTCTGCCTCCGCGAGCTGCTCTATCTCCTCGCCCAGCGCCTCCAGCTCCTGCTGCCGGGCGATGAGGCCCGATTCGCTTTCGCCACCCTGGAGCGTGCGCACCCAGTTGCGGCCAAACCAGCGCCCCTCCGGCGTGATAATGGATTCTCCCGGGGCCAGAGAAGCGCGACCGGCCAGGGCCTCTTCACTATTCTCAGCACAGCGCACCGCGGTCAGCAGGGAGCGCGCCCGGCTGTCACCCCGGAGCTTGCCAGCCAGGGAGTTCGGAGGGTTAACAACTTCAGCAGACACCTCGAAAAGCGTCAAATCGCCACTGGCAAGGGCACCCAGGGCGCCATCGAGGGAGGCAACACTGTCGACACACACACCCTGGAGTGCACTGCCCAGTACCACCTCCACAGCGCGCTGCCAGCGATCTTCAACATGCAGGTCATCCAGCAGGCGCGGATTATCCGTGAGGCCGCGCTCCCGCAGCCAGTCACCGACCTTGCCGCCCTCGGCACGCTCTTTTGCCGCCTGCTGCAAGGCTTCCAGGGACGCCTCCCGTCCGCGCTGGATCTGCAGCTTTGAGCGCAATGTATTGAGTTCTTCCTGACGCTCGCGGCGCTGGTTACGAAGGCCGGTAACATCGCCTTCCAAATCCTGCAGCTTTGTCGACAGCTCTTCGATGGTCTCGCTCGCGACCTCGAGCTCACTGCGAAGCTGTTCCAGCGTTTCCACCGCCGCATCATCGTTGTGCGACTCCCGCTCCTGATCGAGCTGCTCCAGACGTTTCTGAAGCCGCGCCAGGGAATGCTCCAGGTGCTGGATTCGGGACTGCTGCACCTCCGCTTCCTGGCGGGGCACGGCGGCCTTCTGGTTGAACTCATCCCAGTCACTTTGCCAGGACTGCATATTGGCTTCCGCTTCGGCCAGTGCCTCGGCCGCGCTGGCTGCAGTGCTGCGCTGGGTCTCCAGCGCCGGGCCCAGCGTTTCCAGCTCCTCCTCCCAGCCTGCCAGACGATTGCCGTCTTCCTCCAGGTGCGCTTTGGCCTGCTCCAGCCCCACCTCGGTGCTGCGCAAATCATCGTTGATCTGCTCGGCCTTCTCTCCCTGGTAGCGTATCTCCTGCTCAATACGACTGACTTCCGCACCGATAGCATAGAAACGGCCCTGTATCTCCACCAACGCGTCGTTGCGCTCACTGTGAGTGAGACGATGCTGTTCCAGCGCTGTATCGACGCGCTGCTGGTTGGCGTATTCCGCCTCAAGGCGAACCTCGTGCTCCCCCACTTCATGAGCCGCGGCCTTGTGCTGCGCCTGCAGTTCACGGAGCTGGGCAGCCATGAGCTGTTGCTTCAGGGAGCGTTCCTCTGCCCTGAGGTTCTTGTATTTTTCCGCCGCCTGGGACTGGCGCTGGAGGTGCTGGAGCTGACGCTCCAATTCGTCACGAAGATCGGTAAGTCGCTCGAGATTTTCGAGGGTACGCCGCATGCGTGATTCGGTCTCCCGTCGGCGCTCCTTGTACTTGGAAATACCCGCCGCTTCCTCAATGAATATGCGAAGTTCTTCCGGCTTTGATTCAATAAGCCGGGATATCATCCCCTGCTCGATGATGGCGTAGCTGCGAGGCCCCAGGCCCGTGCCCAAAAATATGTCGGTGATATCCCGCCGGCGGCATTTGGTACCGTTGAGAAAATATTCCGATTGTCCGTCCCGCGTCACCTGGCGGCGGATGCCAATCTCGGCGTAGCTTGCGTATTCGCCACCGACGCCGCCATCGCTATTGTCGAACACCAACTCGATGGAAGCCTGCCCCACCGGCTGACGATTGCCCGAGCCGTTAAAGATGACATCAGCCATGGACTCACCGCGAAGGTTTTTGGCGGAGCTTTCGCCCATAACCCAGCGCACGGCATCAATGATATTGGATTTGCCGCAGCCATTGGGACCCACGACGGCGCTCATGTTGCTGGGGAAGTGCACAGCAGTGGGATCCACAAAGGACTTGAAGCCTGCCAGCTTTATCGACTTTAAACGCATCTAGCTTTAAGTATCCTTCGTAAACGCATGTTTTTCATGGATATTTCTTATTATTTTTCAATGAAAATCAGATTTTGACCACTAGATATAGTGTATCTGCTTTACAGGAATAACACTATGCCCGAAGCAAAAGGAGCGCTCAGCCTTGTCCTGCGGTCTGCCACTGAATCTCTACCGCCACCTCATCGCCACCTGCGGTGACCGGCTGCCCCACACCGGTGAACGCGGCGTTCGCAACACCGGGCTGCCCGTTCAGGGAAATCTGGGCAGACACCACCACTTCGCCAGCCTCACTCAGTAGCTGCCCCGCCATGGAGTCGCCATCACTCAAGCGTAAGCGCGTCGGCAATTGCCCCGCCTGGAAACGGCGCACCGCGATGGGCATCCCGCCCCGGGCCCCCACCGGTCTTGCGAACACAAACACGATGGCCCGGGGATCAAGGGGCTCTTCGCCCGGCAGATCCAAAGCAACGGAGATGCCCGGCCCACGGTCCTCTGCTCCCTGCGGCGCCTGATTCCCGGGCGCTATCCCGCCACGCTCTCTGGCGACGGCGATGACCTGCGCGAGCATTTCATAACCGGGAGACTCGGCGGCTTCCTGAGCCTGAAGGCGACCCCAGTAATTGATTGCCGCTCCGTAAAGGCCCTCTTCAAAGGAGGCCATACCCAGGAGACCCAAAGCCGTACGCTGCTCCGGATCCACGGCCAGGGCACGCTCTGCAAGCAGCTGGGCATCGGCATCCAGCTGTCTATCTGCCGCCAGAAACCGCGCCTGTGCTGCCATGGCCAGGGCCTGGGGATCCTCGGGCGCCTTTTCTGCGAGGAGACCGAAGGCCTCCCTCGCGGGAGCATAGTCTTCGCCGGCCATGTAGAGCTGGCCCAGGAGTCCGAGATATTGAAGGTTGTCTTCCCGGGCCCGACTACGTGCGGCGATACGCGCAAGAAGGGCCTCCCGCGTTGCATCACTGTCTTGGGGCGTCAACTCACTGAGCTCTTCGTAAATCAATACATCTTCAAGAGAACCGGTTTGCTGATAGATCAATCCCGCGGAGAAAACGACCGCGAGGAGCAGGAAGACGCCCAGACGGCGCCCCCCACTTCCCGGAGCGGGTGCATTGCCCTCCGCCGCAGCGGCATCCTCCAGCAATCGCAGCCGCGCATCGTCAAGAAGCTTCTCATCCTCACCCTGCAACTCCGCTTCCCGTTGCGCGTACCATCCCAGATTAGGATCACTGCCATCGGCAGCCCTGGGAGCCGTATTTCTTCGCGACAGCAAAAAAGCGGCGGCAATAACGCAGAGAACCGCGGCGCCCAGCAAAAAACCCGTCATTGCCTGTTGTCCTTGTCGCTCATCATCTGCGCCACACGCTGGCGCTCCTGGGCTGTGAGGGAGTCTTCATCGTCAGCCCCCCCGTTCTGCCCGCGACGCAAAAGCACCAGCAATAGCAGGAAACCGACCCCGAGCATGAGGGCAGGCGCCAACCACAGCCACAGCGCCGCACCGCTGGCAGCCGGGCTATAGCGTACAAATTCGCCATACCGCGCCACCATATCCTCAAGAATTTCTTCGTCGCTGGCTCCCTCCTCCAACTGCTCGTAAACACGCGCGCGCAAGTCCTGGGATATCGGCGCGTTGGAGTCCGCGATATTCTGATTCTGACACTTGGGGCAGCGGAGTTCCTGGCTCAGGGCGCGATAACGCACCTCCAGCTGAGGGCTGGAAAACTCGTAAGTTTCGATTACCGCAAAGGCAGGTACTGCGCAAAAGACACCCAGTAAAAACGCGAAAGACGCGAGCCGCATGGAAAAACCTCTGGAAAACATCAGGTACCGCTGTTTGAAGTGAGCTCGTCGTAGATCGCTTTCAGGCGACCGGTCCATACGCGCTCATCAATCACGCCCACGTGCCGATAGCGAATGACCCCCTGTGCATCAACAAAGTAAGTCTCCGGTGCGCCGTAGACACCCAGATCCAGCCCCAGGGTCCCCCGGGCATCCACAATGCTCGCGCGATAGGGATCCCCCAACTGGCTTAACCAGTCCCGTGCCGCCGCAGAATCATCCTTGTAATTTACCCCGTAGATGCGCACACCACTGTCCGCCAGGCGCTGGAGATACGGGTGTTCCACGCGACAGGAAATGCACCAGGTCGCCCAGACGTTGAGCAGCAGTGGCCCGCCCAGCAAATCCCTGTCGCTAAGGGTCTGATCATCGCTTAGCGCCGGGAGACTGAACTGGGGAAGCGGCTTGTCGATGAGTGCTGACGGCAGGGCCTGGGGGTCAAGGGACAGGCCGCGAAACAGCAGCAGGGCGAGGAGAACAAACAGCCCCAGCGGTACAAACAGTTTAAGCCTGGGCGACATTCGCAGCCCCCGGAGAAAGCCTGCTCTGCGTTACCTTCCGACGGTAGCGACGGTCAGTCACGGTAAGTAATCCTCCCGCACCCATAAACAGCGCCCCTATCCACATCCAGCGCACCATGGGCTTGTAATGCAAGCGTATCGCCCAGGCTCCGCCGTCACCCACAGGCTCACCCATGGCGACATAAAGATCCCGAAAGAGCCCGCCATCGATGGCCGCCTCGGTCATCACCGAGCCCGAAGCAAGATAGCGACGCTTTTCTGCAAGCAGCGTTGTCACCAACCGCTCGCCGCGATACACCTCGAAACGCGCGCCATCGGCCAGATAATTTGCCCCCCGCAGACGCACCGTCTCTTTGAAGTCGAAACGGTAGCCCGCCAGGGCTTCGCTATCGCCGGGTGCCATGCGCAGATCCCTTTCGATATTGTATTGCGATGTTGCCACCACGCCGATGATCGCCATAGCAAAACCACAATGGGCCATCACCATGCCCCAGTAGCTGGGTGACTGACGGCGCAGTCCCCGAAGAAAACCCGGACTGTTCCGCGTGCGCTCGCGAAAATCCTGTACGAGACCTGCAAGCAACCACCCGGCCAGAACCAGCGCAAGAGCAACCCAAACGTTGTAGCCCTGATCACTGATCAGCGGAAGACCCAGGCCGACACCGAGGACCACCGCCGCGGGCACCAGCATGCGGCTGCGCCAGCGGTAGACGCTGTCATCACGCCATTTGGAGATGGGACCGATCCCCATAAACGGCACAAGGCAGGCCATCAGCGGCACGAATACGGCATTGAAATAGGGAGCACCTACAGAATATTTACCCTGCCCCAGCGCATCCATCAACAGGGGAAACAGGGTACCGAAGAGCACCGTCAACGTTGCCACAAGAAATACGACGTTGTTGACCAGCAGCAAGGACTCCCGGGACACGGTGCCAAAGCCTATACGACTGCGCACCGAGGGTGCCCGGAGTGCGTAAAGGGTCAGGGAACCGCCCACTACGATTCCCAGGAATACCAGGATAAACAGACCCCGTTCGGGATCTGCGGCAAAGGCATGCACGGATGTGAGCACGCCTGAACGCACCAGGAAGGTTCCCAGGAGGCTGAGGGAGAAGGCAAAGATTGCCAGCAATACGGTCCAGCTCTTGAACAGACCCCGCTTTTCCGTCGCGGCCAGGGAGTGAATCAACGCCGTGCCGGCGAGCCAGGGCATAAAAGATGCGTTTTCCACCGGGTCCCAGAACCACCAGCCGCCCCAGCCCAGTTCGTAGTAGGCCCACCAGCTGCCAAGCATGATGCCCAGACTCAGGAACGACCAGGCAACGTTGGTCCAGGGACGTGACCACCGCGCCCAGGCAGCATCCAGGCGCCCGCCCATGAGCGCGGCCACCGCAAAGGCAAAAGCCACGCTAAAGCCCACATAACCCATATAAAGCAACGGCGGATGAATAATCAGGCCGGGATCCTGGAGAAGCGGGTTCAGATCATTACCGTCAGCCGGGACGCCGGGCAACAGGCGCTCGAAGGGGTTTGAGGTAAACAAGGAAAAGGAGGTAAAACCCACCCCGATAAAACCCATAACCGCCAGCACCCGGGCGAGCATCACCGTGGGCAGGCCGCGACTGAATGTCGCTACCGCCGCCAACCAGAAAGACAGGATGAGCACCCAAAGAAGCAGAGAGCCCTCATGATTGCCCCACACGGCGGAGAACTTGTAGATCGGCGGTAGGAGGCTGTTACTGTTGGACGCGACGACCTTGACGGAAAAATCATCCTGCAAAAAGGCAATCGCCAGGCATGCAAAACTTATCAGGCAAAAGACCGTCACGGCACTGGCCAGGGTGGGCGCAAGACGCATGGCAGCATAGTTACCCCGCCAACTTCCCCAAAGGGGAACTACCGTCAGTGCTACCGACATCAGCAGCGCAATAACCAAAGCGAAGTGTCCTAGCTCCGGAATCATGGGCTTACTCCCGCCGTCGCACTGTTCTTTAGCGCCTCCGCCACTTCCGGCGGCATGTAATTCTCGTCGTGTTTCGCCAGCACCTCATCGGCGCGCAGAACACCGGCACTACTCAAACGCCCGGAGGCCACCACCCCCTCGCCCTCGGCGAAGAGGTCCGGAAGAATACCCTCGTATACCACCTCTACCGTTGCCTGATAGTCCGTCACGGCGAAGCGCGTCTCCAGGGTGCTGTCGGAACGCTGGACGCTCCCCTCCACCACCATACCACCCACGCGAATGGGCGTGTCCACGGGGGCTTGCCCCGCAGCCACCTCCACAGGCGGGTAGAAAAGATTGATGTTGCCCCGCAGGGCATAGGCGGCCAGGCCGATGGCTGCGGAAGAGAACAGGACAATACTCAAAACCACCCAAAGGCGTTGCTTGCGGACGGGATGCATTAGTTCAGGATAACTCCACGCTTGGACCGGACTCGGGCTGTTGGGCTTCTTTCTGCTGTTGGCGCCGATACTCTCCCCGGAGCTCCCGAAGAAGTCGACGCTTTCGCATAGCCGGCGACAGGATGAGCAAAGAAAGCACCACAAGGGTGAGACCGTAAGCCGCCCAGACATAGGGGCCGTGTCCATCCATGGCCAGCGCCGCAGAAACACTATCGAAGTACATCAGACAGCGTCTCCCACTAATCGTTGCACCCAACCGGTACGACGCTCCCGTCGCAATATCTCCACACGCATGTTCGCCAACAATGCGCAGGTGAAGAGCAGGTAAAAAGACACGATGCAAAGCAACAGCGGATACAACATGCTCGGGTCAATGGTGCTTTCTCCGGAAAACTTGATGGATGCCGGCTGGTGCAGGCTGTACCACCAGTCCACGGACTTGTAGATGATCGGAATATTCACAGTCCCCACCAGCGCAAGGATAGCGCAGGCTCTCGATGCTGCAGCCTTGTTGTCATAGGCCTCATAAAGCGCCATGACTCCGAGATAGAGAAACAGCAAAATAAGCATGGAGGTAATTCTCGCATCCCATACCCACCATGTGCCCCAGGTAGGCTTGCCCCAGATAGATCCGGTCACCAGGGCGACAAAGGTCAGAGCGGCACCCACAGGGGCTGCGGCGAGCATCGCGATATCGGCCATTTTCATCTTCCAGATCAGGCTGATCGCACCGGCAATGGCCATCACATAATAGCCCGCCAGGGCCACCACCGAGGCGGGCACATGAATATAGATAATGCGATAACTGTTGCCCTGACGAAAATCAGGCGCGGTGTACAGCAGCCCCCAGATCACACCGATACTCAGCGCAAGAAGCCCGATGGGCAGAAGCCAGCGCAGGATCGTGCCGGCGATGCCATACAGCCAGGGGGGGGACCCCAATTTATGAAAGAACGTCCACATCAGCGAATTATACTCGGGGCACATAGGGAGAACAAAGTGAGAGACTCCCTTGACAATAAATCATTCGCGCCCATCGCTCATGCATCGGCAGAGATCCTCAGCGCTGCCGCAATCGCTGCGGGGCCCAGAGCCAGTGCCAGAGAAAACATGGCGCCGAGGAGGGCCAGATACGGCGCAAAGGGCAAGCCATCCACCGCTGCGCGCACCGCGCCCGCGCCAAAAATCAGCACCGGCATGTAAAAAGGCGTCACCAGGAACGCGACGAGCATACCCCCCCGTCGCAATCCTACGGTAAGCGCCGCACCAATAGCGCCGAGTACACTCATTACGCCCGATCCCAAGGCCAGCGAAGCCATGAGTACTCCCACGCCCGCCGAGGGCAAGCCGAGCATCAGCGCAAACAGTGGTGATAACAGCGCAAGCAACAGGCCGCTAATAAGCCAGTGCACCAGCAGATAAGGCATCACAAGGAAGTACAGCGGCTGCTCTGCGATGAGCAGTTGGTCGAGGGAACCATCATCGTAATCTCCCTGAAACAGTGTTTCGGCGCCCAGCATGTTCGCCAGGAGTGCCACGATCCAGAGAATGCCCCCGGCGAAGAGCGACAGGGTATCCGGCGCAGGCCCGAGACCCAGGGGAAAGAGCACAATAACAATGGCAAAAAACAATGCCGGATTGAGCAGCTGCACCGGACGGCGCAGTGCCAGAGTGAGCTGTCGGCGCAGCAGGGCACTGTAGACCCTCCGCGCGCTGGACCCGCTCATAGCGCCGCTCCACTGGAGAGCTCTAACACCTGTGCATTTACATCGGCATTCAGAGCCTGATGGGAACTCAGCAGCACCGCCCCGCCCCGGGCCGCATGCTCAAGAAATCGATGCTGGAGGCGAGCGACACCGGCAACATCGATAGCGGTGAAAGGCTCATCCAGCAACCACAGGGGTTTGTCGCTCAGGTAGAGACGGGCAAGATCAACCCGGCGCTGCTGTCCCGCAGAAAGCTGCGCCGCCGGCACATCCTCGTAACCGTAGAGGCCTACCTCCGCAAGGGCGGTGTCAATGACCGTATCGTTGAGAAAGGACTCCCCGGACGGGTGCCAGTGCAGGTTTTCCCGGGGTGATAAAAGCCCCTTCACTGCGCTTTGGTGCCCCAAATACAGACAGCTCCCCTCGCGCAGCACCTCACCCTCAAAGCCATAGCGCGACAAGCCGGCGAGGATGCGCAGCAGCGTCGTCTTTCCCGCGCCGTTCTCACCCCGCAGATGCACGATATCCCCCGCAGAGAGGGTGAAAGAAAAACCCGTGAAGAGGTCGCGTCCGCCCCGCTCTATTCCAAGGTCCCGCGCCTCCAGAAGTATCCCTGCGCTCATGCGCTAGAGATTCACCGCATTGATACGAGCTGCGGGAGACGCTGTGTCTACCGATATCTCTGGCTCCGCCGCATTGAGGCGGGCAAAGTTAAAAAGATCACGATCCGCCAGTTGCGACGGCGACACATTGCCGATGGCCTTGAATATAGTTTCCGTGCGGCCGGGATATTGTCGTTCCCAGTCCACCAGCATCTTTTTTACCGCCTGGCGCTGCAGATTGTCCTGAGAACCACAGAGATTACAGGGAATAATCGGGAACGCCATTTCCTCGGCGTAGCGCGCAAGATCCGATTCCTTACAGTAGGCCATGGGGCGAATGACCACGTTTTTCCCATCGTCGGACAACAGCTTGGGGGGCATGGCTTTAAGCTTTCCGCCAAAGAACATGTTGAGAAACAGGGTTTCAACAATATCGTCCCGATGATGCCCCAGGGCGATGCGGGTAGCGCCGATACTCTCCGCAAAGCCGTAAAGCGTTCCCCGCCGCAGGCGGGAGCAAAGTCCACAGGTGGTTTTGCCTTCCGGTATCACGGACTTCACCACACTGTAGGTGTCTTTTTCGAGGATGTGATATTCAATGTTTTGCTTATCGAGGTAGGCCGGAAGTATCTCCGGGGGGTAACCCGGCTGCTTCTGATCCATGTGCACCGCGATGAGCTCAAAACTCACCGGCGCGCTGCGCTGCAGGTTTTGCAGGATATCCAGCATGGCGTAGGAATCTTTACCTCCGGAGAGGCACACCATAATCCGCTCGCCGTCGCGAATCATGTCGAAATCGACGACCGCCTGACCCACCTGTCGTCGCAGGCGTTTGTGCAGCTTATTGAACTCGGTTCTGGAACGTCGTGGATCGCGGCTCATCGCGACAAAAACCCGTAGTGAAACACGCGCGCATGGTACTCGGCCGGTGTTGGCGAGGTCCAGCAGTGCTTCAGCACGCAACTTGTCTTTTGGGGGCTTAATGTTGACAATGCGCGGCATATTTTCACCCCCTTCCCGACACCAGAGGTTAGTCATGAAAGCACCTGTTCGCGTCACAGTTACCGGCGCCGCCGGCCAGATCGGCTATGCACTTCTTTTCCGTATCGCCTCGGGCGCTATGCTGGGGGACGACCAGCCGGTGGTCCTGCATCTTCTGGACATTACCCCCGCCATGGATGCTCTCGAAGGGGTGCGCATGGAACTGGATGACTGCGCCTTCCCGCTCCTGGCCGGAATCGTGTGCACGGATGATCCCAATGTGGGCTTTAAAGACAGCGATTACGCCCTGCTCGTCGGCGCCCGTCCCCGGGGCCCGGGCATGGAGCGCAAGGACCTGCTGGAAGCTAACGCGGCTATATTCTCTGTGCAGGGCAAAGCCATCAATGATCACGCGAGCCGCGATATCCGCGTTTTAGTTGTGGGCAACCCCGCCAATACCAATGCTTTGATCACCCAGCGCAACGCGCCGGACATCGATCCCCGCAACTTTACGGCGATGATGCGTCTGGACCATAACCGCGCAAAGACCCAGATTGCACAGAAGCTGGATGCGCCTGTTACCGCGGTGAGCACCATGACTGTATGGGGCAATCACTCCGCAACACAATACCCCGACCTGCACCACACTACGGTCGACGGTAAGGTTGCGGTGGAGTCCGTAGATCAGCAGTGGTACGAAAAAGAATTCATCCCGACCGTGCAGCAGCGTGGCGCCGCTATCATCAAGGCCCGGGGCGCCTCCTCCGCCGCTTCTGCGGCAAATGCCGCCATCGATCACATGCGCGACTGGGCCCTGGGCACAGCCGATGGCGACTGGGTTTCCATGGGCGTTTACTCCGACGGCTCCTACGGCATTGCCGAAGGCCTGATTTATTCCTTCCCCTGCCGCTGTAGCGGTGGCGACTGGAGCATCGTGCAAGGCCTTGAAATCAACGAGTTCAGCCGCGGACGCATGGAGGCGACAGAGCAGGAGCTTACGGAAGAGCGCGATGCCGTAGCGGACCTCCTGCCCTGATCGCGCAATCCTCTCAGCCATGACCCCGGCCGCCAGCCAGCGGGCCTACCATCACGGTAATCTGCGCGCCGAGTTACTTGCAGAAGCCGCCGAGCAGCTTCGCCACACGCCCGCAGAACAACTGAGTCTGCGAGCGGTGGCTCGCTCCCTTGGCGTATCGCAAACTGCCCCCTACCGTCACTTCAGTGGTAAGGAAGCGCTCCTCGCCGCGATTGCAACGCGCGGATACCGGGAGTTGCTGGCATTGCTGGGGGCGGCGAGGAGCGCCGGCAGTGAAAGCGCTGCGAAACAGCTTCGACTGGTGGCCCGGGCCTATGTAGATTTTGCGGCCAGCCAGGAACAGATTTTCAAGTTGATGTTCGGCCCTTTGGTGCAACCCAGTGATGACTATCCGGAGTTGCGGGCCGTCAGCCGGGAGACCCTCCTGCTGGTACAGTCGATTCTGCAGTACGGCATGGAAAACGGCGAGTTCGAGAAACAGGACGCCCTTTATCTCGCCAATGCCTCATGGGCGGGTATTCATGGCGTAGCAACGCTGCGCGTCGACACCCCGGGTCTCTTCAGCAAACACGTTAATCTGCTGCGACAAATCGATGTTTCGGTGAATGCCTTTATCAACGGCATTCGTCGACGGGATCACCAGAACTAGGCGTCCCTCAGCACCTCCGCCGGCGCGACAGATACCACCCGCCGGCAATTCCACAGACCCAGACCGCCAATAAGAACAGCCGCGCCTACCAGCGTGGGCAGCCACAGTGCCGGCGTTGGCGTATACGGCAGCTCCAACACGAAGCGTTGCAGCGCCCAGAATGCACCCTCGGCCGCCACGATAGCCAACAGCCCGGCCATCACTCCCAGCGTAATAAACTCGATGGCGACAGCACCAAGGATGTGCGAGCGCCCGGCCCCCAGTGCCCGGAGTAAGGCGCTCTCGCGCAATCGTGAATCCGCAGTGGCTTGAACTCCGGCAATCAACACCAAGACGCCCGCGAGGAGCACCAGCCCCAACACCAGCTCTATTGCGGTGGAAACCTGTGCGAGGGTACTGCGAAGTTGCGCCATGATCGCGTCAATCTCCAGGACGGTTGCTGTGGGATGCTGTCGTAGCAAATCATTCAAGAGCGGCTTCTGCTCCGGAGGCAGATAAAAACTGGTCATGTAGGTCACGGGGTAATCCTCGAGAAGCCCCGGGGGAAACACCAGAAAAAAGTTCGGCTTGAAGGACTCCCAGTCCAGTGTCCGGAGGCTGGTCACGGTAACGCTTAGCTCGGCCGCCCCGATGCGAAGATCGATCGCGTCGCCCACCGCCATGCCATAGCGCTCTGCAAACTCGGCTTCCAGCGATACCGCCGCAGTCTCCCCGGGCTCCCACCAGCGTCCTTCGAGAATCTCGTTGCCGTCGGGCAGCGCCGCGGACCAGGTGAAATTCGCCTCCCGCTGGGAGGGGCCATCTTCCTCTTCAGGCTCGATGGGTAGCGGCTCTCCCGCGATACCCATGAGGCGCCCCCGGAGCATGGGATAGAGCTTCTCTCTTTTAACCTCACGGTCATCAAGAAGCGTACTCACGGACCCCAGTTCCTCGGGAGCCAGATTCAGCAAAAAATGATTGGGAGCTCCCTCGGGAACCTGCTGCTGCCAGCCCTCAAGGAGCGAGGTGCGCAGCAGACCCAGGAGTAAGAGGAGCATTATCGCAACAGCAAAAACGACAAGCTGGAGGGCGTTACCCAGACCATGGCGCTGGAGACTCGCCAGGGCCAGGCGCCAGACACTCCCTGCCTGCATCCCCAGCACCCGACCACCCCGCAAAAGCGACAGCGCCACCAGGCCGCCGATCACAATCACCGCCAGTAGCCCTGCCAAAACAATAAGAGTGAGCTGCAGGTCGGCGCTGTACCACCACATCAGCAGCACCACTGCGAACAGGCCGAGCAAGTAATCCCGGGGCTCGCGACTGTCGTGAAGGGGCATGTCACTGCGCAGCACGCGCAGGGGACTGATGGCTGTGAGCCTGCCAAGGGACGGCCATGCGAAAACAACGACGCACACCAGGGCGGTGACCGCACCGATGAAATACGGCCGCGGCTGAAACAGGGAAGGCACAACCGTGAGTTGCTCGGCAAAGGACTCAAGAGCAATGACCTGGAGTACCCAGGCGAGCAACCACCCGAGCAATAACGAAATCAACCAGGTCAGCGCCAAGGTCGCCGCATAAAGGCTTTTGACACGGGGGGAATCCGCCCCAAGGCTTTTAAGAAGCGCAACGTAGTTCTGATGCCGTTCAGCATAGCGCCGCGCGGCCAGCCCCACCGCCACGCTGGCAAGAATGACCGCCAAACTTCCCGCCAGAAGTAAAAAGCGCTCGGCCCGGGCCAGCGCCCTGCCTACGGCAGGCTGGGAGGACTCCACGTTTTGCAGACGCTGCCCCGGGGCCACTGCATTCTCCAGCCATTGCCCGAAAGCCGCGGCGTCATCGGCCTCTCCCGCGAAGAGCTGTCGGTAGCTGACCCGACTCCCGGGCTGAACCACCTGCGTGGCGGGAATGTCGCGCGTGTTTAGCATCACCCGGGGACCGACGCCGAGGAACCCACCGGCCCGATCCGGTTCTCCGCGAATCGCTGCAGCGACGCGAAAGTCAGCCTCACCAATGCCCACCGTGTCGCCAATATCCAGATCCAGCAGCGCGAACAGTCGAGGCTCTATCCACACCGAACCCGGTGGCGGCGCTCCACGATGCTCCCGCAGTTCGCCATAGGGTGAGTCACTCAATCTCAGTGCTCCGCGGAGTGGGTAGTCGTCACTCACGGCTTTCACCGAGGCGAGTACCATGCCCTCCTCCCCGGCGAAAATCATGGATCGGAAACTCAGGGTCTCTGCGGACGTCATACCGCGCCCTGCGGCCTCCTCGAGCCAGACGACAGGCAGTGGCCTGGCATCTCTCACCACCAGGTCGGCGGCCAAAAAGCTATGGCTCTCCTGACGCAGCGCCGACTTTAATGAGGAGGCAAATCCACTAATCCCCGAGACCATGGTCACCGCGAGCACAAGAGCACCCAAAAGAACGCCCAACTCACCGCCCCGCCAGTCGCGGACCAGCATGCGCAAAAGAAGGGTCATATCAGGCAGTCTCTACTTCGGCAAGCTCGCCGCTATCCATTTGCAGCTGCCGGGCGCAGCGCTTTGCCAGTTGCAGATCGTGGGTTACCAGTACCAGGGTCGTACCCTCCTCCCGGTTCAATCCAAATAAAAGGTCGGTAATGCGCTCGCCGGTCGCTCTGTCAAGATTACCTGTAGGCTCGTCGGCAAACAGAATGCGGGGAGAGCCGGCAAAGGCCCGGGCGATAGCAACGCGCTGCTGTTCTCCACCGGATAACTGCCGGGGGTAGTGATCACGCCGCTCCGCCAGTCCCACGCGCTCCAGATACTCCGCCGCCCGCTCGCCTGCGCTGCCATCGCCCTGCAACTCCAAAGGCAGCATGACGTTTTCCAGTGCGGTCAATGCGGGGAGCAGCTGAAACGACTGAAACACAAAACCGACGTCGCGGCCCCGCAGGGCGGCCCGGCCATCTTCGCTGAGAGCCTGAAGGTCCGTGCCATCGATACGCACGTGGCCGTCTGAGGCGGTATCGAGGCCCGCGAGCAAACCCAGGAGCGTCGATTTACCCGAGCCCGAAGCGCCAATGATCGCCACGCTCTCTCCCGACTTGATTTCAAGGTTAATCCCTTTCAGTATCGCAAGCTCCCCGTCTGCCATGGGTACCCGCTTGCCGAGATTTTCTGCAGTAATCATTTGTGCTCCTATGTTGCACGCTTTACGCGTAGGCCTGCTGCTTGGATTGACGCTGCTCCTCCAAAGCCTGCCCGCCAGCGCCCATAGCGCCGAGGAAGATCGCCCCCGTGTGCTCGTGGTCGGCGATAGTATCAGTGCCGCCTATGGCATGTCCCTGGAACAGGGCTGGGCCGCTCTTCTGGAGGTTCAGCTGCGGGAACGCTGGCCCAATACCCGAGTGGTCAATGCGAGCATCAGCGGTGATACGTCAGCAGGCGGCGCCCGTCGTCTTCCAAATCTGCTGGAGGAGCACACTCCGGATCTGGTGATCATCGAGCTGGGGGGCAATGACGGGCTTCGCGGATACCCCACGCAAAAACTCGAGGCGAACCTCACTTTCATGGCTGAAGCAGCGTCGGCAGCGGGAGCTAGGGTACTGATTCTGCCCATGGAAATTCCGCCCAACTACGGCCCCCGCTATACCCGATCCTTCCGGAAGAGCTTCGAACGGGCCGCAACGGACACCGGCGCCACCCTCGGACCTTTTTTACTGGACGGCATCGCCACGGAAGACCAGCTTATGCAGCAGGATGGCATTCACCCCACGGTGGAAGCACAGCCGCTCATCACTGACATCCTCCAGCCGGTCATAGAAACACTTCTCGCCCGGCGCGACGCCTCATGACCCAGCGGGAACAGTCGGCTCTCCAGGCCCGCCTCTACAAGATTATCTTTGGCACTGATACGCCCTCGGGGAAGTGGTTCGACCTGATCCTGATCTTTGCCATACTCATTAGCGTGAGCGTGATCATCGTGGATTCCTTTGCGGATGTTCATCGGGAGTACGGCGAATTGCTCCAGCGCATTGAATGGGGTTTTACCTTCCTGTTTACCGCTGAATACTTTCTGCGCATCTGGATCGCACGAAACCGCCGCGCCTACCTGTTCAGCGTCTACGGCATTATCGACCTCCTCGCGATCCTGCCCAGCTATCTCGCCATTCTCGTGCCCCAGACCGCCCCTCTACTTATCATCCGCCTTCTACGCGTGCTACGGGTTTTTCGTGTCCTGCGACTGGTGGGCTACCTCCACGAGGCCAACCAGATTGCCGGGGTGATGCGTAATTCCTGGCGACAGATCTTCGTGTTTTTCTCCATTGTCATCACCATCATTGTGGTCTTTGGATGCCTCATCTATGTACTAGAGGGCCCCAACAACGGCTTCGACAACATCCCGGTGAGCGTCTACTGGGCCATCGTGACAGTAACCACTGTCGGCTACGGCGATGTGGTACCCGTCACCGCCGCCGGGCGCGCGATATCCTCCCTGGCGATGCTTGTGGGCTACGCGATTATCGCTGTGCCCACGGGCATTTTCACGGCAAACATTATCGAGAAACGCCACACACATCGTACGCCACTCAACTGCCCACAATGCTCCCGGGCAGGCCACGAGGATGATGCCCGCTACTGTCGTCATTGCGGAAGCTCTTTGCGAACGGACAGCGAAGACTAGATTCAAGCCGAGCCAGCTTTTCAGGAGCGGCTTTGGGTACCGAGGAAACGGGCTTTGGATCTCGCGCAGAAGACTGCAGATTCATCTATCGCCGTGACGAGCCATAATATATTCGCCAAGCAAGCGGAATTCGGTCTGCCTCGGCGTTTTCTTTCGCCACATCAGGCCAATGTCGCGTTTTACCGAGGCGTCGGCAAAAGGCGTCACTCTCACGTCGGGGGTCGCCAGCGCCCCTGCGGTTACTGCCATGCCCGGGACCAACGTCACGCCAATACCACTGGCCACCATCTGCACCACGGTCGTCAGGCTGGTTGCCTGGTACGGCACGGTGTACTCACTGCCACGCAGCTTACAGGCCTCCAGGGCATGGTCCCGGAGACAGTGGCCATCCTCAAGGAGCAGGAGCTCCTGACCCTGCAGGTTTTCCGTGTCGAGATCATTTCTGGCGGCGAGAGGATGATCGAGGGGCGATGCGAGGAAAAACGGGTCGTCAAAGAGGTGCATGCTCTCTACCCCTTCCGCCTGCACCGGTAAGGCAAGGAGGAGTAAATCCAACTCGCCCCGGTGCAAGCCGTCGACAAGAGGCTCCGTCAAATCTTCCCGAATAAAGGGGGTGAACTCGGGGTGATCGCTGCGCAGGGATTTCAGCAGGCCAGGGAGCAGAAACGGTGCGATGGTAGGAATGACACCCAAGCGCAGGCGCCCGCTCAGGGGCTCCGCGGAGGCCTGGCAAAGGGCGACCAGGTCCTCCACATCCAGAAGCAGTCCACGGGCACGCTCCACCACCTCCTCCCCCAGTCCGGTGAGCACCAGGCTGCGATTGTTACGTTCCAGCAACGATGCTCCCAGCACCTCCTCGAGCTCCAGGATGCCTGCGCTGAGTGTCGACTGAGAAACGTGGCAGGCCTTCGCGGCACGGCCAAAGTGGCCGTGCTCTACAACGGAGCACAGATAGCGAAGCTGTTTGATGGTCGGGTGTCTGCTCATGGTGATCATTTCGCCTCGAAGATAGAAAAGATAGCAGAGTTACAGAAAAATGGATGCCCGTCGCAGGACCAGGGCACCCCAATACCGCTATACTTACCGCCATGGATCTCATCGTTTTTGACCTCGACGGCACGCTGCTCAACAAGTCCTCGAAGATAACCGCGTATACGCAGGAAACACTCCGGCGTTTAACGGCAGAGGGAATTGCCTACACGGTGGCGACGGGTCGTGCACTTCATGGCGCCATCGACATTCTCGACGGGCACGGCTTTCTACTGCCGCAGATTTACAAAAACGGCGTAATGATATGGAACCCCGATCTCGACAGTTACAGCACGAGCCACCTGTTGACGCTTGACGAGATCGGCCACGTTGCGGAAGCTTTCCTGGAAAAAGACGTCACTCCCTTCTTCTTCACCCTTGAGCCCGGTAACCGCCACGCCGTCTATCATCCGCCGGTGCGCCAGAAAGCCGAGTACAAGCTCATCAGGAGCTTTGAGAAGGAGCGGAACCTGCCGGTACTGCCCATTGCCGATTTACCCGCCGACGCGGACATCACCAACATCAGCGCCATCGGTCCTGACATCGCCATCAATGCCGTGGCTGAAATGGTGGAGACCGAAGAACATCTTGTTGCCTACATGGGCGTCGCCATCGAGGATCGACGGCTGAACTGGATCGACATTCATCATCACTCAGGCAGCAAAGGGGGCGCCGTTACCTTAGTAAAAGAAGAGCTGGGCTTTAAGCGCGTCATCTGTTTCGGAGACAGTGACAACGACCTCAGTATGTTTCAAACCGCAGACGAAGCCTACGCCCCGGAAAATGCCAAGGAGCACATCAAGTCCGCTGCCACCTCGGTTATCGGACACCATGACGCCGATGGCATCGCCCGTTTCCTGCGGGAGCGCTTCGCCCTCTAAGCGTGCGTGACGCCCCGGCACTTTTTCTGCCGGTGCTGCTAGACTTCCAGCCCGGACCGGTCAAACGCGGAGCGCCAAATTATGATCTTGCTTACGGCAGGTGTTTTACTTTTTACGGGAACCCATCTCTTCCTGGGTCTGGCCCCCGGCAAAGTCAGCGCAGCCCGGCTGAACTGGGGAGAAGGCGCGACCAAGGGTTTGATCACCGTCTCCACGCTCGCCGGCATGACTCTCATTGTCCTTGGGTGGCGCGCCAGCGGCAGCGCCTGGGTCTATACAATGCCCTCGAGTGTTCGCGGGTTTGCTTCTGTACTGCTCATCCTCGCGATCTACCTGCTTGTGGTTTCCAACCGTCCGTCGGCCGTTAAGCGCCTGGTCCGTCACCCACAGCTCTCGGGAGTTCTGTTGTGGTCCATCGCCCACCTGCTCCTCAACGGTGACTCCCGATCGATGATTCTCTTCGGCGGCCTGGCACTTTGGTCAATTCTGGAAATCCTGGTCATCAATCATAGAGACGGTTCCCGTGAACCCGCCCCTGCAGCGAGCATCGGTGCGGAGTTAGTCACGGTCGCCATTGCAGCAGTCGTCCTGGCGATTCTCGTCGGGGCCCACCCCTGGCTGGCGGGTGTTCCGGCCGTGGCAGGCTTTTAGACTTTGCCATTAAACGGTGCAAGCGCGATATACTCGCACGCCCTCCATTTTCCCACGCTTCAGGACTCCCCATGGCTGTAAAAACGCCGCTCTCCCGCGACAGCAACCCGCTGTCCGAAGCAGAGGCATTGCGTGAACACATCAACCGGGCCATTGCCACGGAGCCACCGCGGGGTCTGGACGAGAAACTCATCTACCGGTTTTCCAAATTCTGGTTCCGACCCGAGTTTCACAACACGGATCGTATACCGGATCGCCCCTGTCTCTTTATCGGCAACCACGCCCTCTTTGGCCTGGACGGTTTTGTCATCCTTCCCGTGCTTCTTGAAGAATACGGCCGCTTTTTACGTCCCATGGGTGACAAGTTTCTCTTTGCCCAGCCGCGAGTGGCCAACACTCTCCTGCGTCGAGGCGCCACCATGGGCCACCCCGATGTGGCACGGGCCCTCATGGCCCATGATCAGGATATCCTGGTCTTTCCCGGCGGCGCCCACGAGGCGGTGAAGCCCAGCCGCGAGCGCTATCAGTTACAGTGGAAAGAACGTCTTGGATTTATTCGCCTGGCGGCAGAGTTCGGCTACACCATTGTGCCTTTTGGACTGGTGGGACCGGATGAATTTTACGAGTACCTGCTGGACAGTGAGCAAATCGTCAGACTCCTGAAGCAAAGCGGCTTCTGGTCGGACAACATGCGCCGGGACGCCATCCCACCATTGCTTCGCGGTGCTTTCGGAACGCCGCTGCCCCGGCCCCAGGCCAGTTATCTGAGCTTCGGCGAACCCCTGGAACTACCAAAACCCGGCGCACGGCCCGCGGGGATAAAAAAGCTGAGGGCGTGGCGCGCAACGGTGGCAGAGCGCATCGATAACGAGATCGCCGATATGCTTCTGCGGCGCGAGCAGTCACGGCATACCCTGGGCATTCTTCGACGCATCGCCAACGTCTGACGCAGAACCCTTACCGGGGGTTCTCAGCTTGCTAAAACGACGCCGGTTTTACTCCGCCATCACCCGGGCGAGGCGTTCCGGATGGCGCCATCGTGAACCCAACACCCGCCAGAGGTATAAAAGGGCGTTGATGATGAGCATGCTGACGAACACCCACCAGCTTACCAGCGGCTCCAGCTTCCATACTGTTATAACAAACACCTGAACGATCATGGTTAAAACGTGCACAGTCACCGAAGCTATCAACAGCCAGCGTGTATCCCCTGCTCCCCGAAGAACGCCACTGCAGACCAGAATCAGGCCATCGGCCACCGCATAGGTCGCCAGACCCACCATCATCGGCGCACCTACCGCAAGGATTGGCGCAAAGTCGGTACCCGGTGTGGCGAATACACCCAGCAGGGATTCACGCCAGATCACAAACATGAGTCCCATTAGCCCGGAGTAGGTCACCGCGAGCACAAACCCGGAGGCAATAACTTCGTTGGTTTTTGACATATCCCCGGCGCCCACGGTACGACCCACCATACTCATCAGCGCAATGTTCAACCCCATGAGCGGAACAAAAGACAGCATGTCCCAGTTAAACACCATGGCCATGGCGGCCCCCTCGGCAACACCGTAGGACTGGAAAAGCAGCAGAAACACATTAAAGGTTCCAAGGCCAATGAGCACCTCGACACCCGAGGGCAAGCCCAGGCGGAGATAACGCCGCATAATTCCCGGCATATAAACAAAGGATTTACGCACGTGAAAACGACGGGCATGAATGGGGTTGAAGTAGAAAAGCAGATAAATCGCGATGGAAAGCAGGCAGGCCACTACGGTGCCCAGGGCGGCGCCAACAATGCCAAGCTCGGGCAAACCAAAGCGACCAAAGATCAGCACATAGCTCAGGGGGATATTCAGGAACACGCCGATAAGATCGGCGATCATGACCACCCGGGGACGAGCGATACCCGAAAAATAAGACGCCAGCACCGTTTTTATCAGAAAGAAAAAACTCCCCAATATAAACGTCATGAAGTAGGGCTTTTCCAAAGCCACCTGCTCCGGTGCGTGCCCCATCCATTCGAACATTGACAGCATGGGCCATGCCATCAGCAGGAGCAGCGGCATGGCGATAACCGAAAGAATAATGCCCTGGGTCACCACACGGGGACAGCTGCGCATGTCCTTGCGACCGAAATACTGGGCGACCATAGCATTACCATACGCCGCAATACCGTTAAAAAAGCACAGACATACCCAAAAGGACACACCGCCCCCGAGGGAAGCGGCCACGTGCACAGGACTAATACGGGAGAGAAAGAACCGGTCCGCGAAGGCCATTAACGCAAGCGCTCCCTGGGACACCACCATAGGCAGTGCCAACAAGAAGAGCCTGTTTAGCGTTGATCGGGTGAACCACATAGCGCCCTAACCTTCGGTGGGCGCGTATTCTACTCCCGTAGGAGCTTATACCGTGAAAAAAGAATCCGTCGCGTCGATCGCCAACGGGAAGTTAGGAGTCGCGCTGCGCAACTCCGAGGTTTTCCAGATTCGCGATCATGTCTTCAGCGGAAGAACTGGGCTTGACTGCCGTATCAATGTGCGTAATCACGCCGTCAACGTCGATATAAAAGGTATAGCGACGGGCAAAACCACGGGTAAACACACCGTAGGCCCTGGCCACCTCACCATCGGGATCGCTCAGCAGCGGAAAGTCCGCTTTGGTCTCGTCCGCAAATTCGGCATTCTTTTCCACCGGATCGGTGCTCGCCATGAAATAGGTCACATCAAACTTGCGAATCTCATCACCGTTTTCCGCGAGACTCTTGCACTCGACCGTGCACCCAGAGGTGAACGCGCGAGGGAACCATGCCAGAACCACGGCCTGCTTGCCGCGATAGTCCGCGAGGTCGTAAGTTTCTCCGTCAGATGCCTGGAGGGTGAAATTTGGTGCCCTGTCGCCCACCTTAAGTTCTGCCTGCACCGCGACGGCGCTCAGGCCAAGCACAAAGACGAAGAGGGAGCGAAGAGAGAGTGATAAAGCATTGGACATAACGAACTTACTCCTGGGTAATAAAAGGTCTTTCCACGGGATGACAGCGATGCATGCCTGGTCAGTCATCAATAACAAACTCCATGGAATGTACGTTTGCGCGGGCACACAGATCACTGCAAACCCTGAGCAGCGACTTCCTATGGCTTTTAAGGGCCATGAATGCGACTTTTAAAGAGGAGACCCACAGTGATTAACCCTTTACCTCACTGCCGCTTGCCGCTAACTTCACTATAACGTCTCTGCATGAGACTTCGCGCTTTGGATCCTGCATAGTCAACCAAAGGCTGAACATGCCCTTGGCGTGCATAGTGCGACGTCGCAGAAACCAGCGGGTAGACTCATATATACACACCACGGACATACACAGCAAAAAGGAATAGTCATGCGAAGCACAGCAATTATTGGCGTAGTGGCCACATCTGCCCTCCTCTTTACCCTGGGCGGCTGCAGTAAGGAAGATATGGATAAAGCGAAAAGCTCTGCCGAAGAAGCGACGGAGTCAGCCTCACAAATGGCCGACGACGCAATGAACAAAGCGGGCGACATGGCCGACAGCGCCGCTGATGCGACCGGCGACGCCATAGACTCCATGGGTGATGCGGCCGAAGACGCAATGGATTCAGCCGGCGACATGGCCGACGCCACCGGCGAGAAAATGGGCGAAATGACAGACGCTGCCAACGATAAAGCCAACGCCATGATGGACGAGGCCGGTGATGCGGCAAACGAGATGATGGATGACGCGGAGTCCGGAGCCAAAGATATGATGGACGATGCGGAAGCCGGTGCCAAAGACGCCATGAAGAAAATGGGCGAAAGTTAAATAGCTGCACCCAGGGACAACCCTCGCTGAGCAGCCAGGGTTGTCGCTTCCTCCGATACGCACTCCGGTATTGACTGTGACTTTTGTCTGCAACACCAGGTGCAGACTAAAGGCACAGCTGTCAGGCTACCCCGTTAGGAATCACCCATGGACCTCTGGCCCTATCGCTGGGATCATCTCCTTCGTTATCGCTATATCGAGACTATCAGCCTGTGGGAAGGACGCCTGACTACCGGGCACCTGACGCGCTGCTTTGGCATCGGTCGTCAGCAGGCCAGCAAGGACATCAATTTCTATCTGCGGGAAATAGCCCCCGGTAACATCAGTTACGACAAGTACCTGAAGGGCTATCGACCCAGCAAGGACTTTGTTCCCCGCGTCACCAGGGGCACGGCCGATGAGTATCTGCATCTCATGAGCAGAGATGAACAGCTCATGGGTGTCTTTGAGTCACTCCCCCTTGCCACAGCAAATGTAGAGCAGCTCACGCCGCCGGGGCGTGATGTAGCCCCATCCATACTCCGCCCCATGATTCAGGCAGCCCGTGCCCAGAAACGCCTTGAAGTGGACTATGTGTCTCTCAAGAACCCAGATCGCGAAGGGCGCATCATCGTCCCTCACACATTGGTTTTTACTGGCTATCGCTGGCACGTGCGTGCCTGGTGTGAAAAAAATCAGGGATTTCGCGACTTTGTGCTAAGCCGGTTTCGCGGCGAAGCCGAGATACTGGATGACTCCCAATACGGTGAGGATCAGGATAGGGACTGGTTACAGCGGGTTACCATCAGTATCGTTCCCGATCCCCGGCTGTCGAGCGAGCAACAGGAAGTTATCGCCCACGACTATGGCATGAGTGAAGGCAAACTCCGTCTTGATACCCGCGCCACACTAATCAACTATCAACTTCAGCTTTTGCAGCTGGATCCCCTGACGCGTCAGGACAACCCCCTTGCCCAGCAGGTTGTTCTGGAAAACCAGGGCGCCCTAAGCCCCTGGCTGTTTAACTGAGGAAACGCCTGTGTACCGCGCGGTATTTTTCACCGTCCATCTGCTGCTCGCCAGCATTCCCCTCTTCCTTGGCCTGCACAGCTTGCTGCCATGGCTGTTCTTTCTCCTCGTTCTCACCAGCTTCTGCCTGGGCATTTATGATACGCAGCAGACGGAGCACAGCATCCGGCGAAATTTCCCGCTGGTTGGCAGAGGCCGCTGGATACTGGAATCCGTGCGTCCCTTTGTGCAGCAGTACCTCCTCGAATCCGATGTCGGCGGAGCCCCCATCAACCGCATGTTTCGCGCCATCGTCTACCAGCGGGCCAAGGGTGATTTGGCGACTATCCCCTTTGGCACCAAACTGGATACCTACCAGGACGGCTATGAATGGATAGGACACTCCATTGCGGCCCGAAATATCAGCGAACTGGAGCATGACCCCCGGGTCCGCGTCGGTGGACCGCAGTGCACGCAGCCCTATGCTGCAGCGCTGCTCAACGTGTCGGCTATGAGCTTCGGATCCCTGAGCAACAATGCGGTGCGCGCTCTCAACCGGGGAGCGGCTGCCGGCGGTTTTTATCACAACACGGGCGAAGGCGGCGTGTCTGACTTTCACCTGGAGCACGCCGGAGACCTGGTGTGGCAAATCGGTACGGGCTACTTCGGCTGCCGCGCAAGCGACGGCAGTTTCTCCGCTGAGGCCTTCGCAGACACCGCGACCCTGCCCAGTATCAGAATGATAGAAATCAAATTGTCCCAGGGTGCCAAGCCCGGACATGGCGGAATCCTCCCCGCGAGCAAAAACACGGAGCTCATTGCCCGCATCCGACAGGTACCGACAGGAACAGAGGTCGTTTCTCCCTCGGCGCACAGTGCCTTCTCAAGTCCTCGAGGCCTCCTGGAGTTTGTGGCGCAGTTGAGAATGCTATCCGGTGGCAAGCCCGTGGGATTCAAGCTTTGCGTGGGGCGCGAAAGCGAGTTCATCGCGATTTGCAAAGCCATGCTCGACACAGGTATCACACCAGACTTCGTCACCGTTGACGGCGGCGAAGGCGGCACGGGGGCGGCGCCCCTCGAGTACAGCAACTCCGTGGGCATGCCCCTTCGTGATGGTCTGGCCTTTGTGGTCAATACTCTGGAGGGTTTTGGCGTTCGCGAGCACATAACGGTGATCGCATCGGGAAAGATCATTACCGCTTTCCACATGGCCAAGGCCCTCGCTCTCGGAGCCGACATGTGCAACAGTGCCCGAGGCATGATGCTGGCGCTGGGTTGTGTGCAGTCTTTGGAATGCAACAGCAACCGCTGCCCCACCGGTGTGACGACACAGGATCCACAACTGGTTCAGGGCCTTGATGTAACGGACAAGGGCGAGAGGGTCGCTCGTTACCAGAGGGAAACCCTCCACGCCCTGCTGGATCTGCTGTCCTCCGCGGGACTCAAGTCCCCGGGCGAACTCAATCGGTCGCATATTCACCGCCGCATTGACCAGATGACCATAAGACGCTATGACGAGCTGTTCCCCCTGCCGCAGAAGGCGTCTTACCTCACCGCCACGGCGACAGATCCCGTCTACATTCATCTGAAGGAAGCCAGTAGCGACAGCTTTGCCCCGCAGACCGCAGAGGCCTGAAAGCAAAGGGGGTACGCTGCGGAGAGCAGAGCCCGGCGCCCAGGGGCGACAGGCTCAGGGAGCAGCTACTTGGGCGTGGTCAGGTCGCGGATGATGATGGACCAATGATCCAGGCCATCATAGAAAGCTTTGATGGGCACCCTCTCGTTCAGACCATGAGCGTACATCTCGTCCGGATTCATAAACACGCCAGAGATGCCCCAGGTAGGAATTCCCGCCTTGCGAAAATGCATCCCGTCGGTACCGCCGGACTCCATGTAGGTGATGAGGTCCAGGCCCGGATAGCGACTGTGTACGGCTTTACCCACCGCGGTCATTACATCAGCACGGATCTCCGAAATAGGACTCTCCGTGGGATCACCCAGAAGCACGAACTCCGCCTCCTCGTTACCCACCACCGATTTCAGCTCAGCTTCGATATCGGCAACGGAGACACCGGGAAAGATCCTGCAATTTACCGTCGCCGTGGCTGACTGGGGTAAAGCGTTTTCCGCATGTCCGGCTTCCAGCATCGTCACCACGCAGGTTGTGCGCGTGGTGCCGACGTAGGAAGGTTGGCTGCGAAGTATTTCAGCGGCCTCCTCGTCCTCAGGATCATAGGCAAAACGCACCATGGCATCGCCCAGCTCCCCACCAATCTTTTCGCCTGTCTGCTGAAAGTAGGAGAGGGTCATCTCACTCCAGCGCACGGGAAAACGATGCGCCTCGATAGACTTCACCGCTGCAGCAAGGTCGTAAATGGCATTGTCATCGCGGGGTCGACTGCTGTGTCCACCGGGATTGCGCACGGTAATTTCCCAGGTCGCGTAGGTTTTCTCCGCAGCCTGTACCCGGTAGCTAACGGCCACACCATCTGCGGTAAGCGCTCCGCCGCCGGCGTCAGAATTGAGGGCATATTCCGCCTCGGCAATTTCCGGCATCTCATAGGCCATCATGCGGGTCGTGGTCATGCCACTCTCCTCATCTCCGGAAAACACCAGCATGAGATCCCGGTCAGGCACGAAGCCCTCCTTTTTGAGACGAATCATGGTGCCCGTGAGCTGGGCTACGCCGAACTTGTTGTCGATGGTTCCCCGGGCGTAGAAGTTCACATCATCCTGTGTGAGTTCAAAGGGCGGGCGCACCCAATCGTCCGCCAGCGCCTCCACAACATCCATATGCCCGAGCAACAGAATGGGCTTGGCGCCCGCACTGCCATCACCGCGGTAGGTCGCTATGAGCGTTCCGAATCCATCTTTGGGAACGATGCGAACATCGTCTTCGGCAAATCCAGCGGCGATAAGCTCACCGGCAAGATACTCCGCCACCCGGATTGTGTTGCCCTTCGTTTTGGAGGTATCTACCTCCACAATAGTCCTGTAGATCTCCAATGTCTTTTGCGCATGCTCACTCTCTATCTGCGCATGGGCAGCAACACTGAGAATCGTCAGACATACAGCTGTCCAGAAACTCCGACGCATTAAGGTTCTCCCGATTTACGTAGTTGGGGTTTGCAGTGTAGTGTTGTTACAGCCCCGCGTCATGGGAGCCGCTTACATCACGGTTGCAAAGCTTATAGGATTCGCCCACCAATAAGGGATAAAAAAACAATGCGCAGAATAGATTTAGCGAGTGCCGGATTTCTCCTTCTGGAGAAGCGTGAGACCCCCATGCACGTTGGGGGCATTAACCTCTTCACGCTGCCCGAGGATGCCGACGAGCAGGAGTTTCTCACCTCTCTTCGCACCCTGCTGCGAGAAAGCACTGAATTTCGCAAACCGTTTGGCGAGTATGTGGTGACCGGAAAATCAGGGCTTTTCTGGGAAAAGGATGAGCATATCGACATGGATTACCACGTCCGTCACTCGGCACTGCCGAGTCCCGGGCGTTATCGCGAACTCTTTGCCCTTGCCTCGCGCCTCCATACCACCTTGCTGGATCGCACTCGTCCCCTGTGGGAACTGCACATCATCGAAGGACTGCAAAACCGGCAGTTCGCCGTGTACAACAAGATCCATCACGCCGCCATCGATGGCGTCGGCGCCATGCATATCACCCAGGCCATGTGCTCCGAAGAGCCGGACGGATCGCCAAGCTACGCGCCCTACTCCCGCGAAGCCTATGAGGTGTACAAGCAGGCACGCTTCGGTAACGCCCCGCGGTCCGCCGACCCCAGCAAGCGCGATCTGCGCAACGTTCTGGAGGCTCTGAAACAACAGTACGATTCAAGCATCAATCTGGCAACGGCCATGCGACGCTTCGGCCTGGCTTTTGTCGGTCGCAGCGGAAACCTCGCCGTCCCCTGGCACAACGTCCCGAAAACCTCGATCAACACCCGGGTGTCCGGTGCCCGTCGTTTTGTCGCGCAAACCTTCGCCTTCGATCGCGTGAAAGCTGTCTGTAAAGCCATGGATGCCACGGTGAACGATATAGTGCTCGCCATGTGCGCCGGGGCGCTCCGTCGCTATCTGTTATCCCGGGACGAGCTGCCCCTCCACTCCCTCAAGGCCATGGCCCCGGTGTCCCTGCGCGAGGAAGGCGATGTAGATTCCAGCAATGCCATCGGGTTTATCACGGCCGATATGGCCACCAATGTTTACGATCCGGAAAAGCGTCTGCGCACTATTCAGGAGTCCATGCGCGCGGGGAAGGATCTACTACGGGAACTCTCCCCGGCGGAAGGGGCGCTGTTCATGCAACTGACGCAGCTACCCGCCCTGCTGACCTCAATCCTCGGTCTGGGCTCCAAGTTTCCCGCCTTCAGTACCGTGGTTTCCAATGTTCCCGGGCCACGCAAGCCTCTGTACTGGCAGGGAGCGAGACTGGATGGCATTTATCCGGCGTCCATCGTGTTCGATGGATTCGCCATGAATATCACGCTGGTGAGCTATCACGATCAGCTGGACTTCGGCATTGTGGCCTGTCGTCGGTCCATGCCCCAGATTCAGCGCATCATCGACCATTTGGAAGACTCTCTGGCAGAACTGGAGATCGTGGCCGGCATCAGCGGGTCGGGACCCCGGGCCAGCGACAACCGACGGGGTTCCCGCACCCCCACCAAAGGCAAGGCACGCACCATCGGCAAAGCGAAAACCAGGGCTAAAGTGAAGACCAAGGCCACAACAAAAACAAAGGCGAAAGCACCCGCCAAAAGCACCACCGCCGCTAAAACCAAAGCCACAGCCAAGGCAAAAACCAAAACCAAGACACAGGCAAAGCGTCCCGTGCGAAAAGCCGCCGTCAAACCCAAACTCGGCACCCCTGACAGGTAAGCTATGAGCACTGAAGAGCAATCACCCGGCATTCTCATCGGAGGCTCTGATGCGGGCCAGATATTTCTCAACCCCCGCTATGCCAACCGCCATGGACTCATCGCCGGAGCCACCGGTACCGGCAAAACTGTGACGCTCCAGTGCCTGGCGGAGAGTTTCTCTGCGCAAGGGGTGCCCGTGTTTTTGGCCGATGTTAAGGGGGACATCTCCGGTCTGAGTCAGCCGGGAAAACCCCATCCGAAGATCGATGAGCGCGTCGAGAAGATAGGGATCAATGACTATGCGCCGGAGGGCTTTCCCGTTGCTTTCTGGGATGTATTTGGCAAAAAAGGCACTCCTATTCGCACCACGCTCAGCGAAATGGGTCCGCAGTTGCTTTCAAGGCTCCTGGGCCTGAACGATACCCAGGAGGGTGTACTCACACTGGTGTTCCAGTTTGCCGACGATAACGGTCTCCTTATGCTGGATCTGGCGGACCTGCGCACGACCTTGCAGCACCTGGCGGACAATCGAAAGTCTCTTGGAACAAGCTATCGCGTTTCCTCTGCCTCCGTGAACGCTATCCTGCGCCGACTATTGATGTTGGAGCGCGAAGGGGGCAAACACTTCTTTGGCGAGCCCGCTTTGGAGCTTGGGGACCTCATGCAACGTACCCGGGACGGGCAAGGTGTTATCAACATCCTCGCGGCCGACACCCTCATACGCAGTCCCCGGGTGTACAGTACCCTGCTGCTCTGGCTTCTTTCCGAGCTATTTGAGCAACTCCCCGAGATCGGGGACCCGGACAAGCCCGAACTGGTTTTCTTCTTTGACGAGGCTCACCTGTTGTTCCAGGACGCACCCAAAATCCTCCTGCAAACGATTGAACAGGTAGTACGTCTGATTCGCTCCAAGGGCGTGGGCATCTACTTTGTCACGCAGAGCCCCGCCGACATACCCGACAGCGTGCTCGGCCAATTGGGCAACCGCATACAGCACGCCCTGCGCGCCTACACGCCCAAGGAACAGAAGGCCGTGAGAGTGGCGGCCCAGAGCTTTCGGAAAAACCCCGCCCTCGATACGGAAACCGTGATTAGTGAATTGGGCGTGGGGGAAGCACTGGTATCGACACTGCAGAAAAAAGGCGTGCCTTCTGTCGTGCAGCGAACCCTGGTCAGGCCCCCATGCTCCCGTATGGGCAAGGCCACCCTGGCTGAGCGAATCGCGGTCTTGAAAAACGACCCGAACAGCCGGCGCTACACCCAGAGCATTGACCGGGAGAGCGCTCATGAAGTGCTCCTGGCCCGCGCAACGGTGCAGCAGGCCGAGCGTGACGAGGCAGCGCTGAAAAAACGTGAAAAAAGCGCCAGAAAAAAAACCGGGCGGAAAACCCAGAGCACCGGCGATGCCTTTGTGAAAAGCATGGTCCGCAGTCTGGGTTCAGCTGCCGGGCGCTCCATCGGTAAAAAACTCTTCCGGGGAATTCTCGGTTCGCTGCTGAAGTAATCGCCGGCTTTGCGACTAGCGGTGTATCAGGAGAGCCTGGAAAACAGTCGTTGACCCAAGGCCACCACCAACAGCACAACGCTTCCCGCCAATAGACCGAGGAGCACGGCAAACAGTTGCGGCGTGATGCCGCGAATCCAGACGTTATCCGCGATGAGCATCGTTGCGTGGTGGAGCACACCCTCCGACAAATGATGAAGCACGGGAATGCCGTGAACCAGTATTCCCCCGCCCACCAGAAACATCGCAACGGTACCGAGAACCGTCAAAGTCCGCATCATTCGCGGTGCGAGAAACAGAAGCCCTCGCCCCATCCCTCGAAGTACTTGTCCCCCAGAGCCTTCGCGGTCGCTCTGCAGCCAGTGCAGCCCCAGGTCATCAATCTTCACCAGAGCCGCAACCAGCCCGTACACGCCGATTGTCATCGCGATAGCAATCACACTGAGGACACTGGCGCGCACCAGGAGACTTGCCTCACCAACGATGCCCAGAGTTATCACTATGATCTCTGCGGACAGAATAAAGTCCGTACGCACAGCACCCCGGATGCGTCTCTTCTCCAGTTTTAATGGATCCGTGGCGGGGTTTTCCAGCCGCTTGCGCAGCGCCTCCTGCTCCTCATGACGCTCTTCGATACTGTGACTAAAGTGATGCCAGATTTTTTCAAAACCTTCAAAGCACAGGAACAAGCCTCCGGCAATAAGCAATGGCGTAATTAACCAGTCTGCGAGGGCTGCAATGACGATGGCCGCCGGCACCAGCATGACCTTATTCAGCAGGGAGCCTTTAAATACCGCATAGACCACGGGGAGCTCACGATCCGCGGCAACACCGGTCACTTTCTCAGCGTTAACCGCCAGGTCGTCACCGAGAACGCCCGCAGTCTTACGGGCCGCCACTTTGGTCATGGCCGACACATCGTCCATCAAAACCGCGATGTCATCGAGCAAAGCGAGAAGGCTGGCTGCAGCCACTAACTTAGTCCTTTTTGCTCTTCTTGCGCTGCTTGGCGGGGAGCAGCATGTTTGATCGGGGAATGCGCGGTTTTTTCCCCGTATTCAGATATGCATGAATAGCCTCCTGGGAACGGATTGCCGCCGACTTCGCCTTGCGCGCCACGGGTTCATTGGTCTGCGCCTTGTCGATCACCCGCGCGCGCACATTATCGTGCCACTGTATATCGAGTACGTCCTGAATCATTGCTTTTGCATCAGCGTCATAGATGGGACAGAGCACCTCTACACGGTAGTCAAGATTCCGCGTCATGAGATCGCCAGAGCCAATGTAATAACGGGGCTTCCCCGCGTTATAAAACACATAGACCCGGGGGTGCTCGAGATAGCGATCCACGACACTGATGGCTTCGATGTTTTCCGAAATGCCCTTTACGCCCGGCTGCAGTGAGCACATGCCGCGAATGATCAGGCGGATCTCCACCCCCGCATCACTCGCTTCATAGAGCTTCATAACAAGCTCACGGTCCACCAGGTTGTTGCACTTGAGCGTCATGGCGGCACGCAACCCCTTGCGCGCATTGGCAATCTCGCCCTCAATCATTTCCGTCAGGCCCGGCCGGGAGCTGTGGGGCGACACGAGTAAATGCTGGTACTGCGGGCGCCGGTAGTTATATTGGAGGAAATCAAAAACGTCGAACACCTCCCGGCCCAGATCCTGGTCATGGGTCATCAGGGAAAAGTCCGTATACAGGCGCGCGGTTTTTTCGTTGAAGTTTCCGGTTCCAATATGGGTATAAAACCGTTGCTGACCACCTTCTCGACGCTGAATCAGGAGCAGCTTGCTGTGTACTTTCAAGCCGGGCACCCCGAACTTCACCTCAATGCCCCCTTCCGTAAGTCGCTGCGCCCAGTTGATATTGGCCTGTTCGTCGAAGCGCGCCGCCAGTTCCACCACGGCGAGTACGCGCTTACCGTTGTGTACCGCGCTAAGCAGCGCGTCAACGACTCGTGAGTCAGAGGCAACCCGATAGAGGCAGATCTTGATGTTATCCACATCGGGGTCCACGGCAGCGGTTTTGAGAAGGTCAATGAGGTAATCAAAGGAGTGGTAGGGGTAGTAGAGCAACACATCCTTGCTGCGAATAGCCGCGAGAATGTTCTCTGCCTCATCAACGCGACGGACGGGGACGTTGCCCAGAGGGCGCAGCTCAAGATACCGGGGCCCTACCTTGGGAAAGGACATAAAGTCCTTGGAGTTATGGTACCGCCCGCCGGGGATTAAACTGTCGTATTTACCGAGGGAAAATTTGGACGCCAGAAAATCCAGAAGACTCGCGGGCATCTCCGCATCGTAAACAAAACGCACCGCATCGGCTTTCTGTCGTTGCTTGAGACTGCTGGCCATTTTTTCGATGAGGCTTTCCATTATACCCACATCAAGCTCCAGCTCCGCATCCCGGGAAAACTTAAAGCAATAGGCCGCCGCCGAATCGATGGGCAACACCCCGCGAAACATTTGCGGCAGGCAGGCGCGGATTACATTGTCCAGGGCGATGAAAACCCGCCCGCTCTTACCTTTACGACGGGGAATTTCCAAGAATCTATTCATACGATCCGTGGGAACCTCCACTACCGCCACACGCTGTTTTTTGCCGCCGTTGATTTCCACCGCGAGATACAGGCACTCGTCATTCAGTACCGGGATAGGCGAACCTTCGTTAAAAAGAATGGGGTCCAGTTCAGGCAATACCGTTTTTGTAAAAAAGTCCTGCACGAACTGCGCCTGATTAGGCTCCAGCTGCCGCTCGTTGATCATGTAGATGCGGCGGGCCTGAAGCGCCTCCATCACAGACGCATAGACCCGCTCGAAATCACGCTGCTGTGATACGACCTCGGCCTGGATCGCGCCCAGCAGATCCTTGGCACTCTGGCGGGCATTACCGCTGGATAAGGTAATGAGACGCCTGACCTCCGCTACGCGGACCCGAAAAAATTCGTCGAGATTATTGGAGAAAATGCCGAGATAGCGCAGCCGCTGAATCTCCGGGGCTTTCTCGTCCGCCGCTTCCTGGAGTACCCGGGCATTGAAGGAGAGCCAGCTGAGCTCCCGGGGCACAAACAAACTGTCATCAAGATCCGCCAGTCGGGTCTTAATCGGGCTACTCATAGTGCTCACCATCCATTGCTAAAATCGTCCCGTGCCGCAACCTGCGGCATAGGGTCAGGCATCAGGCTTTATGGTTAACACATCTGTATGAAGATCTTGTAATACGGACTCGGCGGTATTGCCAATAAGCTTGGCACTCAGACCCTGCCTGGCCACCGTGCCCATGACAACGATCTGCGCCCGGGCCTTAGCAGCCTGGGAGGTAATGACCTTGCACACGGGCCCACGCTTGGTGACAAAGTGCTTCTCGGGGATGTCGTGCTCTTTTGCCAGCGCCTTCAGATGAGGCAGCATTTCCTCACGATGTTTCTTGGAATAGCTGATGGGGTCCACAAGATCCAAGTCAGCCAACACCGGGGGAATCTCGATAGCCGACATGATCTTCAGTTCAACACCCAAGGCTTCCGCCAAAGCTTTTGCGGCGCCCAGCACTTTCGAATTCAGCTGCTGCTTGCTGCGCTTTCGCGTACCCAGGTCGAGGGCAGCCATCACCGGCCGGGTGCGACTCCATTTTTTCTCCGCCACCATAAGTACCGGTAATGGGCATTCACGCAGGACGTGCCAGTCGGTAGAGGTGTAGCCCAGGCTGCCCGTGCTGTGGGTTGTTTTCACCACCGCAGCAAACTTACCAGAGGTGGTGCGCTTGACGATCCACGGATGCACAGTCTTTAGCCATACGACCTTTAAGGCCACCTTTTGGTCTTTGGTCGCAAAAGCATCAATTCGCTCGAGCATCTGCGCCCGGCGCTTATCGAGAATCTGTTGCTTGAGCTCCGCCTGTTCCGTTTTGCCCCCGTCAATACGATTGAGAGGCGCGTAAACGAAGGCCACGACTTCAACGTCATAGCCTAGCTTGGCGGCCAATTCGAGGCCTCGGGATGTTGCAACACAGGACTTACCCTTGTCGGCAACGATCAGAATTTTACTCATAGTATTTCTCCGCGACACTTTACTCCGATTATAGGCGCTCACGTCTCCCGCGAAAGGGTCGCCAGACAATTAATCCCCGAAAACATGGTCCGAGACCGCCTTCGCCGTTGCCTCTGGAGACTCCAGAGGGAACAGATGCCCACCCGGAATCTCTACAAAGCTGGCAGCGGGCTGCCAGTGCTGCCACCGCGCCCAGATCCCCGGGCGAAGCGTGTCACTCCGTGCTCCTCGCAGCGCCAGCGTTGGAACCCGCATACGCTTCATCAATGGCCGCGCCCGCGGCGCACTGCCATACACCGCCGCCTCCCAGGCGCCCGAGTAGCGAAGCTGCACGCCTCCATCGGGAAGTGGCGCTTTACTGGCCTCGACGTAATGGGAGAGCGCTTCATCGCTAAGCCCCTGAAAAGCTCGCTTACCGCGATAAAATTCAAAGGCGGTCGCGTGGCTTTCAAAGAGCTCCGGTCGCGACAGTGCTCGCCGCAGCATGGGCATCTTCTTTCGACGCTTTTCGGGCATAAGACGCGTTGCCAGCACAAAGCGGTCTGGTAGGAATACAGGGTCCAGAAGTAGGAGTCCGGCGATTTTTTCGGGATGCCGCTGAGCCGCCAAGGCTGCAATGGTCCCCCCCATGCTATGGCCCATCACCCACACAGGCTCTTCGAAGTGACCATCAATGGCGCTCAGCATATCCGTAGCAAAGAGCTGCCAGCTCAAACGCCGGGGAGGCTCACGCCCGCCCCATAAAGGCCGGTGCTCCAAAGCACTAATAGCAAACCGATCCTGGAGGTGGCTAAAGAGTTGCCTATAACTCCCCGGTGGATAACCGTTGGCATGGGCAAACAACAAAGAAACACCATCACCCCCAAAACTCTCTACTACCGGCCGTTCCAATCTGAGTCTCTCCTTACAAAAAATTGCAGCCCAAGCCAGCAAAAGCGCAGACGATAGCTCTGCTATGCTGTACCCATGAACAATGAGGATACAGAAAAGCCCGGTCTCGACTGGCGAATCTTATTCGGGCTCACAGTCACCTCACTCTGGATGGGCACGGGTGTCTACTATATTACCCGTATCGTGGGGTGGACCGAGTTTCAACGACTGCCTACTGCCGATATTGGCAGTTTTTTTGAAGGTGCTTTTGCACCGCTGGCATTCCTATGGCTGGTCATCGGCCACTTTATGCAGCAAAAAGAAATTACCGCGAACACCCGCGCCACAAGCTTGCAGGAGCAAAGCACCCGGCGTCTTGAACTTCACTCCCGGCGGGACTCCTATTTCAAGCTGCTCGGACTTGTGCAGGAGCAGCTCGGTAGTATCGCTGGGTTTCACTATATTTCTATTTTTGGTCCGACGGGTACGGACGAAGTTTCCATGGACGAGTTTTCCGCCCTCCGCTCGGAGGCCAGCACCGGAGACCATTCTTTGTTCATTCGACTCATGATCGCGGCCGCAGCAAGCAACCGCGAAGATCCCGACGTCGTCAGGGAGATGCTCTTTGGCACGGACATACGCACCCGTCACAGCGAAAACTTCAAACGCACCTTCGGCAGGGTTCTGGAAGCGGCCGAATCCGTGGACACCGACAATATGCTCCGTGAGGCTCTCCTTGATGGCTCTCCCGCAGGGATTTATTACCGAATCATCCGACATGTGACCGGCGAAGAGACCATGAATCCCCTATCAGGGATACGCAGCAACCAGTCCTGAAGGCCCGGTGCTACGCTCAGCACAAACACTGGCACAAGCATCCGCCAGCATTCTAGTAGCGCCAGTGGATTTGGGTATAGAAATACTGAGTGTCCCCCGGAGAGGCTGGATTCAAAGGCGCCTGTGCATTGCCTGAGAAGTACCTTCCCTTGTCCAGATAGGCGCCCCCCGCCTCAATGCTGAAGGCGGAATTTTCCGGACGCCATCGCCAGCGAAGCTCCCATTGACCGCCGAGCTCTCGCCCCGATTCTCCGCTGAAATCCTGACGTGCCCCCGTCACGAAGACGTCTCGGGGCGCATCGAGCGCTAGCCAGCGATAGGACAGGAGCCAGGTCTGGGTGATCGTGGCCTGCCATTGGGCACGCACAAAGGGCGCACGAATATTGCTGCGCACCGCTGCACCGAATATGCCACTGGGACCCAGTTCGAAGGCTCTGGCACCGTATAAGCGGTCGAAGCGCTCGTTGCGGCCGTCACGGGGATCTCGGTCCCCCGTGGCGTGATCATAGCCCAGCCGAAGATTTAAACCAGGCGCTATATCCAGGCCTGCGTGCACGTGGGTGAACCAGGCTTGATGGTCCAGAGCATCACCGCTCGATAGCAGGCCGGGCAGGGATTCCCCCCACTGATAGGCCGCCTCAAGTTCAAGATCTGCCCCTCCCCCGGACCACATAAAACGCGCGCCCAGGGTTGTCAGATCGCGATCAGCGACGGGGCGGTTTGGCCGATCCCTAAGCTCACTCCCAAACAGGTAAGCGGCGAGGCTCGCCGCCTCAACGGGTAATTGATAATCGAAACTCCCTCCCCAGAACTGTTCTGAACTGCGGGCCTTGTCCAGTCGGAATTCCCTGTCCAGCAGCGACCCTCGGTCAAGACCATCGGGGCGCCGATGCAGCGGTAATGTGTAAAAGATTCTGGCGACGCCGTAGGAGGTATCGTGGGTAAGATGCACACCCTGAAAAGCATTGCTGGTGTTGCGGAAATTGTTTCGCGCCAGGAGACGACGGCTGCCATAGTCCAGGGTCATGCGGCCCGCGGCCAGGGTGAGGGACCCGCCCTCCTCCCGGGCCCAGCGCTTCCAGAGTTTCAGGTTGATGGGCTCCAGCGTGTTGATATCGTCGGTGCCCATGGGAGACAGCGTTTTGAAGCCCCAGGCGCGGCTGTCCTGCACCTCAAACCGAAGCCCCCAGTCGGACGCCTCATAGCTTGCCCCCACAACCGTTCGAGCGAGGTGAATATGATCATGATCCGGTGCCAGCAACCTGAAAGAGTCGGCAAGGTATTCGCTGCGCAAACGAAGGTCGACATCAAGGGACCATCCGCTGCTGCGGCCGTCAGATTGCGCCGGGGGGGTTGCGCTCGCCCCGAGCGTCAACGCAGCTCCCAAAATCACCCCCAGGGACCTGAGCAGGAAACGTACAGCCCGAACTTGATAACAAGCAATAGAAATGCGCTTTCTCATAGAGAATAAAGAGACTTACGGGTATCTAAACGAAGAGGCTGAAGAAAGGGCAGGCTATTAACGATGAGAAAACAGTTTTAAAAGCGAAGTTCAAGGCTATGCAGTGTGCTGGGGGACCATCACGGACCCAAGGCCGCTCGCTGAAAACGGCTGCCAATCGTCGGCTGATTGACGGAGCCGGTCTGCAATGACATACCAGACCGCTGGATTCACCGTCATACCGCAATGGCTACCGCGCACCTGAATGTTCTGGGTGCTCTCATGGGCAAACTCGGGGTTCTGAAATGCGGTTCGCCAGTTAACAATACCATCGCCCTTGGAGTACACCGCGGTGGTAGGTACCGGCGGCGCCCGGTGAAGATCATCCAGCGCCACCGGCAAATCGTCGGTGGGATTGAGGGCCTCGAAGAGGCGCGCCGGATAGGAGCCACTGTGCCGGCCGCGACCAAAGGGGCTGCCGAGGGTAATCACCTGTCTCACCAGTGCGGGAGCCTCACGGGCGATTTCCCGGGCAAAGATGCCTCCCAGACTGTGCCCCACCATGGAAACAGATTGCCCGTAGCGGTCGCCCAACATGGCAACACGCTCGAGGACCTTCTCGAGAGTATCGCCCCTGGGACCCAGGTTCTGGCCCTGGCCCCAGCCGTAGACTCGGTAGCCAAGGCTTTTCAGAAAACGTCTCAGGGTCGCGTTATACCCATCGGATCCCAGAAATCCGGGGAGCACCATCACCGGGTGACCATCTCCCGGGCCGAGGTTGTTCAACATGCGGCGCACCGCCGTGAGAGAGAGAAGCTCCAGCGCCACGCGCTGAGGCTCTGTGAGGGCCAGCCAGGCCGCAGGAGGAGGCAGATGGTAAGGGTCCACTGTCTCAGATCCCGGCATGACTACATCGCCAAATAATGCCATCCGACTTGTCCCCATACTGATCTCCCCGACCGCCTGTCACACTGCAGCGGTTTTATTGTCGTTTGTTGTTGGAGAGGGAGGATACTCCGCGGAGCCCGGGGCACAACCCCCCCGGGCCGGGGTTTGCTACAGTCTGGAAATCTCGCTATTGAGTTTGAAACGACGGGACGTGACGTAGGTTTCCATGTCTTCGACGCGCCGCAGAGCCTTGTCGAGGCGCTCCCGGGCTCGGGCGAGACGCACACTCGCACTGTCGCTGTAACGAAACATCTTCTTGGGACGGTAATCGTGATAGCGCTCGTCGTATTCCATTTCCGGACCAAAGGCCTCCTCATTGGCGGAGGGCGGAACAGCGCCGGAGACTTCCGCTGACTCCCGCTTCCGGCGGCGAGCACTGCGGTCATCGGGCCGGGGACTCAACAGCAGGCATCCCGCAACGTAGGCCCAGACTGCCAGGGTACCGGTAAAGAGAAAGGCGCCAATAAAAATCAGACGCACCACCCAGTCGGCGACATCCCAGTAGTCAGCGATACCCGCCGCAACTCCGCAGATCTTGCCATCGCGGCGGTTCCGGTACAGCCCCATGCCCCAGCCATGACGCTTGCGCTCCTGATAATGACGGAATTGGGCCCCACCGCTTCGATGCCTGCGGCGATGCCGGCGTCCGCGACGTCGATCTTCGTCCGAGTAATCGTTCATGAGCTTCTCCTTGTAGTGGTCTCCTGTTGTTCCTGGTCTCGCCAATCCCCGTGTTCGGAATCAAGGATCGATTCCAGCGCCTGAATGCGCTCGGTCAATCGATCCACGGTTACCAGAATCTGCTCAACGTTCTCACGATCCTCCTCGTTCAGACTGCGACTCGAGCGATTGAGGCTGCGGTAGTGCAGCACAATCCAGATCGGAGCAACGATGACCATAAAGAGAATCGTTGGCACGAAAAGTAGTTCGTAAAGTTCCATCTATGGCTCCCTGCCTCAGAGGGTAATGCTCCCATCCTGCACTATTGCCCGCGGGAGCGGTATGGGTTCAAGCATCTCTGGGTGTATCGTCCCCGCCCAGTTCGGCCTTCAGGCGATCCAGCTCCGCCGTAATCTTCTCATCCTGCTCCAGCGCGTTGATCTCAGCTGCCAGGGAGGGTGCTACGTCCTTGCCCATGTCCATGACTTCAAGCTGGCTTTCCAGGCTGTCCATGCGACGCTCAAAGTGCTCAAAGCGACCGAAGGCCTGATCCAGGGCGTCACGATTAGTCTGGCGCTTTACCTTGATCCGCGACTCAACCGTTTGGGTTCGCATGACCAGGGCCTTTTTCTTGGCCTTGGCGTCATTGAGCTTTGCCTGGAGCTTGCCGATCTCGTCGTTCAACTGGGCGATATGCTCATCAGTGGCTGCAAGCTCTGTACTCACCGCCTCCAGCTCTTCCTCAATATCGCGTTTCTCCTGAAGCGCTGCCCGGGCAAGATCTTCCCGTCCTTTACTGATCGCCAGCTTGGCTTTCTGCTCCCAGGAGTCAGCCTCGGCCTGGAGCTGCTCTACGCGTCGCGTTGCCGCCTTGCGATCTGCTAGCACCCGCGCGGAGGAGCTGCGAACCTCTACCAGGGTATCCTCCATCTCCTGGATGATCAGGCGGATCAGCTTCTCCGGATCTTCAGCCTGATCCAGCAAAGCGCTGATGTTCGAATTAATGATATCGCTCATTCGCGAAAATATACCCATGATTACTCTCCTTGCGAGTGCTTCGGGGTGTCCGTGCGGGGGCGCTTAGCATCGCCCGGCGCAGAGATCAGATTGATCGCTTCTACCACCAGTACTACTTCAAACAATGTAATGAGCGCCGGAGAAGGTCCTGTCACCGTGGCTATCCCGCAGGCCACGACGGCTAATGCGAGATAAATGGTTAAACGGTCAGGCTCCATACAACGCTCCTTGGTCACTGTAGTTCGCAGTAGGTATTCCAAGTTACGGGCCAACTAAGCATTAAATAAATATAAAACAATTACTTATAAACTTTATATCAAGTATTATCTTATTTATGTTGATCAATATACGGTGATTTAAACCATTTTAATTGGCCTATAAACACATAAATACTGGTATATTGCGCCTTAAATGACAACGCCAAACAACATGCTGGGCGAGTCAGCGGCATTGGCCACAGCCCTGGACCACCTCTCACAGCTCGCCAGCATTCAACGACCGGTGCTGGTGCTGGGTGAGCGCGGCACCGGCAAGGAACTGGCGGCGGAGCGCCTTCATTACCTGTCGAGCCGATGGGACGCCCCGTTTATCAAGGTCAATTGCGCCTCCATGGCCGAAACACTGCTGGAAAGCGAGCTCTTCGGACACGAGGCAGGCGCCTTTACCGGTGCATCAAAACTTCACGTGGGCCGTTTTGAGCGGGCCGATGGCGGCACACTCCTTCTGGACGAGATTGGAACCATGTCCCCTCGCCTTCAGGAGAAACTCCTCCGCCTCATCGAATACGGTGAATTCGAGCGGGTCGGCGGGCAGCGCACGCTCCGCGTCGATGTACGTGTCGTGGGCTCTACCAATGCCGATCTCCGGGCCATGGCTGCCGCTCAAAGCTTTCGGGCAGACCTCCTCGACCGACTGAGCTTTGACGTGGTGCACATGCCCGCGCTTCGCCACCGGGATGACGACGTCTTTTTACTGGCGCGACATTTCGCCGTGGAAATGAGTGCCGAGCTCAGCTGGGAGAAGTTTCCGGGGTTTACCCCGTCGGCAATGCACAGCCTGAGCGAGTATGCCTGGCCCGGAAACGTCCGGGAGCTCAAGAACGTTATCGAACGATCCCTGCATCGTTGGGCTGATCAGGATACCGCCGTGGCCACCCTGGTCATTGATCCTTTCGAGAGCCCCTGGTCCGACACGCTCACGCAGCCCATGACCGCAGCAGTAGACCGATCTGCAGAAACCCCTTCCGCGTCCAAGGCTGCACCGGAGCTTGCTACGCCGGGTCAAGAGATCCATGGTGAGGAAGGATTAATCAATATTCGTGAACGCGTTGACGCTTACGAAAGATCCCTCCTCGTTGCAGCCCTCGAAAATCAGGACTTCAACCAGCGACGCACCGCCGAGTTCCTGGAACTCAGCTACGACCAGCTACGGGGGCTGGTGCGCAAACACCGGCTGAGTACCCGACGCCGAAAATAAGCGCGCGCAGTCGTTTCCTATTGGCGTCTGTCCTTGTAACGTACGCGGCCTGAACTGACGAAATCGCACAGGAGTTTACCCATGACACTTCCGCTCTCGGACATGTCTTTGCTGCGCAGTGGCGCATATATCAACGGCCAGTGGACACAGGCGGACGACGGTAAGACGTTGAGCATTCTCAACCCCGCAACGGGTGACGAGATCATCAGCATTGCCAGCGTGGGCGTTAACGAGACGCGGAGAGCCATTGAGGCGGCCGATGTCGCCATGAAGGACTGGAAACGCCTCCCGGCAAAAAGCCGCGCACAAACCCTCCGCCGGTGGTTTGAGCTCATCATGGAGCATCAGGAAGACCTCGCCATTCTCATGACTGCCGAGCAGGGAAAACCCCTCGCGGAGTCCCGGGGCGAAGTGGCCTACGGCGCATCCTATGTGGAGTGGTTTGGAGAGGAAGCGAAACGCCTCTACGGCGACGTGATACCCGGTCCCGGCGAGGACAAACGCATCGTCTGCATCAAGCAGCCCGTGGGCGTCGTGGCGGCAATCACCCCCTGGAATTTCCCCATTGCCATGATTACCCGTAAAGCCGCACCAGCGCTGGCCGCGGGATGTGCCATCGTCATCAAACCCGCGAGTGAGACCCCGCTCTGCGCCCTGGCCCTGGCAGAGCTCGCCGAGCGCGCCGGCATCCCCGCCGGCGTCCTGAATGTGATTGCCGGATCTGCGCGGGATATCGGTGGTGAGCTTACAGGCAATGCCACCGTTCGCAAACTGACCTTCACGGGTTCGACCCCCATCGGCAAGGTTCTCGAGGCCCAATGCGCCGACACCATGAAGAAAACGTCCATGGAGCTTGGCGGCAACGCTCCGTTCATTGTGTTTGATGATGCGGATCTGGACTCGGCGGTGGAAGGCGCCATGATTTCCAAATATCGCAATGCGGGACAGACCTGCGTCTGCTCCAATCGCATTTTTGTGCAGAGCACGATCTACGATGCCTTCGTAGAGAAACTGGTGGAGAAAGCCAGCGCTTTGCAGGTAGGGGACGGCATGGGGGACGGTGTCGCCCTGGGGCCTCTGGTGAATGCCAAGGCCGCGGAAGATGTGGACGACTTGGTAAAGGCTTCCGTTGCCAGTGGCGCTAAGGTCGCTCTGGGAGGGGGCCCACACGAACTGGGTGGCAGTTTTTATCAGCCCACGGTTCTTACCGACGTCGACAGCAGCATGGCGGTGTTCCGCAATGAGATCTTCGGACCCGTGGCCCCCATCGTTCGCTTCGATACGGAAGAAGAGGCTGTCGCCATGGCCAACGATACGGAGTTTGGTCTGGCGTCCTACTTCTATACCCGGGATATCGGCCGCGTATGGCGCGTGGGCGAAGCCCTGGAGTACGGCATCGTAGGCATCAACGAGGGCATCATCTCCAATGAGATGGCCCCCTTTGGTGGAGTCAAGGAATCCGGTTCCGGTCGCGAGGGCTCACTCTACGGCATGGATGACTACGTGGAGATCAAATACATGCTCATGGGTGGTCTTTGACAGAGTCCGAATAGCGCTCAGAACAGCGCCCGAAACCCTGCGGCGGCATCAATCCCGCCGCTGGCAGCCGGGAAAGCTACAGAGCATTTCAAACATCAGGTTTGCCCCGAGGAGCGACGTGTTACCCGTAGTGTCGTAGGGTGGTGAGACCTCTACCAGGTCCGCCCCCACGAGATTGGTTCCGAAAACGCCGCGAATGACCTCCAGACCCTGGGAGGTCATGAGTCCCGCGGGTTCCGGCGTACCCGTCCCCGGTGCCACCGATGGGTCGAGGCCATCAATATCAAAGCTCAGATACACCGGATGATCCGCACCGATCTGCTCGCGGACTTCCTTCATGAGCGGCTCCAGCGACTGATACCAGCACTCTTCCGCCGGCACCACCCGCACGCCCCGCTGTCGTGCCCAGTCAAAATCGTCGGCGGCGTAGCCCGTAGCGCGAAGTCCGATCTGTACCATTTTCTTCGGATCGATGAGGCCCTCCTCGATGGCGCGCCGGAAAATCGTACCGTGTGTCACCTCCTCACCAAACATGTGGTCATTCATGTCGGCATGAGCATCCACATGGACCACCGCCAGGGGGCCATGAATCTTTGCCTGGGCACGAAGAATAGGCAGGGTGATAGTGTGATCGCCGCCCATGGCCAGGGTTTTGGCTCCCGTGGCCAGCACACCGTCAAAGTGCTTTTCAATGATATCTATGGACTTTTCAAGGTTGTAGGCGTTGAGGGCCACATCGCCCGTATCGGCCACCTGAAAGGAATCAAAGGGCGCTGCTCTTGTAGCCATGCCGTAGGGGCGCACCAACACCGACTCCGCACGAATTTGCCGGGGTCCGTAGCGGGATCCTGCTCGGTTGCTGGTGCCGCAGTCCAGGGGCACCCCCAGTATGGCGATATCAAGTCCCTCGGCGGACAACTGCACAGGCAGACGAAACATACTGGCGATACCGCCAAAACGGGGCATCTCATTCCCCGACAGGGGTTGGTTAAATTCGCTCAAGTTACACTCACTCTTGTTAGGAAAAAATTATGCCGGCGGGTTAGCGACACAAAGTCTGATCAATGGCTGTCTGCCAGCTTTCCAGCCGCTTCCTTCGCCGGGGCGCGGTGATTCCCACGGCGAACTCCCGTTCGGGCTGCCAGATACGTTTAATCTCGGCACTGTTGCGCCACAGTCCCACGCCCAGTCCCGCAAGATAGCTGGCGCCGGCCACGGTGGTTTCGATGATACGGGGTCGCACAAGTTTGCGGCCCAGATAGTCCGCCTGAGTCTGCATCAGCAAATCGTTGGCGGCAGCCCCGCCATCCACCCGCAGGGGTCGCATGCGTTTGCCAAGGTCCGCCTCCATGCACTTGAGAATATCCACGTTCTGCAGTGCCATGGCATCCAGGGTAGCCCGTGCTATGTGGCCTCGCTCGCTCCCCCGGGTAAGACCGGTGATAAGACCCCGGGCATCCGCCGCCCAATGGGGTGCACCCAGACCTGTAAGCGCAGGGACAAACTCCACACCGCCATGATCAGGGACCGTCGCCGCCAGTGCCTCGATATCCGATGCCCGCTTGATGAGCCCCAATCCGTCGCGCAACCACTGCACGGCGGCACCACAAACAAAGGCGCCACCCTCCAGGGCGTAGACCGGGTCCTGGTTTTTCAGCTGCCATCCTACGGTGGTGAGCAGACCGGACGTCGATGCGATCTGCTCGCCACCGGTGTTCATGACGATAAAGGAACCGGTGCCAAAGGTGCACTTCGCGTCACCGGCGGTAAAGCAGGCCTGACCGAAGAGCGCCGCCTGCTGATCCCCTGCGATCCCGGAAATGGGAATACCATCGGGAAGGCCGCGCACGCCGCGGGTATGTCCAAACACCCCGCTGCTGGGTCGTATTTCCGGCAGGATACTCCTAGGCACATCGAAGAGCTGCGTAAGCTCGTCGTCCCAATCCAGGGTTTTCAAATTCATCAGCGATGTGCGGGCTGCATTACTCGCATCCGTGGCGTGCACCTCACCGCCGGTAAGACGCCAGAGCAAAAAACTGTCCATGGTGCCCGCGGCCAGAGCGCCAGCCTTCAGGGCCCGCTTGGCAGCGGGTACTTCACGGAGCAACCAGCGGAACTTACTGGCACTGAAATAGGGGTCCAGCACCAGACCACTGCGCTCGCGTACCAGCTTTTCGTGCCCCGCACTACGCAGCGCGTCGCAAAAGTCCGCGGTCCTTCGACATTGCCAGACGATGGCGTTATGTAGCGCTTCGCCGCTTCGTCGATCCCAGAGCACGGATGTTTCCCGCTGGTTGGTAATCCCCACGGCCGCAATATCGGAGGGCTTGCAGAGCTTTTTGCGCAGGAGCTTTGCGAGGGCTTTTTCGATAGACGTCCAGATTGCCTCGGGTTGGTGCTCGACCCACCCGGGCTGGGGGAACACCTGCGCGAACTCCACGTTCACGCTGGCGCATAACTGACCCTGCGAGTCGACCAGGGCGACGGTACTCCCCGTCGTGCCCTGATCGATCGCAAGAATAAAGTCAGGCATCAGGCTGCGAAACCCTCCAGCGCCTTGATCTCCAGATAGTCCGTGAAACCGTGCTCGCCCCACTCCCGTCCATTCCCGGATTGCTTGAAGCCGCCAAAGGGTACTTCATAGCCACCGGGGGCACCGTTGATGTGGATGTTGCCCGCACGGATGCGGCGACCCACGCTGCGAGCGCGTTCGATGTCCCCACTCTGCACATAGCCCGCCAGGCCGTAGGGCGTGTCGTTGGCCATGGCGATAGCCTCTTCCTCGGTCTCGTAGGGAAGGATCGCCAGTACTGGTCCGAAAATTTCTTCCCGGGCGATGGTCATGGTGTTGTTGACCCCGGAGAAGACCGTGGGTTTGACGTAGTAGCCCGCTTCCAGGCCATCGGGCCGGCCCGTACCGCCTGCAACCAGGGTCGCGCCCTCGTCAATACCGGCCTGAATAAGGCCCTGAATCTTGTTAAATTGCGCCTCGGAGACGACGGGCCCTAGCTGAGTGCCCTCTGCTGCAGGGTCACCCACCACAACGGCGTCTGCCACGCCCCGTGCGATTGCCTCTACCTCGGCCAGTCGAGCGGCGGGTACAAACATACGCGAGGGTGCATTGCAGGACTGACCACTGTTCATAAACATGCTCATGCAGCCGCGGGTCACCGCATCTTCAAAGTCCGCATCGTCAAGAACGATATTGGGCGACTTGCCGCCCAGCTCCTGAGTCACCCGCTTAACGGTAGGCGCGGCATTCATGGCGACCTGAGTTCCCGCTCGCGTGGAACCGGTGAAGGACATCATGTCCACATCGGGGTGCCTGGACAATGCCGCACCCACGGTAGGTCCATCACCGTTCACCAGGTTAAACACGCCCGCGGGCACGCCTGC
>NZ_CBFHZO010000015.1:0-18474 GCF_965660375.1 Congregibacter sp. | reverse complement strand
GCTGCGCATTGGGAGACAATCACCTCACCGGAAGGCGAGCGTGCCTTAGTGGGAGGCTTTGAGCAGACTGGCAAAATGCTCACTCAGGCGGCCGCCGGTCTGGGTATTTCCCTCGAGTAATTCATCGCGCTATTTGATTTGAAGAGCAACTGATATTAACGGGTGGTGAATGCTCACCGCCCCAGGAGACAAAACATGAAAGAAGCAGTGATTGTATCGACCGCGCGCACACCCATCGCCAAAGCCTATCGCGGCGGATTCAACAACCTCCCCGCGCCAACCCTGGGTGCCGCTGCGGTAGCTGAAGCAGTGCGTCGCTCCGGTGTAGATCTTGGGGAAATTGACGATGTTGTTATGGGCGCGGCCCTGCAGCAGGGAACCGGCGGCCAGAACGTTGCCCGTCAGATTGCTCTGCGAGCCGGTCTGCCGGTCACCGTGTCGGGCATGACCATTGATCGTCAGTGTTCCTCGGGATTGATGGCCGTCGCCACGGCCGCCAAACAGGTGATGTACGACGGTATGAATGTTGTTGTGGGTGGGGGGCTCGACTCTATTTCCCTGGTTCAGAATGAACACATGAATCTACACCGCGCGGCGGACGAAGAGTTGGTGGCGATGCACCCTGATATCTACATGCCTATGCTCCAGACCGCCGAGGTGGTTGCCAAGCGCTACGGTATCAGCCGCGACGCCATGGACGAGTACGGCCTGCAGTCGCAGCAGCGCGTGGCCGAAGCCTACGAGCAGGGTCGCTACGATGCAGAGCTCACGCCCGTGACCTGCAAGCGTATCGTCTGGAACAAGGAGACGGGTGAGCAGTCCGAAGCGGAAGCCACCGTCAGCCGCGACGAGGGCATTCGCGGCACAACGCCCGAAGCACTCGCAGGCCTGAAGACGGTGATCGAAGGCGGCACTATCACCGCGGGTAACGCCTCCCAGCTCTCGGACGGCGCGTCTGCCCAGGTAGTGATGGACGCCAAGCTTGCGGAGCAGCGGGGTTTGGAGCCCCTCGGTCTTTACCGCGGTATCGCGGTTGCCGGACTCGAGCCTGATGAGATGGGTATTGGTCCTGTTTACGCTGTCCCCAAGCTGCTCAAGCAGCACGGTCTCACCGTGGATGACATCGGCTTGTGGGAGCTCAACGAAGCCTTTGCAGTGCAGGTATTGCATTGCCGTGACGTGCTGGGCATCGACAACGATAAGCTCAATGTCAGCGGCGGCGCCATTGCCATCGGTCACCCCTACGGTATGAGTGGCTCACGCATGATTGGCCACGCCCTCATCGAGGGTAAGCGCCGGGGCGCCAAGTACGTTGTTATCACCATGTGTGTGGGCGGTGGTATGGGTGCTGCGGGGCTTTTTGAAGTACTGTAACTCCCTCGACGACTGAATACGTAATTGTCGCAGGCACAGCGTGCGGGAATGCCGTGAGCGGGACGCCAAAAAGACGTCATCCATGACAGGCTCGGCACGCGCCATCCATGGCGCGTGACGCCCGCTCACAGCACACTCGCACACTGCACCCGCGACCCCACCGCTTTAAACCTCGAATGACTATAAAATCACTGCTACACACGAGATAGGGATAGCGAAATGCGTGCACTACTTTGTACAGAACATGGCATGGCGGACAAGCTACAGCTTGCCACCGATCATCCGGAGCCCACCGCGGAGGCGGGGCAGGTGGTGATCGACATCAAGGCCGCCGGTCTTAATTTCCCCGACGTTCTGATTATTCAGGGCAAGTACCAGTTTCAGCCGGACATGCCCTTTTCTCCCGGTGGTGAGTGCGCAGGCGTGGTTTTGTCTGTGGGCGACGGCGTCGAAAACTACAAGGCCGGCGATAAAGTGATCGCTATGACCGGCAGTGGGTGCTTCAGGGATCAGATCGCCGTGGATCAAAATGCGGTGATGCCCATGCCGGAGGGTTTGGATTTTACCCAGGCGGCGGGTGTTGCCATGACCTATTTCACCTCCTATCACGCCCTCAAGCAGCGCGCCGACCTGAAAGAGGGTGAGACGCTGCTGGTGCTGGGCGCGGCTGGTGGCGTGGGATCCACGGCTGTTGAGCTGGGTAAGCTCATGGGTGCCAAAGTGATTGCCGCGGCGAGCTCCGAAGAAAAGCTCGCCATGTGTCGTGATCTTGGCGCTGATGAGACCATTAACTACAGCGAGCAGGATCTGAAGGCAGCGGTGAAAGAGCTGACCGGTGGTAAAGGTGTGGATGTTGTCTACGATCCCGTAGGCGGCGACTACGCTGAGCCCGCGCTCCGCGGTATGGCCTGGAATGGCCGCTACCTGGTGATCGGTTTTGCCAGCGGGCCTATTCCCGAGATTCCCCTGAATCTGGCACTGCTGAAGGGCTGCTCTATTGTGGGTGTGTTCTGGGGCCGTTTTATTGCCGAAGAGCCCGCGGTGCATCTTCAGAACATCAAGGAACTCTGGGGCCTCTTTGCCCAGGGCAAACTGAAGCCGGCAATTAACGACGTATTCGCTCTCGAAGACTACGAAAAAGCCTACGACGTGATGATCGGGCGCCTGGCCCGCGGTAAGGTCATCCTGACCATGGAGTAGGGCCGCTATGCAGCCATTCACCTTTAACACCGTTGCGCGACTTGTCAGTGGCACCGGTGAGGCACTGAAGCTGGCAGAGCACTGCGCAGACCTGGGTATGAGTAATGTGCTGCTTGTCACCGATCCGGGCCTGGTCTCCATTGGTCTTGTCGGGCCCGTGCAGGACGCCATGGTGGCTGCGGATGTTTCCGTGACGCTGTTTGCCAAAGTCAGTGAAGACCCCCCGGAGGCGGTGGTGCTGGCTGCGGCAGAGGCGGGACGGGAGGCGCAGGTTGATGGCGTGGTTGCCGTGGGTGGTGGTAGCTCCATGGATGTGGCGAAGGTGGCCGCGGCGCTGCTCTGCGGTGATCAGGCGCTGGGCGACATGTATGGCGTAGAGCAGGTCAGCGGTGGACGTCTGCCCCTGATCCTGGTTCCCACCACTGCCGGCACCGGCTCCGAAGTTACTCCGGTGGCAGTGATTACCACGGGGGAAACGACAAAAGCGGGCGTGAGTTCGTCGACGCTGCTGCCGGATATCGCTGTGCTCGATGCAGATCTTACTCTGGGCTTGCCGCCAAAAATCACTGCGATGACTGGTGTGGATGCTATGGTGCACGCCATCGAGGCCTACACCTCCAAGATCAAGAAAAACCCCGTTTCCGATAATCTTGCCCGCAGTGCGCTGGCGCTTCTTGCCCGCAACGTGCGTACCGCCGTTCACGATGGTCATCAGCGCGATGCGCGCGCTGCGATGCTGCTGGGGGCCATGCAGGCAGGGCAGGCCTTTGCCAACGCACCGGTAGCCGCGGTGCATGCTCTTGCCTATCCCCTGGGAGGCCATTTCCACATTCCCCACGGGCTGAGCAATTCGCTTGTGCTCCCCGCGGTGCTGCGCTTTAACCTTCCCGAGGCCGCGGGCCTTTATGCGGAGCTCGCAGAGTTGGTGGTGGGCACTTCGGTGTCCGGGAGTGACGAGGCGCGGGCAGAGGCATTGATTGAGTCTATCGAGACGCTCATCGGCGATTTGGCGCTGCCCGCGACGCTGAGCGCGGCCGGCGTGGGTGAAGGCAGTCTGGAAACCCTGGCTAACGACGCCATGCTCCAGCAGCGGCTGCTCATTAACAATCCACGTGATGTTGCCTACGACGATGCCCTGGCAATCTATCGCGCCGCATTTTAGGCGCCAGCTTGAGAACCCTGACGCAACATTGACTGCAAACACGAGGTAGGTTCATGGCCCGAGCACAGGCACCGGTTCGCAGGGATTATCCGTGGTTCACTCCGATCACAACCCGCTGGTCGGATAACGATATCTACGGACACGTGAACAACGTTGTTTACTACAGCTACTTTGATTCCGTCGCCAATCGCTATCTTATCGATGCGGGCGGACTGGATATCCACCATGGGGACACCGTGGGCCTGGTGGTGAATTCCGGCTGCGACTATTACACCCCGGTAGCCTACCCGGAGCCTCTCGAGGGTGCTTTACGCGTGGATCGCCTGGGCAACAGCTCGGTGCAGTACGGAATCGGGATATTCCGTGAAGGCAACGATCAGGCCTGTGCCAACGGCATCTTCACCCACGTGTTTGTTGATCGCAGCAGCAACAAGCCGGTGCCGATTCCCCCGCAGATGCGGGACGCGCTGGTGGCGATAGCCGCAGCCGCAACAACCGGGACTACGGAGGAAAACTAGCGTTTGGCGGTACCGTACAAAAAGGCAACGGTGGTGCTGAATACCACTGCCGAAAAAAGCGCAGGACCAAAGGGCGCCAGGGGATAGAGTAAGCCGCCGATCACCGGGCCACTCACAAAGCCCACGGCGGGGCAGGCAGAAATCACGCCGGCTGCGCCTCCCTGCTCTTCTGAGGTCACGGCGATAGACGCTCCCGCAGTAATCGCCGGCATGCACAGGCCGAGGCCTGTTCCCAGCAGGGCCATCCCTGCCGCGAGCATCGTAAAATTGGCGAACCCTGCGATGAGCAATGATCCCAAGGCCATAAACCCCAGACCTGTGCGCACAAAGATATGGGGTGGCAATTTGAGTCGCTGCATCACCGTGATCTGGACCACGAAGGTAAATACCGCCGAGACCATCAAAGCCGCCCCCGTGTACTGCGCGGTTTTGACGCCACTGAGCGCAAGTTGGTCCTGGAGCTGGAACCCCAAGGTCTGTTGAATCGCCGAAAACCCGGTAAAAAGGGCGATGGCCGTCAAGGCAAAACGCCGAATCCGTGGATCCAGAAACTTCATGCGCCGCGGCCGTTCATGGTTCAGGCGCTGCGGCGCCGGAATGGCAGGTAGTGCCCGCCAGACTAACAGCGCTGCTGCGGCCGCAAGGGCGCCCGCGAAGTACAGTGGCGCGAGCAATCCCAGGGTCGCCAGCGCGCCGCTCACCGCGGGACCGAGAATCATTCCCAGACTGTTTGCCGTACCCAGCTTGGCCATGGCCGCCGTGCGCTGACGGGTGCTGGTGCTGTCGGCGGCGTAGGCGGTGGTCGATGGGCTGGTCGCAGACATCACCATGGATTGGCTGCACCGCGCGAGAAGCGCCACGCCATAAAGGGTCAGTCCTGAGAGCACGCCCGTCAGTCCGGCCATGAATACCGAGGTAAACAGCAGTGTGCCCACGGTGTATCCGATAAGACCGATGAGGATCACCGGCTTGCGACCGATCTTGTCCGAAAGTCGTCCCCAATAGGGCGAGGCCACGGCAAACACCAGTGCGGAGAGGGCAATAATCGACGTGATCTGCACCTCGGCCAGGTCCACCTCGCGACCCAGGGGGGCCAGAATCGCAAACACCAGTGATTGACCGATACCCGTCGCCATGAGCGCGGTGATGAGCACCACCAGCTGCCGTCGGGTCAGGGTTTCGCTCATGGCGTGTGCGGTGACTGATCTGATGGTGGGTCTGGCGGCGCGTCCGACAGCGCGCTGACTGCCTTGTCACGAAAAAGACGGGCATAAGCCGTGGGAAACAGGCGCACAATCCAGCCAATGATTTTGGCATCGCTGCCGATAAGCAGCCGTCTCTGTCCCTTTTCTGCAGCGCGAAGGATTTGCCGGGCGGCGTCCTCGGCGCTGGTGCGTACGTGGGGAGCGAACATTGCCTGTTGGGATTCTTCGGTGGCATTGGGGTCCACATTACGGGCGCGTCGGGCGATGTTGGTATCAATGCCCCCGGGATGAACGCAGCAGAGCTTGACGGGGCTGCCGGCTAGATCCAGTTCCTGACGCAGGGATTCGCTGAAACCGCGCACAGCAAATTTGGCCGCGTTATAGGCAGATTGATTGGGCACCGCGATAAGGCCGAAAACCGACGAGATATTCACCAGATGACTGCGTTCAGCTCTCTCCAGCGCAGGCAGGAAGGCCTGGGATCCATGCACCACACCCCAGAAATTGATGTTTATGAGCCAGTGGAAGTCCTTGAGACTTGTCTCTGCAACGCTGGCCATAAGGTCCACACCGGCATTGTTGACCACCAGATGGAGCTGCGGTGTGATCTCGGCAACAGCAGCGGCCCAGCTCTGCACCGCCTCGGCATCGGCCACATCCACTACGGTGCAACGGGCGTTTGCGGCCTGATTGGTGAAGCTGGCCACTGTTGCCTGAAGCCCCGTCTCATCGACGTCCGAGAGATAAAGATGGCAGCCCGCGGCGTTGAGCTGCTGTGCCAAAGCCCGACCGATGCCCGAGCCGGCGCCGGTGATGGCCGCGTGTTTCTGTCTGAAATAGTCCATGGTGGGAGTTTACCCTGTGGAGAGGGCATCAGGGCAGGTCTACAGGACTCAGCGGGTGTTCAGTTTGTAGATCATCCGTATGGACAGAAAACAGGTGATTTCGTACACTGCGCCTCACGCGTGGACCTCGCTTCCGGCGTAAAACCTTGATTTCATAAAATTCTGAGCTGCCGGCATTAACGCACATCAATAAGCCAAGAAAAGCGAGATGAGAGCCACTCATCTCGCTTTTTTTTGAGCCCGCGAGCGCAACGCCGGCGCCCCTGGAGGTACGATTGACCCGTCCGGCAATTCTCGTTCTTGAAGACGGCAGCGTATTCCACGGCACCTCCATCGGTGCTGCTGCTACCTCTGTTGGCGAAGTGGTGTTCAACACAGCCATGACCGGCTATCAGGAAATCCTCACGGATCCTTCCTACGCCCGTCAGATCGTCACGCTCACCTACCCGCATATTGGCAATACCGGCACTAATGCAGAAGATGAGGAGTCTTCAAACATCTGGGCTGCCGGATTGGTGATACGGGACCTTCCCCTGCTGGCGAGCAACTTTCGGAACACCCAGGCACTGGATGACTATCTTCGCAGCCGGGGTGTCGTGGGTATCGCCGAAATTGACACGCGGCGTCTGACACGGATTCTTCGTGATAAGGGCGCGCAAAGCGGCTGCCTGATGGCGACGGACTCCCTTGATGTCGATGCTGCCCAGGCGCTCGCCAAAGAGTTCGGTGGTCTCAAGGGCCTCGATCTGGCAAAGGAAGTCACCACCGCCGAGAGCTACAGCTGGACTGCAGGAAGCTGGCAGTTGGGTGAGGGGCATACTGACCCCGCAGCGTCGGAGATGCCCTGGCATGTGGTGGCTTACGACTTTGGCGTCAAGCGCAACATCCTGCGGATGCTGGCCGATCGCGGCTGCCGTTTGACGGTGGTGCCTGCAAAAACCAGCGCCAGCGAGGTCCTGGCCCTCAATCCCGACGGCGTGTTTCTCTCCAATGGCCCGGGAGATCCGGAGCCCTGTGACTACGCCATTGCGGCGATTCGTGAGCTCCTTGAGTCAGATATTCCCCTCTTTGGTATCTGCCTTGGTCATCAGCTGTTGGCCCTCGCCAGCGGCGCCAGGACTCTGAAAATGAAGTTCGGTCACCACGGTGCCAATCATCCGGTGCAGGATCTTCTCGATGGCACAGTGATGATTACCAGCCAGAATCACGGCTTTGCTGTGGATGACAGCGCCTTACCTGACTGTATCAACGTCACCCACCGATCGCTCTTCGATGGCACCCTGCAGGGTATTGAACGCACAGACAAAGCTGCTTTCAGTTTTCAGGGGCACCCCGAGGCGAGCCCTGGTCCTCACGAAGCCGGTGCGCTCTTCGATCATTTCATCAACCTGATTCAGCGTCAGGCGAGATAAGCTCATGCCAAAGCGTACAGATATTCAAAGCATTCTGATCATCGGCGCCGGGCCCATCGTGATCGGCCAGGCCTGTGAGTTCGACTACTCCGGTGCCCAGGCCTGTAAGGCGCTGCGGGAAGAGGGCTACCGGGTCATTCTGGTGAACTCCAACCCGGCGACGATCATGACGGATCCGTCCATGGCCGATGCCACCTACATCGAGCCCATCGAGTGGCAGACGGTGCAGCGGATTATTGAGTTGGAAAAGCCCGATGCGCTGCTGCCGACCATGGGGGGGCAGACTGCCCTGAACTGCGCTCTGGATCTTGCCCGGGAGGGCGTTTTGGAAGCCAACGACGTTGAGCTTATCGGCGCAACCAAGGAGGCCATCGACAAGGCCGAGGATCGCGAACTCTTCGATCAGGCGATGAAGCGCATCGGACTGGAAACGCCCCAGGCGTCCTTTGCCCGCTCCATGGATGAGGCCCATGCGGTGCTCGATGAAATCGGATTCCCCTGCATTATCCGGCCGTCCTTCACCATGGGGGGCTCCGGTGGCGGCATCGCCTATAACCGGGAGGAGTTCGAGGAAATCTGCGTCCGCGGCTTGGACCTGTCGCCCACCTCGGAGCTGCTCATCGACGAGTCGCTCATCGGCTGGAAAGAATACGAGATGGAGGTGGTCCGGGATCGCAACGACAACTGCATCATTATCTGCGCCATCGAAAACTTTGACGCCATGGGGGTACACACCGGCGACTCCATTACCGTGGCGCCGGCGCAGACGCTCACGGACAAGGAATACCAGATCATGCGCAATGCCTCCCTCGCGGTGCTGCGTGAGATCGGCGTTGAGACCGGGGGCTCCAATGTGCAGTTTGGCATGTGCCCGAACACCGGGCGCATGGTGGTCATTGAAATGAATCCACGGGTATCCCGCTCCTCGGCGCTCGCCTCCAAGGCAACGGGGTTCCCCATTGCCAAGGTGGCGGCCAAGCTGGCTATCGGCTACACCCTGGATGAACTCAAGAACGATATTACCGGGGGCGCCACTCCCGCCTCCTTTGAACCGTCCATCGACTATGTCGTCACGAAGATTCCGCGCTTCGCCTTTGAGAAATTCAATGCGGCCGATGCCCGTTTGACCACCCAGATGAAGTCGGTAGGGGAGGTCATGGCCATCGGACGGAATTTTCAGGAATCCCTGCAAAAAGCGCTGCGGGGGCTGGAAGTGGGGGCATCAGGTCTGGAGTCTCGTCTGGGACCCGACGATCATGAGCCTTCCGATGAACTGATCAGCGAACTCATTAATCCCGGCGCAGACCGCATCTGGCATCTGGCCGATGCCTTTCGCGTGGGTATGAGTGTGGACGAGGTTTACGGACACTCCGGCGTGGATCCCTGGTATCTCGTGCAGATGGAAGACATCGTGAAGGACGAAGCGGCGATCGCTGCTGGGTCTCTTGCGGACCTTGATGCGAAAAATCTTTACCGTCTCAAGCGCAAGGGCTTTGCCGACCGTCGCCTCGCGGCCTTGCTCGGGGTGAGCGAAACCGACCTGCGTGAGCACCGGCAGAGCCTGGGTATTCGACCGGTGTACAAGCGGGTGGATACCTGCGCTGCGGAGTTTGCATCGAGCACTGCCTACATGTACTCGACCTATGACGAAGAGTGCGAGGCCGAGCCCAGCGACCGACCCAAGATTCTGGTGATTGGCGGGGGACCGAACCGTATCGGCCAGGGTATTGAGTTCGATTACTGCTGCGTCCACGCGGTGCTGGCGATGCGCGAGGATGGTTACGAAACCATCATGATTAACTGTAATCCCGAGACTGTCTCCACGGATTACGACACCTCGGACCGCCTGTACTTTGAGCCGGTCACCCTGGAAGACGTACTGGAAGTCGTAGCCAAGGAGCAGCCCGAGGGTGTGATTGTGCAATTCGGGGGGCAGACACCGCTGAAACTGGCCCGCGCCCTGGAGGCTGCGGGTGTGCCCATTATCGGCACCACGCCGGATGCCATTGACCGGGCCGAGGACCGGGAGCGTTTCCAGCACCTGATTCAGGATTTGGATCTGCTGCAGCCGGCCAACACCACCGTCCGCAGCGTGGAAGAGGCCGTCGAGGCCGCGCGGAGCATCGGTTACCCGCTGGTAGTACGCCCTTCCTATGTGTTGGGGGGGCGCGCCATGGAGATTGTTTATCGCGAGGAAGACCTGCTGCGCTACATGCGTGAGGCGGTGTCCGTAAGCGATGAGTCTCCGGTGCTCCTGGACAGCTTTTTGAGTGCGGCCATCGAAGTGGATATTGATGCGGTGTCTGACGGCGAGCAGGTGGTGATCGGTGCCATCATGCAGCATATCGAGCAGGCGGGCGTGCATTCCGGGGATTCGGCCTGTTCTCTGCCTCCCTACAGTCTTCCCGCTGCCGTGCAGGACGAAATGCGCGAGCAGGTCCGACAGATGGCCCTGGCTCTGGGGGTAAAGGGTCTGATGAATGTGCAGCTGGCCTGGCAGGACGAGCGGGTCTATGTGATTGAGGTAAATCCCCGCGCGTCGCGAACCGTGCCCTTTGTCTCCAAGTGTATTGGCACTTCCTTGGCGAAGGTGGCGGCTCGCTGTATGGCTGGCGTCAGCCTCAAGGATCAGGGCTTTACTGAAGAAATCGTTCCGGCGTTTTTCAGCGTAAAAGAAGCCGTGATGCCCTTTAACAAGTTCCCCGGTGTGGATCCGATTCTTGGGCCGGAGATGAAGTCCACCGGTGAGGTGATGGGCACTGGCGACAGCTTTGCCGACGCCTATGCCAAGGCCCAGCTTGCTGCGGGAGATCCGCCGCCGCGCAGCGGGACGCTGCTCATCAGCGTGCGGGATGTGGATAAGCCCGGGGCGGTGGCCTTTGCCAAGCAGATGGTCGAGCTGGGTTTCAGCCTGGCGGCGACCGGTGGCACCGCCGATGCACTGGAGAAGGCAGGTCTTGCAGTGCGTCGCGTAAAAAAGGTACTCGAAGGACGGCCGCACATTGTCGATATGATCAAAAACGACGAGGCCGATATTATTATCAACACTACGGAAGGGCGTCGCGCGATTGCGGATTCGGCGCCGATTCGCGCCAGTGCCGAGGCGCACCGGGTTTTCTATACAACGACGCTTGCGGCGGCTGAGGCTATTTGTCTCACCCTGCAGCAGGAAGGAGACAAGGCGGTGCGCCGTCTTCAGGATCTCCACAGGAGCATGCATTAATGAGTAAGGTGCCGATGACAGCGCAGGGCGAGCAGGCTCTGCGGGAAGAGCTCGAGCGGTTAAAAAAAGTAGACCGTCCGCGTATTGTGCAGGCCATCGCGGAGGCGCGGGAGCACGGCGATCTTAAGGAAAACGCCGAGTATCATGCCGCCCGGGAGCAGCAAAGTTTTGCCGAGGGCAGGATCATGGATATCGAGGGCAAGCTGTCCCATGCCCAGGTGATTGACGTTACCGCCATCGACCCCACAGGCAAGGTCATCTTTGGTGTGACCGTTGATCTGATTAACGTTGAGAATGATGACACGGTGACCTATCGCATCGTGGGTGACGATGAGGCCGATGCCAAGCAAAACCTTATCTCGGTGAATTCGCCGATTGCCCGCGCATTGATCGGCAAGGAGGAAGGGGACGTTGTGGTAGTGCGTGCGCCCGGGGGTGACCGGGAGTATGAGATCGATCAGGTGCGCCACATTTAGCCTTGCGTGCAGCCGCAGGTTTCAGTCAGCCGAGCATCCGCAGCAGATTGGACTTCTTGGGATCGGGTTGCTCGCTGTGACGCAGCAGCAGCGCTGTATTGCCAACACGCTGTACCAACTCCGCTTTACTATCCTCCAGTAACTGCGCAAGCACTTCGTCCCGGGTTTGGCGGCTACCCACAGCCAGCTTGATCTTGATGAGCTCATGGTCGTTTAGGGCGCGCTCCAACTCCAGTAGCACGGACTCGCTCAGGCCATTGCCTGCGATGGTGACAACGGGATTGAGTTTGTGGCCGATAGCGCGAAGTTGGCGCGTATTGGTTTTGCGGGTCATGCTAGGGTAAACCGATTCAGTCAGCGGGGCGCGGAGTCTACACCACCGACCAGCGGGACCCAAACGATGTGCCCTGCGGCAGATGGCCTTTCGGGAAAAAGTCATGGTGAAAAAAAGTTCCAGCAGCAAAGCGTGGTTGCGCGAGCATCGAGACGATCCCTACGTACAGCAGGCGCAGCGTGACGGCTATCGCTCCCGTGCCTGCTACAAGCTTCTCGAACTGCAGGAGCGGGAAAAAATCATCCGTCCGGGAATGACCGTGCTGGATCTGGGAAGCGCCCCCGGAGGCTGGTCTCAGGTCGCCGCAGAGCTGGTGGGCAAGCGAGGGCAGGTCATTGCCTCCGATATATTGCCCATGGACCACATAGAAGGCGTAGACTTCGTTCAGGGAGATTTCACGGAAGATGATGTTTTTGAGCGAATTTTGGCGGAGATGGGCGACAAACGCGCGGACCTTGTAATATCCGATATGGCCCCCAATATGAGTGGAGTGAGCGCGGTTGATCAGCCAAAATCAATTTATCTGGTTGAGCTTGCCCTCGATATGGCGACCCGCGTCCTGGTGCCTGGCGGTGCTTTTGTGACTAAAGTGTTCCAGGGCGAGGGCTTCGATGAGCTGTTTCGGTCGACACGAGAGGAATTCGATAAGGTGTTGACCCGCAAGCCTTCTGCATCAAGGCCGCGCTCTCGTGAAGTCTATTTGGTCGCTCGCGGACGGCGCTGATCGATGAGCAACCGCTTGGCACGGCGTCAAGTGGCCCAAGGGCGCGTTTGTGCCGTAAAAAACGCTATACTGATCGACCGGCGGGTATCTGGACGAGGATGTTCAGCGCTACGCAAATGACAATTGCGGCAGCCGGTGAATTTATGGCGATAGCCCCGAAGCGCTATCGCAGCAATGAGGTAACGATTTTGAACGATATGGCCAAAAACCTGCTGTTGTGGGTCGTGATAGCAGCGGTGCTGCTGTCTATTTTCAACAACTTCAGTATGCAAACGCCGACGGAGCGGATGGTGTACTCCGAGTTCATCCAGGAAGTGCAGCGGGACCAGGTGCGAAAGGTGACCATTGACGGCCTCACCATTGCCGGGGAGCGGTTCGATGGCTCCTACTTCGAGACGACCCGCCCCATGGTGGATGATCCCAAGTTGATGGACGACCTTCTGACGCATCAGGTTGAAGTCGAGGGTAAAGAGCCCGAGCAGCAGAGTGTGTGGACCCAACTGCTGGTGGCTAGTTTCCCCATTCTCATCATCATCGCCGTCTTCATGTTCTTCATGCGCCAGATGCAGGGCGGGGGTGGCGGCCGCGGTGGACCCATGAGCTTTGGCAAGAGCAAGGCGAAGTTGCTGGGTGAAGACCAGATCACCACGACCTTTGCCGACGTGGCGGGTGTGGACGAGGCCAAGGAAGACGTACAGGAGCTGGTAGAGTTCCTGCGCGATCCGGGTAAATTCCAGAAGCTCGGTGGGCGTATACCGCGCGGCGTACTTATGGTGGGCCAGCCAGGTACGGGTAAAACACTGCTGGCCAAGGCCATTGCCGGCGAAGCCAAGGTGCCCTTCTTTTCCATTTCCGGCTCGGACTTTGTAGAAATGTTCGTGGGTGTGGGTGCGTCCCGCGTGCGCGACATGTTTGACCAGGCAAAGAAGCAGGCGCCGTGCATTATTTTCATAGATGAGATCGATGCCGTTGGTCGTCATCGTGGCGCAGGCCTTGGCGGCGGACATGACGAGCGGGAGCAGACACTGAACCAGCTCCTCGTAGAAATGGATGGATTTGAAGTCAATGACGGCGTGATTGTGATTGCCGCTACCAACCGGCCCGATGTATTGGATCCTGCGCTTCTCCGTCCGGGGCGCTTCGACCGTCAGGTGGTGGTCGGGCTGCCGGATATCCGTGGCCGCGAGCAGATCCTCAAGGTGCACATGCGCAAGGTGCCCCTCGCTGAGGACGTGGAAGCATCAAAAATCGCGCGCGGTACTCCCGGTTTCTCCGGTGCAGATCTCGCAAACCTGGTGAACGAGGCGGCACTGTTTTCAGCGCGCTCGGGTTCCAGAACTGTGGGCATGACGCAGTTCGAGATGGCTAAGGACAAGATCATGATGGGCGCTGAGCGCAAATCCATGGTGATGTCCGAAGACGAGAAGCGTAATACGGCTTACCACGAGGCTGGTCACGCTATCGTGGGACGAATCATGCCCGAGCATGATCCCGTCTATAAGGTCAGTATTATTCCTCGCGGTCGTGCTTTGGGCGTGACCATGTTCCTCCCCGAGGAAGACCGTTACTCCCACAGTCGTCGCCATATCATCAGCCAGATTTGTAGCCTCTTCGGAGGGCGCATCGCTGAGGAGATGACCCTGGGACCCGATGGCATTACCACGGGCGCTTCCAACGACATTCAGCGCGCCACAGAAATCGCCCGCAACATGGTGACCAAGTGGGGCCTGTCCGAGAAAATGGGTCCTCTCCTGTATGACGAGGGCGGTGAAGAGGTGTTCCTGGGGCGCAGCGCCGGGCAGTCTCACAATGCCATGTCCGATGAAACGGCCAAGCAGATTGATGCGGAAGTGCGTCGAATCATCGATGAGTGCTACCGAAAAGCGCAGGACATTCTTGAAGAGAACGTGGATAAGCTCCACGTCATGTCCGATGCGTTGATGCACTACGAAACTATAGATTCGGACCAGATCGACGACATCATGGAAGGCCGAACGCCCCGGGAGCCCAGCGACTGGAGCAACAAGGACGGAGGCAGTGACTCCGGCTCTTCTTCCTCTGCGGAAGATTCAGGCACCGCCGATCGCAGCAGCGGCCCCATAGGCGGACCTGCAGGCGAGCATTAAAGCCGCCAGGTCTTAGCGATCCTTTGACTGCAAACCACAGTGCCGGCGCGACGCTCAGTTGCGCCGGCTCAGTTCTCGACCTCTCTACGCCCATTGTCATGGGCGTTCTTAATATCACTCCCGATTCCTTTTCTGATGGTGGCCGATGGCTGTCCGATGGTCGACCGGACCTTGACGCGTTGCGACGGGAGGCGGTGGCAATGGTCAGCGCCGGCGCGAAAATTCTTGATCTTGGAGGAGAGTCGACGCGACCCGGCGCCGCCCCCGTTTCGGAGCAGGAAGAACTCGATCGCGTCGTGCCGGTCTTCGAGACCCTGAAGAACGAGACAGATGCGGTGCTGTCTCTGGATAGTAGTAGCCCTGCGGTTATGCGTGCCGCCGCCGCCGCAGGTGCAGGTTTACTCAACGATGTAAGAGCCCTGCAGCGGCACAATGCCCTGGAGATTGCCGCCGAACTCTCCCTTCCCGTATGTCTGATGCACATGCAGGGTGCGCCGGACACTATGCAGCAGGCGCCTGAATACCAGGATGTCGTTACTGAAGTGAAACTGTTTCTCGCTGACCGGGCCGTGGCCTGCATGGGTGCGGGCATAGCACGGTCGCAGATTGTCATCGACCCGGGTTTTTGTTTTGGTAAAACCCTGGAACATAACCTGGCGCTGCTGGCGCAGCTTGAGCGTTTTGGTGACCTCGGGTTTCCCGTAATGGCGGGCTTATCACGGAAGTCGCTCATTGTTAAAATCACGGGCCGCGATCTGGATGACAGGCTGCCGGGCAGTCTCGCACTGGCAATGCTGGCTGCCCAGCGTGGTGCGTCGATCCTGCGCGTGCATGATGTGGCGGAAACCGCCGATGTTTTGCGAGTACTCCAAGCCGCAGAGGGCGCCCGAATCTCATGAAGAAACGCTATTTTGGTACCGATGGTATTCGCGGGCTGGTGGGCGAAGCGCCTATTACCCCGGACTTTATGCTCAAGCTTGGGTGGGCCTGTGGTCGGGTTTTTACGCGGTTTATGGCAGAGCAGGGACGCTGCAGCGTGATTATCGGTAAAGACACCCGTGTGTCCGGCTATATGTTTGAATCCGCATTGGAAGCCGGTCTCGTTGCCGCTGGTGTCGATGTGAAGCTGCTGGGTCCCATGCCCACGCCTGCTGTGGCACTTATGACCCGCACGCAGAATGCCGACGCGGGGATTGTTATCAGCGCTTCTCACAACCCCTATTTTGATAACGGCATCAAGTTCTTTTCTGCTTCGGGGTCCAAGCTGCCTGACGAGATTGAGCTGGCTATTGAAGCCGAACTGGATCTCCCTCTGGGTTGTGTGGAGTCTCACGACATTGGCAAGGTGCAGCGCGTGGTCGATGCCGCTGGTCGTTATATCGAATTCTGTAAGTCGACCGTCCCTGAGGGCTTTAGTCTGAGAGGACTCCGTATTGCCATGGATTGCGCTCACGGCGCGACCTATCACATCGCCCCCAGTGTTCTGTCCGAATTAGGCGCTGATGTGATCCCCATCGGGGTTTCTCCGAATGGTTTCAATATCAACGAAGGAGTCGGCTCCACACACATGGATACACTGGCGGAGACCGTGCGCGAGCGCAATTGCGATCTCGGTATTGCCTACGACGGTGACGGCGATCGCGTGCTGTTTGTCGATGATCAGGGCGCCACTGTGGACGGCGACCAGTTGCTCTATGTCATCGCCATGCACCGCTTGCGGGAAGGAAGCTCTGACACGGGTGTGGTCGGCACGCTGATGTCGAACCTGGGTTTGGAGCTAGCCCTTCGTGAGCAGGGGCTACAGTTTGTGCGGGCGCAGGTCGGTGACCGCTACGTGCGGGAGATGATGGAGACGCAGTCCTGGCATCTGGGGGGGGAGTCCTCGGGGCATATCATCTGCTCTGATGTCACCACCACGGGCGATGGCATCGTGTCTTCGCTGCAGGTGCTCAGGGCTTTGCGAAGTGGAGGGCGTAGCCTCCGCGAGGAGCTGAGCGACGTGCCTCTTCTGCCCCAGACCATGATCAACGTGCGGGTCAGTCCCGGAACGGCGGTGGAATCACAGCCTGCTGTTGTTGAGGCGGTGGCGCAAGTTGAAAAAGAGCTGGGCGATGGCGGCCGCGTATTGCTGCGGCCCTCAGGCACGGAGCCCGTGATACGGGTCATGATCGAAGGACGGGATGCCGAGCAGGTCGATCACCTGTGCCGCTTCCTTGCTCGAACAGTTGAGGGTCTCCTGGCGGCAGCCTAAACTCGCGCCGGTGTCTTGCTCCCGGCAGGCAGCTTGGGTAGTATTGCGCGCCCTCGCGACGCGGAGCTTGAAGCCATGCGACAGCCTCTGGTCATTGCCAACTGGAAAATGCACGGAAAGAGCGCTTTCAACGAAGCCCTCGTTACCGAATTTCTGGCACTACTGAAGGCTTATCGCGCTGAGTGTGCGCTCTGTCCGCCGTCTGTTTATATAGAGCAGGTTGCAGGGCTGCTGCGATCCAGCAATGTGATGCTGGGTGCACAGGATTGCAGTCATATCGCCGAGGGTGCCTACACCGGTGAGGTGTCGGCAGAAATGCTTCGCGACTGTGGTTGTGGTTGGGTGATTGTCGGTCACTCCGAACGAAGACAGTATCATCAGGAGTCTGATGCGCTACTGGCCGCAAAGCTTGCCATGGCACAGCGGGCCGACTTGAAGCCGGTGCTTTGTGTCGGAGAAACACAGGAGCAGCGGGAAGCCGGTGAAGCGGAGCAGGTTGTCAAGACGCAACTGCAGGGTGCCCTCGGTGACCTTTCGGATTTTCGCAGGCTGGCCATTGCCTACGAACCTGTTTGGGCTATCGGCACCGGTTTGACGGCGTCGCCGGAGCAGGCGCAGGCCATGCATGCGTTTATTCGCGAGGTGGTGCGAGAGTTGGATGCCAGGAGCGCGGAGTCACTGCGACTTCTTTATGGCGGCAGCGTGAAGCCGGGCAACGCCGCGGAATTGTTTGCCCAGGCAGATATCGACGGAGCGCTTGTGGGCGGAGCGTCGCTTGATCCGGAAGCGTTTGCGGCCATCGTAAGCGCTGCTTGAGCGGATACAATATAAGGAACAGTGGCGGCGATTCGCGACTGCAATGAGGTTTAGGAAATGAGTGCGCAATTGATTGAACAGCTGGTTTTGGTGACGCACTTGTTGCTGTCCCTGGCCATCATTGGTCTGATTATCATCCAACAGGGTAAAGGTGCCGACGCGGGCGCGTCCTTTGGCGCGGGTGCATCGCAAACGGTGTTTGGTAGTACGGGCAGCGGTAATGTGCTGACCCGCGCTACGGCTTGGATGGTGACCCTGTTTTTTATCACCAGCTTTGGTCTGGCCGTGATCGCCAAGAACAAAACCGCTGCGGTGGATGAGTTCGCGATCCCCCTTCCGACAAATTCCGCGCCGGCAACACTGGACTCGGACACCCAAGCTGTGGATGATAGGCGCCCGGTCGAGGGAGACCTACCCGTCGTCGATGACAGCATGCCGTCGATGAGTGTAGAGGAAATGGACGGCGGAATAGATTCTATGCAGGAGGACATCCCGCAGACCTGATCAATTAATGCCGAAGTGGTGGAATTGGTAGACACGCTATCTTGAGGGGGTAGTGCGCTATGCGCGTGGGGGTTCAAGTCCCCCCTTCGGCACCAAGCAAGTCCTATAGGCAATTATTTGCTTATTGGCAAATGCAGGCTCAGCGAAGCTTGCGTGACAGGGAGGCCGCACCTATAATACGCGACCTCTCACGGGGGCAGCTTAGGGGAGTGTCCCGCGAGATGACTGTTATTAACGGTGTAGCACAATAAAAGCATCGTTGAATAAAGGCGGTCATCACGCAGAGAAACGTTTTGATGCGGGG
>NZ_CBFHZO010000014.1:0-20666 GCF_965660375.1 Congregibacter sp. | reverse complement strand
ACCGCAGGTCCTCCAATACGGCGTCAGCGCCGAAGAGAACGCGCGCCTGGGCCTACCTTGCGGCGGCCATCTGAGTATTTTTCTGCAGTGCCTGAGCGTCGAGAGAGACCGAGAATGGTTGCTCTTCGTGCGCGATGCCATTGAGGCGAGAGCGGTAGCGCAACGTAAGGTGCATAGAAGCTCCGGGGACACCACGGTGAACCCTGGGGAGCGCTTTACTGCACTGCGTTTTGATGAAGAGAGCCTGGTGCAGAGCTTTGGTCCCCGACAGCGCATGCTGCTCATCGGTGCAGGACAATTAGCCGCCAGCGTGGCGGAGCTCGCCCTGGGGCTGGATTACGACGTACTTGTCTGCGATCCCCGGGAGGAAGCGCGAGCGGATTGGCGGGGGCCTGCGGTGCCCTTGCTCTCGGCTATGCCCGATGACGCTGTCAAAGCTCACGCCGATGACTCCCAGTCCGTCGTAATCACCCTGACCCACGACCCCCGTATCGACGATATGGCGCTGATGGAAGCGTTGGAATCAAAAGCCTGGTACGTGGGTGCCCTGGGCTCTCTGCGCAGCACAGAACAGCGTAAAGAGCGCCTGGACGCTCTCGGCGTGCCGCCTAACGCCATCGAACGACTTCACGCCCCGGTGGGTCTCGATATTGGCAGCAAAACACCACCGGAAATCGCCATATCGATTATTGCGGAGCTGGTCCGCCTACGACGACGGGGTGCTTGAGCCCTTGATCTCTTCGTAGGCATCCAGCGCTGCCTGACGCGCTTCCTTGTGATCCACGATGGGCTCCGGATAGTCCGTCCCCAGCTTAATCTTGGCTTCGTCCAGCACTTCGTCGCTGGCTTCCCAGGGTTTGTGGAGATACTTGTTGGGAAGCTTTGCTATCTCCGGCACCCACTGGCGCACGTAGTCGCCCTTTTTGTCGAACTTTTCACCCTGGGTGATGGGGTTGAATATACGGAAATAGGGTGCAGCATCAGCGCCGCTGCCGGCCACCCACTGCCAGCTGCAGCCGTTACTGGCCATGTCCGCATCCACTAACGTATCCCAGAACCAATCTTCCCCCGAGCGCCAGTGTTGCAACAGGTGCTTACAGAGGAAGGAGGCGACTACCATGCGGATGCGGTTGTGCATGGTACCGGTGGCCCAAAGCTCCCGCATACCCGCATCGACGATGGGGTAACCCGTTTGCCCCTTTTGCCAGCGCTCGAGTCGCTGCCTGTCCGGTTGCCAGGGGAAGCTGGCAAAGTTTTCCTTAAAGGCTTTTTCTGGGATCTCCGGAAAAAAGTGCAACAAGTGATAGGAGAACTCCCGCCAGCCGATCTCTGCCTGAAACTTCCTGATTGCTTTTTCGCTGGCGGGAGTCTCGAGCTTCTTCTGCTCACACATAGCCCAAACCTGGCGCGGTGAAAGCTCGCCGTGGTGCAGGTGAGGTGACAGCCGGGAGGTTACGTCCTCGGCGGGGAAGTCCCTCTCGTCGGCATAGCGGGACACCGATTCGTCGAGAAACTCGTGCAGACGCTGCTGGGCGCCGTCCTCGCCCGGCGTCCAATACGACCTCCAGGACTCCGCCCAGTTTGGCGAGGTGGGCAGCCGTTCCCAGGCCGCGACGTCGTCACTTTTATTGAAGTCCGACCAGCTGACATCCGGCACGCTCAACGGTTCGGACTTCTCCAGTTCCAGGCACGCGCGCCAAAAGGGGGTGAACACTTTGTAAGGTCCGCCGCTTTGCGTCATGACTTTTCCGGGTTCATGGAGCAGGGTGCCCCCATAACGCTTGAATTCGATGTCGCTTTTGCTCAGCGCCTCATGAAGCGTCTCTTCCTCTTCGCTTGCCCAGGGTTCGTAGCGCCGGCTGCAGTAGACGGCGGTGGCCTCAACGCTTTTGCAGATTTCTTCGAGCACTTCCTGGGATTTGCCCCGTCGGAGAATCAGTGTGCCCCCGTCGTCTTTTATGTCGGCCGCGAGAGCCGCCAGACTGTGGTGCAGCCACCAGCGGCTTGCGCCACCCATAACCCATTCTCCCGGCGTATCCTGGTCCAAGATGTACAGGGGCAATACGCGGCGCTTATCGCGGCTAGCAGCCTGCAGGGCGGGGAGGTCGTTGAGTCTGAAGTCCTGTCGGAACCAGAGAATCACAGTGTCTGTCATGCCTGGGTGTGTCCTTTTCCGGGAATGCGTAAGCTTAAAGAGTTAAGAAGCCTTAGCGGGTTGTGAGCGCTGGGAACCCGATAGAGCGTGCGCGGGACGAGGGTCTCGATTGCTGCTCAGGCGCAATAGAGCATCCAGTCCCGTATCGGCATCAACAGACCACTTACGAGCCATGTCATCGGCGCGCGTTTGCCCGGGGTTCATAAGGAACACCGGTTTTTCCGCCTTCGCTGCCCATTTGCAGAAGCGATAGCCCGAGTACACCTGCAGTGAGCTGCCGACGACCAGCACGCTGTTGGATTGCTCAAGCATCTGTTTGCACTGCTCCACCCGCGCGCCGGGAATACTCCCGCCAAAAAACACGACGTCTGGCATCAGCGTGCCCTTGCAGACCTCACAGGAAGGCACGGTGATCCCTTCCACAGTTGTATCGGGCATGTCTGCGTCGCCATCGGGACGTGCTTCTATGCTTGTATGATTGATGCCGGGGTTAAGTTGTTCCAGCTTTTTCTGCAGCACATCCCGACTGGAGAACCTGTCGCAATCCAGGCAGCCCACGCGATCCAGACGGCCATGGAGATCCGTGACTTTGATGCTGCCGGCGCGTTGATGGAGGCGGTCCACGTTCTGCGTGACGATATGTGATACCAGGCCACGGTGCTCCAATTGCGCCAGTAGTCGATGTCCTTTGGCGGGTTTGGCATCGCGCACCGCCGGCCAGCCCAATAGCGAGCGACCCCAATACCTCTGACGCTGTCGGCTGTTGCTTAAAAACTCCTGATGGGTAATGGGGCTGCTGCGGAGCCACGTTCCTTTTTCATCGCGGTAGGTGGGAATCCCGGTAGAGACGCTGATCCCTGCACCCGTGACAACCAATATGGGGGCGTGCGCAATGAGCGTTTCGAGGAACTCTTGCTCTGCAGTTTTGGTCGTATTGCTGTTCATGTACTCATCATACGTTGCCGGATGTCGGGGCGGATCGAATGTCCAGTTTTTGATCTAAATTCGCGTACGAGCGGTAACAACTAGCATCAGATTATTGGGGTAGTTTTATGGAAGTCTTGGTCACTGGCGGTACAGGGTTTATAGGTGAGGCGCTCGTTCCTGCCCTCCTCGACGAAGGACATTCGGTGACGGTGCTTACCCGTCAGTCCCACCCCTCACCAATCGCTCAAGCTCGGTTTATTCAGGAACTTTCGGAACTCTCTGAATCTGAAACGCCTATTGACGTAGTGATCAATCTCGCCGGTGCGTCTCTGGCAGCCAAACGCTGGAACACGGAATATAAAAAGAAAATGGTCGACAGTCGTGTGGTATTGACCCAGCGCCTGGGCGAGTACTTCCGTTCGGTAAAAAAAAGGCCGGCAATATGGGTGAACGCCAGTGCCATCGGTTTCTATGGACCCCGAAACGACGAAGCGTTGACGGAGTCTGCAGATACCGGGGAAGGCTTTGCAGCACAACTGTGCAGGGACTGGGAGTCCGCAGCGGCAGAGGCCGCCGGTGACGCTCGCTTATGTCTGATGCGCCTGGGCGTGGTCCTCGATAAGAGTGATGGCGCTTACCCGCAGATGGCCCAGCCTTTCAAAATGGGTGTAGCCAATTGGATCGGTGACGGCCAGCAATGGCTGAGCTGGGTGCACCGAGATGACGTGGTAGCTGCATTTTGTCACGCGATAGAAAGTTCAGATTTGCGAGGTCCGGTGAATGTGACCGCTCCACACCCGGTTACCAGTAGAGATTTTTGTGAGGCTATGCGAAAAGTGCATCGCACACTTCTTGCGGTGCCCATGCCCGGATTCGTAATGCGGGCCATGGTTGGCGAAATGGCGGATGAGCTTCTCATCACTGGACAGAAAGTTGTGCCCCAGGCCCTCGAAGCGTCAGGGTTTGCCTTTAACCATCCTGAAATAGACGTTGCTCTCGCTGCGATCGAAGCGTAGCCAACATCGGGCTACGCTACGAAGGCGACAAGCGCTAGTCGGCCGCTTCCATATAGTCGGCAAAGGCGGAGCGTATACGCTCGTTAGCACTGAGTTTTCTTAGCGCGGCGCGCTCGAGCTGTCGCACCCACTCCCGGCTTACTGACATACGGTCTGCAATCTCCGCCCGGGACAGGGGCGGCCCATCGTGTAAACCCCAGCGTGCGATCACGACTTCGCGCTCCGCGGTATCCAACTCTTTCATTTCCAGCAGGAGCCGATCGTGCAGCGATTCGGTTTCCGCCTCCGACTCTGACGCACTGAAGGGGCCACCACTCATGGTGTCGAGGAGAGTGCCATCGTCATCATCATATTGGGGGGCGTCCAGAGATACACCCAGGTTTCGGAGCTGCAGCAAATCGCGTGTTTTCTCGAGGCTAAGACCTGCGGCCTCTGCCAATGCGGCGTCTCCGGGCTCGACGCCGGTGCGCTGCTTTTCCGTAATTCGCAGTCGATACAGCTTGTTCACCTGCTCCTGCACATGCGTGGGGTAACGGATCAAGCCTCCGGTATCGCCGACGTGGCGACGAATCGCCTGGGTTATCCAGTTAAAGCAGTAGGTGCTGAACCGGAATCCCTTGCTGTGATCGTATTTCTCCGCGGCGCGGATCAGACCCAGCGTGCCTTCCTGAATCAAATCGAGGTAGGTGACGCCTTTTCCTCGATAGCGACCAGCTATGGAATAGACCAAGCGCAGATTGTGCATGGTGAGCGTGTCCCTGGCGTCAGAGTAGCTCTCCATGTGTGCGACGAGCTCTTCGCGGACTGCTTCGTCCAAAGGCGTCTTCGGGCGCTTTTCGGTGTGGGTCCAGAACGTGGACCACTGCTGTAACGCATCCGCAACACTGTCCTGCAACTTTACGCCATCAAGGCGAAGCACTACCACGGCAATACCCACGGTCAAACTGGCGGGCAGCTCCAGGTCCGCCATGCGCTGGTCAAGGGTGCGCGGGGTGCGCTTTTTTTGCAGTGCCGAGTGCAGCCCTTCCATGCGGTCCGCTTGCTTACCGTCTGCCATATAGTTGGACAGCTCGCGACGGAGAATGAAGTGATGCTCTCGATTGGTAAAATAAGCGATATCAAGCGGCGTTAGCGCCGTATTGCTACTCCATGCGCGAAGGTAATGCCGTGCAACTTCGTCGCGGACCAGCAGCTTTTGCAGGGCCGTGACCGCTTGCCACTTTGCGCCGTCAATGGACTTCTCCTGCTCACCTGTCAGCAGCGGGTATCGACGCGCTTCTGCAAACAGCCGTTCAAGATCTTTCTCTTCTGTCTCTACCGCTACGGATTCCAAAATCACGTCCTCGCTCAACATATGTCTAGGTATACGGCAGTTTGTCGAGCTTTGGATACCGGTATTTGGTGATTGTCCCGCTATCTTCTTGGCAAAACATGAACAGTGCCGCTCTGGTTTGAGATCTAGTACAGATTTTGTCGCGTAACTACTTCGAAACCATCACGAGAACTTGCCATGAATGCTGCGCTCTTTGAACCCCGTCCCCTCTATGGTATTGGTACGGTGGCACGTCTGACTGGATTAAAACCTGACACGCTTCGCGTCTGGGAACGACGCTACGGGCTGGGCGCAAGTCATAAGTCCGCAACAGGTCGCAGGCAATACACGCAGTCAGATCTGGAGCATTTACAGTTGATTGCTTCCCTTGTATGCGATGGTGCCCGCATTGGCGAGATTGCCAAGTCCGAACGGAAAACCCTGGAGATGTTGCTCAAACAACGGGGTGTGCGGGGACGAGGTGCAGACGCGGCAGTGAAACCGAGAGCGGTGTTTGTGGGTGTGGCGCTTTGCGACTGGCTGGACAAGCACCAGGGGTGCGTCAGCAATGTTAATGCTCATCTGGCTCGCACCGAGTTGTCGGAGCTATCCGAAGACGCTTTCGACGCCCTTGAGGAGAACGATGTGCTTGTGGTGGAGTGCGGCTCCCTGGGCAGTGCCCAGGTTGCCAAGATCCGTCAGTTCCAGCAGGCCGGTGTGGCTTCGCGGGTGATCGTGGCGTACCGCTTCGGGAATGATCATTGGATTGAAGAGCTCGAGAAAGCCGAGATTGCCGTAATGGAGTTTCCGCCGGATTCCGGAAAACTGGCCTTTGAGATTGCCCGCGGCGTGGCGGAGTCCTCGGTACATGCCGGTGAGACCAACCTTGGGGAGCTTATGCCCGCTAAGGCGCGGCAGTTTAAAGCGTCGGAGCTTGCCGCAGCCGCTAATCTGAAAAGCGCGCTCGACTGCGAGTGCCCAAAGCATATCTCGGATCTAATCACGGCCCTGGCAAATTTTGAGGAGTATTCCTCGTCATGCTCTGTAGATAACTGGAAGGACGCCGCGGTGCATTCATGCATTTACGCCTATACCGGCCAGGCCCGACATCTGATGGAGAAGGCGCTGCAGGCTGTGCTTGAAGATCGCGGGGCAGAGTTTCAGGCGGAGCTCAACCGACAGGCTCTGGCAGCCGGGGGGTTACGCGATGTCGGCTGATGGATCGCGCTTACCGTGTCGAGGCTGTACCGCCGATTGCGCAAATTATCCTCATTGTGGCGGCGCCCCCTGGCGCCTGAAAAATCAGCTTTCTTCGTCCTTGCCTGGGGCAGGCCTCAAGGCCACGGGTAGCAGGCCCACGAAGGTTGGGGAATCTTTGGCTGTATAGGCCCAAAGGAGCACGGGGGCCAACGGCGGCACTATGAGGGTCGAGAACTGGTAGACCAGTGCAATGATGTCTGCCGGGGGTAGGTGCTCGCCTTCCATAAAAGCCGCCCCAATTCCCAGCATAAGATCCTTGAGCACTGTGCTTATCAATCCTCCTGCCAACAAGACCCACAGGGCAAGAAGACACCAGAAAAACTTTTCCCAACCTGCCCGCATGGGCGTCGCCAGGTGAAGCGCCGTAAAAAAGGGAATGGAGTAGGAGAGAGTGCGGGTGTTGATCGTGTAGCCCAGCTGATTGCCCGCTAAATCAGCTTTCATTATCGTGCCGTTGTCCTCGCCATAGTGCGACATAACCAACAAGTCGGTGCCTTGCAAGCCAACGCTCGCTACGGTGTCTCCAAGCCAGCCCAGCAATACAGGTTGCACCAAAACAACGGCCGGTGCGGCGATGTAGTTGCCGAGAAAATACCAGGCGAGAAAGCAGGCTGGAAGCAGCGCAAACACCGCCAGGGAGAAGCGCAGCAGGGGACGATTCTCCAGATAGCGTCTCATGATTCCACAGGTGCCCGTTGCGACAGATAGCGCAGATACAGCATGAACACCACGAGCACGTCGAGCATGATAAGCACTGGCCACAGGTAAAGATGCGTCCAGGTGAATGCATCCAGATTCCACTGCCCCAGATAGAACAGACTGACGATGCGGGCAATATTCATCACCTGGATCGCGAGAAAGCCCAGGGTGATCGCCACGACTTTACGTTTGAAACTGGCGGGGAAGGCTAGCACCCCCGCGATAAGAACAATGGCGGCCTCCACGCCGTTGCATCCCGCTTCAATGGATACGGCAAAATTGGTTTGCGTGTGGCTGATAATGCGGCCACTGGCACGAACGTTTTCGTCGAAGGGCATGATGATGGCAGCGCTGATGTCGGCGAGCCAACTGGTGAAGGGCTGTATCACCGCTGCCTGCACGGGATCCAGCAATTCCAGAGTGAACAAGCCCAACAGTATCCCGGTAAATAGCAAAATGAATCGACGCACAGAAAACTTACCCGTTGTTGGTCATTGCGCGTTGTCGCCTAGCGCAGTGATTGGACAAAAATCAGTAAAATGATCGCTGGACAGACAAGGCGCAAATGCCAGGGCCATATCTTCCAGAACCAACCTTCAGCGATGTCCGGCGCACCCTTTTTGAGCTCCGTGAGTACCGCATCGCGATGCCAGATCCAGCCGACGTAAATGCAAAATACAAAACCTAAAAGTGGCTGGCTGTAGCGCGTGGTAATAGCGATCACTGCTCCAAACAATGTGCCAAAATTCAGCAGAATAATCAGACTCACGACTGCGATAAGCACGCCAATCACGGTAACCGCCTTAAAGCGCTTCACGCCGTGATTTTCGATGGTGTAAGCCACGGGCACCTCAAGCATGGAGATGGAAGAGGTGAGTGCAGCGATGGTCATAAGAAAGAAAAACGTGAGGGATACCACGCCACCGGCCAAACCCATGTTCGAAAACAGCTCGGGTAGCACGGTAAAAATGAGCGTGTCCTCGGATAGCAGGGCACCGTCGGCGGCAAAGATTTCCACGCCATTATTCAGTGCCACATACATCGCGGGAAGCACCAGAAATCCCGCCAGCACGGCGATGCCGATATCCACGGCGGTGACCAGGCCACCGGCAACAGGTAGGTTTTCCTTGTCGCTGATATAGGACCCGTAAATCAGCATGGTGCCCACACCGAGGGACAGGGAGAAAAAGGCTGACCCCAGGGCTTTGATAATCAGTTGAGGGGAAAGGGCGCTTTCGAAATCGGGCATGAGATAAACCCTCAGCCCCTCGCTGGCGCCATCGAGGGTGAGCACGTAGGCCACCAGGGCAAACAGCGTCAGCAGCAGTAGTGGCATGAGTCGGCTGGACCAGCGTTCAATGCCGTCGCGCACGCCGGCAGAGATGATCGCGATGGTCATACCCATAAATAGTGTCATAAAGACAACGTTGCGGGTGAGGGAGAACTCCACCAGCCATCGAGCTGCATCATCGGCGCCGACGAGAGCGGCGAGGGACGCGAGGCAGTGGGCAATCATCCAGCCGGCGACGATGGCATAAAAACTTAGAATAAGGCTGGCAACGACGAACCCCACGATGCCGGCCGTGGCGCCCAGGGTCCTGAAAAGAGGATTGCTGCTGGTGCCCTTGAGGGCGGTGACGGCGTTGGCATGGGCGTGTCTGCCAAGAACGAGCTCGGCCATTAACGCAGGGTAGGCCAGCACAAAGGCCAAAATGAGGTAAACAATGAGGAATGCCGCGCCGCCGTTACTGGCTGCCTGAGTGGGGAATCCCCAGATATTACCCAGGCCCACGGCACTGCCCGCGGCGGCCATGATGAATCCAAATCGTGAAGAAAACTCGCCCCGAGCCTGCGCCATTTTTGTTGTAAATCCCTAGCGTGGAAGCGTCGAGTGTAGCATGACGTCGGGTCCCGGTAATGCTCAGAAATCGGTGGTTTCGCAGGGCTGGTTGAGGTCATCGGGGCCGTCAAGACCAAAGAGTTTCAGCGTGAGACTGGGCAAAAGAAGTAGCGCCTGGGCCGATAGATCCGCACTGGCCTGTAGAGCCGACGCGCTGACCTTGGGGGCATCCAAGGCGCCGCGCAGCCGAATGGCACTGGGGAACTGAATGGCCCGGGATTTCGAGCGAGGCTCGATACGGACGTCGAGATTATTTTTGGAGAGATCAACCGTGGCTTTCCCTGTTGCGAGCATTCGCGGCGTCTCAACGTAAATACTGTCGCTCCGTGCAACACCGGCACTGATGTCAAATTGCGCCATGGTGCAGTTGAAGGTGGTGGTCTTTTCTCCCGCACCTCGCACCAACCAGACAAGAAGGTTACTCATGAGCAAGTCATAGGCAGCGCCGCTGACGGTGACATCGCTGAGCGCGGTGGATAAGCGACCCTGCATCGTCCGTTCCCAATCTTCCTTCTGCGAGCCCCGGGCGACGAGTCCACCCTGGAAGCTCAATGCGCCACTGACGCTTTGCTGAAGCCCCAGATCTGTGGTCAGGGCTCCCAGGGGAACGCGAATGCCTCGCCCGGCGAGACTGATCGCCGTCGGTGTCACGGTGCCGTCAATATTGCCCCGAAGCATGAGTTCGCCGCCGGCATAACGGGCGTCCAGTTCCGTGAGAGTCAGCCGGCGCCGGGCCAGGTCCAGGGCGACACTCAAATCCTCAAGTTGTGTGAGCGGGCCAGTGACTTCGCCGCTGCGTAACGTCAGGGCTACGGGGAATCCGGGCAAAAAATCTCCAAGAGCTTCAAAGTCTATTGAATCGCCGGATTCTTTGTTTTTAGGGTTCCGGGTTTCTTTGCGGGCGATATTCTCCGGTCGAAGCGCAACGTCGTTTAGGTGCAGGTGAGGACTATAGAGGTCCAGCGACAAGCGATCGATAACCCCTCGATCAAGGTCTGCGCTGGCAACCCCCTGGATCGCGGTATCGCCGATTATTGCCTCCGATAAAACCGTGAGATAGCGAGGCCGCAGGCGTAGGTTCGCTTCCAGGCGACTGGGAGGCTCGCTCAGCGGGGACAGGGTACGCCAGGCTGCGTAGCTCAGGGGCTGGAGCTGGAGTTTTAGATCGGCGCTGAGTTCTTCTTGAAAAAAATCACCCTCGCCCTGAAGTTCTGCGGTGACTTCAGGTAGTACCTCTATTTCGAGATCGACATCGCGAAGGCGCAAGGTGTCTCCTCCCCGTAATAGGAGGGCCGTGCCCGTGACCGATTCTAGGTGTCCGGGCGCTTTGAGGGCTACACTTTGAAGGAGTGGGGTGGTCGGGAGTTCGTCAAACTGAAGCTCAACGGCCATGCCGTGAGTTTCGAGTAGATCTGCAACCGTGCCCCGAGCTTCAATCCTTGTCCTATTCTTTCCATCCCGCAGTTGGAGTTGAAACTCGGGCGCGGATAAGACGTCCTCGCGCCACACTAAGTTTGCGGAACCATCGATAACATAGCCGGCGTGGCTGAGCAGCAGGTTTTGCAAATTCACGCGCAGTTCTTTTTTGCCTCCTTGACCCGTTCCCTTAAAGCTCGCTGTCGCACCATTGAGGCCAGCTGCTACCACATACTCCCGTGAGGCGGCGCCGGTGTTCACCAGCAGCTCGCCAAGATTGCCGATGGTGCCCTCAAGGGTGGCGTTGGCGGTCTCTCGCGCCAGCAAGCCCTCAAGATCTTCAAGTTGCAGCGCCTGTATTTGGCTGTCCAGGCTTAGCCGCAAATCACCCGCTCCGTACAAAACCAGCCCAACATGCTGGATTTCGGGAGCCGCGAGACTGCCAGCGATATCTATTTCTATTTCACTGCGCTGGATAACTTTTGCGAGGCCGCCGTCCAATGGCACAAGTTCCTCAAGCTTCATTGCTGAGCCTTTGGCGCTGAGTTTCAAGCTGCGTTGGCTTGAACCTCGTTGAATCAGTTGCCCTTTGGCGGTGAAGTTGTAGGCGCTCTCTTCGTTTAATCCGATTTCGTCGAGGGAGAGGGTGTATCCCTGTGTGTCCCCCTTCAACGTGCCCTCAAGGCTGAGGGTGCCAGCGAAGGGGTAGGCGTTGGCATCGAATGCGCGAAGGAAATCACTGACGCGCTCGTAGCGTCCTTCTACTGCGAGCTCATAACTCAGCGTCGGTCCCATCGCATCGATGTGTCCCCTGGTCCGTAGATGAGAACCTTCCTCTCCCCCTGAGACGCTGGCGGAAAACCTCAGTCGGTGGCCCCTTGCCTGCCTTGACCAGTCAGCCTGCGAATCAATGAGTACTCTGCGCTGGGCGATGCTGGCCACAGCGTTGATATCCATGCCCCCCTCAATGTTTCTAAAGGCTCGTACATCATGGAGAGGAAAAACCCAAAGACCCTCGTTCCGTGAAATAAGGTGCACCGACTCGATGGTTACTTCCTTGGGTAAGCGTGACAGGGGGGCGAGGAGAGCTTCCATATCAAGTCGGGCGTCGCTGTCGCCCTCAACCAGGTAATAAGTCGCGTTTGCCGCTCTGAAGTGGCCGGTGGAAACATTACCCAGTGCGAGTTCCTGCAGGGACATGGCAGCATTAACGTTCTGTAGCGACATTAGAGGTGGCTTCGTTTTGTCAGCATATCCCAGGAGCATTAGGTCGCTTTTAAAGCTGAATGGCGACCAACTGATTTCGGGGGCTCTAAGTTCAAGCTCGTAGGGCGAGAAAGTACTGGTTGCACTGCGGATTGCCCGTAGGGCGAGATCGGGAAAGAACCAGAAAACCGTGACGATTGATGATATCGACACGATCGCGGTTAACAGCAAAATTAACAGGGTTCGTAGCAGGGTCACGGGGGATAGTCGTTGGACGATTCACCCGGAGTCTAGCATCGGACGTAGACAAATAAGCGCCTGGGCTAGCGCTCTGTGCGTATCCCCATGCTAAAATCCAGAGCTTCGCGGTCCGCAGCGCCCGGGTGGTGAAATTGGTAGACACAGGAGACTTAAAATCTCCCGACTATTGCAGTCGTGCCGGTTCGATTCCGGCCTCGGGCACCACGATTAGCTGAGTTCCATAGTTACTGCCATGGTGAAGGGTGATGCCTGTGCTGAAAAGCTGTGTCAGCTCACCTTGATGACCTGATAATCCGGACCCGCTGCTAGTCGTTCCCTATGGGGCTTCCGATCACTGCGCGGCGCTGATTCTCCTGGGTGATGGTCTGCGCTTGCTCTTGAATACGCTCCTTCTCGGATTTTCTGATACACACCTTTCGCGCTATTCGCGTGCCTGACGGTATGTAGTTTTCACAGATCAGGGGGTCATCAGCTTCCGCTTGGGCGATAGCACCCGATGTGCCATTGTCGTTTGATGCCGTCGTGCCACCGGAGGAGGAGCACGCTGTCAGCGTTGCGAAAATTGAAAGCGTAAATAAGAGGGGCAGAGTCTGGCGCATGGTGCTGTTCCTGTCGGTTTTTTTCCAGTATTGCCCAAACTTTGAGAAAAGCCCAGTGAGTTTGAAGCCTCCCCACGCCTCAACCGGGTGACAATTTTGATTCCTGGCACTATCACGGGAACATTTGGGGTGTGGATCGGGTCTGAAAAACTGTGAGCTTTAGCTATTTATCGATTGTTGACGAGGAGCGAGTGCCGGCGCCGGTAAGTCGTGCCTTGGTCTATGCGGCATTGCTCTCCTTATTGGCTCATGCCCTGCTCTCCGCGTATCTTTTCGATCGATGGGACCTGGGGGAGACGCCACGTCATGGCCCCGACGTTTCCCGATCACTGACGCTCAGCTTGCGTAGCACCGTTAATCCTGAAACGGCGGCCAAGCCGGAAAACGCAGCACGCAAAGACACGGCAGGCGGTGGGGAAACGCCCCTATCTGCTGCCGACAAACCAAGAGATGATCTACAGACGCTGTCGGAGCCTACCCGCAATCCTGACGTAAAAATACCTGTGTCAACGAACGCTACACCGTCCCTTGCTCGAGCGCTGGACCTGAGCGCCCCCGAGGTTGACCAGCCCGCATCCCGCACCTCTCAGGCCGCAAGATCTTCGACAATTTTTGATGGGCGGTTGCTGCAGGCGCTCTCTGAGGCGCAAGCACGGTCGGGCGCCTCGGTGTCTTCCGAGGCAGTGATGGGGGGCAATTCGGGGTCCTTCGTGGGCGGCCGATGGCAGTCCCTGGTGAAAATCGGCAAGCTGTGTTTCGAAGTGGTCGAGGCCGACCCTCTGGATACTCTGAGCACTGAGCAGTGGTATCGTCGCGACTGCGACTAGGACTAAAGATAAGCGCGACTGTCTCAGCCCGCCTTTGATGGCAGCATTAAAGTGCCAAACACCGCATCTCTTGGTATGTTTAGCAGCCGTCAATGCGGGGGCTGCTGTCCCGCCCCAGGATTACCAGGAGAATCAATGCAGGAAGCCCTTACAACGATGCTGCGTATGCAGGATCGCATGAACACCCGGGTTAATGCCCAGTGGATTGCACAAAATTTTGCCTGGCACCGGGCCATCTGGGTGGAATGCGCCGAGCTGGTGGATCACCACGGCTATAAATGGTGGAAACACCAGGAGCCGGACCTGGAACAGGTGCAGCTGGAAGTCATCGATATCTGGCACTTCGGCATGTCTGCTTATTTCCGGGAGGATTCGAAGGTAGAGGAGCTTGCACGTGAAATCATGGCGCTGTGGCCAGAGTCTCCTGAAGCCCGAGGTGTTTTGGAGGCTGCCGAGGCGCTCGCCGCGGTGGCCGCCGGAGAACGCCGTTTCAGTGTCCCGGCTTTTGCATCGCTGTTGCAGGCGGCCTCGCTCGACTTTAGCGGCCTCTATCGCCAGTACCTGGGTAAAAATGTGCTGAATTTCTTTCGTCAGGACAACGGTTATAAAGAGGGTAGCTACCGCAAGCTGTGGGATGGCCGCGAAGACAACGAACATCTTATGGAGCTGCTTGCAGGCATCGACACGGCAGCGCTGGATGCTGAAGAACAACTTTACAGCGCGCTCACAGCGCGCTACGCAGCGACGGCCTAGGGCGTGAGTGACAGTCACGACAACCGGCTGTCCACGTCGGCACTTGCCAAGCGCCTGAAACTGCCCATTCAGCAGCTATTCGTCACGCTGCGTGATTACGGTTGGATTGATCGGCGGGACAACGGTTGGGCGCTCACTGCGAAGGGTGAACTGCAGGGCGGTGCGTATCAGGAGAGTCAGCGCTTTGGTCGATACATCGTCTGGCCTGAGTCCCTGATGGAACATCCGATGATCACGGCCATCGAGAGTAATCAACGCATCACGCCCGGAGGTATGCAGCGCTACTACCCTCATCTCGGTGTGCGACAGATCAATCGCAATTTTGCCGAACTGGGTCTACTTAAATTAACCCGTCGGGGTTTGGAGCTCAGCACCCTCGGCGAGCGTTTTGGGGGGCGTCAGGAGCGCGACGAGGACAACGGACTCCTCATCATCAGCTGGCCCCATGAGATCGTGGATAACGCGGTGATCCATCGCGAGCTCAATCGCCTGGCGAGCGATGGCGTGGCCCTCCGTGAGACAGACTCGCCAGCTGCGACGCGGGAGCAGTCCAGGCAAACTGCCGCAGGCTCCGTCGCCCCTGATCTCTTCGAAGACGTTGAATCGCCAAAAATATCCGCAGACGTGAGTACAGCGCAGCGCTGCGGTCTGGATGGGCATGGCGTGGATAGTTTGTTGCAGTTACGGGTCTGTGACTGGCTCTACGAGGCGCAGTATGCCCATGCCCGAAATAGACGTCTGCCCGTGGAGGAGCCTCTCACAGCAGATTTTTATGTCCCCGCCCTGCGCCTTTACATCGAGTGCTGGGAGCGCGACGTACCCACGCAGACTCTTACCCGTCGCCTGCGAACGCGGGAGGTGTGTCGGGAGCTGGACCTTGCCTACCAGGAGATCGCCGCCGCCGACATTGAACGGGTCGATGACCTGTTGACGCGACGGGTAGCGGAACTGTCATCCTAGCGCACTGGCCGCGAGGAAGCTGCGCTTTAACGCCGCTGAAGGAGCACCGCGCTCTCGATGTGCGCCGTGTAAGGGAACTGGTCAAAAAGCGCATAGCGCGTCACTCCATGACTGTTTGCCAGCGCCTCAATATTGCTCTTCAGGGTTTTCGGGTTACAGGAGACGTATAGCATCGTCTCGTACTGACGAACACAATCGAGCGTCGCCGGATCCAGGCCCGCTCTCGGTGGATCCACAAATACGGTGCGCAGGTCGTAGTCCGCCAGGGGCTTCGGCAGGGCAGCCAGTCGCCGGAACTCCCGAACACCACTCATGGCCTCGCTCACTTCCTCAGCGCTCAGGCGAACCACTTCCACGTTTTCAACGCTGTTGTCTCTAAGATTCTCCAGGGCTGCGCGGGTGCCACTCTTGGATAACTCGGTGGCGATGACGTTGGAGAAGCTGCTGGCAAGGGGCAGGGTGAAGTTACCGTTGCCGCAATAAAGCTCCAATAGATCTCCGGAACAGGACTTCCCCTGCCTTAGGGCCCAGTTCAGCATCGCTTCGTTGATCGGCGCGTTGGGCTGCACAAAGGACTGTTCGTATTGGCGGTACCGATAGCAGCGCCCGTCCACGAAAAACTCGTCAACCACAAAATCCTGACCGATAACGCGCTTTTGCTTGCGACTTCGCCCCACCAGGGAGATAGCAAACTCCCGGGCAAGCACCCGAGCTTCCTCCTCCCAGGCGTCATCCAGAGGGCGATGGTAGATCAGCGTGACCAGCAGCTCGCCCGTGGTCGTGGCCATAAATTCCGCTTGGAATAACTTGCGGCGTAGTACCGGACGGGGCTTTAGATATTCAAGAAGCCTCGGCATGAGCGTCCGGATGGGTGCCAGTGCCGGCACGAAATCCTCGATGACAACTGGCGTTCGGGGATTGGCGGGGTCAAACATGACGTAGTTGATCTCGTCGCCGTCATGCCAGACGCGAAACTCTGCACGCACGCGGTAGGATTCGCTCGGGGAAGAAAACCGTTCGGCCTCCGGTAACGCCAGAGAGTGCATGCTTGTTTCGACGTCGTCGCATTTTTGAGCAAACAGGTGTGCGTAGTTTTCGGGATCGGTTTGCCAGGGCAACATAACTAAAGGCAGTTCGCAGGTTTTGGAAGGCCGGCGATTTTACTGGCTAGCTTGGCCGGTGATCCAGGAAAAAGCTTCAAAAGATAGATGCTGCAGCCCTTGTCATCTCCCAGGCGCAATTTGCAGAATTTTACCAATGCCCGCATCGCGGGGGAGGAGTCATAGGTAACGTAATAGTCCCGCAGTAACTCGATAATTTCCCAGTGGGCCGCGGTGAGGGTGATGGACTCCTCCATCGCCAGCACTTCAGCAACGCTGGCGCTCCAGTCAGATGCCTGTATCAAAAAGCCCTCATCGGTGAGCGCGGGTAGCTTTTGCCCCTTCATCAGCTGTGTCACCGCCACAGAGTTTGTGTTCGATGGTTTTCGCTGAGCTTTACCCAGTGTGCATAATCCGCAGAGACAACTGAGGGGTGTAAGGCACTAACGCCATAGGCCTGAAGGTCCGCCTCCAGAGCGTAGAGCAGTGCCCCGGTGGCCACCCATTCCTGAATCTCTGGGTGAGACTCGCCAGCGAGAATAACGGCCTTACCCAACAGCAGCACCGGGTCCTGCGGCTCTAAACGGGCAAGGAGTCGCTGTGCCGCCGGAGACCGAGGCGTGCAGGACAAGCAGTGCAGCGTGCGCTCAGAGACTGATGACATGGCTCGCCTCCTGGATCAACTGTCGTAGCTCCGGAGCCGATAGACTAACGGCAAAATCGGGAAGTCCCGAAGAATCCACGCCATGGTCTCGCAGCGAGGTCTGATCGACATACACGGTGTCCAGATCGTAAAGCGGGAGGGAGTCGATGACTTTGCGCAAAGATTTACGGCCCACCGCATCAGCGTTTTGCCCGTCTTTGAGAGACAGCACGGCATCCCCACTGAACACAACAACTGGATCCTGGGCAAAGACAGCGAAGGCGAGCGCCAGGTCGATCGCTGAACGCCCCAGGGAGCCCTCGTAAGGAGAGCTTTGGAACAGTATGAGCGGTTTCCTGTCGCTGTCGGACATGATCACGTCGAATCGCCAAAGGTCATCAGTCGGTCTGAGTTGCTGGAGGCCTCAATAAACTCACCGAGTCCAGCGATAGCAAACCCCGGCAGGCAGCGGTCCTTCAGATCCCGGCCGTCACCGATGCCAAAGCGTTGAGCGGAGGCCACGCAGACTATTAAAGGAATGTTCCCGGCCTCTCCGATTGCCTGCCAGGCGCCGCGTAAATTCTCTTCGTCAGCGCTGGGCTCACAGCCCGCCAAGGCAGTCAGGGCGCCGGCATCATAGAAAAATACGCAGGCGATATCATGCTCTCCTCGGCGCAGGGCTTTGGCGAACTCCAGGGCCTGTCGAGCGCTGGAACCGCCGTCGGGGGGGCTAAGAACTAAAAGGGTGTAGCGCATGGGCTGCAGTATAAACAATAGACCTATATACCCATAAAAAAGCCCCGGACACTGCCGGGGCTTTAGGGTGCTGCGGTACCGCCAGGCGGCGCTTAGGTGTCTTAATCGTCGCCGGAAAGGGCTGTCAGCAGATGAAGAATGTGAATGAACAGGTTGTAGATGTTCAGGTACAAACTTACCGTAGCCCGGATGTAGTTCGTTTCTCCGCCGTTGATTATTCGGCTCGTGTCGAACAGGATCAGACCGGACATGATCATCACCACCGCTGCGGAGATCGTCAGCGATAGTGCGGGAATCGCCAAAAAGATGTTGGCGATCATTGCAACAACGGCAACGATCAGACCCACCATCAGAAATCCGCCCATAAACGAGAAGTCCTTGCGGGTAGTCAGCGCGTAGGCGGACAGTCCGAAGAACACCACGGCCGTGCCGGCGAGCGCCTGCAATACCAGGGAAGGACCGTTGGGCATGGCCAGGTAGTAATTAAGCATGGGCCCGAGGGATGCACCCATCACGCCTGTAAAGGCGAAAATTGCGACCAGTCCTTTGGAGCTGTCTGCGGTTTTATGCACCACAAACAACAGGCCAAAGCCCACAAGGCTCAACAGCAGTGCAGCGCCCTGGGGAAGACCCATGATCATGGAAACGCCCGCTGTAAAAGCGCTGAACAACAACGTCATGCCGAGCAGCATGTAGGTGTTTCTCAGTACCTTGTTGGTGCTGACCGCCGCGCCTAAGGCTGCGTCAACGTCATACACTCTCGGATTTGCCATTATTTACTGCCTCACAATGATGAATTTTGTTACCCGAAGTTAGACGATCAGAGCGAGTAAAGGTTCCGCTTGAGCTCTTAACTGCAGCTCTCACCCATAGCTTTTTCTAGCCGGGCGGCGAGGTGCGGATAAAACACTCTTGCCGCGCATAAACTCGTGATGTCAGATCGTCGCCATGCGAGCAGTATAGCGCTAGATAGTCTAGGGAAAAACTCTTTATCGAGCCGCTAACCATAGCCTTGTGCTATCACCAATAGGGTGAGCATGATGAAAAAGCCACCTGTGAGGCTCGCTCGCGTTGCCAGAGGTGTGCTCGTGGCGAGAAGCGCATCACGGGCAGCTATCCAGGAGCGCTGCCCATTGGTGAGCAATAGCACCGCCGCCAGTGTGGCAAGGCATCCACAGAGATTCCACCAGAGCCAGGACACATCCGTTGCCAGCTGCCAAAGGGCGAAATTCATTACAACGCCGCCGACAAATGCGGCGATGGCGACGGATGATTTGGTACCCGGCAACAGGACGGCAATCATGAACAGACCCAGGAGTGGACCGTTTACCAGAGAACTGACTTTGTTGATGGATTCCAACAAGGTGCTGGCAATGTGTTCGACGCCAAAGGAGAACGCCACGGCAAAAAGACCCCAGCCCAGAGTGACGATTTTTGAGGTTACAAACCGGCTCCGTTCGGACCCGGCAGTACCGGAAGGCATAAAATCTTCGAGCGTGCTTGCGGACAGACTGTTGAGCGCCGAATCGATGGAAGACATTGCGGCGGCAAAGAGGCCTACGATCGCGAGGCCCGCCAGGCCGGGGGCAAACTCACGCAGCACAAACGCCGGAAACACCATATTCAGATTAGGCGCTCCCGATGCGGTGAGGGGTAACGTATCGATAAACCCGGGTTGTTGGAGTGCGTAGGCGGCAAGACACAGTCCCAGCACACAATAGGCAAGCACCAAAGGAAAACGCAGCAACCCATTGAAAACCAGGATCTTGTGAAGATCCTCCTCGTTTCGGGCAGCAAGAAGTCGCTGGGCCTGGCTTTGATCGCAACCGTAGTAGGCCATGTAAAGAAACAGCCCGCCAAAGAGCATTGGCCAGAAGCCGAAGTTCGTTTCCCCGCTGACACCCCAATCATTGACGAGTGGTTCGGTGCGCGCCGACAGCGCATCAAAATGTTGCCAAAGGTCTGGTGCAAGCCAGATGAGTGAGGCCAACACCGCAGCGATGAGCAGCAGCATTTGCAGCACGTCGGAAATCACCACGGCCCGCATGCCGCCCATCACGTCATAGGTGACCGTGACGCCCATAAGGAGCGCGACGGCAGGAACGTAGCCGATGCCCGTTATCAATGACAGTACCGATGCCACGCCATACACCGTGACGCCCGTAGCCACGCCCCGAAAGAACAGGAAGCTTGCACTGGCTGTCAGGCGGGCGCCGCGGCCGATGCGTTCTTCCAGGAAGGCATAGATAGAAATCACGCCGCTGCGATGCACGGCGGGAAACAAAAAGGCCAGACCCAGCATGGCCAGGGGCACGGCCAACTCGTATTGCAGCCACAGCAGACCGCCGCCTGCAGCAAAACCAACAAAGGCAGGCGCTCCGAGAAGACTGTTGGTTGAGCACTGCGTCGCCAGTATCGAGGTCGCGAGCGCCGGCGCGGGGAGGCCCCCGCCAAGATAGTATTCACGCTCGGTGCTCTGATTGCGGCCGAGCCACCGGGCGAGTCCCAGCATTGCCACGAGATAGCCACCGATGACCCACCCGTCCAGTGTCGTCAAACTGCTTGCCTCCGGCCTACGTAAAAACCATGATTACAAATTGTCCCTTAACTGTTCTACAGAAGGATTTGAGCATGAAGAATATCAAAGGACTCAGTCTCGGTTTGTTTGCCGTCGCTACGCTGCACTCCCAGAGCCTCCTCGCGGGTGAGGCTGTTGCCTACGAGGTCGCGGGGCAGGAGTACGAAGGCTACTACGAGCCCGCTGCAGACAGTAAGGGTACGGTGCTCATCGTCCACGACTGGGACGGACTGACGGACTACGAGGTAAAGCGTGCCGAAATGCTCTCGGAGCTGGGCTATAGCGTATTCGCCGCAGA
>NZ_CBFHZO010000013.1:0-2099 GCF_965660375.1 Congregibacter sp. | reverse complement strand
CATCTTTTTCGCCTGATCGGAACCATAGCGCGAGTACTCGGTCATTTTGCTCACGGCGACCTGCTCCATGGCTTTAAAGCAGGTATCGACAGCATTGCCGCCGCCGATGGGATCAAAGCCGAAGTAGGCATCGGTGGTCTCAATGGCGCTCTTGAGCTGCTTGAAATAATCATCGTCGGAAGAGTTGATGACGTGGGTCGCACCCAGGCCCTTGAGCAGCTCCACGTGCTCTGCCTTCCGGACAATGTTTACCAGGGGAATGTCATCTTCCTGGCAAATTTTCACCAGCATCTGGCCGAGGTTTGACGCCGCAGCGGTGTGGATGATCGCGCCCTGGTTTTCCATTTTTGCGGTTTCTACGAAACCGAGCGCCGTCATGGGATTCACGAAGGCAGAAGCACCCTGCTCGGAAGTAAGATCGCCCAGAGGCAGGCACATTCCCGCGTCGGCGTAGCAGTATTGGGAGTAGGCATTGCCAGGTACGCAGGCAACCCGCTGCCCCATGAGGGCTTGCGCGGCTTCGGTATCACCCGCGGCGATGACGGTACCGGCGCCTTCGTTGCCCACGGGCAAACGCTGACCGTGACGGGCTTTTTGGGCGCTGTTAAAGGGCTCAGGCATATCTGCAACAAACTTGCCCGGGGAGTACTCGGCGTTGTCCAGATCAGCAGCACTGGTGAGAATCGCAAGGTCAGACGGGTTAATAGGCGCCGCTTCCATCTGAACCAGCACGGAGTTGCCCGTGGGAGCCGCGAACTCTTTTTCTACGACCTCAACGGTGAGTTTGCCGTCGGCGAGCGTGCTGTAAAGCTGTTTACCGGTGGTCATGGTTAGCTATCCTTTTTAGTGAGTCGGTATGAGGGCGGTGATTATATACGGCGGCAGACAAATACACCCGCAACACAAGGAGTCGCTCAAACAGGGTGACATCACTCGGGCTATGGCTTGCGGCACCGACGACACTTAAGGCATGGTGAGTTAAGCGCAAAACTTGCTTTGGATGCCTGTATGCAGCCAATAAATCCCTGCAATTCGCAACTACGCACCCCTGGCTGGCTAGCGCTAGGGGCTTTGATTTTGGCTGGGGGTTTCCCGGCTCTTCAGGCCAGCGCAGAAAGCTCGGCCAGTATGGGGTTGGGGACGATCGCCTCCGCTGCGGAGATTGCCGCAAGGGACATCGATGTCTCCCCCGATGGCCGAGGCCTGCCAAGTGGTAGCGGCAGTGTCGCAGCTGGAAAGGCGGTTTACGCAAAAACATGCGCAAACTGCCATGGCGATGCCGGGAAGGGTGCATCAGCAGCGGCACTGGCCGGCGGTGAACGAGTGAGCCCCGACGCCTTAGCGGCGGATCGTTCGCTTGTCCGGGACATTGGCAACTACTGGCCTTATGCCACCACATTGTTTGACTACATCCGTCGCGCGATGCCTTACGAGAGCCCAGGCTCGCTTTCTGATAATCAAGTTTATGCCAGCACCGCCTTCATCCTGTACCTGAATGGACTGCTTGATGCGGATAGCACCCTTGATGCGAGGACACTGCCGACCATCACCATGCCCGCTCTTCAATACTATCGCGACGACAACCGCGCATCGGGCGGTGAACTGTGAGCAGGTCAAGGCCTTCGGATGGCATGGTGATGGATCGACGACAATTACTGGGCGCAGCGGTGGGCTCCGCTGGCGCCGTCGCCGCCGGTGTTTCGCTAGGCGTCGACGCCAGCAGTGAGGCACGCAAGCCGGGACCCGGCCCTTCCGCGCTGGGCGAGCGTTCTCCTTTTGCCGAGATCGCGCGAGTACCGGCGCTGGGAATTGCATCATTCACACCGCTGGAGAACCTGGTGGGGACTGTCACGCCCTCTGATCTGCACTTCGAACGTCACCACGGTGGCATACCGCCTTTAGATCCTTACACCCACGAGCTGCTCTTGCACGGGATGGTGGAACGCCCCCTTAAATTTGGTTCATCGCGCCTTTCCGGGAAAAGCTGATTTGATCTTCAGGAAAAAGTAGTCGCTATCGCGATAGCCGTAGGCCATGCGTTTGATGACCTTGATGCGGTTATTCACTCCTTCCAGCACGCTCGTATTCAGAGGGTAAAC
>NZ_CBFHZO010000012.1:0-83837 GCF_965660375.1 Congregibacter sp. | reverse complement strand
CAGGCGCGCCCTGGTGGTTATATCCGAATCCTGAAGTGCGGCTACCGCACAGGCGACAAGGCCCCTATGGCATATGTTGAGCTTGTGGATCGTCCTGAGCCCGAGAGCTACGACGACGCCGGCGACGAATAAGCCGCTGGAGTTAGAGAGTGTTACGAGAAGCCGGGTTTATGCCCGGCTTTTTTGTGCCTATTGTTTTGACTCGCCACAACGATCCAGTGGTCGCGGATAACACCACCCCTGTTGTAACGCGTCGCGCAGAGCGCTCCTGATTGCTTCACAACAGGCCTGCAGCGGCGGTGGCGTGAAACGGAGCGACACAGGGACGAGTTTTCTACTTCGTTGAGTGTGATCAGCAAAGACTCAGTGAATCAAGGTCGTGTGTGCTGTTACTGGTTACGCCGCCTTACTTTTGCCAGGCTTGCTCCCAAACATGGGCTTCAAAAAGCTTCCGGTATGCGACTTCTTGTTCTTGGCCACGGTCTCCGGCGTACCGGTAGCGATGATCTGCCCGCCGCCACTACCGCCCTCCGGACCAAGATCCACGATCCAGTCTGCGGTTTTGATGACATCCAGGTTGTGCTCAATGATCACTACGGTGTTGCCGTGGTCACGCAGCCTGTGGAGCACCTGCAAGAGCTGCCGAATGTCTTCAAAGTGCAGGCCGGTGGTGGGTTCGTCCAGGATATAGAGTGTCCGGCCGGTATCCCGCTTTGAGAGTTCCCGGGACAGTTTGACGCGCTGGGCTTCACCCCCCGAAAGGGTGGTTGCCGCCTGACCGAGCCGCACATAGCTCAAGCCTACATCTATGAGCGTCTGCAGCTTACGTGCGATTGTGGGTACCGCCTCGAAAAACTCCAGGGCATCCTCGATGGTCATATCCAGCACCTCGTGGATATTTTTGCCTTTGTAGCGAATATCCAGGGTTTCGCGGTTATAGCGTCGACCCTTGCAGATATCGCAGGGTACATAGACGTCGGGGAGGAAGTGCATCTCCACCTTGGTGACGCCATCGCCCTGGCAGGCCTCACAACGGCCTCCTTTCACGTTAAAGCTGAAGCGCCCCGGTTTGTAGCCCCGGGAGCGGGCTTCCTGTGTGCCCGAAAACAACTCCCGCACCGGAGTGAAAATCCCTGTATAGGTCGCGGGATTGGATCTTGGCGTACGTCCAATAGGGCTCTGGTCGATATCGATGCATTTGTCGATGTGCTCAAGACCCTCCATGCCCTCATGTGCTGCGGGAGTGAGGGTGGTTGCACCGTTCAGGGCAGTGGCTGCCAGCGGGTACAGCGTGGCGTTGATCAGGGTTGACTTACCGGAACCGGAAACACCCGTTACGCAGGTCAGGAGCCCCACTGGAATCTCAAGATCTACCGCCTGTAGGTTGTTTCCCGATGCCTTGCTGAGTCGAAGGAGCTTGTCATCGTTTCTGCCTACAAGCTTTTCCGGGATTTCGATGCACCGCTCCCCCGAGAGGTAGGCGCCGGTCAGGGAGTTTTTCTCGTCCATTATGGCCTGGGCATCGCCCTGGGCAACAATGGTGCCCCCATGGACACCTGCGCCCGGGCCGATATCGATAATGTGGTCCGCTGTTCGGATAGCGTCTTCATCGTGCTCCACTACGAGTACCGTGTTGCCCAGATCCCGAAGATGTGTGAGGGTGCGCAGCAGGCGTTCGTTGTCGCGCTGGTGTAGACCGATAGACGGCTCATCAAGGATGTACATCACGCCCACAAGCCCCGCACCGATCTGGGATGCCAGACGAATCCGCTGGGCTTCTCCGCCGGAGAGCGTCTCGGCGCTGCGATCCAGGCTGAGATAGTTAAGACCCACATCGACGAGAAAACGATAGCGGGCGCGTATCTCCTTAAGTATTTTCTCGGCAATTTCGGCCTCTCGGCCTTTCAGATCAAGGGCGGCGAAGTAATCCTCCGCCTGACCTACCGGTAACGCGGTAATATCAGGCAGATTGCGATCGTCCACCAGAACATGCCGCGCGTCCTCGCAAAGACGACTGCCACCACACTCCGAGCAGGGCGCGGTGGTAAGAAACTTCGACAGATCCTCACGCACTGACTGCGACTCGGTATCGCGGTAGCGGCGTTCCATGTTGGGGATGATGCCTTCAAAGGCATGGGAGCGCTTGAATACGTCCCCACGGTCATTCACATAGGAGAAGCTGATTTCCTCCTTGCCACTGCCCTCCAGAATAATCTTGCGGTGTTTCGCCGATAGCTCCTCAAAGGGTGTGTCAATGTCAAAACCAAAGTGGCTTGCCAGCGATGTGAGCATGTGGAAGTAGTAGACGTTACGGCGATCCCAGCCACGAATGGCGCCCTCAGCGAGGCTGGCCTCGGGAAAAAGTACGACCCGGTCAGGATCGAAAAACTGCCGGACGCCAAGGCCATCGCAGCTTCCACAGGCGCCGGCGGGGTTGTTGAAGGAGAACAGGCGCGGCTCAAGCTCGTTGATGCTGTGACCACACTCGGGGCACGCAAAGCGCGCCGAAAACACCAGATCAGCGGATTCGCCGTCCATGTCCACTACCAGCGCCAGACCGTCTGTGAGCTCCAGCGCGGTTTCAAAGGACTCGGCGAGGCGTTGCTTAAGATCATCCCGAACCTTGAAGCGGTCCACCACAACCTCAATGCTGTGTTTTTTCTTTTTGTCCAGATCCGGGAGGTCGTCAAGATCCCTGACGCTGCCGTCTACCCGCGCCCGGACAAAACCGGCGCCGCGGAGCTCTTCAAAGACATGGTGATGCTCCCCTTTTCGCTCGCGAACCACAGGCGCCAGCAGCATTAGCTTGGCGCCCTCAGGTTGCGCCAGCACTGTATCCACCATCTGGCTTACGGTCTGCGCCTGCAGGTGGCGATTGTGCGTAGGGCAATGGGGTTTACCTACCCGGGCAAACAGCAGCCTGAGATAGTCATAGATCTCGGTGATGGTGCCTACGGTGGACCGCGGGTTATGGGAAGTGGATTTCTGCTCTATGGAGATGGCTGGTGAAAGCCCCTCCACGTGATCGATGTCGGGCTTTTCCATCATGCTCAAGAACTGGCGTGCGTAGGTGGACAGCGATTCCACGTAGCGTCGCTGACCCTCGGCATAGAGCGTGTCAAAGGCGAGGGACGATTTTCCGGAACCCGAGAGTCCTGTGATCACAACCAACTTGTCCCGGGGAATATCCAGGTTGATGTTTTTCAGGTTGTGCGTCCGTGCACCACGCAGTTGAATTGTATCCATACTGATTTCCGCAAGTAACAGGCAAAAGCCACCCAGTATAAGGTGACGGCTGGGGGCGAACAAAGATTAGCCAGAAAATCGGGTAAATATACGCCGGCTGAGCAGCTGTGGATGGTCGGCGTTCGCGGAAAAGCTGTTACCATCTGCGTCATTCGTGAGGTACCTCTGAATTGCTAACAACTAATCCCATGACAGCGCTGGAGCGTCGCGTCGTTGCTGCGTTGGCGCTGCTTTACAGCTTTCGCATGCTCGGCCTTTTCATGGCGCTGCCCCTGCTGGCGCTATACGCCGCTGACATGCTGGGCGCGTCACCACTGATGATCGGTGTGGCCCTCGGCGCCTACGGTGCCACCCAGGCTTTGCTGCAGATTCCCCTCGGTTGGCTCTCGGACAAAATCGGCCGCAAGCCCGTAATTCTCGGTGGCCTGGCCCTCTTTGTGCTCGGCAGCGTGGTGGCGGCGCTGGCGGAGAGCGTGCCAATGATCGCCGTGGGGCGCGCGCTTCAGGGTGCGGGTGCCATCTCTGGCTCGGTGATGGCGCTGGCTGCGGACCTTACTTCCGAGGAGCAGCGCACTAAGGCCATGGCCGTGATCGGTATCAGCATAGGCCTCTCCTTTGCCCTGGCCTTGATCTGCGGCCCTTTGTTGGCCGCCTGGGGTGGGTTGGCGGCGGTGTTCTGGATGACCGCAGCGCTGGCGCTATTGGGTATGGCCATAGTACTGCTGGGAATACCGTCGGCGGTCGCACGGACCCACGAAGGCGTTGGCGCAGATCGCAATATGTTTAGACCGGTGCTAAAAGACCCAGTCTTGCAGCGCCTCAATGGTTCGGTGTTTCTGCTCCACTTTATGCTCACGGCGTCATTCCTGGTGGTGCCTGCGGTGATTGAGGGCAGCATGGGGGTTCCCAGGGACTCGCACTGGCAGGTCTATCTCCCGGTGCTCGTGGTGTCACTACTGGGGATGTATCCCTTTTTGCGACTTTCCGAACGGGGAGGCCGGCCTGGACTGGCACTGAAAATCACCGTATTGATGATGCCCCTGTCGCTGGCAGCGCTTTTTCTGGGCGAAGATACGCTGCTGCTCTACGCAGCGTTGGGCGGGTTCTTCACAGCGGTGAACTACCTCGAGGCCGCACTGCCGTCTCTCGTCAGCAAAGCCGTGTTTGCCCATGGCAAGGGTACTGCACTGGGTATCTATGCAACCTGCCAGTTTCTCGGCGCTTTTGCCGGAGGCACCACCGGGGGCTTGGTCTATGGCTATGGGGGGCTTTCGGCGCTCCTGTGGCTGGTGGTAATGGCCGCGTTCCTTTGGCTACTGCTGATCTGGCGCATAGCCCCAAGGCCTGAATCCGGGGCTGCAGCCAGCGCTGCTTGAACGTTTATGCTGTCGCAATTCCAGAGGCGGATTGCTATATTGATCGGCCCTTTTTTACAGATTCGGAAATAGCTATATGGCTTCGCGCGGCGTCAATAAAGTGATTCTTGTGGGCAATCTGGGCGCAGATCCTGAAACGCGCTTTATGCCCTCCGGCGGCTCGGTGACAAACGTCCGTCTGGCCACCTCAGAGACCTGGAAAGATAAACAAACGGGGCAGCCGCAGGAGCGCACCGAATGGCATCGTGTGGTGTTCTTTAACCGCCTTGCCGAGATCGCCGCTGAGTATCTGCGAAAAGGTTCCAAGCTCTATGTCGAGGGCTCCATCCGCACCCGCAAGTGGCAGGATCAGTCGGGACAGGACCGCTATACCACGGAAATAGTCGGTAACGAGATGCAGATGCTTGACAGTCGCGGCGGAAACGCTGGCGGTAACGACGGTGGTTATGATCAGAGCTACTCGGAAGTTGGTGGCGGAAGTGGGAGCGGGTCAAGCATGGACTCCGCGTCTCAGGGGGGGCCACCAACTTCGTCACCTTCATCACAACCGGCAGCTATGGGTGATATTGACGACGATATTCCTTTTTAACGAGGAGGTTTTTCATGATCACTGTCTCGATGTCTATCTTGACTGGTTTTTTCTTGCCGTTGTGGACTGCCGCTCAGCGGCGCCTGGGAAAATCTATACGCCAGTCCGGGGCTCTCTGAGCCCCCGTGGACGTTCTTCTCATTGGCGCGGACAATCCGGTGGGGATGGCACTGCAGGTCGTCTTTGCTCAATGGGGACGACATAGAGGATTAGCAGTAAATACCGCTTCGGCACGGTGGCGCAGCGAGCGCCAGGCTAAAAAGGCGGCCCGGAAAGATAAACCCCAGGCGGTAGTGGATTTGCGTCTCGCCTGGCAGGTATCCACCGGCGAAATACCCCAGCCAATTGATATCGAGCGCGCCCACTGGCTATCGAAGGCCTGCGAGCACAGTGCCATACCTTACCTGCTGCTATCTAGCGATCGTGTGTTCGCCGGTCAGGGTACCCGGAGCTTGCGGGAGTTTGATGCCCCTGATGCGTTTGACGAGCCTGGCTTCCAGATTATGGAGACAGAGACTCGCGTCATCCAGGCCGCGCCCTCAGCCATCGTACTGCGGACCGGCCCCCTGTTTGCGAGCACCGACAGTAATTTTCTGACACGAATGTTGTCCAGAATGAGCGGCGAGCGCCACGCCACTTTCGATGATCAAAATGTCTTCACGCCCGTAGCCTGCGCTGATGTCGCGCGGGTTCTGGCGGCAATGCTTGATCAGCTTAGCGTGGGTGCAGACGCCCGGGGTGTCTATCACTATAGCTCTGGGGATCGCACCACGAAGTACGCGTTTGCCGAGGCGGCACTGGCTGCCATGAGTCAGTATCGCGACTGTGGTGACATTGTGATTAGCGCCAAGGACAAACGTCCGGATGAGAGTGCAGAAACACGGTTTTTTGACTGCAGTCGATTGCGCGACACCTTCGCGATCAAGCAGGTGCCCTGGCGCGGTTTTATAAACGCCACGGTCAGGGATTATGCCGAAAGCAAAAACACCAAGGAGGTCGCCTGACCGTCATGGCAGAAGAGTCATCAGAATCCACAGGCACAGAAGCTAATGGGGCTGTTCCTCTGGGAATTGCAGTGCTGACCGTATCGGACACCCGGGGACCGGAGAACGATACTTCGGGGGACTTTCTTGCACAGGCAGCCCGGGATGAGGGGCATCGGATTGTTCAGCGCGCTTTAACCCCTGACGACATCTATGCGATCCGTGCAGTGCTCTCTCAATGGATTGTTGACGCTAGCGTGCATGCGGTTCTGGTGACGGGAGGGACTGGTTTTGCAGGAAGAGACTCCACCCCCGAGGCAGTATCCCCCCTTTTTGATAAAACCATCGAGGGGTTTGGTGAGACTTTTCGAGCCCTGTCTCTTGCCGAGATCGGTTCCTCCACGATTCAGTCCCGGGCCATTGGCGGTCTGGCTAACCGAACCGCGATATTCTGTATGCCGGGGTCTACCGGCGCCTGCCGCACCGCCTGGAACGGAATTCTGAAGGATCAGTTGGATAGTGCTCACCGCCCCTGCAATTTCGTGACGGTTCTCACCAATCACTGAGTTTATTTCTTGAAACCCCTCCTACCGTTGAATGAGGCGCTGGAGCAGCTGCTTGCCAATGCCACCTGCCGTCTCCCGGGGGAGCCGGTTCTCTTGGAGGATGCCCTGGGCCGAATACTGGCGGAGGATCAGCATGCGGTCATTGACGTGCCCCCGGCTGACAATAGCGCTATGGATGGATTCGCTCTTCGGGCCAGTGACGCTGGACGCAAGTTGCCCGTGAGCGCGCGTGTCGCGGCCGGCGATGCGGGGTCGAGTCTCGAGCAGAACAGCGTCGCGAGAATATTTACCGGTGGAGAGATCCCTGTCGGGGCCGACGCCGTGGTCATGCAGGAAGATGTGCACCAGGCAGAGGGTTTTGCACAGCTGCCCCGGGACGTCCGAGCCGGGCAGCACATCCGACGCAAAGGTCAGGATTGTCGGGCGGGTAGCCTGCTCCTCTCGCGCGGGCGGAGACTCAGACCTCAGGATATGGGCCTTCTGGCTTCCCAGGGTATTGCTCAGGTGCCTGTGTTTCAGAAACTCACGGTGGCACTCCTGTCCACGGGCAACGAGTTGCGGGAGCCCGGATCCGGAGCATTGCCCTCGGGTGCAATCTTTAACAGTAACCGCCCCATGCTGTTTGGTCTGCTCAGTGCGCTGGGCTGCAAGGTGCTAGATCTGGGCATCGTCCGCGATACCGCTGTGGCAACCCGGGAAGCCCTTTTACTGGGGGCCGGTAGCGCCGATGTGATCGTGAGTAGTGGCGGGGTGTCTGTGGGCGAGGCAGATCACGTGCGGGACGCCGTAGAGGCGCTGGGTGAGATCGCGCTGTGGCGTATTGCTATAAAGCCAGGGAAGCCCTTTGCATTTGGTCACGTGGCTTCCACACCCTTCATCGGTCTGCCGGGAAACCCCTCGTCCGCCTTTGTCACATTTCTGTTGTTGGCGAGGCCTTACCTCTGCAAGCTGCAGGGACGGGAGGATGCGACCTTGATGTCCCGGCCGGCACGGGCAGATTTTGCGTTAACAACACCGGGCAGTCGACAGGAGTTTCTTCGGGTATCGACGTCCCAGAGGGATGGTGAAATATGGGCGACGCCCTATGCCAATCAAAGTTCGGGGGTGCTCAGCTCTTTGTCCGCAAGTGATGCCTTGGCTGTGATCCCTGTCGGAGAGACCGTTGAGCAGGGGCAGCCCCTTCAGATAGTCAGCTTGGATGATCTGCTGCAGTGAGGGCGGGCGATGCCCCGCCCAGCATGACCGGTATCAGCCGGTGAAGGCCTGAAACACCAGCGATGCGTTGGTGCCTCCGAAGCCAAAGCTGTTGGACATTACCCGTTGGAGGTCCGCGTTGTCGTGTCGCTCCCGGGCAATGGGCATTCCCTCTGCTTCAGGGTCGAGATTTTCGACGTTCGCCGAGGCAGCAATAAAGCCCGCCTGCTGCATCAACAGGCTGTAGATCGCCTCTTGCACGCCGGCCGCACCCAGGGAGTGCCCCGACAGGGATTTTGTAGAGCCGATGACCGGAGTATAGCCTTTGTCAGAAAAGGCCTCCCGCACCGCCTTGAGCTCCTGAATGTCTCCCGCGGGAGTGCTGGTGCCATGGGCATTAATGTAATCAATGGGGCCTTCTACGGTAGACAGAGCCTGATGCATGCATCGCACCGCGCCTTCGCCTGAGGGCGCGACCATATCGTAACCGTCGGATGTGGCGCCGTAACCCACGAGTTCCGCGTAGATTTTCGCGCCGCGGGCCTGGGCGACTTCCAGAGCCTCAAGCACGACCATGCCGCCTCCACCTGCGATAACAAAGCCATCGCGGTCGGCATCGTAGGCCCGGGAAGCCTGTTCGGGGGTGTCGTTGTACTTTGTGGAAAGGGCTCCCATGGCATCGAACAGACTGCTCATGGTCCAGTGAAGCTCCTCACCGCCGCCCGCAAACACGCGGTCCTGCTTGCCCAGCTGTATCTGCTCCATGGCGTTGCCAATGCAATGGGCGCTGGTGGAGCAGGCTGATGAGATTGAGTAATTAACGCCGCGGATCTTGAAAGGAGTGGCGAGGCAGGCAGAGACGGTACTGCCCATGGTCTGGGTCACCCGGTAGGGCCCTACTCTGCGAAGGCCGCGCTCGCGCAGGATGTCTGCTGCTTCGGTCTGGCTGGCGGAAGAGGCGCCGCCGGAACCGGCGATAATGCCCGTGCGGTCGTTGGATATCTCACTGTCGTTCAGCCCTGCGTCTGCAATGCAGCGCTGCATTGCGATGTACGCGTAAGCCGCCGCAGCGCCCATAAAGCGGAGCTGTTTGCGGTCTATATGGTCTTTAAAGTCAATGTCGGGCGCGCCGGCCACGTGGGAGCGCATACCGACGTCTATTTGCGCCTGATTGGTGCTGATGCCCGAGCGACCATCAAGAAGCGCCTGAGTGACCGTCTCGGCATCGTTACCCAGGCAGGACACAATCCCCAGACCTGTCACAACTACTCGTCGTTGCATGACCTGTTGCATGACCTGTTGCATGGTTTAAAAACTCTCCGTCGATTGGAACAGTCCGACGCGAAGATCAGATGCATGATAGATCTCTTTGCCGTCAACGCTGACGGTACCGTTTGCGATACCCATCACCAGCTTTCGCTCGATGACGCGTTTGATATCTATGGTGTAGGTAACCTTAGATGCCGTTGGCAAAATCTGCCCGGTGAACTTGACTTCGCCGGAGCCCAGCGCCCGTCCGCGACCGGGATTGCCGCGCCAGCCCAAAAAGAACCCCACCAATTGCCACATGGCATCGAGACCGAGACAGCCGGGCATTACGGGATCGCCAGGAAAATGACAGTCGAAAAACCACAGGTCCGGGTGGATGTCCAACTCGGCAATGATCTGCCCCTTGTCGTGGGCTCCGCCCTCAGAGCTGATGTGAGTGATGCGATCGAGCATGAGCATGTTGCCCACTGGCAACTGAGCATTTCCCGGGCCAAACAAATTGCCATGGCCGCAGGCAACTAGTTCGTCTTTTGCGTAGCTCGATTGAGAATTCATGGGTTTTGTGTCGTCCGGGATAATTGATGGGGAGGTTGGGCGAGATTCCGTGCTGAGTCTCTGCGCCTGGTTTTCGCGGGATTTTTTCGCGAGGTTAATGCCAGCATTCTATGCCCGCGAGCCAAGTTGTCAGTTCATGAATTTCTGGTTCACACAAGCGCGGTAATCAAGCGCGGTGATACTGTGACGCAGTTGGCGCTTGATGCAGGTCTTTTGCCGCGTTGGCGGCGTTTTTGCGCCGCTGCCCTTGCCAGCACTCGTCAATTGGTTAGTCTGTGCGGTGAGGGTCATGTAATAAAAGTAGTTAGTTTAAAGCATGCATCCGACAAGTCCACCCGTCACGGTGAAAACAATGGGGTAACAAAACCTTACGCCATTGAAATCCGGGAGCGTTGCTGTTGGCCCGGGACCGCGTAGAGGACGGAAATGCTCTTCACTGTATGTTTGAGGTTTACGATTGATGTTGATACCTGTGTTGTTGTCCGGAGGGGTGGGCAGCCGCCTGTGGCCGGTTTCCCGGGAGGCGTACCCGAAACAGTTCCTCGCGCTGGCCAGTGAGTTATCAATGCTCCAGGACACCATGGCGCGGACTAAGGGGCTGGAGAGCGCATCACCGCTGGTCATTTGCAACGACGAACATCGCTTTATGGTTGCTGAGCAGCTTCGCCAGCTGTCTGTGGATCCCGCGGCCATCATTTTGGAACCCGAGGGACGCAACACCGCGCCCGCTGTGGCATTGGCGGCGTTTCAGGCGCTTGCTACTGATCCCGACGCGCTGCTCCTGGTACTGCCTGCAGACCACGTGATACGCAATCCCGAGTCCTTCACGCAGGCAGTGAAGCAGGGGCTGGGCAAAGCTGGGAGCGGAGCCCTTATGACCTTTGGTGTGGTACCGGATGCCCCAGAGACCGGCTACGGTTATCTGCGCCTGGGCGAGCGTGATGATGATGGTCTCTTTGCCCTGGACAGCTTTGTGGAAAAGCCCGATGCAGAGACGGCGAAGCAGTACCTGGAGTGCGGGCAGTACCACTGGAACAGCGGTATGTTTTTGCTGTCCGCCTCGGTCTACCTGGAGGAGCTCAAGACCCACGCCCCGAAGATCCACAGCGCCTGTGAGCGCGCTATGGCAAACGCCAGTGCTGACCTCGACTTCCTGCGTCCTGATAAAGACGCTTTTCTGGCCAGTCCCTCAGACAGTATTGACTACGCTGTTATGGAGCACACTCAGCGCGGTGGGGTTATTCCCCTGGACTGTGGTTGGAGTGACGTGGGTGCCTGGTCTACCTTATGGCAGGTGTCTGAACGTGACCGTGACGGCAACGTACTTCTGGGCGACGTTATGATCGAAGGCTGTTCCGACAGCTATCTACGCAGCGAGTCACGACTCATCGCAGCTACCGGTATCAAGAATCTTATTGTGGTGGAGACCCCGGATGCGATCCTTGTGGCCGATCGCGACGAAGTACAAAACGTAAAGCAGATCGTCAATCGTCTGAAGTCCGAGGGGCGCAGCGAGGCCTCCACCCATCAGCGGGTTTATCGTCCCTGGGGGAGCTATGAGTCCCTTATCGAAGGTGATCGTTTTCAGGTGAAACGCATTGTCGTTAATCCGGGCCAGACCCTGTCCCTGCAGATGCATCATCACCGCGCGGAGCACTGGATTGTGGTTCACGGTACCGCCGAGGTGACCTGTGAAGACAAGGTTTTTACCCTGGTGGAAGATCAGTCGACGTACATACCCCTGGGGCACAAGCACCGCCTGGCTAATCCGGGCAAAATTCCCGTGGAGCTCATTGAGGTTCAATCGGGAAGCTATCTGGGAGAAGATGACATCGTGCGTTTCGAGGATGTCTACGGACGCAGTTCGTAGTTTGACGTTCAGGCGTTCTGGTCACCCATGGTCCGCAATGCCTCCCGGTTTTAATGGGCGCACGATCAATGAGCACAGCAAAAAGCGGACAGGAGTTTTAAGTGATTAAAAAATGTATGTTTCCCGTGGCGGGCTACGGTACGCGGTTTTTGCCGGCGACCAAGAGTATGCCCAAGGAAATGCTCCCCATTGTTAACAAACCCCTGGTGCAGTATGGCGTCGAGGAGGCCATTGAAGCAGGAATGACCACCTGTGCCATGGTCACAGGTCGCGGTAAACGGGCGATCACCGATCACTTTGATATCAGCTATGAGCTGGAGCATCAGATTAGCGGTACCGCCAAGGAGGGCTATCTCGACAGCATCCGTAATGTGCTGGATAAAGGCATTTTTACCATGGTGCGCCAGCGGGAGATGAAGGGGCTGGGCCATGCCATTCTCACCGGTGAAACGCTGATCGGCAGCGAACCATTTGGCGTGGTCCTCTCCGATGACCTGTGCATTAACGACGGGCCCGGTGTGCTGGCGCAGATGGCGGAACTTTACAATCAGTTCCGCTGCTCTATCGTTGCGATCATGGAGGTGCCGGCAGACGAAGTTCACAAGTACGGTGTCATCGCCGGGGAGTCGCTGAAAGATGGCATCTACCGCGTGGACAAAATGGTAGAAAAACCCAGTACAGACGAGGCGCCGTCAAACCTGGCGATCATCGGACGATACATTTTGACGCCGGATATTTTTGACATCATCCGCGAGACTGATCCGGGGGCCAATGGGGAGGTGCAGATTACTGACGCCCTGCAGATACAGGCCGACCGCGGCTGCGTCATGGCCTACAAATTCAAGGGAAGACGCTTTGACTGTGGCAGCGTGCCCGGCTTTGTAGAGGCTACCAACCATATGTACGAAAACCACTACCTCAAAGAGAACTGAGCGCTCCTATGGATGAAATTACCTGCTTCAAGGCTTATGACGTTCGGGGCCGGGTTCCTGATCAGCTGAGCGAGGATATTGCCCGGCGCATTGGCTGCGCCTATGCGGCGGTGATAAAGCCAAAGAAGGTGGTGGTGGGGCACGACATCCGCCTGAGCAGCCCCGCGATCAAGGGAGCATTGACCGAAGGGCTGCTATCCCAGGGAGTTGACGTTTACGATATTGGTTTGTGCGGTACCGAGGAAATTTACTTCGCTACGCATCATGCCGCAATGGATGGGGGTATTGCGGTCACCGCGAGCCACAACCCCAAGGACTACAACGGCATGAAGTTTGTGCGAGAGGGGTCAAAGCCTATTTCCGGTGATACGGGGCTTTTTGATATCAAGGCGCTCGCAGAACGGAACGAGTTTGCGGACGCTGCTGTCCGGGGGCAATTGCAGTCGCTGGATACAGAGGAGGCCTACGTCACCCATCTCTTGAGTTACATCGATGTTCCCAAGTTGAAGCCTCTTAAAATAGTAGTGGATGCTGGGAATGGCGGAGCCGGAAAAGTGGTGGACCTGCTTGAGCCCCAGTTACCCTTTGAGTTCATTAAGTTGCACCACGCACCCGATGGTAACTTCCCCAATGGTGTGCCCAACCCCATGCTTGAAGAGAACCGTCAGCCGGTCATTGCTGCGGTCAGGGAGTACGGCGCGGATCTGGGTATTGCCTGGGATGGTGACTTTGATCGCTGCTTTTTCTTTGATGCCCAAGGTCGCTTCGTTGAGGGATATTACCTGGTTGGCCTGCTGGCAGAGGCGTTCCTGAAGCGCCACCCGGGAGAGCCGGTGGTCCACGATCCACGACTGACGTGGAATACCTGTGCTGTAGTGGAGGAGCTTGGTGGTCGGGCAGTGCTGAGCAAGACGGGACACGCCTTTATCAAGGAGCGGATGCGCCTGGAGAACGCGATCTATGGAGGGGAGATGAGCGCGCACCATTACTTTCGTGATTTCGCCTACTGCGACAGCGGAATGATTCCCTGGCTTTTGGTGGCGGATCTCATCAGCGCCCGGGGGCAATCCCTGGCGGCGATGGTGGAAGAGCGTATGGCGGCCTTTCCCTGCAGCGGCGAAATAAATCGCTCCATCGAAGATCCGGCGGCAGTGCTGTCGCGGGTTGAGGCAAAGTACGCGGACTCCGCACTGCGGCTTGAGACAGTGGACGGACTGAGTTTCGAGTTTGCGGACTGGCGCTTTAATCTCCGACGATCGAACACGGAGCCTTTGGTGCGCTTAAACGTGGAGTCGCGAGGTGATGTTCAGCTGATGGAAGAAAAAACCCGGGAGCTTCTGTCGCTCATCGATGCTGGCTGAGCAGCGTCCGAGGCCTGTTCACCGCTTAGCGCGCAAAGGCCTCAAATCCGCCGCGTTCCTCGATGCTTAGTGAGATCGCTCCAGAGAAAGCGCCGCAAGATTAACCATCGCCACTTTTGCCGTTGACTCGGGGAAGCTACTCAGCGCTGCGAGGGCTTTGTCCCGACACGCGACCGCAGCCTTGCGGGTGTACTCGAGGCTCCCGCAGTCTCTCACAGCCTGAATGATGTCGGGCAGTCGTTCTCTGTCTTTTGCGTTGATCGCGTCACGCACCAGGGTGGCCTGAGCTTTACTGCCCTCGCGCATCACATGAATCAGCGGCAGGGTGGGCTTGCCCTCAGCGAGATCATCGCCGACATTCTTCCCCGTAACTTCGGGGTCGCCCTGATAATCCAGAAGATCATCGATAATCTGAAACGCGACGCCGACGTTGCGGCCGTAGATATTGAGTTCCCGTGCCTTCCCGGTGTCTACGCCGGCGAGGAGGGCCGCTCCTTCGCACCCTGCGGCAAAAAGCGCAGCTGTTTTCCGGTCGATGACATCGTAGTACTGGTCCTCGCTGGTCGTGGAGTCTCCTGCCCGAATCAGCTGCAGCACCTCGCCCGCGGCGATGGTGTTCGTGGTGTCTGCCATCATCGATAGGACGTCATGATTGCCCAGTGTCACCATCAACTGAAATGCGCGGGTGTAGAGGAAGTCCCCCACAAGGACGCTTGATGCGTTGCCAAAGGCGCTGTTGGCCGTGGGTCGCCCCCGGCGCAGTTCAGATACATCGACCACGTCGTCGTGTAGCAGGGTCGCAGTGTGGATAAATTCCACCACAGCGGCGAAACGGATCTGCAGATCGCTGATGGATCCCAAAGCTGCGGAGGAGAGCAGTACCAGTACCGGGCGCAGCCGCTTACCGCCGGCATCAACGATGTATTGCCCGACGTTTTCGACCATGTCGACGTCGGAGCGCAATTGTTCGATGATCACAGCATTAACCGCGTCTAGCTCTTCGCTGACAACGGCACGGACTTCTTGCATGGTGGGTAAAACCTTGACCCCGGAGAATTGGTCGCGGATGCTAGGTGCCCCCTGCGAGGGTGTCAAGGATTCAGCGCTTGCGTACGGGGCAAAGTGCGCTGTTCCCGGGGGTAGCAGCGATAAAACTTTCTTGAGCTATGACTTCCTTTTCAGTACAATCTCGCGCCCCGCAGCCGCGCGAACGCGGTTTGCGTGATTTTTTTGGACTGCGGGTTGAAGGTTTTTTCTCCTAGTCATGGCTGAAAATCCTTTTGAAAACAGTTACTTGTGCCTGGCCCTGCCCACTGCGAGAGCGGTGCCGCCGGTTTCCCTGGCGTTGCCAGTAGAGCGATACAGCGATGTAGCGTGGCTAACGCGATGGTTGACGGTGTTATTCGAATCTGCGGGAAGGCGAACAACGGAGAAGAAAGATGTACGCAGTTATTGAAAGCGGTGGAAAGCAGCACCGTGTGACCGAGGGCGAGTCCCTCAAGCTCGAGAAAATCGAGGCCGCAACGGGCGACACCATCGAGTTCGACCGGGTTCTTATGCTCGGTGGCACGAACACGCAGGTGGGAACACCGCTCGTCGCTGGCGCCAAGGTCACCGCCGAGGTGGTTTCCCAGGGTCGTCACGCCAAGGTGAAGATCGTCAAGTTCAACCGCCGCAAGCACTACCGAAGAGAAACCGGGCACCGTCAGTGGTTTACGGAAGTCCGTATCACCGGCATCAGCGCGTAAGGAGACTGACAAATGGCACACAAGAAAGCAGGCGGTAGTACTCGTAACGGCCGCGACTCGACAAGCAAGCGTCTCGGCGTTAAGTGTTTTGGCGGTGAGCAGGTGAAGGCCGGCAACATCATCGTTCGTCAGCGCGGCACCCGCTTCCACGCCGGCGAAAACGTCCGGCTGGGCAAGGACCACACTCTGTTCGCAACGGTCGCGGGCAAAGTTGAGTTCATTACCCGGGGTAACAAAAACCGTAAATTCGTACGCATCGTTGGCGCCTGAGGCGAAACCGAGAGCGTAGTGAGAAGCCCCGGTTTCATCCGGGGCTTTTTTTTGCCTGTCGCTCAGTGCGGCAGTTGCCCTATAGAATGAACCCATGAAATTTGTAGATGAAGCCAGTATTCGCGTTTTCGCCGGAAAAGGGGGCAATGGTTGCCTGAGTTTTCGCCGGGAGAAATACGTGGAGCGAGGCGGTCCCGATGGTGGCGATGGGGGTGATGGCGGCAGTGTCTATCTGGTCGCCGATCACAGTCTCAATACCATGGTGGATTATCGTTTCCAGCGTGTTTATCGCGCAGAGAGCGGTGAAAAAGGTCGCGGGCGTAACTGTACCGGCGCCGGGGGTGCTGACCTTGAGTTGCCGGTGCCCGTCGGGACAACTGTTCTTGACGAGGACAGCGGCGAGACTCTGGGGGATCTTGTGGCCCCGGGTGACCGGCTGCTGGTCGCGCAGGGAGGCTTCCATGGCCTGGGAAACACCCGGTTCAAATCGTCGGTCAATCGTGCGCCACAGCAGACCAGCCCCGGTAGTGAGGGGGAAGAGCGGTCACTGAAGCTGGAGCTCAATGTGCTCGCGGATGTGGGCCTTCTGGGATTGCCCAATGCCGGTAAATCAACATTTATTCGCTCGGTCTCAGCCGCGCGGCCGCGAGTGGCTGACTATCCCTTTACTACGCTGGTCCCGCAACTGGGCGTTGTGAAAGTCGATGCGTTGCGTAGTTTCGTTATTGCAGATATCCCAGGATTGATCGAGGGCGCGTCGGACGGGGCGGGGCTGGGGATTCGCTTTCTTAAACATCTCACCCGTAATCGCATACTGCTCCATCTGGTGGATGTGGCACCTATGGATGGTAGCGACCCGGCGGACAGCGCCGCCTCCATTGTGCGTGAGCTGGAGCGTTTCAGCCCGACCCTTGCCGCGCGAGAGCGTTGGTTGGTGCTCAATAAGACCGATCTCATCGATGAGACTGAACTGGCTGATATCGAGGCCAGTGTCATCGACAAACTTCAGTGGTCAGCGCCGGTTTACAGTATTTCGGCACTGGCGCACGATGGTACGGAAAGACTGTGTCAGGACATGATGGGCTATCTGGAACGCTGCGCCGAAGAAGAAGCTGCGAACCCCGACCTGATTGTTGCCGAGCGCGAGGCGCAGCAGGCGATGCAGGAGGAGGCGCGGGAGCGTGTGAACCTGCTCCGCATGCGTAAACGCGGCGAGATGTCTGAGGACGATGAAGACGACGATGATGATCACGATGTTGAGATCGAATACGCACCGTGAGCAACCACTCTCGACACTGGGTGGCTTCTGCCCATCGCTGGGTAGTCAAGGTGGGGAGCGCGCTCCTCACCGATGACGGGCGCGGCATCGATGATGGAGTTATTGTGGCACTGGTTGAACAGTTGGCCGAATTACGCCAGCGAGGCTGTGAAGTGCTCCTTGTCTCGAGCGGGGCGGTTGCAGCGGGGCTTTCCCGCCTGGGGGCCACCGAGCGTCCGGAGGAACTCCACGAATTGCAGGCCGCGGCGGCCGTGGGGCAGTCTGCCCTCCTTCGTCGTTACGAGGAGGCTTTTGCAGCAAAGGGTCTTATGGCTGCGCAGATACTCCTCGGTCACGACGATGTGTTTGCCAGAGACCGCTATCTGAACGCCCGCGCTGCCCTGAAGACCCTGCTTTCCCATGGCGTGGTACCGGTGATTAATGAAAACGACACCGTTGTCACCGACGAAATCCGCTTTGGGGACAATGATACGCTGGCGGCTCTCGTGGCGAACCTGGTAGATGCGGATGTTCTGGTTTTGCTCACGGATCAGGAGGGTCTGTTTGATGCGGATCCCCGAACGACAGACGGAGCGAGCCTTATCCAGCACTCGCGTGCTGATGACCCCCGGCTGGATGCGGTGGCAGGCGAGGGTGGTGTTCTGGGTCGTGGGGGGATGCTGACTAAACTCCGAGCTGCCCGTCTTGCTGCGCGTTCCGGTACCGAGACGGTGATCGTCGGGGGGCGTCATCCCGGGATACTCACCGAACTTGCTAATGGTGAGACGCTGGGCACCTGGCTGGAAAGCGGCAGTGCTCCCGAAAATGCGCGGCGACAGTGGCTTGCCAGCCTGGTGACCTTTCGCGGCATTGTGGAAATTGACGATGGGGCAGTGGCAGTCCTCAAAAGCTCCGGGCGCAGCTTGCTCCCTGTGGGTGTGAAGTCCGTGAGTGGTGAGTTCGAGCGGGGCGATGTGCTCCTCTGTCGTGATATGCAGGGCCGTGAAGTGGCCCGGGGTTTAAGCAATTACAGTGGAAAAGAAGTGCGTCAAATTATGGGCCTGAGCTCAAAAAAAATCGCGGAAATCCTGGGCTACGGTGGTGAAGCTGAGCTGATTCATCGCGACAATCTGGTGCTGCTCTGATGTCTCCCATGCTGTTGCTGGCGGTCTATGGTACTGCTCTTATCGTCTTCTCTGTAGCCGGCGGCGCTGTAACCCAGCGCATCGCTATGACTCATACGAGAACGCAGCTCGCCATGAGCCTCGTCTCTGGTCTTATGCTGGGCATCGCATTTTTCCATTTACTGCCTCACGCAGTGCTGACTCTGGGTGTACATCACGGTCTTACCACGGTGATGTCCTGGACCATGGGCGGCTTGATTGTGATGCTCCTGCTGCTGCGAATACTGCATTTTCACCAACCGGACTATCCCGCCGAAGCGATCGCTGTCTGCGAACACGAGTATGATCATAGTCATGAGCACGGTGCTTCCTTGGGGAACGGGCAAGACGCCGCAGCCCGTGAAGTAACCTCGGTGGTCGCGCCCGGGGTGAGTTGGCGGGGCGTGTTGGTGGGGCTCACCTTTCACACCTTTATCGACGGCGTGGCACTCGGCGCGGCGCTATTGTCGGCCCCCCACGGGCATCAGCAGCAGTTGCTGGGGTTCGGGGTTTTTCTGGCTATTCTTCTTCACAAGCCCCTGGATGCAATGTCGATTGTTGCCCTCATGAAGGCTTCGGGCACTACCGCCTCGGCACAGGCGAGGGCGAATCTCGTGTTTGCCTTTGTGTGTCCCCTCGGGGCTTTGCTGTTTTACTTTTACGCTACGGGACTGGGGGTCAATGGCGAGCTTGTTATCGCATCGGCGCTTGCGTTTTCGGCGGGGGCGTTCGTGTGTATTGCGCTCAGTGATCTGTTGCCCGAGGTCCAGTTTCACAGTCACGATCGCGTAAAGCTAACGGCGGTGTTTTTGCTGGGGATAGCCCTCGCTTACCTTATGGCAAACACCGCGGCTAACCACAGTCACGCGATAGCGACGCTAGCGTTTACTCAAGCCCCAATCTAAATCCAAGTCAGCTTTAAGCGGCATTTCGCGCTTTCATAGCCTCTGCCATGGTGGCGGTTGGTGTATTCTGTGCAGGCTTTGCCGCCAGCCAGGGTCGAAGACGATCGTTTACCAGGTCTGCCAGGAAATCGATGTGTCTTTCGCTGGCATTCAGGCAGGGAATATACTCGTAGCGCTCCCCGCCGGCCTCAAGAAAGTAATCCCGGTTTTCTTCTCCGATTTCCTCGATGGTTTCAAGGCAGTCTGCGGAGAACCCTGGACACACAACCTGCACTGACCGCACACCGCCTCCGGCCATTTCCTTGAGCGTGTAATCGGTGTAAGGCTTTAACCACTCTTCCCGCCCGAACCGCGACTGAAAAGCGCTCAGGTATTCGCCCTCTCCCAGCCCCAGTTCCTCAGCCACGAGTCGGGTCGTCTTGTGACACTGGCAGTGGTATGGGTCGCCTTCATCAAGATAGCGCCGCGGCTCGCCATGATAGGAAAACAGGAGCTTCTCCGCTCGCCCATGGTTCTTCCAGTGTTCCCTGATGCTGCTTGCTATTGCGCTAATGTACCCCGGTTGGTCGTGATAGCTGGCAACAAACTGGAAATCGGGTAACCAGCGCCGCTTACTAAAATTTTCTGCTACCGCATCGAAGGTGGATCCACCGGTAGGGCCACTGTATTGAGGGTACATGGGCAGCACGAGTAACTGGCGAGCTCCACGGTCCATCAATGACTGCAGCGCGTTGCCGATGGAGGGTTCACCGTAGCGCATGGCAAACTCTACGATAACCTCACCGCCGTGTTTGGCATTGAGGCGCTTCTGCAGCTCATGCGCCTGGTTGCGAGTGTGTATCAACAAGGGGGAGCCCTCATCAGTCCACACGGTCTTATACGCCTCGGCAGATCGTGCCGGACGAACGTTGAGAATGATACCGTTGAGAATGAACCACCAAAGAAGCCTGGGAACCTCTACCACTCGCGGGTCTGACAGGAACTGCTTCAGATAGGGGCGCAAAGCTCCTTTCTCCGGAGCCTGTGGCGTGCCCAGATTTGTGACGAGCACGCCGATACTTCCCTGCTGGGCGTGATCGAAATCCGGACTGCCTAGATACTTCATGCCTTAAACCCGTTTCCTGCTGTTCGGCGTCTGAGGAATACTCTTGCGCCGGCTGGTCTCTATTGGCGCGCGGAGCGCATCCCTCCAGCTTGCCACCTATTGTACCGCCAACGTCTGCTTGTTGGCGGTTTTTACGACTTTCTATGCAACGGATAAGAATACGCAGAGCTTTCGCCGCTGGATTCCACCAGCTTATCGACGTTGCCTAACGTTTCACCGAAACGCTCTAACGATGCGCACCGCTCTAACCTAATTTGGGATCGTGGGATGGCGAAGAAGGACGCAGACCGCAAACTAATCCGGCCAATGGCCATTAAAAAGTATGGAGCTTAATCATGAAATCAATTCGACGTGTATTGTTTGCAACGGCAGTGTCTGGTGTTCTCGCCGCATTTGCGGTTCAGGCGAGTGCCAGTAGTATCACTGAGGTCATTGCCGACTCCGTGACAAATCCGACCCAGGTCGCCGTGAACTTTTCTGATCTTGACCTCGATTCTGCAACGGGACAAAAGGTATTGCACTATCGACTGGCTCGCGCCGCGGAACAGGCCTGTGGTCACAGTGATATTCGACGGGCTGGCAGTGTTGCGCGTGCCGCGCGCAACATGGACTGCTACGAGCAGTCGTTGTCTCGCGCCCTGTCGAAGGTGAATGCCTCGGCTGTTGCTGCCGCAAACTGAACCTCCGTGTTCCCGCTACCCCTGGCGGCTCTCCGGCTCTATTGTTACAAGCGCCGAGTTTTGGAAACTTGATTTTGTGCTTGCCAGAGAGCGATGACTGGCGCTTAAAAACTCGCGGGAAAAACGCGATGCGACTTAAACCGATACTGACCTTGGTACAGGCCTTTCGGTGGAGAGCTGGAGCGGGAGGTTGGGGAGATGCAGCGATGCAGCGATGCAGCGATAGAGAGTTTGAGAAGCTTTTAGTTGGTCGCTAGCTGCTGAGAAGGCGGGGCGACAGCTGCTATGCAGCTGCCGCCACAAGCTTACTTCTTTTTCGCTTTGGCAGCCGCCTTCTTTTTGGCAGGTGCTTTTTTCTTTACCGCCGCCTTAGCTTTTTTAGGTGCGGCTTTCGCTTTCTTCACGGCTTTCTTGGCTGCAACCTTAGCCTTCTTGGGAGCTGCTTTTGCTTTCTTGGCTGCAACCTTAGCCTTCTTGGGAGCTGCTTTTGTTTTCTTGGCTGCAACTTTAGCTTTTTTGGGAGCTGCTTTTGCTTTCTTGGCTACTTTCTTGGCAGCTGCCTTGGCCTTTTTAGGTGCTGCTTTTGCTTTCTTGGCTGCAACTTTAGCCTTTTTGGGAGCCGCTTTCTTTTTCGGTGCTTCCACAGTCAGGTCCAGGGTATCAGCGCCGGGTGCATTAAGACCGACTGACTTGATGCCTTTCTCCATGCTGACTGCATTGGAGTACATTTGGCTCTTGCCGATTACCTGGCCATTGGTGGCCTTTATGACGAAGTAGGGTTGTCCTTTGGTCGACGACTTGCGTTCGTAGCGAGCATCCTTATCCGCATTTTTCTTTACGGAAGTAATGCCTGCTGTAGCCGAGCGTTTGCTATCGTAAGTCTGGCTGGTGAATACAACCTGACCGTTTCCTGATTTAAGATTGAAGGAAAACTTTCCGGTTTTTCCTTTCTTAAGTTCAAACTTTCCTGCCATGATCACACCCCTTGTAATGATCCCTATGCCCATTCACATTATTTGCGCGAAATATCTACCCCGCGCATCACAGCATAAGGCTTTCACAAGCTATCGCAAGGGTTAAACCTTCATTTACCCAGAATAAAATCAACGACTTTTTCGGTCTCAAGGAAGCTTAAAAATGCGGATTGAACGGTGAATAAAGACTCGCAGCCCGATTTTCCCCAGGGCGCGGTGGTGTTGATGCTTGCTGCGGGTAGAGCGAAGCGCTTTGGTGATGACAAGCGTCAGGTAATTCTAAAGACAGGTAAAACGCTTTTAGAGCAGTCTATTTCGCAGTTCACATCTTTGGGGCTTCGCGTTTTTCTTAGTCTGTCGACTGAATCCCGGGATGATATTCTTGCTCGAAAACTGCGCGATGAGTCTGTTGAGCTCCTGCGCTGCCAGCGCGCAGGAGAGGGGATGGGAGGCACTCTTGCTGAAAGTGTGGAAAGTATCGGAGACGCAAATTCCATTCTCATCGCGCTTGCAGATATGCCGGGATTGGGGGTGCAGACGATTTTGTTGCTTCAGCAACAGGCGCATAGGGAGCGCATTGTCTTTCCCGTTTACGAGGGCCGTCGAGGTCATCCGGTAATGTTTGGCCAGCGCTTTATACCCCTGCTAAAAAACCTGTCCGGTGACGTGGGTGCAAATCATCTCATCAATGAATATGCGAGCGAGTGCATACCGGTGCCCGTAATTGACCCCGGGGTGGTGAGGGATGTTGATGTGGCTTCTGATCTTCCGGGCATTGAGCGATTGCTTCAGGCGCGTTCTTCCTGAGGAGTGTCCATCTGGCGTGATGGGTGCGCGCGGTAAAAGGCAGGCAATTGTTGGCAGCGCTCATCGAGGGCGGTGATGTTCGGGAACGAGGTCAGATCAACTTTGAAGCGGTAGGCGTTGAATACCTGTGGGATGAGAAACACCTCGACCATCCCGGGGCGCTCCCCAAGAGAAAATTTTTTTCCGAACTGGCCCACCGCCTTTTCCAGAGGCGTAAAGCCGCGATGTATCCAATGTGCATACCAGTTATCTACGGTGCTCTGCTCGAGTCCCAGGGGGTCGCTCAGATAGCGCAATACCCGGAGATTGTTCAGCGGATGAATATCGCAGGCGATGTGTTGGCAAAGGGCACGGGTCTCGGCTCTCTTTAGCGTTCCCTCGGGATACAGCGGTGGATCAGGATGGGTTTCCTCCAGCCATTCCAGAATGGCAACGGACTGTGCGAGGGTGGTACCTGAGTCAAGTGTCAGCGCAGGCACCAGCCCCTGGGGGTTCTCTGAAAGGAACTGCGGGCTTCGCTGCTGTCCTGCCAGAAGATCGACAGGCACGATGCTGTGATCGAGACTTTTAACGCCCAAGGCAATACGCACACGATACGCCGCAGTGGATCTAAAGAAGCTGTAGAGCCTCACTGTTTACCCCCGGGAGGGTTCAAAGGGGGTAATCCGTTGATCAATGGCACCGAAAACAGAGGTGCCCTCATGGTCGAGCATCTCGATACGAATGCGGTCTCCAAAGCTCATGAACGGTGTGCTGGGTCTGCCGTCGCGAATGGTCTCCAGACAACGCACTTCCGCGAGACAGCAGGAGCCATCTTTTGACCCCACGTTGGATACGGTGCCCGAGCCGATAACTGCGCCGCTGATCAACGAGCGGGACTTCGCGCAGTGCGCAATCAGGGTTGGAAAATCAAAGGTCATGTCCTGGCCTGCATTCGGTGCGCCGATTAATTTGCCGTTGAGGGTTGCCCGCAGGGGTAAATGCAGGCGGGCACCGTCCCAGGTATTGCCAAGTTCATCCGGAGTCACGAACACCGGTGCGAAGGCTGTCCAGGGTTTGGATTGATAGAAACCAAACTGCTTGGCAAGTTCTGCGGGAATGAGATTGCGAAGGGATACGTCATTGACGATGCCCAGGAGTTTGATGTGCTCGGCAGCTTCCTCGATTGTGGTGCCGGCCGGCACATCGTCTGTCACCACGACCACCTCACCCTCGAAATCGATGCCCCAGTCCTCGCTTTCTGCTGCTACCGGGTCTTCGGGTCCGATAAAAGCATCCGATGCACCCATGTATACCAGCGGGTCTTCCCAGAAAGAGGCTGGCATTTCGGCGCCTCTCGCTTTTCTCACCAACTCCACATGGGTCACGTAGGCACTGCCGTCTGCCCAGTGGTAGCTGCGGGGAAGCGGCGCGTCGCATTTGCTGGCGTCGAAGTCGGTTGTCTCGCTGTGGTCGCCGCGACAAAGACGCTCGTAGTGCTCCTGAAGGCGTGGCGCAGTGTTGCTCCAGTCATCCAAAGCGACCTGCATCGTGGGGGCAAGGTCGCCGGCGGGGCAGCAACGCTGCAGCGCTCTGTCCACGATCATCAGCTGGCCATCGCGACCCGATTTGTAGGAGGCTAATTTCATGAGCTTGATCCTGCGCTAACTGCGGGCTCTTCTGCACCCTGGCTGCGCCAGGAGTTGACATAGTCGGGTTTTTCGACGCCTTTTACAGCGCTTTGAATAGTCAGGGCCCGTCGTGTATCGATCATCACCGCCACTTCATCCGTGGCCTTGGCGGGATCGGTTTGCGACTTCTGGAGCGCCTTGGGATGAGGGCCGTGAGCGAATCCGCAGGGGTGATAGGTAATCATCCCTGCTTCGATGTTGTCGCGACTGAAAAAATTACCTCGGTGGTAAAAAAGCACTTCATCGTAATCATCGTTGTTGTGATAGAAGGGCACCTTCAGCGCGCCGGGATCCGTCTCAATGGGCCTCGGGCAAAAAGTGCACACCACGAAACCACCGCCTACAAAGGTTGTGTGGGCCGAAGGTGGCAGGTGGTATCGGTGACTCATCACCGGACGGATGTCCCGCCAATTCAGGCGCAGCACCGTATTGTTACCGTGCCAGCCCACTGCATCCAGGGGATTAAACGGGAAGGTGACAACGCTTACCTCATCGTGACGTTTGATATGGACGTCCCAGGGCACCTCGCTTTGCTGGGCAAGAAAGTCGTCATTAATGCGGGGGTGATCGAGAGTCGCCGGATCAAAAACCGCGTGGGGTCCCAGCATTCCGCGATCGGGTAGTTGATAGGCGCCGTCGCGGTCTTCAATGATCAGGCACTCCGCCGGTTCCGCGGGCTCCATGCGCCATGCGGTTCCCCGGGGAATCACCAGGTAATCGCCATCCCGGAAATTCAGCTGGCCGTAATCACAATAGAGAGAGCCACTCCCATTGTGGATAAACAGCAGGTCATCGCCATCGCTATTGCGTACCAGATGTTCCATGGCGCGGTCGCAGCGCCAAAACCTCAGGGCCACATCCTGATTGGCCAGCAATGCGTGCTGCGCAAAGGGGGACTCACTCAGTGCGTCCAGTTGCGTCAGATCAAAAGCGTAGGGTCTCAGCGGCCCCTTCCAGTCGACCCAGCCGGTAGGGGGGTGACGATGGTGAATATGGCTTGCAGGGCCGAAGAATCCTTCACGACCCATCTCTCGCTCGTAGGTGCCTTCGGGGAGGTCGCAGTGTGCCTGCCGAGAGTGCTGTCCTTCGCGAATCACATGGGGGAACCACTGCCGACTCATGACTTTGCTCCTTGCTCCTTGACAGACCTGCAGCTTACTAGTTTCATATGAAACTATCTAGCGAGTTGAAGGAAGCCATGAAAACCCTGTTTCAGCTGGAAGGTTTTTTGCCCTACCGCTTGGATCGCCTGGCGAAACATATCAGTGTGTCTCTTGCCGGGGTGTATCGAGCGCGCTTCGCTGTGAGTGTGCCCCAGTGGCGTATTCTTGCCCTGTTACATGAGACGCCCTATCTCAGTGCCAAAGCCCTTGCCCGGCAGGGCAATCTCGATAAAGTCGCCGTATCCCGAGCCGTTGCAGACCTGGAAAAACGGGGGTTATTGAAGCGCTATTTGAGCACTGGCGATGGTCGCGTGAGCGAACTCTGTCTTACCGGTGCGGGCTCTGAATTGTTCGAATCCATTGCACCCCTGGCGCTGCACTGGGAGACTGGCTTTTTGAGGGTGCTCAGCGCCGTGGAGCGTCAAAACCTCAGGCAGATCCTGGCAAAGCTTGAGGACCATGCCATGACCGAAAAGTCCGACCTATCAATGACAGAAGGTAAGCTACCGTGAGTTCTGCCACACCAAGTCAGCAGGAGATTGTTGCCAGTTTGCCCGTGCACCTTCGGCCCTTCGTCACTGTCCAGGATCCGAACACGCAGTACACGCCCCGGGATCATGCCGTGTGGCGTTTTCTAATGACGGCGCTCACCCGCGGGCTCGCGGAATCTTCGCATCCGGTGTATCTCGAGGGCCTGTCCCGAACCGGTATAGCCCTGAATCACATTCCTTCCATTGATGAAATGAATGCCTGCCTGGCAAAGCTGGGTTGGCGTGCGGTCGTGGTCGATGGCTTCATACCCCCCGCTATTTTCATGGAGTTTCAGGCGCTTAAGGTATTGGTCATAGCCCTCGATATGCGCAGTGTGGAGCACCTTCTTTACACGCCGGCTCCGGATATTCTCCATGAGTCTGCCGGCCACGCGCCCTTCCTCATTGATGTGGACTATGCGGAGTTTCTCCAGCGCTTCGGCGAGGTGGGCATGCAGGCTATTGCCAATGAGCACGATCATGAGCTTTATGAAGCGGTTCGGGAGTTATCCATACTGAAAGAAAATCCCACCACAGCTCCCGATGATGTTGCACGGGCCGAAGCGCGCCTTGCAGCCCTTGCGGAGAGTGATGAGGAACCCTCCGAGGCAGCGTTGCTCACAAGGCTGCACTGGTGGACCGTTGAATACGGGCTCGTCGGTGACGTTGAGGATTATCGGCTGTTCGGGGCGGGCCTGCTGTCTTCCCTGGGCGAGAGTCAAAGCTGTCGTGACGATGAGCGTGTTAAGAAGTTACCGCTGACGGTCAATGCCGTGGAGACGCCCTACGATATTACCTCCACCCAGCCACAACTCTTTGTCACGCGAAGCTGCCGGCATATGAGTCAGGTGCTGGAGGAGTTTGCTGCCACCATGGCAGCCCGGCGCGGTGGCGCGGACTCTCTTCGCAAAGCCATCGATGCGAAGGTGGTTTGTACTGCGGAGTACGATTCCGGGGTGCAGGTCAGCGGTGTTATCTCGGAGGTCATTTGCGATGCAGTGGGTAATGTGAATTACCTTCAGACCCGTGGGCCTACTCAGTTGGCTTGCCGTGGGAGCGAGTTGTACGGGCACGGCATAGACAGTCACCAAGAAGGTTTTGGATCTCCCGTCGGTTTGCTCAAGGAGTTCAGTCGCTGTCTTTCCGAGTACACCGTCGATGAATTAAAGGTCCACCGCATCGCCGTAGGGGAAACGGTGGAGCTTGAGTTTCTCTCGGGAATTACGGTGCGGGGTCATTTGGAAGATGTGCTGCGTCAGGAGCACCGCAACCTCCTGTTGAGTTTTAGTGAATGCACGGTGACGGCGCTGGATGGTCGGGTGTTGTTCGAGCCCGCCTGGGGGCGTTACGACATGGCGGTGGGTGGACGGATTAGCAGTGTGTTTGGCGGCGTTGCCGATCGCGAAAACTACCAGCTGTACAAACCTCTACCGCGCACCACGACGCCGGAGTCCCAGTCTGATGATCGGTTGATGGCTGCTTATGCACTCCTTGGAAAAGAAAGTTCGGGCAGGTCCCTGGAGCCCGAAACGACAATTACGGAGGGGGCGAGAGGCGTTGAATACGCTTTTGACAAGAGCGATATGCAGTTGCTCCGAGCGTGCCTGGACGATTACGCCCGTGAGTGGCTTTTGCGCGCAGAAATACTGCGACTCGGTGATCCCAGGCTTCCCGCAGAATTGATAAATCGTGCCAAGGCAGAGCTCGATGAGTTGGTGGTGGAGGAGCAGCATCGCCGGGCCCTGGCGCTGGTGTTCCCCGAAAGCGCCTACGCCTGACTGCCTGCGCTGGAGCCCCCGGCAGTTGGGCGCCCGGCGCTTGTTGAATTGAGCGCCACTCAGTATTATTAAGCAGCACTCAATGCAACCCGGATTCAGGAAGCCCCGATGTCTCTCGACTTTGATAGCGCGCGTTTGCCCAACCCCCATTTTCGTCCTGAACACGAGGAATGGCGCACCCAGCTGCGGCGTTTTGTCGACACCGAAATAGCACCGTTTGCGGAGGATTGGGACGAGGCGGGAGAGATTCCCCTGGATCTGTGGCCAAAGGCCGCCGCGGTGGGGCTTTTGGGTATGGGTTATCCCGAAGCCTACGGTGGCATTCTCGACGGTATTGATTCCTGGCACAGCTGGATCTCCGGCGAGGAGATGAACCGCTTTGGAGTCGGTGGTGTCCCCGCCTCTTTGCTGGTCCACGGTATAGGCCTGCCCCCGGTAATCAATTGGGGTTCCGAAGCCATGAAACAGGCAATTGCGCCGCCGGTCCTCGCAGGAGAAAAACATATTTCCCTGGGTATCACCGAGCCGGGTGGAGGATCCGATGTCGCACGGCTTCGCACAACGGCGGTTCGCGATGGCGATCATTACATCGTCAACGGCTCCAAAACCTATATCACCGGCGGTATGCGCGCCAACTGGGTGTCCACGGCGGTGCGCACCGGGGGCGAGGGCGCGGGCGGTGTTTCTATGCTGCTGATCCCTACCGACTCTGAAGGCTTCTCCCGCACTGCCCTGGATCGCAAGCAGGGCTGGTGGGCATCAGATACCGCAACGCTCTACTTCGACAACCTGCGCGTGCCGGTGGAGAATCTCATCGGTGAGGAGAATCGTGGTTTTCATGTGATCATGACCAACTTCAACAGCGAGCGCATGGCCATGGCTGTCTCCATGGAGGCGCAGGGTCGGGTCTGCCTTGAGGAGGCAGCTACCTGGGCGAGGGAGCGCAACACCTTCGGGAAGCGTCTTGCCGACCATCAGGTCATCCGGCATAAGTTTGCTCAGATGAAACAAAAAATCAACGCCACCCAAGCCTACATTCGCAGCTGCTACGAAAGCATCGAGAATGGTAGCCCGAATCCTGGCGACATCGCGCTGTTGAAGGTGCAGGCCAGCGAAACGCTGGAGTTTTGTGCGCGGGAAGCAATGCAAATTCTCGGGGGCACGGGCTATATGCGGGGTAATCGGGTGGAGCGGATTTATCGGGAAGTGCGGGTAAACGCCATTGGCGGCGGATCGGAAGAAATTATGCGTGATCTGGCAGCACGGCAGTACGGACTATGACAATGAAATTGTGGCACTGCGAAGGTGCGCGCTCCCTGCGGGCAGTATGGGCGCTGGAAGAGCTGGGCCTCGATTATGAGCTCGTAATGCTGCCTTTTCCCCCGCGGGTTTTTCAGCGCGACTATCTTGAGATAAACCCTCTGGGCACAATTCCTTTTTTTGTGGACGGCGATGTGGAAATGACGGAATCCTGCGCCATTCCCCACTATCTGGCGACCCGGCCCGGCAACGAGCATCTTGCAGTGCCACCGGAGCATCCGGCCTATGGCGACATGCTTAACTGGACCTACCATGCGGATGCGACACTGACCTTTCCCCAGACCATCGTGCTCCGCTACACGGTTCTGGAGCCTACACCCGAAAAGAAACCCGTGGCGGATGACTATGCCAAGTGGTTTATCGCGCGGCTACGACGTCTTGACGCCCACTTGGAGAACAACGACTACCTCGTGGATGGGCGTTTTACCATCGCCGATATCTGTGTTGGCTATGCGCTGTATTTTGGTAAAACTTTAAAACTGGATGAGCGCTATAAACCCCAAACCGCGGCTTACCTTGAGCGCCTCACAAGCCGCGATGCCTTTATCCGGGCGGACGCGGCAGGACGGCAAACGCCGGACGCAGACTGATGTGTCACTGCGCCTTGTTTAAACACGATGCCCCAAAGACTATGGAAGACCTGATATGAACGCTGCAGTAAAGGAACTGGAAGACTTTCGTCGCGAGGTGGCCAGCTGGCTGAAAGCAAATAAACCTGCGGATCCCGGCTTTCTGTTGCCTCAGACGTTTATGGAGGTGGGCAGTGATGAGCAGCTGGAGTTTCTGCGCGAGTGGCAGCATAAAGTCTGGTCCGCTGGTTACCTGGGCATGGCCTGGGCGAAAGAACATGGCGGTCAGGGCGTGGATGCGATCTATCAATCGGTGGTTGATCAGGAGATGCGCCGTCAGGCCGTGCCCATTTGTTTTAACGTCATCGGACTGGGTTGGGCCGGACCACTCATCAACGATATTGGTACCGAAGAAGAAAAACAGCGTTATCTCAAGGGCATCCTGAGCGCCGAAGATATCTGGTGCCAGGGCTTCTCCGAGCCTGATCACGGCTCGGATCTGGGGAATGCGCGCACCCGTGCGGAGCGCGACGGCGATGACTACGTCATCAATGGCAGTAAGATCTGGACCACCATGGGTAACTACGCCAAGTACATGATTCTCCTGGCGCGCACCAATCCCGAAGCCGAGCGCAAATACGACGGCTTGTCCTTCTTCCTTGCGCCCATGACCGTTGATGGCGTGGATACCCGGCCTATTCGCAAGCTCACCGGTGAATTCGGATTTACCGAAACCTTCTTCACCGATGCGCGTATCCCCGCTGACTGCCTCATGGGCGATGAAGGTGACGGCTGGAAGATCGCCATGAAAACGCTGCAGTACGAGCGCGGTGCAGAGGCTGGCGCGGCGGGCGGTCTGGCCTTTGTGCGTATTGTCATTGATGATCTCATTGAGCAGCTTCGCGATGTGACCCGTGATGGAAAACCGGTGCTGGAAGACCCTCTGATCCGTGATCAGTTGGTCAGTCTGATTATGGAGGAGAAGGCCGTGGTTCTGGGTGATCGCCGCTCGGGTATCCCGGCATTGACCAGTGACTATCCTATGTCCCTTCCCTTGTCGAACAAATTGCGCTGGACCGAGTACGCGCGACGCATGCGTCAATTTGCAATCAACGCCCAGGGTGCTGATGGTGCTTTGTTCGTTGGCGATGATCGTGCCCGGGAAGGGGGGTTCTGGCAACGCGCCTACCTCAACAGCTTCTCCGCAACCATCGGTGGTGGCACGAGCCAGGTACAAGCAAATATTGTCGCCGAGCATGTGCTCGGCCTGCCAAAGTAGGGGCTGAATATGTCGGTAATGGGTAGTACGGCCATGCGTTTTGATGAGGAGCAGAGCATGCTCCTGGATTATGCGCGCAGTTTTTGTGCTGACCGTGGCGGCCTGAGCGTTGCGCGAGAGCATCTGGAGACTCCTCTGGAATACAGTCCCGAAGTTTGGGATGAGATGGTGGCAATGGGTTGGACCGGCATCGGCTTACCCGAGGAGCTCGGGGGTTCAGGGCTGGGCATAGGCGCTGCAGTGCCCGTGGCGGAGAGCTTGGGTAAATCCCTGATGGGGACCCCGCTGTTATCGACCTTGCTCGCGGCTCAGCTTCTGCTGCGCGCGGATGGCGAGTCGGTGGCTGAGGTGCTCCGGGGAATTGCCAGCGGGGACGCGGCCAGCGTCGCTGAGCTGGAGTCCGAAGATTGGAGCGCTCTGCCAACGGGCACCGTGATCGATGACGCGGGTATGCTCCAGGGGCAGAAGCGACTGGTGATGGATGCCCAGAGCGCGCGGTGGATCGTGGTGACTGCGCTGTTGGGCGGAGAGACCGCTTTGGCAGTCGTTGACGCGAACAGCCTTCACGACGATGAGAGTGAGAGTGCGATCCGCCCTCGGGTACTCATCGACCATACTCATCGCGCCGCAGACATCACCTTTAACGGCGTGGCACCCACCGCGGTGATAGCAGGGGCAAGCGTCCTTACTGCGCTGCGGGATTATCGTATGCTGGGTGCTTTGCTGGTGGCCGCCGAGAGTACCGGTGCCGCTGCTGCCTGTCTGGACGCGACGGTGGACTATCTCAAGACGCGCAAACAGTTTGGTAAGCTGATTGGCTCCTATCAGGCGCTCAAGCATCCCAGTGTTGAAATTCTGAATATGATGGATTCCGCACGCTCCTTTGTGTACCACGCCAGCTCGCTTGTGGGTGCCGAGTCTCTGGATAAGGACCAGGAGGTGGCCTGCCGCATGGCGAAGGCCCAGGCCACTGATGCGCTGAAATTTGCGGGCGATCGCGCCGTGCAGTTCCACGGCGGTATGGGTTTTACCTGGGATTGCGACGCCCAGCTCTTTATTCGCCGCGCCCAGGGCGCGCAGCAGCAGTTCGGCGATGCCCAGCATCATCGTCAACGCCTCGCGGCATTGCTTTTGGACGGGTAGTTCAGATTCTGGACAGCAGCACCCCCGCGTCATCCTGAGCGCGGGAAGCTGCGTATATAACTCATGACAAAACGCTCTTCCATCCGCCGCGGCAGTTTTGGTCGCGGTCTTGCCGTATCGCTTGCAGGTATCCGCGCAGGGGGGGCCTTCGCCCTCGGCTCCGCCGTGGGCAAGATTCGCGGAGATGAGGCGGGCAACAGCGACCTCATGCGCCGAGAAGCGAGGCGATTTACCGCAGAGCTGGGCCGGCTTAAAGGCACCTACGTCAAAATCGGGCAGATGATGGCCTTACTCGGCGAGCACTTTCTGCCGGCACCCCTCACTGAAGCACTCCATGACCTTGATTCCCAGACTCACCCTTTGCCCTGGGATGACTTGGAGGACGATGTGCGCGAAAGCCTCGGCGATCGATACGAGGAACTCAGCATAGCAAAGCCGCCGCTGGCAGCCGCATCCCTTGCCCAGGTGCATCGTGCCACCCGACAAAGCGACGGCTACGAAATGGTGCTCAAGGTTCAGTATCCAGGACTTGCGGATGTTATCGACGAGGACTTTGATGCCGTGGTGCGTATGCTGGTACTCACCCGCTGGATCAAAACCGGGCGGGAGATTGATGCCTGGCTTGGGGACATGCGCGAACAGCTTCATCACGAAATTGACTACCAGCGGGAAGCCCTCATGACCCGCGATGCCGGTGCCCGCTTTGCCGATGATGCCCGCTACCATGTGCCCGCGGTCATCGACGCCTACTGCAGCGACACGATGCTGGCGCTAGAGTACGTGGACGGCTACCGCGTGACCGAAGCTGAGGTTGCGGCACTCTCCCAGTCCCGACGGAACGCCCTCGGTGAAGCAATGCTTGAGCTGTTTTTTATCGAGCTCTATGACTGGGGCGTGTTACAGACTGATCCTAATTTTGGCAATTACCTGATACGAAGCGGCGACACTACCGACAGCCTTGTTTTGTTGGACTTCGGTTCCACCCTGGCCTGCGATGATAACTTCCGTCGCCACTTTGGCGATGCGATTGCCGCGGGACAGACGGGTGATCGTGAGTTGCTTGCCGATAGCCTGGTAGGTCTTGGTTGCCTTCGGGACGACGCCACGGAGTTCGCCCGGGAAAGCTTCTGCGAGTTTTGTGAGATGCTCCTCGAGCCCCTTGCTCACCCGGAGAACCTGCCCAGGGAGTACCTTAACAAGCGCGGGCTGTATTGTTGGGGACGATCACGATTGATGCAGCGCGTCGGCAAGCATGCGGCAAATTCGGCCGCGACCCGGCATTTTGCAACGCCTTCCCGGGATTTCGCCCTTATCGTGCGCAAACTGACGGGCGTCTTCACCTTCATTACTGTCCTCAACGCAGAGTTTAATGGTCACGAGATTGCCCATCGCTATATCGATGACTGGATCACGGAGGACATGTAGTCATGGCAGGGTCCGACGATAAATCACGGTCAAAGGGCAAAGCCGTTCCCGCGAGTCGCGCTGGGCGCTTTGCCAAGGTCGCGCGCCTGGCGGGCGGTGTGGCTGGCGGCATGCTCGCCGAGGGGGCCCGGCAGATTCGCGCGGGTAATCGTCCCAGCAAGCGCGATCTGCTCCTGACTCCGGGTAATGCGAGGCGGGTGACCCGGCAACTGTCGGAGATGCGCGGCGCGGCCATGAAGCTGGGTCAGATTCTCTCCATGGATTCGGGCGAGCTTTTACCCAAGGAGCTCACGGACATTCTGGCGAGCCTGCGCTCTGATGGCACCAGCATGCCCGACTCGCAGCTCGAAGAGGCCATGACCGATGCCTACGGTGCCGACTGGGAAAACGAATTCCAGATGTTTGATCGCTATCCCATTGCCGCGGCTTCCATCGGGCAGGTGCATCGCGCTGTGAGCCACGACGGTACGGAGCTTGCGCTGAAGATTCAGTACCCGGGTGTGGGCAAAAGCATCAACAGTGACGTCGACAATATTGCTACCGTGCTGCGTATTTCCGGATTGCTTCCCGAAGAAGCGGATCTTCAGCCCCTGCTGGATGATGCCAAGCGCCAGCTAAAGGATGAAGCCAACTATCTCAAGGAAGCGGAGTTTCTTCGACGTTTTAATGAAGTACTCGGAGACGATGAGCGCTTCATTTTACCGGAGCTGATACCTGAGCTGACGCGAAAGAACGTGCTTGCTATGACCTACGTTGCCGGCGGCCCCATCGATGCCATAGCCCGGCGGCCCCAGGAAGAGCGCGACCGCGTGGTGTCCGCGCTGGTAGAGCTGCTCCTTACAGAGCTCTTTGAGTTACGTATGGTGCAGACGGACCCCAACTTTGCCAACTACCAGTATCGCTGGTCCAGCGGCGAGATCGTGTTGCTGGATTTTGGCGCTACCAGGGACTTCAAGGTCCGTTTTGTAAACAACTATCGCAAGTTGGCCGCCGCTGCCGTTAAAGGGGATCGCGGCGCCATGGCCCTGGCCGCCGAAAAAGTCGGTTACTCCATGGGGGATGAGGATTCACGTTACCGCGAGTTGGTACTGGAGTTGCTGCTACTGGCTTTGGAGCCTCTTCGGGAAGACGCCCTTTATGATTTTGGCAATTCCACCATGCCTGAGCGTATGGGCGAGCTTGGCAAGAAGGCGACGGAGTACGCGGAATTCTGGCACGCGCCCCCGACGGACGTGGTGTATTTCCATCGCAAGCTCGGGGGCATCTTTATGCTGGCGGCACGTATGAATGCGCGGGTTAATGTACACGCGCTCATGCAGCGCTGGCTCTGATCGGACCCTGAATAGTGCGCGGCAGTGGTTAGAAACAGCTGCCAGAAAGAGCAGTCAGAAAGAACAGTGAGAAAGAGTCGTTTGCATGAGTAGTAAAACACTGCGATTGATCCTGGGTGATCAGCTTTCCCTCGAGAACCCCGTACTGGCAAGTGCGGACCCGGATCGGGACTGCATCTTACTCGCCGAGGTGGCTGAAGAAGCCAGCTACGTTGCCCACAATCGTCACAAGATCGTTCTGATCTTCAGTGCCATGCGACACTTTGCCGACCTGCTACGAGACAAGGGTTTTACAGTTATCTATCGGACCTTTGACGAGGGTGTGCCGTCGCTGCAAAAGGCCGTAGAGGAGGGACTGAAAAAGTCCAAAGCAGAAGCGCTATTGGTGACGGCACCCGGTGAATACCGATTGCTCGAAGCTATGCAGGGATGGGAATCAGCCCTGGGCGTGCCGGTGGTTCTTCAGGACGACGAGCGTTTTCTGTCATCCATTGAGGACTTTGAGACCTGGGCGGACGGCCGCAAGCAGCTTCGCATGGAGTATTTTTATCGCGAGATGCGTCGGCGCTATGAACTGCTTATGGGTGAAGACGGAGAACCTGAAGGCGGTAAGTGGAACTACGACGCCGACAATCGAAAGGGCTGGCGTGCCCAGATCGATGTGCCCCAGCGGCCATCGGTGAGCATCGACAGCATCACCCAGGAGGTTATCGATCTCGTCGAGGAGCACTTTCCGGACAACCCCGGCGATCTGAAGGAATTCCGTCTGGCAGTTACCACCGATGACGCCCAGGCCCAGTTTGACTGGTTTTGCAGGCATGCGCTGGAGAATTTCGGGACCTATCAGGATGCCCTGGCTGAGGAGTCACCGTGGATGTTCCACGGCTTGATTTCCATGTATCTCAATATTGGTTTGTTGGAGCCTTTGGCCGTTTGTCGGCAAGTGGAGGCTGCCTGGCGCAAGGGCGAGTGCTCCCTGGCGGGCGCCGAAGGCTTTATTCGTCAGGTACTCGGGTGGCGGGAGTACGTGCGGGGTATTTACTGGCACGCCATGCCTGACTATGCAAAGCGCAACACCTTTGAGGCCACCCGAGCCCTGCCCGACTGGTTCTGGAGTGGCGACACCGATATGCGCTGCCTGTCCCAGGCTTTAAAGCAAAGCCTGGATCTGGGCTACGCGCACCACATACAGCGCCTCATGGTGATCGGCAACTTTGCCTTGCTGGCGGGACTCGATGTGGGCGAAGTCTGCGACTGGTACCTGGCGGTGTATGTGGATGCCTTTGAATGGGTGGAACTGCCGAACACGCTTGGTATGGCGCTTCATGGTGACAAGGGTCTGATGGCGAGCAAACCCTACGCCGCTTCGGGAAAATACATTCAGCGTCAGGGCAATCACTGCGGTGCCTGCCGCTATGATCCCAAGGAGACTACGGGAGAGGGCGCTTGTCCCTACAACAGTCTCTACTGGCATTTTATTGACCGGCACCAGGAATACCTCACCAAGAACGCGCGTATGGGTCTTATCATAGGCGGCTGGAAGAAGCGTAAAGCCGCGGACCGCGATGCCATCGTCGATTGGGGCGATCGGATTCTGGCAACGGTGCTGGATTAGGCGCGATCGCTGCGGCGGCTGCGCTGGCTGGAGCAGCGCCGGGAGCAGTAAACGATCTCCTCCCAGTTATTCTTCCAGCGCGCCCGCCACTGAAAAGGTCTGTCGCAGACCGGACAGGTTTTTTCCGCTTTGGGGTTTTTGGCCTGCCCCCGACCCTTGGAGGAGGCCGTGTTCAGTCGTCGCGCTTTCATGAACCGCTTGGGTTGATGGGCCAGTCCGCGGCGTCGGTAACGTACATGGGCTGGGACGCACGCTCGCCATCCCACTTGGCAATGAAAACGCCGTCGGGGTCATATTGGGCCGTTTGTTTTTCGATGTTGAAGGCTCGTCCGCCCCGGGGGTCCGCACCTACACCGGCAATGTACTGCCAGTTGCCGTAATTGCTGCCCACGTCGTAATCGATGAGATGCTTTTCGAAGAATGCGGCGCCGTAGCGCCAGTCGATGCCAAACTCGTTAACAAGGCAGCTGGCTGCAATCTGTCGCCCCCGGTTACTCATCCATCCGGTGGCTACGAGCTGATGCATGAGGGCGTTAACTAACGGATGGTTGGTATCGCCTGCGCACCAGCGTGCAAAGTTCCGAGGCTCAAAGGTGCAGCGCGACACCTTGCCCTCGCGACCTCCATGGCGAAACAGCGCTACGCCGTCCTGCAGTGCTCGGTGAAAAAAGTACTCCCGCCACAGCAGTTCAAAGACCAGCCAGTAGGTGGATTCGTTGGCCCCTTCCTGTGCTTCATGCTCATGCACCGCCGCGGCGACCTCCCGTGCCGACAAGCTTCCCAAAGCCAGCCAGGGAGACAGGGTGGAACTGCCCTCGAGGGGATCGAGGCAGTTGCGGGTTTCTTTGTAGCGACGGATCGCGCCGCTGTGCAGAAACTGCTGCAGGCGACGCTGTCCCGCACGGCTGCCCCCGCGCACAGGCAACCCCAATGGAGCCTTGATCTGCGCATCGGGAATGCGATGAAAGGTGACGGCGGGTGGGGGCGGCAATTGGGGAAGGTCCCGGGAGGGCTTGAGGGGCTCGAGGTTTTTCTCCACCTTGCGCCGAAAGGGTGAAAAACTTTTTGGAAGTTCCGGGCACAGCGCCTTGATATCCGATCGCCGGAACAGGGTGTTCCCCCCATACTCGGTTACAGGTATCTCCAGTCGCTCCCGAAGAACACGCAGTGCCCGGGTCTCATAGCTTCCCGCACACTGACTGGCATGCACCGCGTCAACGCCATAATCCCGCACCAGATCGGGTATCACCAGCTCCGGTGACCCCTGGAGCACTAGAAGGTTTTGTCCCAGTGGCTGAAGATCGTCATGAAGAGCCTTGAGGCTTTCAGTGATAAAACGCTCCCGCTGCTCACCCATGCCCTGGGTGTTGCACCAGGGGCGCTGGAGTGGCCACAGGTACACCAGCAGGAGCTCGTCCGCATTGGCGGCCGCAATGAGTCCGGGGTTGTCGTGTAGTCGCAGGTCATTGCGAAACCAGTAGATAGCGCGCATGGAAAACTCAATGGTGAAAGTAGGGTAAATACGCAGTTAATGGGCGCTTAGATGGCAATTTTCCAGGGCCTGGGCTAGGCTTCCTGCCCCGGCATTGTCAGAGCCTCAGCCCTTGGAGCGTTGCTCCATTGCCATCATCTCTGTTTTTTTGTAACCCGAATCATGGAGTATTCATGTCCGATAACAGCGCCCTGTTTAAGCCTTTTACCTTTGGCAAGCTTGAGCTTCCCAACCGCATCGTTATGGCGCCCATGACGCGGAACATGTCTCCGGACAATGTGCCCCACGAGCAGGTGGTAGAGTACTACCGGCGTCACGCCGCCGGAGGAACCGGGCTGATTTTTACCGAGGGTACCTGTATCAATCACGTTGCGGCCAGCGGATACCCAGGTGTCCCCTATTTTTGGGGTGAGGAGCGTCTCGCGGGATGGAAGAAAGTTGCGGAGGCGGTCCATGAGGAAGGAGGGAAAATCGCGCCGCAGCTCTGGCACGTGGGTGGTGTGAGGCGCGCCGGCACAGCACCGGAGGGTGATGTTCCCGGCTATGCACCCTCAGGTATGGGTGTTCCCGGCAAAGTGCGCTGTCACATCATGACCCAGGAGGATATCGATGATGTCGTCCAGGCTTTTGCCGACGGTGCACGGGATGCCAAAGCCTGTGGCTTTGATGCCATTGAGCTTCACGGTGCCCACGGTTATCTCATCGATCAGTTTTTCTGGGAGGCCACAAACCAGCGAGACGACCATTACGCTGGATCTATGGATAACCGCGGACGTTTTGCCTGCGAAATCATTGCGGCCTGCCGCGAGGCGGTGGGGCCTGATTTCCCCATAGCCCTGCGCTGGTCCCAGTGGAAACAGCAGGACTACACCGCGCGACTGGCGGAGACGCCGGAAGCCCTGGAGCAGTTCATCACGCCCCTCTCAGAAGCGGGGGTCGATATTTTCCATTGCTCTCAGCGTCGTTTCTGGGAGCCGGAATTCGAGGGATCCGAGCTAAACCTCGCCGGATGGACAAAGAAGATTACGGGTAAGCCCACGATCACCGTGGGTAGTGTCGGTTTGAATGCGGATTTCATTCCGGCGCCGGGCGAGACAACCTTCCGGGAAGCGGAGACCGCATCGCTGGACGATCTTGTTGCACGGCTTGAAGCCGAGGAGTTCGATCTGGCGGCCGTAGGGCGTGCAATGCTGGCGAACGCCGACTGGGCAAACAAGGTCCGTGATGGCGATCACACGGGACTGGTGCCCTTCAGGAAAGAAATGCTGGGTGTGTTGAACTAAAGCCTTTTGCTGCCTGAGGGCCTTTTACCGGCTCAGGGCTTTTTACCGGCTCAGGGCTTTTTACCGGCCCAGGGCTTCTTCAAGCGCCGCGATGCGCTGCTGTAACTGGCGGTTTTTGACCCGCAGGGCGTTCACGGATCTCCTAAGCATGTGATTGCAGAGCGTTAGCAGGACGAAACTTCCAAAGTCCGGGTCGCCGAACTGAACGATCGTCTTGCCCATCTGGAAGATGAGGCCGACATACTGCGCAGCGAGATCAGGAACAAGAATGATCTCGCTTTAAAGGATGCCCTGACCGGTGTTTACAATCGCGCGGGCTACGATGAGAGAACCAAGGAGCTTTATGCGCGCTGGCAGCGCACGGGTGCGGCGCTGTCTATTGTTTTTGTGGACTGTAATAAGTTCAAGGAAATCAACGACACCTATGGCCACACGGCTGGCGACCTGGTGCTCGTAAAAGTTTCTGATGTGCTTCAGGGTAGGGCGCGGGCCAGCGATATCGTGTGCCGTTACGGTGGCGATGAATTTGTGATCCTGCTTCCTGATACCCACATTCAGGGCGCTGAGGTATTTGCGCGAAGTGCCTGTGATGAAGTGCTCAATGCAGGATTCAATGATAGCGGCAAGCCATTGGATGTATCCATTTCCTGTGGTGTCACTGAGCTTATCACCGGTGACACCCTTGAAAGCGCCATTGGCCGCGCCGATGAGGCTATGTACCAGGCCAAGAAAATGGATGGCGTGAAGGTTTCCGTCGTCAAGTAATTCTCCCGACCTTCGATCCCTAAGGAATCCGGTAGGGGTCAGATCACGATCACTGCAAGCAACGCTACCTCACGGAATACCGGGGCTGGGCATCCACCGGCGGGCTGCTGCTAATAGTGGCTGCGCGCCAGTTCCTCGGTCAAACTATTTTCTAGCATCCTTGGTATTTATATATTATAATTATCGAATATACGGTGAGCTGAACATTGCCAATGTCTCGCTGTAACCCTTCTTCGGTCCGTGAGCTTTGTCTTGCGGTTAGCCCCGTGGTCTCTGATCACGGGGCTTTTTTTTGCTCCGAAGACTCGCATCGAAGTCAGGACCGCTGCCGCGGCTTGGGTAGCGAGCGAGGAAGTAATCCGGCAAGCGGTCGCTACTTACTCCGCTCGCTGGGTAGGGGTGACGCTCGCTTCGCAAATCGCGACCCCTTGCCTGACGCATGCGCTCAACCGCTTTGCTTTCCAGGACCCCGGCTTTCTCAATTGTCGAGATTCAAAAAGACACCGTGTTCGTTGTACCAGCGTTCGTCGATGACCCAGCGAATGTTGCTGACATCGGGAAAAGCCTTCACGAGTTCCGCTGCGCGGGACTGGGTCGCTGCCAGAGTATCCTGGGCCTTCATCATGTCCGGATGATCAACCGCTGTTTTACTAAGCTCAGGATAGGCGGTGCGCAGGAAACGCATGGCCGGCACCTGTGCCGAGCGGGGGCTGTTCATGGTGGCGATGCCGTTTTCGAGGGTCTCCACCCGAAAAGGGAAGGGGTAGTTTGCCAGCTGACTGTCCAGGGTCAGGCGGTTGTTTATTTCGCCAACGCGGCTGTCCTGTGACGACCAATACCATGCCACTCCAATCACCATTATGGTGACCAGGCCAATCAAGTAGTTTCTGGCAAACGTGTCCATGGGGTTCCTGCATTTGTGAAGAGTGAGGTCTCAAAGGATAAAGGGACCTTGTCAGACCGCCAAGGCGCGAATGCGCTCGGCAATCTCAAGTGCCAATATTGATGCTGCGCATATCCGCTCCCTGGTTATTTCTTGTTTTCTGCATTTGCTACGGCTGCTATGGTGGAGAATTGCCCGATTCCAAGCAAATGAGGTTTCCCCGGTGACAAAATTATCCGAGCCACTCTCCCTTCCCTGTGGTGCAACTGTTCCGAATCGCCTGGTGAAAGCGGCGATGACTGAAGGATTGGCCAGCCTCACAGGCGAACCTACCCCGGCGCTGGAACAGCTTTACCGCATTTGGTCTGAAGGTGGTTCCGGGGTTTTGCTAACCGGTAATGTGGTTGTCGACGCTAACCACCTCGAGCGACCGGGCAATGTCGTCGTGGACCGCGAACCCGATGATGCCATGAAAGCGGCGCTTGCCACTTGGGCCCGGGCGGCGACTTCGGCGGGGAATCATGCCTGGGTACAGATCAGTCATGCGGGTCGCCAGACCTTGAAAACGGTTAACCCTCACCCCAAGGCGCCCTCCGCAGTGAAACTGGGTTTGCCCGGCGGCCAGTTTGGTGAGCCCCAGGCGCTGACCATTGATGAGATCGCCGACCTCGTGCAGCGCTTTGCTGTGGCAGCAAAGGCGATGCAGGAAGCGGGGTTTAACGGGGTGCAGGTTCACGGCGCCCACGGGTATCTTATTTCACAGTTTTTAAGTCCGCGAAGCAATCAGCGCGATGATGCCTATGGTGGCGAACTGGCTCATCGAGCCCGATTTCTTCTGGAGATCATTGACGCAGTGCGGGCCGCGGTGGGGCCGGAGTTTCCCGTTGCGGTCAAACTCAACAGTGCGGATTTTCAGAAGGGGGGCTTTGCCTTTGAAGACAGCCTGCAGGTAGCGAAATGGCTGGAGGAGCACAGCGTCGATGTGATTGAAATTTCCGGCGGTACCTACGAGCAACCTAAACTTCTGGGTAAGGAGGGCATTGAACCCTCGGAGCAGCAGCACGTGGCGGAGACCACTCTACGCCGTGAGGCCTATTTCGTCGACTTTGCGCTGGCCATGCAGAAACAGGTATCTATTCCGCTGATGGTCACCGGTGGTTTTCGGTCTCGGGCGGCCATGGAGCAGGCCCTCGATGAGGGCGGCGCCTCTCTTATCGGTCTGGGACGTCCCCTGTGCGTGCAAACCGATGGTCCCGCGCGTCTTCTGGATGGCGCAGAGACTCTTCCCCGATATGAAGATGAGCTGGCTCTGCTTCCGCCCTGGCTGGGATTTTTGAAAGGGCTCCGCCTGGTAAAGACGCTGAGCACCTTCGCCACGACCTATTGGTTTTATGCCCAGCTGGACTCGCTGGGACGCAATGGCAAAGTCATGGAGAATCTATCGGTGCTTAAGGCGGCCATGCAGGTCAGCAAACAGCAGTCATCGTTTTTGAAAGCCCGACGTAGCCAGACCTAAGTTGGGGAGGGAAAGATAGAGCCTTGCTGCGCTGCTCCCCCCCGATCACAGGCCCATGGCTTTTGTCCCGGACTGCGACCTCCGGGCGCTGCAGACGTCAGTCGACAAGCTCCAGATCCATCCATACCAGGCGGTGATCGGACGAAGCCCGGCGGTTCTTGACCAGACGGCGCAGTGGGTCATCGGGCGCGGGCCAGAAAACCCCCGCATCAATCACCCGCCAGCCTTCCTTGCTGGGAATCACATAGTCCGCGCGCATACCCCAGCTCGCGGTGTGGGTGGGACTGAATCTGCTATCCGCGTTATTGGCCCGTCCTCCATCACTGGTTGGCAGCAAGCCTCGGCGGACTTTGTCGTGTCCTAAAAGCGCCGTGATGCCCTCCCGGCGGGCGTCTCCTTCCTCCATGGAGGCATTGAGATCACCGAGAATGACAAAGCGGTCGTTGTTTAACCCCCCCGGCTGATCCCGATCGTCATAGATGTAGGCGGCCTGCTCCCCGCCTTCGATGTAATCCACCCAGAAGCGGATCTCATCATGGTTGCGACGCCCGTTACGATCTTCCGGGCCATCAAAGACCGGGGGTGTGGGATGGCTTGCCAGCACGTGCAGGACCTGGCCATTGATGCGGATGGGAACATCCCAGTGGGACTTGGACGACAGGCGGAGCGCTTTCTGCACGGATTCGGGGTACCACAGTTCCTTGTCTTCGGTGCGCATGTCCCTCATGAGATTGTCGGGCATGTCCTTCCACTTAAATAGCTGAAAACTGCGGATTGACTCAAAGTCGATGGGATAGCGGCTCAGCAGCAGCATGCCGTACTGGCCAGGATAGAGCCCATAGCCAAAGGCATCGTTACCCGTTCCCGAGGCGTCCCCATCTCTGTCGAGGTCCATGCCGGAATCCACGCCGGTATTGACCGGGCCCTGGTAATAGTAGGGATAGTCAATGGCCTCAACGTCCGCCCGCGATTGCTGCAGATAGCGCTCAATAAATGGCTTTACGCCCTGTTCGGGATCAGCGTGATAGTCGAATTCGTTGAGCAAGAGAAGGTCCGGTCTGATCCGCTGGATAATTTCTGCGATGTTTTTGATTTGCGGGTGCTCGCTGTTACTCAGGGCACCGGGCAATTCGTGGCCGCTGGGAGTTACCCCTTTGCCGACGTAGTTGCCCCCTTCCATGCTCACGTTGAATGTGGCAATGCGAAGTACGCGGGCCTCGCTATAGGCTCCGGCGGGCATCAACAGCGCTCCCCATAGAATGAAAAGAGGGGAGAGCAGCTTAAGGGAGAGGCGGCGCATACAAGCTCCATGGTGCAGGACCTGAGAGTGACCTAAAAACGACGCGCGACACGGTAGCACGGGGAGGATGTTTCCCCCATGGTTTTCCCAACGATTGTGGGTTTCTTCGCGTAAACTACGCGGCGTGTTTTTATTTCCCTTGATACTGTACCCAGTCGGAGCATGAGATTAATGAGTTTTGATACCAAGGCCGCGCGAAAGTTTCTCTCCAGCGACTTCATGGATTTTTGCATCAGGCTGGGACTGGTTGTGGTCGGTGTCGTTGCCTGCGTCGAAGTTTTTGCACCTTTTCTGCCGATCATGCTTTGGGGAGTAATTCTGGCCATTTCGCTCTATCCGGTGTTTGGCGCTCTGCGTGGGCGCACGGGATGGGGGGCCGGGAGCGCGGCCTCGCTCATCGTGATCCTAGGTATATTGCTTCTGGGTGTGCCCACGGTGCTGCTGGGCAGCTCTTTCGCAACCCATATTTTTGATGTTATCGGAAACTTCGACGCGCAGACGGTGACCGTAGGCCTACCCGACCCGTCGGTCAAAGAGTGGCCCCTCGTGGGAGAAAAGGTCTACGAGGCCTGGTCGCAGGCCCATGCGGATTTGCCTGGGTATATCGAAAGCCTGCAGCCCCAGTTGGGTAACTTCAGCAAGGCTGCCCTCCGCTCCGCAGCAAGCACGGCAGGCACGCTGCTGTTTTTCTTCGGCGCGTTGATCATCGCCGGTATCATGATGGCCTATGGAGAATCGGGTAATGCGGCAATGGCGCGCATTTTTTCGCGCATGGTCGGCCATCAGCGTGGACCAGGACTTCATACCATCACGACGCTGACGGTTCGCTCCGTGGCAACAGGGGTTGTGGGTGTCGCGTTTATTCAGGCACTGCTGCTGGGTGTAGGATTTATGATGGCAGGTATCCCCGCAGCAGGCCTGCTGGCTCTGGTGGTGCTTGTCATTGGTATTCTTCAACTGCCCGCGCTGCTGGTCTCTATACCTGCCATTGCCTACCTGTGGGGCGTGGGGGATAGTTCAACTCTGGTGAATGTTCTCCTCACCGTGTACTTCATTGTGGCGGGCTTTGCCGACAACGTTCTCAAACCCATGCTCCTGGGCCGCGGTGTGAGTGTTCCCATGCCAGTGGTACTTATCGGCGCCCTTGGCGGCATGATCGGTGCCGGTATTGTCGGACTTTTTGTGGGCGCTGTGATTTTGAGCGTCGGCTACGAATTGTTCATGAGCTGGGTGGATGAAGCCCCGGCGGGCGAGGGGGCAGAGAGCGCAGAGGCTGAGACATTCACCGATGGCACGCCTCAGTGATCTGCTAGGGTGCTGAGAATCGCTTTGACGCCCCGCGCTTTTCTCTTACTTACAGCCTTTTTGTTTGTGGGCTGTACTACCCTGGGTCCTGATTACCAGGAGCCGGAGCTTAACTGGCTTGTGGATTGGCAGCCGGATCTCTACGGTCAACTGGATCCCACTTCTGAGTCTGCGAGTTCGGAGCTCTCTTCCTGGTGGCGCCGTTTTGAAGATCCGGCGCTCAATGAGCTTATAGAGAACGTTCTTACGGAAAATCCCACCCTGCAAATAGCGGGGCTCGGCGTTCTCGAGGCAAGAGCTCGCCTTGGGGGTGCCGAGGCACTGCGTTATCCCCAGTCCCAGCAGCTGGGTGCGTCCGCGGCCTATATCCGTCAACGGCGCAGCGATGGTCTTCTTCCTGCGACTGATGACAATTTTGGCAGTTACGATGTCGGACTGTCCGCAGGCTGGGAACTGGACTTCTGGGGGCGTTTTGCCCGAAGCATAGAGTCTGCGGATGCCGCCTTTATGGCGTCCGTTGCCAACCAGCGGGATCTCCAGGTCCTGCTCATTGCGCAAACCGCGGATATCTATTACGCCTATCGCACGATTCAGCTGAGAATCGCCATTGCAAACAATAACGCGGCTATCCAGAAGCGCAGTTTCGAAATTACCGAGCAGCTGTATGACAGCGGACAGGAGTCGGAGCTCGATCTGCAGCAGGCCCGGACCCAGTATCTTGCTACTCTGGCGACAATTCCCGATCTTGAGCGTCGCCGGGTGCAGCTACGCAACGCCCTTAATCTATTGTTGGGACGCCCGCCGGCACCGATAGGGGAGTTGGAGGAGGCCTACGAAAGCTTGCCGGCTTTGGCGCCCCTAAGCCTGCGGGGTATCCCGGCCCGGTTGGTGCTCCGTCGACCTGATGTTCGCACCAGTGCCTGGCAGGCGGGCGTGCAGTCAGCACAAATTGGTGTCGCAAAGAGTGACCTGTACCCCGCGCTTTCACTCCTGGGCAGTTTTGGCTGGAATGGTGACAGCCTGGGGGTGACCCGCGACGGTCTGACCTTTGCCGCAGGTCCTGCCATCCGGTGGAACATCTTTGATTACGGACGTATCCGAGCAAACATCCGCGTCCAGGATGCGCGGCTTCAGCAAAGCCTTGTGGCCTTCGACGCGACAGTTTATCGGGCAGCGCAGGAGATTGACGATGCGGCTATTGCCGTGGTGAAGACGGCCGAGGCGCAAGCCGTGCTCCGTGAGTCCCGCGCGGCTGCGGAACGTGCTCTTGAGCTTGCGAACAGACGGTATAAAGAAGGCTACGCGGATTTCCAGAGGGTGCTGGATGCACAGCGCGCGTTGTTCGCGCAGGCGGAAAAAGAACTGGTTAACGAAGGCGCGCACATCTCTGCGGTGATCGACTTGTACAAAGCCCTGGGTGGAGGGTGGCAGCCTCAAACTCTGGAGGACATGATCCCTGAGGACATCCGCGAGACCATGCGACAGCGGGTGAACTGGGGAGAGCAGTGGGAGGCGCCGGTGCCTGTGGCGCTGGATAACGCCGGTTCAGGAGGAAGTTCTCAATGAGTGACAGCGACACGGACACAGATCAGGCGTCCTCTGCGGCGATCAAGCGTACGACCTGGATCGTGCTGGCGCTCATTCTAGGAAGCCTTGGCTGGTCTCTCCTGTCTGATCGTTACGCACCGTATACCAGCCAGGCGAGGGTGCAGGGCTACGTTATCGGTGTAGCACCGGAAGTTGCGGGCACCATTACCAGGGTGCTGGTGAAAAACAATCAGGAGGTGGAAGAGGGTGATGCGCTTTTTGAGATTGATACCTCGCAGTATCAGATAGCGCTGTCCCGGGCCGAGTCTGATCTTGCCAACGCAAAAAGCCAGGTAGAGGCAGGTAATGCAACGGTAGTCAGCGCCCGTGCCAACCTCACCGCGGCGAAGGCCAATGAACTTCGGGCCAGTCAGGATTATGAGCGGCTTACGCGGCTCAGGGAAACGGACCCCGGGACTCTATCGTTAAGGCGTCTGGAGTCTTCCAAGGCTTCCCTGGACCAGGCCCGGGCCAAAGTTGTCGCAGCGGAGTCCGACATTCAAAAAGCCATCGAACAGAAGGGGGGCGATGATGAAAGCAGCAACGCAATATTGCTCTCTGCCCAAAGCGCCGTAGAAAAAGCGCGGCTGGATATCGAAAACGCCGTTGTCCGGGCCTCCTCCCGGGGATTGATTACCGATCTCCGCGCCGACGTGGGCCAGTATGCGGGCACGGGAAAACCTGTGATGACCCTTATCGCCATTCACGACCTTTGGATTAATGCAGCCTTTACGGAAAACAATCTGGGACACATGGAAGCGGGCAGCACCGCGGAGGTCGTGTTTGATGCGCTACCGGGAGAGGTTTTTACCGGCACTGTGCGCAACGTGGGGCTCGGTGTCAGCGCTGGGCAGGCTCCCGCTCCGGGTACTTTACCTACAGTGAGCAATAGCCGTGACTGGCTCCGCCAGGCCCAGCGCTTCCCCGTGGAGGTAGGGTTTGAAATGCCCGACAGCACCCAGCGGAACCAGCTGCGCATCGGCGGACAGGCCTCGGTGATGGTTTACAGCGAGGATGCCCATGTTCTGAAGATGCTCGGTAAGATTTACATCCGGCTCATGAGCTGGCTTTCCTACGGGTATTAAGCGCTTGGCGTCTTTGCCTATGATCTCACCAAGCGCTGAAACCTCGGATCTATGAAGACCGCAGAGCGCCGCGCAATCCGATTTTCCCTCGCCACAACAATGGCCCTGGCGCTGGCTTATGGTGCGGGATTTCCTCTGCCCTTTCTGGCACCGCTGTTTGTGGTGTTTTTAAGCGCCATGCCGGGGCCACCCATGGGGATCAAGGGACTTTTCGCTTTATTGCTGATTATGGTGTTGTCACTGACGGTTGGTGTGTTGCTGATTCCCTTGATTCGCTATTACCCCGTAAGCGCTGTGCTCATTGTAGCGGTCGGACTGTACTTCTCGATGTTCCTGACGCTCATTCGCGGCAAACGCCTGCTGGGCACTTTTCTCACTGTGGGCTTTACCCTGATATCTGTTGCCGGCAGCGTGGATTATCTCCTTGCGACCACGGTTATCAAAGCGCTGGCCTTGAGCATAGTTGCAGCAGTGCTGTGTCAGTGGGTTGTCTATCCCTTTTTCCCTGATGAGGTGGCTGCCGACGCAGCACCCGAGGCGGCCAGTGGCGAGGCCCTGTCGAACTGGCTTGCAGTGCGAGCAACTCTGATAGTCATGCCCGCTTACCTCCTGGCGCTGACCAATCCCTCACAGTATCTGATGACCATCATGAAGTCCGTGTCATTGGGGCAGCAGACTTCCGCCATGGACATGCGCCACGCCGGGCGGGAGCTCATCGGGTCTACCTTTGCCGGGGGGATCATGGCAGGAGCGTTTTGGCTGATGCTCTCCATCTTGCCTACGCTCTGGATGTTTTCTTTGTGGATGCTGGCGTTCTCGCTATACGTTGCTGCAAGGCTTTACGGCTTCATCAAAACGCGGGTTGCTCCTTCTTTCTGGATTAATGCCCTTGTCACTATGCTCATTCTCCTGGGGCCCGCGGTAGAAGATAGCGCCAACGGCAAGGATGCCCTGACGGCATTTCTTCAGCGTTTTGTGACCTTTGTGGGTGTAACCCTGTATGCCTGGGGCGCCATGGCGGTGCTGGAACACTGGCGCAGCCGACGTCTGGCAAAGTCTCAGGCCACCCGAGCAGCTGCGCTGCTCGAGTTGTAAGGAGACAGCAGCGCTGCTTTAGTGCTACGAAGGCAGCTCGGCCTTCTACCGTTGAGAGCTGTCCCGGTAGAAGGCAAGTCGTGACAGCGCCACGCGCGCGGGACCGGGATTACCGATGGCAATCACGCCGATGCGCCGGAGCTGGGAGATGTTCAGAGGCTTCTCAATACGATGCGGTCCGAAGCTGGCAAAGGAAAGGTAGTGAGTTTGCCATTCGCTGCTACTGTCTATGGGGCTTCGATAGCTCTGCCAGGGTCGTTGGGTATCTGCCGTTCGAAGGTTGATTGCATACTCTTGTCCGTCGCCGCAAAGGCTCACCGCAATGCCGGTGGCTCCAGTAGCATCCAGAAATAATCCCGGCCCCGCGAGATCGAGCGCCGCCTGGATAAAGCCGCCGTTGTTTTCAAGGCTCACTGTCCCATGGAGCGCCAGGGCAGGGTTACCTTTTTCCTGCTCATGGTGTGCGCTGCCTCGGGAGATGCCACCCATTACATTGTCGCTCACGTACTGCCAGCTCTGACCGTTGCTGGCCCCTCTGGCGCTGGAAAAATCATCGATGAGCGAGGTTTCTTCGAAAGTGTTTTTCATGGGCAGGACTCTTTTGGCAATGCGTTTTGCGCTGTTGTCACTGGGCTGTGCACTGTATACGCTCGTGACCCGGTCATGGCTTTAGTCCTGTCGAAAAGCCATTGCCAGCGTGCGGGATGACCGTTTAATTCAAAATACTAAGGATTGATCCGATGACCAAAACACTGACCTTGTCTGGCAAACTCGCCCTGGTTGTTACTGCGCTTTTTGGCCTTCTCTATCTGAGCTTTGGTCTGGCCTGGCTTGGAGCGCCTTCCGTGATCGCTGGCGCTCTCGGCGCGTCATTGCTTCAGGGCACCGGTCTGTCTACGCAGCTTGGCGACAGCGCCGCATTTTTTCTGTGCGCGGGCGTTTTTATGCTCTACGGAGTGTTCAGGCGGCATTCGAGTTACCTCATGGCAGGCGCGCTGCTTATCGGTCTTGTGGCGCCGGCGCGTATCGTCGCCTGGCAGGTGCATGGTGCTGCACTGACCCTTGAGCCCATTATTGCGGAGCTCCTGACCTTTGTGGTGGTGTTCGCAGCAGCTCGAGCTGTGCGCACTGATTAGCTCTTTTCCAATTTGCGCACGAAATACTCCAGACTATTTCCCCGGTGAATTATCTTGCCCACGCTCTCCTCGCTGAGCCCTATGCCCATAGTCTGATTGGTAACATCGCCGGTGATCTTGTGAAGGGGCCTCTGGACCGGCACCGGTTGCACCCCCGGGTCGCCGGCGGTGTTCGTCGTCATCGACGGGTGGATGTACTCACCGACAGTCACCATGCCTACCGTGCGCTTAAGCTGCGATTTCCCGACGGCCAGCGCCGCTATGCCGGGCTCGTGCTCGATGTGTTGTTTGACCATTATCTCGTTCACCATTGGGATAGGTTCAGCGAATGGCCGCGGGATGCTTTTCTGGATAGCACCTATCGGGTGCTCAGGGAAAACCCGGTGCTATTGCCGCCGGCGCTTGGCCGTGTTGCAACGGCCTGGACCGATGCCGACTGGCTACGCGTATACGAAACACCTGAGGGTGTGGCGGCGGTGCTTGAACGTCTCTCCCGACGCCTGACGCGACCCGTAGACCTGGTGCGGCTGCTGGACGTCGCGGACGAGCACAGCTCCGAATTTGATCAAGGCTTTCTGGAGGTGTTTACGGATGTACAGCGCATGATAAATGCTTAAGCACAACGCCCCCAATGCTCAATGCTAAGTAATACTCGTTTTATGAACCACCTCCGACTTTACCCAAGGAATAGCCCATGACCCTGACTGCAGAATTAAGTCTTTACCCCCTTCATGAAGAATACATACCGGTTATCCAATCCCTGATTGACGAGCTCAATACGCGAGAAGGTTTAAGCGTTGTCACCAACGCTATGAGCACTCAGATTCAGGGAAGCCACGAGGTCGTGATGGGTGCCGTGAGTGACACTTTGAAAGCCAGTGCAAAGCGCTACGGCCCGTCGCAGGTATTGATCTGCAAATTTATCCCCATGGCTTTGGATCTATAGCTCGGGGCCAGGTTGTCTGGAAAGACATGGTCTATGATGCCGCGCATGACTGATCAATCTGTGTATCTAAAGCGCGGTGCCTTCGAGAGTATTCCGTTGTTTATCCCCGCCATACCCTTTGCCCTGGTGTTTGGCGTGGTGGTGGGAGAGTCTGGTATTGCACCCTGGCTCGGTTGGAGTTCATCGCCGCTGATCTTTGGCGGTGCCGCCCAGATTACCCTCATCAGTCTCCTGGGGGAGGGGGCCTCGGTGGCCTCGGCGGTGACTGCAGCCTTGATCGTGGGTGCACGCCATCTCTTGTACTCCGTAAGCATTGCGCCGCGATTCCAGGGACAGCCTGCGTGGTTTCGCTGGATCGGCCCTTATGTGTTGATCGATCAGGTGTTTGCACTGTCCATGTTGCGCAAGGACGAAGACCCCGCTGCTTTCCGGGCGTATTTTTTAGCCGCCGGGTTCACCTTCTGGTCCTTGTGGATGGTCTGCACCGCCGCGGGATTGTTTCTGGGTCCCCTTGTGCCCGGTAGCTGGAACATTGCCTTTGCCGCACCGGTTCTGTTCACCGCCTTGCTGGTCACGGCCATTGATCGACCGGAGAAGCTGGTTGCCGCTTTAGTTTCCGCTGCGTGCACCGTGTTTCTCAGTGAGCTACCCAATCGCTCGGGATTATTGCTCGGTGCCATGCTCGGGGTGTTGCTGGGCTTGTTTCTCGAAAGTCGGCGCCAGCGCTCATGACACAGTTTGTGGCCATTGTGCTGGCGGGACTGGGTACCTATCTGAGTCGAGCTGTTTTCATCATCGCGCTGGCGGATCGACGCTTCCCTCCTCTTGCCCTTCGCGCTCTGGAGTATGTGGCGCCGGCAGTCATGGGGGCGCTCATTGTCTCCATGCTCACCAGCGCAGAGGGCGAGGTGCTGATCGCAGCGCCGGAATTGGCGGGATTGTCCGCCGCAGCGCTTGTCGCCTGGCGTACGCGTAATCACATCTTTACATTGCTCGCGGGAATGACAGTTTTTTGGAGCATTGCAGCCGTTGTTAGCTAGCAGTGGGGCTATCGGCCAAGCACCGTGAGAGTCTCCACATGGGGCGTCTGCGGGAACAGGTCCAGAGGTTGGATCTCCTGTAGCTCGAAGTCATGGGTCATCGCCACCTTCAAGTCTCGTGTCAGCGTGGCGAGATCGCAGGAGATATAAATAATCGTGCGAAGCTCTTTGGCGGACGCGAGGTAGTCCCCGATGTTTTTCAGCCCATCGCGGGGCGGGTCGAGGAGCAGCAGCGCAGCGCTAGACAGCGGCTTATGGAGTTGGGCGGCGGTAGCGCTGCGATCCAGATCGCAGCTTAAGCCCGTGACACCGGATAATGCACGCTTGTTGAGGCGCTCGATGGCAGGCTGAAAACTATCAACTGCGACAATGTTCTGGCATCCGACCTCCACCAGAACCTCCGTAAAGTTGCCGGACCCTGCGAACAGCTCAAGAACGTGATCAAGTGAGCCTGCCTCAAGCAGTCTGTCTTTCAGCCAGGTTCGCATGCGCTGATTCTGCGCGCTGTTGCCCTGACGAAAAGGCCGGCGTTGGTGAGCGCTCACTTCCGTTGCCGTGATGTGGTCGTCGATATCCAGGGTGGTCCATGCTTTGGCGCGGTCGGGTCTCCAGGGGGAGTTGGGCAACTGCGCACGGAGGTCTTTGAGGGTTTGACGGTTTTTGTCATTGAGCACCAGGCAGTCATGCACTTCAGCGATCTCTCGGGAGTTTGCCGCGACAAATCCCAGGCGCTGTCCGTCAGTTTTGAATTGTCCCCGATTGCGGTAACCCAGTTCGGCAGGAGATGCCCAAATCTCAGCCACAGTGAGCGCTTCGTTCAGCGGCTGGAGCATTTTTGTCACGGACTGTTCTTTGCGCGCTAACTGTTCTGCATAGTCCATGAAAAGCCACGGGCACCCGCCGCAGCTGCCGCTGGCGAAGCCATGGTGAGGGCAGGGGGGGGGGCGACGTCGCGGTGAGGCCTCGCCGAGGGATAGCAGCTTCGCAAAACCCATGCGTCCTTTAAGCGAAGTGACCTCGAAAACACCGGTCTCACCCGGCCATACGCCCGGCACAAAAAAAATGCGCCCCTGGGGGTGAGCAACCACACCCTGACCCTCGCTGTTCACATCACGAACGGAACCGTCGAAGCGATGTCCGGGGGGTATTGGGTCTCGTTTTCTGGATTTAGGTTTTGGGCGTTTGAGCAAACTTGTCTCCTTTGGGGAGCGCAAACTTACCACGAGCCGCGTTGCTTCACGCGGTTAAAGACGGGGTAAAAATCGAAAGAGCTGAGATTGGCGGCCCCGAGGTCGCGCTGACCGGGGGCCGGGCCGTTGTGCAGAGGTCGATGGTCGACCTAGAAGGCGTAGGATCCGGTGACGCCGTAGGTGCGCGGTGGAAGCATGGAACCCACGCGGAGGGAGTTGTATAGCGGGGCGGTGATGATGTTGTTAGATATCACCTCCTCATCGCTGAGGTTGCGGCCCCAGAGACTCACCATCCAGCGCCCTTCAGCGCCAAAGCTGTAGTCGGCGTTGGCATTGATCAGTCCGTAGGATTTTTGGAAGGCGTCCTCCCGGTTCCACTCAGTGAAGTACACGTCGTCCTGGTAATAGCCCTCACCACGCAGACGCAAATTGCCGTCACCCAACGCGGTCTGATAGGTCACCCCGACCTTGAAGGTGTACTCCGGTGCGTTCGGCAGTGTGTTGCCGCTCAGATCCGTGGGTTCAAAGCCGTTGGCATAGTCGCCATTGATGAACTCCTTGTACTCGGCGCTAAGGTAGGTCGCGTAGAGGTCGAAGCTCAGGGCGTCGGTCATCGCATAATTCAGCTCCAGTTCGGCACCGTAGTTTTCGGCTTCCGCCGCGTTGATGGTGCTCACCGTGCTGGTTTCATCCACAAAGGATATCTGCACATTCTGGTAATCGTAGAAAAACGCGGCCAGCGCATAGGTCATGCGTCCGTCGCTGCTGCTGCCCTTGTAGCCAAGCTCAAAGGCATCCACGGTTTCGGGGTCCAGCGGTGGGCTCAGGCTCCCCGTGTTGATCACGCCTGACTTGAAGGCCTGATTGTAGGTGGCATACATCATGTCGTTATCGCTGGGACGATACTCGAGGGTGATGCGGGGCGTAATATCGTCCCAGTCAGCCTTGGCGTCCGTGGGCACATTTAGGCCCACCGCGTCAAAGATAAAAGAGCCGGTGCCCTCCCTCTCCTCATAGTTGTACCGGGCGCCGGCGATGACCGTAAACTGCTCACCCAATGGCACTGTGACTTCTACAAAGGCAGCGTAGGCCGTGATGTCCACATCGCCATCCTGAAGGTATTTGCCGCTATTGAGAAAGTCTCCGACGGGCGTACCACAGGTAGCGGGGGCTGCGAATTCACAGAAGTTCGTCAGCGGTACAAAGACTTCGCCAAAGAGCTCCTCTTCAAAATACATCGCGCCTGCCAGAACACTGTAATTGTCACGCTCAATATTCAGGGTAAATTCCTGGCCGAAGGAGTCGCTCTCCTCGGTGTAGTTGTTCTGCCCAAACAGATCGACTTCCGTGGAGTCCAGATCATCCCGCAGGAAGCGGTCCATGTTCTGTGCCGACGTGGTGGAGCGCAGAGACACGCTGTCGGAGAGTTCAAAGTTCAGGATCATGTTTGCCATGAATCCGTCCCGGGTATTGATAGCCTCCTGATCCGAGTAGATGTCGTAAAGCGTTCCGCCGACGTCAAAAACAGTGCTTCCGCCGAGCGCGGTTACCGCTGGAGGCTGGCCCCCCGCTGTTCCCGCGGAAGGCCCGAAATAATGGAAGGCGTAGTTATTGTCGTCTTCCTCGTAGTACTGGTAAGACAGTGTGGCGTCCCAGTTGGCATCCGGGGTGTAGCTCAAGGTTGCACGATAGGCCTCGGCGTCCCGGTCATCCACATCGTTGCCCGTAAACAGGTTGCTGCCGTAGCCGTCGCGGCGCTCGATTTTGGTGGCCAGGCGCAGTGCCAGAGCGTCGGAGAAGGGAATATCCACGGCGCCCTCAAGGGTGCCCATGCTGTAGTTACCGGCAGTGAGGTTTACGTAGCCACCCAGTTCATTGCCGGGTTTGGCGGTGACCACATTGATTGCGCCGGCGGTGGCTCCCCGTCCGTAAAGGGTGCCCTGGGGACCACGGAGAACTTCCACCTGTTCGAGATCAAACATGCCCACCAATTGCGCGGCGGGACGCGGGATAATTGCACCATCCTGAAGTATGGATACCGCCCCTTCCCCGCCGATATCGATGCTGGTCATGCCGATGCCCCGCATAAATATCCGCGCAAAACCAAACTGGTCACCGATAGAGAGGTTGGGTATTTCTGTGTACATGTCTCTGACCGTTTGCACGCCGCCGGGACCAATGGCATCCCCGCCAATAACATTGGCTGCAGCAGAAAGGTCCGAAAGACTCGCGTCGCGTTTGGTGGCGGTGACCACCACTTCTTCCAGTGTATTCTGGGCAGCGAGACCCGGTGAGATAATGGCGGCCGCTACGGCCGCGGTTAAAACTTTAGATGACTTGCTTTGCATGATGTTTCCCTGCCCTGTTATTTAATTATGGTGTTACGTGGGTCTGCCTTGCGTGCTCACTAAGGATTGTTGTCTGGTATTAGCTACTTAGTGCCTCCCGCTTAACTTTGATGCCTGCTGCTTCTCTGTCCCAGGTGTCACTGGTTACCGCCTCGCCCCGGAGGATGTGTTTAAGGACCTTGGCCGACGGTGTTTTGGGTAGTTCATCCATGATGCGGATATAGCGGGGGACCATGAAGTAGGCCATGCGCTCAATGAGAAACCGCGTGAGATCCTCGGGATCAATGCTGTGTCCGTCTACCGGCGCGATACAAATCATCACGTCATCCTCGCTCAGGTCGCTGGGTACGCCATACGCCGCCGCCTCTCGAACAGCAGGATAGGCAACGACCTCCGCTTCTACCTCGAAGGAGGAGATGTTTTCGCCGCGACGCCGGATGGCGTCTTTACGACGGTCCACAAAGTAGAAATAACCTTCTTCATCTTTACGGAAACAGTCCCCCGTGTGGAACCAGCCGTTGCGCCAGGCTTCTGCCGTTGCCTCGGGATTCTTGTAATAGCCGGAGTTCATACCCCAGGGCCGGTCCGTGCGAACCAACATTTCACCGATTTCACCCAAGGCAACTTCGCAGTCATTCTCGTCCACCAGGCGCACATCGACGCCGTCCCGCTTTTTGCCGCAGGTGCCGCGACTGGTGGGGTTGGGGTCCGAAACAATAGGCGAAGATATCTCCGTCATGTTGAAGATGGTGTAAATGTCGATGCCAAAGCGGGTGTGAAGTTCTCCTGCGGTTTCCGTCATGGGGACCATGAAGGCGAGCCGCAGGCTGTGGTCCTGATCCTGTGGTGAAGGCGGTTGTTTGAGGAGGAACGTTGCCATCACCCCCAACAGGAACGCGGCGCTGGTTTTCGTTTCGCGGACAAAAGGCCAGAAACGTTCCGTATCAAAGGTTTCCATCACTGCAATGGATCCACCCCGGGCGAGCATGACCGAGATAATGCCCATGCCGCCAATATGAAACAGCGGCATGTTGATGAGGAAGCGATCATCCGCAGTCACAAAGTGCCAGGTTTCCGGGCCGGCGTTGGTAAACAAATGCAAATAAGAAGAAAGAACGCCCTTTGAAGGGCCGGTGGTACCCGAGGTGTAGATGATGGACTGATTGTCCCAGGGCTCTATGGGGCGCTCCAGGGCGGGGAGATCCCCTTTCTGTCCCTCGAGTTTTTCGAAAACCTCGCAGGGCAGAGGAGAGCCCTGCGCCTCACCACCGACGGCCATGACTGCTGCCAGCTTTGCGGTGTCAGCATCGGCCAGGCGCGGTATCAGATCTTTATGGGCAATCAATAACTCAGCATCTGAATTACGTAGCACGTGTTCGAGAAGGCTGCCTTTGTAGGCTGTATTGAAAGGTACAAAGACGGCGCCTAGATAGTTGATCGCGAAAAAAGTGAGGATGCCCTCGCGTCCGCCGAAGAGCCACACGGCGACGTGGTCACCCTGGGAGACTCCTCGTTGTGCCAGACCTGCCGCGACGCTAAGGACCTTGTCCCGCAGCTCTTTGTAGGTCCAGGTGTCCCCATTTTCAAAGATCGCGTAGACCGTGTCCGGAGTTTCCGCAGCCCAGCGGTCAATGAGATACCGCACCACGCAATCTTCTCTGGGTGGGACCCGGGTGTCCTGATGGCCATCACTTACTGTATTCACGAGCTTGTCCTCTATCGCTTGATTTTCTTTATGGGGCTTGCTGATTTGCTTTTGGCAGCGTTAGGTTTTTTTCGGGATTGAAGATCCAGGGTCTCGGTGCGAATGGGAGAATGCACAATGCGCGCAACATTCTGTATGAGCGTCGCCAGCACCTCCGTCTCTGACCAGTGACCGCCGGGGGTGTACCACAGGGCCACCCAGCTCATCATGCCGCCAATGGTGGTGGCGGTGAGACCCGGGTTATCGACGGTGAACTCGCCAGACTCACTACCCTCAAGAAGCAGCGCGGCAATGCGGTGATCGAAGAGCGAACGAAGCTCCCGGATCTCCCGGGCTGCTGGCCCCTCCAGGTTTTTCTCCTCACGAAGATAAACCACGATGTTTTCCTCGTTCGCGAGAATTAAACGCGTGACATTATCCACGGTCAGTTTTAACCGGTCCCAGGGCGAGCCCGGGGATGCAAGACAGATTTCCTGGGCTTCCAGAGACAGGGTGATGCCAAGCTTTGAGATGTCGAAGAGGATGTCGCCCTTGTTTTTGTAGTAGCTGTAAATAAAAGGCTTGGTGACTTTCAGGCGTTCGGCGATGGCGTCAATGGTGGCGCTTTCGTAACCCTGCTGAAAAAACAGATGTGCCGCTTCCTCGCGGATACGGCGTCGCTTGAAGGTGGCGAGTTCCCCTTTGAGTCCATCATCGGTGGGACCCGTTGCTACAGCTGAGGGCTGCGTCGCCACGACCTGTTTTTATCCGGCGGCCATCTTGAGGACCGGTAGAACATCGTCGGCTTTTTCGACGGTGCGGGGATTCGTTCGTGCCCAGAAATCATGCATGGTGTTCTCGGCCACCAGCGCATGATCACTCTCGCTCACGCCCACTGCCGACAGCGACCGTGGCATTCCCAGACTGGTGATGAACTCATCCACGATGGTGGATGCTTTGTCGTCCGGACGACCAAAGGCGCGACTGATGCGCTTCTGGCGCTCGCCGTTCACGGGCTCATTGAAGGCCAGCACGGCGGGTGCCATGACGCAGGAGCAGTAACCGTGGGGCACATCGAAACTGCCGCCCAGGACATGCCCGACGGCATGACTCAGACCCATGGGCACGCCCCCCACAATAGGGACCATGGATTGCCATGCGCCAACCTGGCACTTTAAGCGCGCGTCCAGATCCCTGGGGTTCGCCTTAACCCGCGTTAGTCCCTCGCTGAGTAGCTCAAGGGCGCTGGCCGCCATGCCGTCGGCAAAGTAATTGGACTCGTAGGACGCAAGGGCCTCCAGAGCGTGGTCTACCGCGCGTACGCCGGTAGACAGCCACAGCCACTCCGGGGTGTGCACGGTAAGTGCAGGGTCCAGGACGACGGTCACCGGCGCCATAAGCCGCGTCTCGTAGCCCTGCTTGAGCTTGGCTTTCTCGTCCGTCGCGCCACTTAAGGGATTGAACTCGCCCCCGGAAAGCGTTGTAGGACAAATGATGGCGCGAACATCGGGGCCGTCAAAAACGGGTTTGATCACATCACCCTCGTCGTTCACGTAGACCCGGTAGTTATCCATGTCGTCATGGGTGCGGATGTTGTGTTTAAGACAGATGGTGACGATCTTTCCCGCATCAGTTACGGAGCCGCCCCCGACGGTCACCACCAGATCTGCATTGGCTTCTCTGGCCATGGCGGCAGCTTCCAGCACCGCGCCCCGGGGCGCGTGCGGAGGCATGCCGTGATAGGTCGCTGCGACCTTGCTCCCCAGGGCTTGTTGGATCTGATCTATTTCGTCGGTTTTTTCGAGGAGGGTTGAGCTGACGAGCAAGAAGACGCGTTGCGCATTCAGGCGCTCCGCTTCCTGGGTAATGGCGACTGCTGCACGCTCGCCCATATATACCTTTTCTGTAGCCGTCAGATCGAGAGCCGAGGAAGACACCATTGCTGAATCCTTATGTTTGTTTATGTCAGCGCTTGCGGTTAGATAGGTAGAGTAATATTTTCTTATTCACAGTCAAGCAAATATTTTATCAGTAGACAGGCGCCGATAGCGGGTAGTATCTTCACTAGCCTTTAGCCACCGAATAATGAATAAGTCAGGGCATTTTATGCAGCAACCACCCGATGATTCCCGCGACTGGGTGAGTGCCTCGGGCATTCCCCTCAAAAGCTTTTACCTGGCCGACGATATACCAGCGGCGCACCAGAAAGTGCTTTCTTCTGGTCCGGGAGAGGCGCCCTTTCATCGCGGCAGCTATCCCACGGGTTATCGCACCAAGCCCTGGCGTATCTTTCAGCTTAGCGGTTTCGGCAAGCCCGAGGATGAAAACGAGCGGATTCAGTTTCTGCTGGAGCAGGGCGAGACGGGCTTTATTATGGAGCACGATCGCAACACCGCGGACCATCTGTATAACGTGGACCACCCCGAGGTTCTGGCGCGCCGTGAAGATGTAGGCCTGACTGGCGCAGTCATGCAAAGCATCCGCGATATCGATATCTGCATGAAGGACCTTCCCATAGAAACCAGCTATGGCCATGCGGGAGGCGCCGTGGTGCAGCACGCACCGTTTGCCCTTGCGGGTTACTGGAGCGTTGCCAAACAGCGGGGCTATGATCTATCCCGTTTGCCGGGAACCGGACAAAGCGATTTCTTTCTCACCTACCTCGGTTGCGTGACCAAACAGCAGATACCCACGGACGCGGGCCTGCGATTCAACGCAGACATTATGGAGTTCTGCGATCAACACCTGCCGCGCTGGGTGCCTGTATCCATAGCGGGTTACAACGGCGCCGACAGTGGTTTGAACGCGCCGCAGGAGCTCGGTGCGCTGTTCGCCAATGCTGTGGAGTATCTTGAAGAGATTAAGCGACGGGGCACCATGCCCATCGCGAGGGCAGCGCGGGCCTGCGGTGGTGTGAGCTTCCGGATGTCCATGGATGTTTTTGAGGAGGCCAGCAAGTTACGCGCCGCCCGTCTCATGTGGACCCAGCTTCTCAACGAGCGCTATGACGTCCATGATCCCAAAGTCAGCAACCTGCGCATTCACTGCGTTACCGCCGGTTCGCGCATGACCTATCAGCAGCCTATCAACAACATTGTCCGGGGTACGCTCATGGGACTGGCTGCCGCTTTGGGTGGTGTGCAATCCCTGGGGGTCAGTGGCTACGACGAGGCCCTGTCCATTCCATCGGAGCATGCGCACCAGATGTCTGTGCGCATTCAGCAGGTGTTGCAGGAAGAGACCAATATCGCGGCGGTCACCGATCCCCTGGGTGGTTCCTACTACGTAGAGACGCTTACAGCGCAATTGATCGAGCGCGCCTGGGCATTCTTTGAAGAGATTCAGGACCAGGGCGGATTCCTGGCAGCCCTGGACAGCGGTTGGCTGCATCAAAAAGCCGCCGAGAATCAGCACCGCGAATTTATGGCCCAGAACGATGGGACACAAAAAATCATTGGCGTCACCGATCACACGGACGACATCTCGCCTTACGAGGTCGATGGCTTCATGGGGGTGGATGATGCCTTTGATGTGGCCCTTGCACGACTCGAGGAGGTCAAGCGAAGCCGGCACGAAAAGGCCGCGGGGAGCGCCATGCGAGACCTCGAGGCGGTGTTGCGCACCTCGGACAATATTATGCCTGCGATGATGACCGCCCTTGAGTCCGAAGTGACATTGGGTGAAGTCGGTGATATCTACCGCGAGGCGTTTGGTGACTGGGCAACCCCCATACAGACCTGAGGATAAATCATGGAAGACACGGGCAAACGCATTCTCATGGCTAAAACAGGCCTCGACGGGCACTGGCGTGGGCCGACGATTGTCGCCACCGCGCTTCGCGATGCGGGTTTTGAGGTCATCATGATTGGTATGGCGCGATCGGACGAGGTCCTCCAGGCAACCATCGATGAGGACGTCGACCTGGTGGGATTGAATATTGGTGGGCACATCGATGTAGCCCTGCGCGCTGTAGAGACCATCCAGAAGGAATGCGAAGGCATGCCTATCTTCTGCGGTGGCGTTGTCCCTCCTCATGCCAAACGTCGCCTCGAGGCATTGGGCGTCGAGGTGTTTCCGCCGGGCTCCCAGTTACCGGACATTGTGGATTCCGCGCGCCGACTCACCGGTATCGCCTAAGCGTTTTCTGTGACCACTTCCACGGATACCCTGGAGAGCCGCTTAGCGCGGGCACAGGCGGGGGACCGCCGTGCTCTGGCACGGCTCATCAGTGCCATCGAACGCGGCGAGCGCTTACCGGGTATTCCCCTTGGAGACGTTGATGACACCGCGCGGCTCTGCGTGGGTATCACCGGGGCTCCGGGTGCGGGGAAGTCTACGCTCGTGAGTGCTCTTACCGACGTCATGCTTGAGAGCGCGCCCTCCGCGGCGGTGCTCGCGGTAGATCCCTCCTCACCGATCAGTCGCGGTGCCCTGCTGGGTGATCGCGTGCGAATGCACCAGCATGCCACCCGCCCCGAGGTGTTTATCCGCTCCATGGCGACCCGCAGTCATCATGGTGGTCTTGCGGGGGCAACGCAGGCGTCGCGCCGCCTTTTACAGCATTGTGGATGGCCGTTGGTGCTTATCGAAACCGTCGGCGTAGGGCAGGTGGAGCTTGATATTGTCAACACTGCCGATATTGCGGTGGTGGTGCTCAACCCCGGCTGGGGTGATGAAATTCAGGCCAACAAGGCTGGCTTGATGGAGATTGCGGACATATTTGTCATCAACAAGGCGGACCGCCCGGGACTGGAGTCTACCCGCCGGGACATCGACGCCGTAATTATGGCGCGGCCCGAGTCTCAACGCCCCCCGGTTATTGAGACCGTCGCCACGGAGAACACCGGCCTGCGCGAGTTTGCCCATGCGATCACCGATGTGCGGCAGTCACTCCTGGCCTCGGGGGAGTTGGCACGGCGGCGTTACGCACAGCTGGGCATGGAACTCTCGCAACAAATGCAGCGGCGTTTTGTGCGCCAGCTGGTAGCCTATGCAAGCAGTGACGGGTTCAGCTCCGGCGTGACCTCACTGGCCGAGGGCAGCGTGAACATCGAAGCACTCATTGACGAGCTGCTGCCCCAGGTGCTGAACTCCGTTTCCGACGTTTAAGACCCTTTAAATTCAAAACCATAGTGGAGAAGTATCTTGGATATGCAAAAACTGTTTTCCCTCGAAGGACGTGTAGCACTGGTGACCGGGGGGTCACGGAACCTCGGGAAAACCATTGCAGCGGCATACATAGCTCAGGGCGCGACGGTTTACATAAGCTCTCGCAAGGCCGCCGATTGCGAAGCCACCGCCGGGGAACTGGGGCCCAACTGCCATTCGCTGCCCCAGGATGTTTCGACGGTTGAGGGTTGCCAGACCCTGGCAAAGGCTCTGGGCGAGCGCGAGCAGAGGCTGGATATTCTGGTGAACAACGCCGGCGCAGCCTGGGGACAGCCCTTTGAGGAGTTCCCGGAAAAAGGCTGGGATAAGGTGATGGACCTGAATCTCAAGTCACCCTTCTTCCTGACTCAGGCACTCCATGAGATGCTAAAAGCCGGAGGCGCAAACGGCTCTCCCGCCAAGGTCATCAATATCACGTCCATCGATGGCCAGCGTCTCAATCCCTGGGAGACCTACAGCTATCACGCCTCCAAGTCCGGATTGATTTACCTGACCAAGCGCATGGCAGCCCGTCTGGTAACGGACAATATTATTGTTACCTCCATCGCACCGGGCGCCTTTGCCTCAGACATGAACAAGGCGGCGCGGGACCATGGCGAGGAGATAGGCAAGAGCATTCCCCTGGGCCGCATCGGTACCGATGAGGATCTTGCCGGCACCGCGATCTATCTGGCCAGCCGCGCTGGGGATTATGTGGTGGGAGATACCATCACCATCGACGGCGGCATTGTGCACGCAGCCCTCGGACAGAGTATCGATGTCTGAGGCCATGACCGCAGACGGCGTAGTGTCGGTTGCTGAGGAAGAGCGTAGCCGTGTCTTCGCATCCATTGCCAGTGCGTTCTCCGGCGATCCGCTCATGCGCTGGTTCTTTCCTGAGGCGGCGGATTACATCAATGCCGCCACCGGTGAGTTCTACGATGCTTTTGGTGGCGGGGCGATCGCCGCTGGCACGGCCTACCGCAGTGCGTGCTTTGAGGGCGCTGCACTCTGGTACCCACCGGGCATAGGGCCGGACGAGGAGCGGCTCGTGGCGAACATGGTGACCACTGTGCGACCCGCGATACATGAGGATTGTGTTGGGCTCATGGAAGGCATGGAGAAGTATCACCCCGAGGGCGACTATTGGTATCTCGCGGTGCTGGGCGTAGACCATGCCTATCAGGGGAGAGGTCACGGTGCCCAGTTGATGAAGCATGCCCTGGCCAGGATCGATGCCCTGGGTATGCCGGCCTATCTCGAGTCTTCAAACCCCCTCAACATATCGCTGTACAAGCGCCATGGTTTTGAAGAAATGGGCAGCATCCAGAGTGGATCCTCGCCGGCGATTGTGCCCATGCTCCGGGAGGCGAGGGGGTGAATAACGCGGGTTTCCCCGGTTTCTCCCGTCGGGGCTTTATTCAGAGCCTCGCGCTGAGCAGTCTTGCGGTGGGCTCCGGGGCGGGTGCTTCTGCTCCCACGGGTGAGCTATCGGGGCAGGACTATCAGGATCTGGGCGATAGCTTTATCGTGGAGGCTGGTTGGATACTCCGGGAGTCGAAGGGCGAACTGGAGCTTCTGCGCGACGGCGAGGTGCTGGTGCGGCGCGGAGTGATCGAAGAGGTGCGTAGTGGTCGGTTTTCCGATGCATTGCCCCGCCTAAAATTACCCGATCAGCTCCTGTTGCCGGGATTCATCTCCGGCCATACCCACTGTTGCAGTGCTACACCTACCCGGGGAATTATCGAGGGTCCCCGCTCCTACGCCCGGCCGCTGGAGCTGGTGGAAAAGCTGTCTGACGACGAGATGGACGCGCTTACGGCGCTGAACCTGGCGGAGCTTCTGCGGTCCGGGTGCACCACCCATCTGGAGATGAGCCTGAGTCTCCGCCAGGCCGAGAGCTATGTCCGCGCCGCCGAGCCCTGGGGTGTGCGGGCCTACCCCGGAGCCATGATTCCCGGTATCGAACGACTGTTCGCTATATGGTTTCGTGGGGACGATCAGGTGCTCATGGACGCGGAGTCCGGCACCCTGGACGAGATAGCCGCTAATCTTGCCTTCTGTAAAAAGCACATGGGTAAAGGCGAGGGTCGGATTCTGCCGATGATGTCTCCCCACGCTTGCGATACCCAGACTCCGGCCACCATGCGCGCGCTGGCGTCGGCCGCGAAGGAACTGGGCACCGGACTGCATATTCACTTGTCCCAGGGGCAGCGGGAGACTGACACGGTCAAGAGGCTGTGGGGGGTAACACCCACGCAGTGGATGGAGAGCTTCGGCATGCTCGCCCACGGACCGGTATTCGGCGCCCATATGAGTGGTCTGGACTGGGAGGTCGACCCACCGATTCTCAACAAACACGGTGTGGTCTATGCGCACTGTCCTTCTGGAGGGGGTGCAGGGAATGGCACCCAGCCCTATCCCGAAGCGCTTGCCGCCGGGATGGCGGTGAACATCGGGATCGATACCCACTCCAACGATTACATTGAAAATCTAAAGCTAGCCGTGCTTTATGGCCAGGCCCGTAACGAATTGTTGGGGGAGCTGGATTCCGGGCGAGAAAGCCAGCGTCCCACGGTATGGAATGCCCTGGAGGGTGCGACGCGCATTCCGGCAAAAGGCCTGGGTCGCGATGATCTTGGTGTGATTAAAGCCGGGGCCCGCGCGGATCTCGTATCTATCGAGGTGTCTGGCATGCTCAACGGCACCGGTGCCTTACCCCCGGAGCCGCTCAACAATTTGCTCTACGCTAACGGCCGCATGGTGCGCAACGTCATGACCGATGGGCGCCTGCAGGTGCATAACGGTGAGTTTGTTGCCGATGAGCCTCAGCAAATTCTTCGCAACGGGGGCGCGGTTGCCAAAAAAATCTGGCGCCAGCTTGAGGCTGAAGACTGGTTTACCGAAACGCCGCGCTAAGCAACCCGGTCCGACTCAGAATTCAAGCCTTGGCTGCAGCAAGAAGATGGCAGGCGCTGCCATGCTCATTACCCACTATGCGCATGTCGGGATAGTGCTCACTACAGCGCGGTTCCGCCACGGGACAGCGCGGATGGAAGTGACAGCCGGGCGGCGGGGCGATGGGAGAGGGCACATCGCCGGTGAGTATCTGTCGTTCATGACTGCGGTGGGGATCGGGGACCGGGATCGCTGAAATGAGGCTTTTTGTGTAAGGGTGACTGGCGTTTTGATAGAGCGTTTCCGATGCGGCCGTCTCTACGATTCGCCCAAGATACATAATAGCCACACGGTCCGAGACATGCTTTACCACTGCCAGATCGTGGGCAATAAACAGGTAGGCAAGGTTGAATTCCCGTTGGAGTTCGATAAGCAGGTTCAATATCTGGCTCTGAATAGAAACGTCCAGCGCCGACACAGGCTCATCGCAAATGATGAGCTGGGGATTGAGGGCGATGGCGCGGGCGATGCCGATACGCTGGCGCTGGCCCCCTGAAAATTCGAAGGGGAAGCGACTCACCGATCGGGCGGGCAGCCCGACAATATTGAGCAGCTCCCGGACGCGCTGTTTGCGTTCGCCGCTTTTGCCACCGACGCCCTGAATGATCATGGGCTCTTCAAGAATCTCGCCGACGGTGTGCCGCGCATTCAGCGACTCCATGGGATCCTGAAAGATCATCTGAATATTCTGGCGAAGAGGGCGGAGGGCGCGCGGCTTTAGCTGCGTAATGTCCTGCCCCGCAAAGCGAATGCTCCCCTCGGTGGGATCGTAGAGGCGCACCAGGCAGCGTCCAAGGGTGGATTTGCCGCAGCCGGACTCACCCACCAGTCCCAGTGTTTCCCCCGGGTTGATATGCAGCGAGACCCCGTCGACCGCTCGATTCGCACGGTGGGAGCGCATAAAAACCCCTTCCTTGACAGGAAAATGCATGCGCAGATTGTCGACTTCCAATAAGGGTGTCATGGCGTTTGCCAGTGATGGCAGCTGATCTGATGCATGCCGTCCACAGGCTCTTCGGTCGGGGGTATTTCACGACACTTGTCCGTCGCTTTCGGGCAGCGATTTTCGAAGCGACATCCTGACGGCAGATCTTTAAGACCCGGCACCATGCCTTCAATCACGTTAAGCGTGGATTTTGGGGTGGTCTCGAGGGTAGGGATTGAGCGAAGCAGTCCCTGGGTGTAAGGATGGGACGGGCGATCAAAGATATCGAATACTGACCCTTTTTCGGCCACTTTGCCCGCGTACATCACCACTACTTCATCACAGGTTTCGGCGATGACTCCCAGATCGTGGGTGATCAACATGACGGACATACCAAGATCGGCTTGGAGTTCTTTGATCAGTTCGAGGATTTGCGCCTGAATGGTGACATCCAGGGCTGTGGTGGGCTCATCGGCGATAAGCAGAGCAGGACCGCAGGCCAGGGCTATGGCGATCACCACACGCTGGCGCATGCCCCCCGACAGCTGATGGGGGTATTCACCCATGCGTACTTCAGGGGACGGTATACCGACTTTATCCAGAATCCTAGCCGCTTCGAGCATGGCATCCTGACCATTCAAGTCCTTGTGTAGCTTGAGACCTTCGGTGAGTTGCCGGCCGATGGTGTGCACCGGGTTCAGCGCGGTCATGGGCTCTTGAAATACCATACCAATGTGATTGCCGCGAATGGTCTCCATTTCCTCGAAACTGAGCTTTGCGAGGTCCTGTCCCTTGAGACGGATGGCGCCGCCGGCGATGCGGCCCATGGGCTGGGGCAGGAGACGCATGATCGACAGCGCCGTAACGCTTTTACCGCAGCCGGATTCGCCCACAATGCCTACGGTTTTCCCGGGATCGACGGTAAAGCTGACGCCGTCCACGGCGCGTACCCGACCCTCGTCGGTATCGAACTCCGTGATGAGGCCGTCGACCTCCAATATGGGTGAATCAGCCAACTGTCAGGGCTTCCACTGGTCGTATACTTCAATCATGGGTGGGAAGGTCTTGCCCGACTTGCGGGCTTCCAGTACTTCCTTCTTAAGTTCTGTATCGATCCAGTGGACCCAGAGTGTGGAAGCCTCGCGGATATGTTTGTGATTGAAGTAGTCCGGATAGCGAACCCAGCGCCAGTGCCCGAGGCGTATTGACGGTTGGTACCAGCCCGGCGAAAAAGATGCATGTTCGTGGTGCAGATTGAGGATTTTCTTCGATAAACCAATCATTTCAGCTTTATCGCTGGAGGCGCGGTAAGCGTCGATCAGGCCATCCATTTCGAAGACGGCAAACTCTTCGAGATTATTAGTCTGGGTTTTGACTTTACGATCGGGGTTTACGCTGCCGTCTTCGAGAAAGGCATCATCGTAGGCATTATCTGAGTGGTAGTGCTCCCAGTAGCGTGGATACATTTCGAGAAAGCGCCCGAAGGCCATTAAGACGATGTCATGCTTCTTTTCAGACCCTTTTTTAAAACCGGCGGTGAGGTCAAGCACCTCGACGCGGAGTTCGAGACCGGCTTTCTGGGCCTCCTGTTTCAGGATGGTCAGTACATCTGTCAGGTTCCCGTAGCCCGTGGTGAGGGTGAAGGCCAGCTTCTGTCCCTCTGAATTAACAAGAATCCCGTCCGGACCGCGCTCCGTAAACCCCGCGGCAGCGAAGTAGGCCTGGGCTTTTTCTATGTCAAACTCTCTGGGCTGTATGCTGGGGTCGTTGAACTCGCCAAAGCCCTCGTTGGCGGTATGCAAACGCGCTGCGTCCCCGCGGAAGTACTGATCTATCACCAGTTGCCAGTTGCTCGCATGCTGAATGCCAAGGCGAACGTTCAGGTCATCGAGCAGCGGCATGGAGGTATTCATCCAGAGCCCGTAGGGTGGCCGGGGGTAGTCGTTGTAAAACACGGTTTTAGCGATGTAACCCGCCTGTACGTCCGGGTCCGAATTTGGCAGCTTCTCGTACCAGTATTCCGACAGTGCCAGGCCAAACTGGTCGGTGTCTCCGCGCTTGAAAGCTTCAAAGCGTTTAGGCGCGTCGCGAATAATATTGAACTGCACACGGTCCGGATTGTAGCGATAGCGGAAGTGCTTTTTATCTTTTGCCCACCAGTCTTTGTTGCGGGTAAGGACGATAGAACGACCCTTCTTCAAGTCCTCATCGCGGAGGACGTAGGGGCCGGTAGTGGGCGTAAAGCGCCACTGATATCGCTCCAGGTAGTCATCCCCCAGTTCTGTGAAATGGTGGCGAGGTTTCGGATGGAGTTCGAGAACCTTCGAAGCGTAATCGGGCTTTGCGGAGGATGTCGTAATGGAAAAAGTACGGTCATCGTAGCGGGTAATATTGGTGTATTGCGTGCCGTACCAGTTGTTGTACCAGGGCGCCTGAATGTATTCCGACTTGTAAAACCAGAACATGAAAAAGAAGTCGTCCGTGGTAATGGGCACACCATCGGACCAGGTGGCTTTGGCGTCGAGCTTGACGTAAACCGTAGATGTTTCCGGCTCCAGAGCCCAGGATTCTGCCAGCGCTGGATAATACTCCCGCTCATCGGGGTGTAATTGCGCGATAAGCGTAACAACGTTGTCCAGGATGTAGGGCCTGAAAGAACCATTGGAGTCAGGTCCCACCGTGCGCAGCGTCCGCGGAAAGTCCGGAAGCGCAATGTACTGTGTGCCCCCTTTTACGGCATCGGGCGAGCCGATCTCTGGTAATGCGGCGCCGTCTTCCCATTCCAGATTGTCCGGAAGGTCCTCCAGGCTCCTGAAGCGGTAGAAGTCCGGTTCGGCGGCGTAGCCTGCTTCGACCTCCGCGCTGTTATCCATGGTCGGCGCCGATGCTCCGGCATCACTCTCACTGCTGTCACCACCACAGGCGGTCAGCGTGAGGGCTGTGAGGATCAGGATCCAGTGGGAAGCGCGATTCATCATAGTCACTACTCTTTACAAAGTGCTTAGCGGTAAATGGAATACGTTTTTGGATCAAAGGACTCACGCACGGCCTCGCCAACGAAGGTGACAAGAGTGAGAAGCGCCACCAGGGTGCCAAAGGCTGAGATCACGATCCAGGGCGCGGTGCGTAGGTTGGCCGTTCCTTGTTTTAATAACTCCCCCAGGCTCGGCGTAGGCGGGGGCAAGCCAAAGCCCAGAAAATCCAGCGCGGTAATGGCGGACACCGCTCCGACGATCGTGAAGGGCATAAAGGTCACGAGTGTGGATAGGACGTTGGGCAGAATGTGTCTGAAGATGATTCGGGAGTTCGAGGCACCGATGACCCTCGCCGCAGCGACGTAGTCGCGGGCTTTTTCTTTATAGGTCTCGGTACGCATGTAATAGGTCATACCCGTCCAGGAGAACAGCACCATGACCGCCAGGAGGATGGCGATACGGGTCGGGACCGAAAATGCAGCGGGAATGACCGAGAAGATGATGATGACCATGTAAAGGAAGGGTACGTTGGACCAGATCTCGATGACTCTTTGAAACAACAGATCGAAAACACCGCCGAAATACCCCATGGAGCAACCGATGGCGATACCAATGAGATACACCGACAGCATAAAACCAATGGAGAAAATCAGCGCGATACGCGTGCCGTAGAACAGTCGAGCCAGGATGTCGCGACTGGTGGTGTCTGTACCCAGATAGTGTTGCTGCTGTGCGTTAGGTGCCAGAGGTTTAAAAATGCCCCCCGGCGCATGGTTCTCATAGGCGTTGTAAGGCACCAGCGGCATGAGGAGCCAGTTCCCACTGCCATCTTCTGCAAACGTCTCTTTTAGCTCGCGATAGTTAACTTCGTAGTCATAGTCGAGACCGAAGTCCGTGCCGGGATGGAAGGCAGTGTAAACAGGGAAGTACAGCTCGCCCTCGTAGTTGACCAACAGCGCGCGGCTATTTATCAGAAGCTCTCCAAACGCCAGCAAAACCATAAGGCCTGCAAGAAGCAAAAAACTGTAGTACCCCCTTCGTATGTGCCGAAAACGGCGCAGCTTTTTGAGGGTTTGAGGGTTGATATTCAGCATCAATCAGCTGAACCGTATGCGGGGGTCGACCAAAGCGACCAGCACGTCCGAGATGATATTCCCGATAAGCAGCAGCAGGCTGGCAAGGAGAACGACACCCATAACCACCGGGTAATCTCTGTCCAGTATTGAACTGAGTCCCAGCAAACCAAAGCCGTCGATGTCAAAGATGGTTTCTATGAGGAAGGAGCCGCCCACAAGGAGTGTGATGTTCTGACCGAAGGTGGTGGCGATGGGGATCAGCGAATTGCGCATCGCATGACGGGTAACGGACTTGCGGAAAGAAACGCCCTTGGCAACAGCAGTCCGGATGTAGTCTGCGGCCAGATTGTCCATGAGATGGTTTTTGAGTAGCAGCGTCACCAGGGCAAAGCTGCCCACGAGATAACAGATTAAAGGCAGCAGGGAGTGGTTTATCAAATCCAGGACTTTCTCTGTGGCGCTCAGCTCGTCGAAGTTAAAGCTCACGAATCCCCCCATGGGGAACCATTCAAGGCGCACGGCGAAAAAGAGAATGAGCAGAGATCCCAAAGCGTAGCCGGGAATGGCGTAGCCGACAAAAATCAATAGGGAAGACAGGTTGTCGACAAAGGTTCGATGGCGGATGGCCTTGAGGATTCCCAGGGGAATACACACCGCGTAGGTAAGAATGAGGGTCACTACGCCATAGTAAAGTGATACGGGAAAGCGCTCCTTGATCACATCCCATACCGGTTCGTTGTAGCGATAAGATGAACCAAGATCTCCGGTGACTACTTTACCGAGCCACTCCACATAGCTCTGGAGTACGGGTTTATCAAAACCGTAGTATTCCTTGAGCGCCTCGATCTGCTCGTCGGAAATCGCCATGCCCTGCCCGGCAACCTGACCACCCCCAGCCTGGCTCATTTGCTGGGTTTCCATGATCGCGCGCTCAAGCGGTCCACCCGGTACAAGCCGTGTGATAGCGAAGACGATAATGGTTACACCCAGAAGGGTGGGCGGAATCAGGAGCAGACGTCGCAAAAAATAGTCGCGCATCAGGTGAAGCGAACTTGTTTTAAAGGAAAGAACAGCGAACTTACAGTGCTCCAAGGTCCGGTGCAAGAAGGATCAATCTCTTGGAGTCGTTCAGGTTTTGGGCGTCTCCCCATCGTAGTCCGGGGCGTGATATGGCAGAGTGCGTATGTCTGCTATGCCAGCTGCAACCGGAACCCGATTCACCCTAGCGAATGAAAACACCCAAGCGTCTTCAGCCTCTCGTGGAAGAGGGAATCATTGACGAAGTTATCAGCCCCCTCATGAGCGGCAAGGAGGCAGATGTCTTTATCGTTCGCAGTGCGGGCGAACTCCGCTGTGCCAAAATTTATAAGGACGCGGTGAAGCGGAGCTTTAAAAAAGCGGTGCAGTACACCGAGGGTCGCAAGGTGCGCAATAGTCGACGCGCCCGCGCCATGGAAAAGGGCTCGAAGTTCGGGCGCAAACAACAGGAAGAAACCTGGCAGAACGCAGAGGTGGACGCGCTCTATCGTCTGGCTCGCGCTGAGGTACGTGTTCCCCAGCCCTATGGCTGTTTTGATGGCGTGCTTTTGATGGAGCTGGTCACCGATGAGGATGGGGATGTCGCGCCACGCCTCAATGACGTGACCATGTCTCCAGAGCAGGCTCGCGAAGATCACGCTTTGATGATGCAGTATGTGCTGCGCATGTTGGCTGCGGGACTCATCCACGGCGATTTGTCCGAGTTCAACGTACTGGTGGACGAAGATGGCCCGGTGATTATTGACCTGCCTCAGGCGGTGGATGCCGCCGGCAACAATAACGCCCAGTCCATGCTCACTCGCGATATTCGAAATGTCACGGAGTACTACGCGCAGTTTGCGCCGGAATTACTGGATACCCACTATGCTGAAGAGCTGTGGGGATTGTTTGAGGAAGGGGATCTGAATCCTGAGCAAATACTGACGGGCTCGGCAGAGTTGGACACCCACGAAGCAGACACGGACTCGGTGATGGCCGAAATTCGCGCAGTGCTTGCCGAAGAGGAGGCGCGACAGCGGCGTCTCAAAGCCGCAGAGAGCGATGAAGAGCCTGAAAGAGAGCCCGGGGAAGGCTACGATCAGGGGGCTTAATTAGTCACAACTTTCTGCGGGCCTTAGGCTGTATAATACCGCTTTGCCCCGCCTGCTTATCGCACCCATGGGCACATCATTCTTTTTTCGGTAATTCCCATGAGCACCCCAACAACCACCGGCAGCTTTGATGAGCTGCAACTTCCCGTATTTCTGATGAAAGCGCTCAGCGATGTGGGTTACGAGACGCCCTCCGCGATCCAGACCATGACCATTCCGCCACTGTTGGAGGGTAAGGATCTGGTGGGGCAGGCGCAGACCGGTACCGGTAAAACCGCGGCTTTCGCCTTGCCCATCCTTGCCCGACTGGATCCAAAGCTTGCCAAGCCCCAGGCCCTGGTGCTCGCGCCGACGCGCGAACTTGCTATTCAGGTGGCCGAAGCGTTTCAGAAGTATGCTCGTCACAGTAAGGGCTTTAAGGTGCTGCCTATCTATGGGGGCTCGGATTATCGAACGCAGTTGCGTCAGCTTCAGCGCGGTGTTCACGTGATTGTCGGTACGCCGGGTCGGGTGATGGACCATATGCGTCGCGGTTCCCTGGATCTGTCGGCGCTGAAGACTCTGGTGCTTGATGAAGCCGACGAAATGCTGCGCATGGGTTTTATTGACGATGTGGAGTGGATACTCGAGCAAACGCCCCCGGAGCGTCAGATAGCCTTGTTTTCAGCAACCATGCCCGATGCCATTCGGCGCATTGCGCAAAAACACCTGAACCAACCCGAAGAAATCACCATCAAGCTCAAGACGGTGACCAACGCGTCTATCCGCCAGCGGGTATGGATGATGGGTGGCATGCACAAGTTGGATGCGCTTACGCGGATTCTCGAAACCGAGGACACGGAAGGCGTCATTATTTTTGTCCGCACGCGTATCGCTACGCAGGAGCTTGCTGACAAGCTTGCCGCCCGCGGCTACGCCACCGCCGCGCTTAATGGTGACATTCCCCAGAATCTGCGTGAAAAAACCGTCGAAAACCTCAAAAAGGGTGCGTTGGATATTCTTGTGGCAACGGACGTTGCTGCTCGTGGACTGGATGTAGAGCGCATCAGTCACGTGATCAATTACGATATTCCCAACGACCCGGAAGCGTATGTCCATCGCATCGGGCGTACCGGCCGTGCCGGCCGTACGGGAGAGGCTATCCTTTTTGCAGCCAATCGGGAGCGCCGCTTGTTGCGCACCATCGAGCGGGTGACGGGGCAGAAAATTGAGTCCATGGAGCTGCCAACCTCGGAGCAGGTCAGCGACAAGCGCGCGGCACGTTTTAAAGCGCGTATCACTGAAACCCTCGACACCCAGGATAGAGAATCTGCGCGAGCGCTGGTGGAATCCTACCAGCAGGAGTTTGGTGTGCCGATTATTGAAATAGCCGCAGCCCTGGTGGTGATGAACCAGGGGAAAGCGCCCGCTATTCCGGCTGCAGAACCGGCTCGGCGGATTAAGGATAAGCCTCAGCGGGAAGGGCGATCCCAGGATCGTCACAGGGACCGGGATAGCAGTAAGTCGCCTGAGGTGGAGAGAGAGCGCAAGCCCCGTCGCGACAGGGATAGTGCAGCCAAAGGCGCCGATGTGGGTATGGAGCGCTATCGTGTAGAGGTGGGGCATCAGCACGGCGTAAAACCCGGGAATATTGTTGGCGCCATTGCGAACGAAGCCGAGGTCGATGCCGAGTACATCGGCCGCATTCAGATTGAAGACGATCACAGCTTCGTGGATTTACCCGAGGGTATGCCCAAGGAAATCTTCAAACATCTGCAGTCAGTATGGGTGAGCGGTCAGAAGCTGCGCATTTCCCGCCCTGGAGCGAAACATAAAAAATCCGCAAAAGGTGCCGGGCTGGTCGATGGTGTCAAAGGGAGTGGTGTCAAAGGGGGTAAAGCGGTTAACGACGCCGATGATAGTGGCGTCAAGAAAAAAGCCCCGCGAAAGCGTAAAGTGCCGCCCCTTGGTTGAGTTGCTTGTGTGGTGCTCCAAAAGAAGCTGGGTGGTGCATGGCAGGCACATGACGGTTGCTTCGGCAGGACCCCGTGGCAGGTTCGCAAAAAAGAGGACTTTACTTGAACCCCGATAGATATCTGGAACTCATCAAATCAACATTGCTTGATGATATTTATGGCTCACATGTCGCCAAGGAGCAAAGCTGGGGATGGGGTGATGGAGACAGGGCCGGAAAGGCAGCAACGCCCCACGAAGTAAAAAACGGGGGTTACTGGCCTGAGCGAGCCCATACGATGATTGGCAGAAAAAGACTCGATAACTTACACGAGTGCCTTGATCGGGTGATTGCCGACGGGATTCCCGGTGATTGCATAGAAACTGGGGTGTGGCGGGGCGGTGCAACGATTTTCATGCGAGCATTCCTTGCTGCGCACGATGTTTTGGATCGAAAGGTTTTCGTAGCAGACTCGTTCGCCGGTCTTCCGCCGCCTGACCCGAGATACCCTCAGGATCAAAATGATGAGCATCATAAGGTGACGTTCTTGAGCGTAGGGCTAGAGGAGGTGAAGTCGAATTTTGCGAAATATGACCTTTTAGATTCTCAAACGGTTTTCTTACCCGGTTTTTTTGAAGAAACATTGCCTGAAGCACCCATACACCGACTGGCCCTTCTCCGGCTCGACGGTGATATGTTTAGCTCCACGATCCAAGTTTTGGACTCTCTGTATGAAAAAGTGTCGAGAGGTGGTTTTGTGGTGGTGGACGATTACGGGCTTGAAGGCTGCAAAGCGGCGGTCGATCACTTCAGAGAGCGCGAAGGGATTACCGAGAATATGGAGCGTGTTGACTGGAGTGGCGTCTATTGGAGAAAGGGCTGATCTGAATTGCCCTAGAGTCTCTTAAGTTGATTTGGCACCTCCTGCGATTTGTGTCGAAGAAAGCATAGAGGGGCCTTGAACGCTAATGCTAACGCTTGCGCGACACCCACCATCGCAAGACTTCTTCTTCGACTCGATACAAAGGGCTGCTGCCCGGTGGTGAGTCCGCGGGGTCCTGTGCCGTACCGGTGATAATCGTGGCGATGCCGTCTCCGGTCTGCGGGTCGAATAAGGCATGACTGAGCACACCGTAGGCTTCACCCAGATGACCAACGAGTAAGGCCGGTCCATCGTCGAAGCCCCAGTCCCGCATATTGATGCGGTGTACCGAGAGACCATAACTGGCCATCAGCCCGTCGGTGGGGCCCCCTGGCTCCGCTTCACCCGCAGAAAGACCGTTGCTGCCCTGCGCATTGAGTGTCCATTGTGGCGCTAGCATCGCATCGACGGACTCCGGCGATATAATTCTCCCGCCGTTAATCATGCCCCCATTGATGAGCATTTTCAGCACGACCACCAGATCATCAGCACTGGCGCGAAGCCCCCCCTGTGGAGAATAGATCGTCGCATTGCTGCCAGGAGTATAGTTCGCCAGGAAAGCTTCATTAAAGTCAGCGTCCCGCGCGCCATAAAAGCAATTCGGCTTGGAGCCGTCGACCTGTGCCAACCAATCTGCCCCGTTGTTCCAATTCCCCGGTTCCGTGCCTTTTCTAAAAGCGGCGGCGCGCTGCGGTGCGGGTATCTCACAGGGATCAAAGCGCGCGCTGAGTCCCATGGGATCCAGAACATTGTTTGCCATGTACTGATCAAAACGCTGCGCTGAGAGTAATTCGATGACGGTTCCCAGAAGTCCGAAGTTCAAATTCGCGTAGGTGAAAAAGCTGCCCGGAGCCTGGCCTCCAGCGTCGGCAAAGTGGGCGCCGTCTTCCCAATAGGGTGAGCCGGGAGTGAAAAAGTCGCGCAGCTCTCCGCTGCCCGCGGCAATGAAGTAGGCGGAGCCGTCCCGGATTGAGGAGGTGTGGGCGAGTAATTGTCGTGCGGTGATAGCTGATTCAGGAAAGGTCGGGTTTCGCAGCTCCCAACCAAGATAATCTGAAAGATCACGATCCAGATCGAGCTTGCCCGCATCCACGAGCTGCATCACGCCCAGAGCCACAACAAGCTTTGATATGGATGCTATTCGGGTTTTGTGATTTCGTCTGAGAGGCTGTTTTACGCCGGAGGTGATTTGGGCAAAGCCAAGGGCATAACCCTCGGTAGCCTCTCCGCCTTTCAGGAGGCTGATCTGCAGGCCGCTGAGTGCGGGACTCACAGAGGTACCCTCTAGCAGCGTTTCCAGCTTTGACGGCTGCCCCTGAGCAAACGCCGCGGTGTTTAGCAGCGCCGCAAATACACAGGCAAATGTAAGTCTCGCTCTCACCTGAGTCCTACCCCTCAATTTGCTTCGATGCGTTCTTGATCACCCTGCCACCCTTCATAACAAAGCCGACATCCTGCAGGGCTTTGATATCTTCCAGCGGAGAGACTTGGGTAGCAACTATGTCTGCGTGCTTCCCTGCTTCGATAGTGCCGAGGGAATCGCTCATATCGATGAGATCGGCGGCATTGACCGTCGCGGAGACCAGAATATCCATCTCGCTCATGCCCGCGTCATGCATCAACTCAGCCTCCCGTGCATTAAGACCGTGGCGAGAGACGGCGCTGTCTGTACCAAAAGCCACTTTAACTCCGGCCTTGTAGGCTTTCGCGAAGTTGCCCTGCATGGCATCGCTCACCTCAATGGCTTTTGCGGCCTGGGCCGGCGTAAGCACACCGCCCATTTTCGCCATATCGCCAGCGGTTGCACCAGCCAGTAGGGTCGGAACGAGATAGGCGCCGGTGCGCTTGAATTCCTTGATAGCCGCAGGGCCTGCATAGGTACCATGTTCAATGCTGTCTACCCCGGCTTTTAGGGCGGCGATGATGCCGTCTTCCTGATGAGCGTGACTGGCAACCTTTCGGCCCATACGATGGGCAGCGCGCACAACTTCCATGAGCTCGTCATCCTCCATTTGCTTGCCCGTGCCGGTGGCCCGATCGGTGAGAACGCCGCCGGTAGAGGTAATCTTGATAAAGTCTGCGCCGTACTTGATGCCATTGCGTGTGGCGCGGCGACAGTCGTAGGGCCCGTCGCAGACCGATTCGTCGGTCATGAGCTCCATAAACTCGTGCTTTGTGCCACTCACATCATTATGTCCACCGGTAATGCCGACACCGCCCGCAGCGATAATACGGGGCCCGACAATCCAGCCACTGTTGATGGCATCACGTACCGCGTAGGTCTGCTGGTTGAGGGAGCCGGCATCCCGCACTGTCGTAAAGCCGGCCCTGAGTGTTGTCATGGCATTGTGGTAGCCGTACATCTGTACCAACTCGTTAGACCAGCGAAGGGCGCGGCTGTCGTTGTCCGGGCTCAACTCACCCTGAAGGTGAACATGCATATCCATGAGGCCGGGCATGACGAAGCTGTCTTTTAAATCAACAACCGATGCTGCATCGTAGCTTTCTGCCGTTTTGTAACCGGCGACAACGTTCGTGATACGACCGTCGGTAACAACTACGGTTTGTTCTTTCAGCGGCTTTTTGCCGGGTACGGCGAGGAGTTCGCCGGCGTGGATCAGTTGGGTATCTGCAATGGTGGCCGAGCCCGCAAAAGCCAGTGACAAGCCCGCCAGTACTGAAAGCGCATTTTTCAAAATATATTCTCCGTTGGGATTTTATGTACCTGTATTGTGAACAGGCAGCATAACAGGAGCTGTAACACCGCTGACATCCCGCTGTCACATGCGCTCCTCACACTAGGGGATTGAGTTTTTTGGCTGAGAGAAATGTTGACTAACGCCTCACCAGCTGCAGGTGACGAAAGCGCGGCTGAGCAAGAGCCACACTCGCCATTGATCTGGCTCGGCGTTGTCGGTCTTGTTTATCTGCTCCTTCTTGGCGTCGGCACCATCGGTGACGGTTTTAAATGGATATCCGGTGGAGCAGACGGCGCTCAGGCGATTTTTGCTTTTGCACGGAACCCTATTGTGGGTGTGATTCTTGGCGTTCTCGCTACGGCGCTGGTGCAATCTTCCAGTACGGTAACGTCAGTGATCGTTGGTCTCGTGGCCGGGGGCGTACCCGTTAGCATCGCGGTGCCCATGATCATGGGTGCAAACATGGGGACCACGATAACGAACACGATTGTGAGTCTGGGTAACTTTCGAGACCGCAGCGCTTTTAAAAAGTCCTTTGCCGCAGCTACCGTTCACGACTTTTTTAACTTGTTCAGTATTGTGATTTTTCTGCCCTTGGAGGTGATGTTCCATCCTCTGGAAAAAATGGGCGCGGAGCTTGCAGGTTTTCTCAGTGGCAGCGGCGAAGCATCTATCGGCGGGTTCAATGTTGTTGCCCAGCTCACCAAGCCTTTCAGTCATGCGATTGTGAGTACCCTTGAGATACTTCCCACGACCATTGGCGCGCTCGTAACCATTGGTCTGGGCATTGCGATGGTGATGATCTCGGTGCTGTATCTCGGAAAGCTGCTCCGCGCCGTGATGACGGGTAAGGCGCGGGTGCTCATTGATGCGGCGATCGGTCGAGGCCCGATGTCCGGTATTGCGTCGGGCACCGTGGTCACAGTGCTCGTCCAATCCTCATCAACCACCACGAGCCTGGTGGTTCCCCTGGCGGGGGCGGGCGTGCTCACAACGCGGCAGATTTATCCCTTCACGCTTGGAGCGAACATAGGTACCTGCGTCACCGCTTTGCTGGCAGCAACATCAATTACGGGACCCAACGAGTACTTTGCGCTGCAAATTGCTCTGGTGCACTTGCTCTACAACGTTTTGGGCGTCGCGCTTTTCATGGCAGTGCCTTTGTTACGTGAATTGCCAGTGCAGTCCAGTGAGTGGTTAAGTTCCAGGGTTGAACACAATCGAGGCTGGGCGTTTGGCTATATCGGCGCTGTATTCTTTGTCGTTCCGAGTGTGGTGTTTGGAGGGGAAATGTATTTTTCCCAGGAGCCGGCGCATCGGGTCGACGCTGTCTGTGATCAGGCTTTGCTTGATTGCGCCGCTGAAGAGGTTCAGCGCGTGGATTTGCGCCTGGAATAGCGGGGACCTCCCAAGTTCTAGTGCAGGCTCGTCACATCTGAAGGACGAGCTGTCGCTGATCTTTCTCTGTATTCCGTCCGGATTAGCGATTTTCGCTCCGCTTTGTGACAATGGCGCCCGCGCGCAGTTGATCGGCGCTTTTGTTTCTTCCGCGAGGCACTTGAAAATAATGATTACCCTGTACGGTTTTTCTTACAGCAACTATTACAACATCGTGAAACACGTGTTGCTCCACAAAGGGCTGCCTTTTAAGGAGGTCGAGCAATTTGGCGCCGACGATGCCTATATCGAAATCAGCCCTTTGGGCAAAGTCCCAGCGATGACAACGGAACACGGGGAGTGCATGAGCGAGTCGACGGTGTGTTGTGACTATCTCGAGGATGCCTACCCCTTCAATTCGCCGTTATACCCGGCTGATGACTATGATCGTGCGAGGGTGCGCCAGGTCATCAAAGTCTCTGAACTCTATCTGGAATTGGCTGGACGCAGGCTTATTCCATTCTCTATCTCTAAAAGCCCGGTGCCTGCGGCGCTGGCTCAAGAAGTCAGTGACGTTCTCAATAAAGGGGTAGCGGCGCTCAACAACCTCGCAGAATTTGACCCCTATGTGATGGGAAACAAGCTAACGATGGCTGATATTTATCTGCGCTATGTACTGGGAGTGGTGGCTTTGGCCGGTGCGTTACTGGAGCGGGATTTTGTTGCGGAGATCGAAGGTATTGAGGACTGGCAAGAGATGATGGCGGATACAGATATCGCGCGGAAAGTGGATGCTGATCGGGAAGCTAACGGTCCGGCGTTTTTTGCTTACATCAAAGAGCGTTATGGGATTTGAGTTGCCCCGTCGCTTCCGGGGCAGTTGTGGGCGTTGCCCGAATGTAGTTGGGGCTTAGACTGATCTTGCGCGTTGTCGTGATAAATTCGCGATTATGCTGCCAAGGATGGGGAAAACTAACAGTCCCCAATGCACCAGCAAGGTTCTAATGGTTGGGCTTGGAGACCACAGCACCGGTGGCGTGATCATGACAGTCAAGACGACTATTAGAGCCGAGCCATAACCTATAACGAGCCCCCATACTCGCCGGCGTCCCTGACTTCCCATCTTCCGAAAACGATGACAGGAAACGAGCATGGCTAGCGGCACCGCGAATACCCCCAGCAAAAATGCGACCGTGTTCATCGGACCTTTGTGTGAGGGTAAAGCCATACCCAGAATCCGCTGAGCAGCAGTAAAACCAGCGCGCCTCCCACTAAGTCACTCAACAGAAACCCCCGTGCTCCAAAGGCGTCACCGGTGTGCAGCTGTTCTAGAAAGCTGTCGTTACGCTGACCGGTTAACAATGGTGTGCCGTCATCCAGCGCCAGGGTGACTTCGCTGACACTGGCATCGTTGAAGCGTACTTTGATGATTCCTTTTCCGGGTCGTACGTCCATGCGGTCTATGCCCAAGGCAGCGACTTCCGGGGGGACGGCAGCCTGGGCTAACTGCGCCAGTTTGGGCAAGGGGAGCGCGTCTTTAAAGGCTTCGGCTCGTTTAATTGGGGTTTCAGGTATCAATCCCAAAGTGCGCTTGTGATTTAGCAATATGCCGGTAACAGAAATCATTACGACCAAAAAGCTGATGGTAACGCCAATCCACAGGTGGCCGAAGAACATCCATCGGGTTACTGAGCGTATTTTGCTGGATCGTTGTCGGCGCCGCGTAGCGTCGGGTGGGGTGATGTTCAAAGTTGCCTCGAGAAAGGTTGCCACAGCAACACCGGGCGGTGTCACAGAGCTACATGTTTTGGCGCACGTGAATACGCTGAATATTACCAAAAGGGTACATGGCGCAAGAATGTTTTGGCAAACATGAAACGAGCAAAGAACAACGAACGTAGTCATTGATGATAGCTTGCGATATCCAGCAGTAAGAAAGGGCCGCCTTGGGTGACCCGTTTAACTATTGGTGGGGGCGAGAGCTTTGCGTGTTCACCTGCCCTGCGGGCCGGCTCGACAGACCTCGCTGCGCCCTAGATCGCTCCCGCGCATCCATGCGCTTCGCGATCGCCTCACATCCTGTGAGGCACCCGCGCTCCTTGGGTGCGAATCCATCTCTCGCCAAAATCCAGAAATTAAAAAAGGCCAACCCTTGCGGGCTGGCCTTTTTCAATTTGGTGGAGGCGGCGGGAGTTGAACCCGCGTCCGCCAGCACTCTGCCTTTGGCTCTACATGCTTAGATCCCATTGATTAATCTAGCCGCACACAGCCCAATGGGCAGGACGTGATTGGCGATCCCCGTAAATGTTTAGCAGCGCGGCCCGGGGCCTGCTTTGCTGCGATCCAGTTCTATATGACAGTCAGTAACGCGGGGCTGGAACCTTGCTAAAGACCGCTAGGGCCGAAGCCACTAGATGAAGTATTGATGACTGCTTACGCAGCCAGCGCTACCTCGTAGTTGTCGTCATTGGCAACTAATAGTTTGCAGCTTTGGATTTACGTGATTGGCTACCATCACGGCATGCACCGCAGGTTTCGTTACCGTCGTCGAATCCGTAACGCCCCCGTCCCGGCAGTATACATCAGCTACTGTAGAGCCACACTGCAATTGTTCACGTACACTCCGCGCATGAAAATATCGTCACCCATCGCCAAGGCTGCATTTGCCGATATGCTGCCGCTGTTTTTACCCGCGCTGCCGTTCGCGCTGCTGTTTGGCGTCATGGTTGTGGAGTCAGGTGTGCCTCAGCTATTGGGGTGGTCAAGCTCCGTGATTATGTTTGGCGGCTCCGCGCAGATGACCCTCATTACGCTCGTGGGCGAGGGTGCCGCGGTTTCCGCCACAGTGACGACGACGCTCATTGTCACGGCACGACACATTTTGTATTCGGTGACGCTAGCACCGCGCTTTCAGGCGCAGCCACGCTGGTTCCGATGGTTGGGGCCTTATGTCCTGATTGACCAGGTGTTCGCACTCACTCAAGTTCGTGATTTGTCCGATGACACTGATTTCCGCCAGTACTATCTCGCGGCGGGTTTTACGTTTTGGGCCATGTGGGTGTTGTTTACGGGTCTGGGCATTGTGCTTGCCCCGATCATTCCAGCATCGATAGGCATCGAAATTGCCATTACGCTCATGTTTCTCGGTTTATTGCTCATGGCCATCAAGCGCCGAAGTCAGGTGGTCACAGCTCTGTTGAGTGCAGGGACTGCCCTGTGGTTCGCCCATCTCGATAATCAGGTGGGGCTTATCATTGCTGTGCTGGTGTCTCTATTTGTCGCGACCATCATGGAGTGGCGAGAGGCATGAGTCTGTTCTGGGGCATTGTCGTCGCCGGCATTGGCGCCTACATCATGCGCGCCTCGTTCATTGTGCTGTTGTCGGGCGTGACCTTTCCGAGTCGGGTCATTCGCGTTCTCGATCACGTGGGTCCCGCCGTCATGGCCGCACTTGTTGTCACGACGCTTACGAACTCAGCGGGGGAGCTAGAAGCCGGTCCCATAGAGTTTGTTACCCTCGCAGTAATGGCAAGCGTCACGCTCTGGCGCAATAATTTATTAATCGGCCTTTGCGCAGGTCTTATCGTATTCTTCACCCTTAACAGCGTTGTCTAGGGAGCTGCCATGACAAAACGACCCAACCCGCTTGATCGCTATGCGCTCGACATAACCCCCGGTGAGCTGACGTGGATAGGTGTGCGACCCAAACGGCGAGAACCTCTTCAGTCCGTGGCGTCGACCAAGGCTGTGGCGACTCTGGGTCTTGAGGGTGACCATCGCATGGGTAAAACGCCTGGCTCAGGTCGTCAAGTGTCCATCATATCCGAGGAGTTTATTGCGCAGGCGGCACACTTTTTGGGGCGCGATGCCATCGATCCAGCTCTGTTGCGTCGCAACCTGGTCGTCAAGGGTGTGAATCTCAATGCTTTGCGTCGGCAGCGATTCACCATCGGAGGCGCGGTTTTTGAGGCCACCCAACTCTGTCATCCATGCGCGCGCATGGAGGAGAACCTCGGCAAAGGCGGCGTGGCTGCTATGCTGGGTCACGGCGGACTGTGTGCCAAAATAATCGAGTCGGGTGACATCGCTCTCGGTGACGCAATTACCGTTCTACCCCCTGCGGAAGATTGATGGACGATCCCTACGCTTTTCAGCTTGACCCGCAACTCGAGGCGGACACGGTTCTTATTGCCGACTGGCATTTATGCCAAGTCAGGCTCATGAATGACAGTCGATACCCCTGGGTGATACTGGTGCCAAAGGTCCCGGGTGTAGAGGAAATCCATCAGCTAGCAGACGAGCAGCAACAGTTGTTACTCGGTGAATCGGTTCGCTTGTCGAAGGCCCTCGAGCAATTGTTCGCCCC
>NZ_CBFHZO010000011.1:0-40800 GCF_965660375.1 Congregibacter sp. | reverse complement strand
GTTACGATCAACGCGTTCGACCTCCAGCTCTGGAAGGCCTAATATATTTCCTGCGTGGGACATCGGTGTTCTCTCCATTAAACGAACTTCGCAAATTCAGTTTAATGAATGCCGGTGTCCCCCTTTTATGATGAAGAGCCGCGGGATGCAACCGCGTTATGATCAATCCGCCCGGGGTCCTACCCAGCTACAAACTGTTATGGCCAGCTTCAGCAGTCAGCCGCTGCAGACGCGCGGCCTCTGCTGCGGCATGGGTCCGAAGCCGCTGCCGGAGAGCCGCGAGCTGCGGTGCCTCGCCGGATAGCTGCGGCAGCATCCACCAGAACGGCAACCAGCCGATATTCAGGGCTTCGGTCAGCGAATCAACGGCTTGTTCATCCTGTCCTTGCAGGAAGTACCACCAGGCTTCCAGACCCCGGGTGCGGAAGTAGGCCGGATAGCTGCTGACTCCTGCTGCGATTGCGTTAGCCATGGGGCCATCAGCCGAATCCTGAAGCGCCAGCAATGCCAGCGCGGGTTGCCCGTTTCGAGGTCGTACCCGGGGTGAAGATGCACTCAGCGCTGGTGCACGATCCAGCAACAGGTCTCGCGCTGCTGCAGTACTTCCTACATTGGCATATGCGGCGCCGACTGCCGGCAACAGTGAATACCGCGTGTTGTGCAGGCCGCTCGCGGTGGCGCTCAGTTCTACCAGGAGTTGGTCATCGGTACGCTCATAAAGCAGCGGTACCAGGCGACGCCAGAGTCTGGCACTGTCTCCATCCCCTTGCAGGGTTGCGGCTTGTTCAAACCAGCGACCGGCGGCTTCCGGGTCATCGATTTCAAGGTATAAAAGGCCGAGGTAGGCCGCGTTCGTCTCTGACGCGGGATCAAGTGTCGCGCAGTGTTCCATGCTGATAATGGCATCGGCCAGGCGACCCTGGGCATGGAATACTGCAGCCTGCCATACCCAGGCCCATGTGTAGTCTGGCGCGATACGGATCGCTTCAGCCAGGGCAGCGCTGGCGGCGGCATGCTCACCGCGGTAGTAGTGAACGATGCCATTGTTGACGTTCACCCAGGGCGACAGCGGGTCGATTTCCAGGGCCCTGGCTGCGGAGGCCAGGGCTGCGTCCGGGGCATTGCGTGCGAGGTTCAGTTCAGCATAGAGATTGTGGGCCACGGCGTTTCGCGGCCGAATTTCCAGTGCCTGTTCGAGGTGCGTAGCGGCCTCGCTGAAGTTGCCGGCAGAGGTGGCGAGGATCGCCCGGGCCAGGTAGGCATCCACCGCCTTGCTGTCCAGCGCCAGGGCCTTTGTGCTTGCTTCCAGTGCGAGTGCGCGGGCCTCATCGGCAGGCATGTACTGGTCGTGAAAGTCATGGCGGGCATAGATGTAGGCCAGGCTGGCGTGTGCCCGGGCAAAGTTCGGGTCCAGGCGTATGGCGTCGGTAAACGCATCCCGTGCCTGATAGAACCAGTTGCTGGTGGTGCCGTTCATCCAGTAGTAGTTGCCCTGGAGGTAACGGCTATAGGCGTCAATGTTGTCGGTGCGGGGCAGCGCCGCCTGGACCTTTGACCGGGTCAGCAGCGTACCTTCCAGAGCCGCGATCACACCGGCAGCGATTTCCTTTTGGAAGGCAAAGATGTTGTCCAGATCCCCGTCGTACTGCTGTGACCACAGGGTTGAATCGCTGGCGACATCGACCAGACGGGCACTGATGCGGAGGTTGCTACCGGCACGCTGGACGCTGCCCTCCAGGACATGCCGTACATCGAGTGCCGCTGCGATGTCGGCGAGGGGCAGGGACTGGTCGCGATAGGCAAAGGATGAATGGCGCGAGGGCACCCGCAGTTCGGGCACGCTGGCCAGTGCATTGAGGAGTTCCTCGGTCACACCGTCCGCGAGATAGGCGCTTTCATCGTCCCCTTCCAGGTGGCGCAGCGGTAGCACCGCCACCGAGGCATCTACCACCGGAGCCTGCGTCGGTAGCAAGGCCAGGGTGAGCGCTGCGAGAAGCGCCAGGCTCGTGAAACCGCCGATCACCAGCCAGCGACGAGCAGGTAGTGCCCGGCGGGTGGCTGGCGCTTCCTGCTGCGATGGCATCGGTCCGTCAACGGAGGCAATCAGGCGGTAGCCGCGCTTGGGTACCGTCTGAATGTAAGCAGGCGGTTTTGAAACGTCGCCCAAGGCCTGACGCAACTGCGAGACCGCGCGGGTCAGGGTTTCTTCCACCACCACCCGGCCCGGCCAGACCGTGGCCAGCAGTTCCTCGCGGCTTACCGTATCACCGGCGCGTTCAAATAGTGCACAGAGCACCAGCATTGCCTTGGGCTCGATGTGCCGGGTTGCGCCATTGACGTGATGCAGCGCATTGGCCCCGGGGTCGACCTGGAAGTCGCCGATCACGAAGCGCCCGGGTTCGGGCCGCGATGCCTCAGTCATGCGCATGGTTCCGGTCGGTGCTCAGCGATTGGTCAATCCTTAGCAATTCATTAGCCTTTTTTTCTTGTTTAATCAGGCCTTTGCGGCGGCCTGAACACAGGATTATCGCCACTCTCACGACGGGAGTACGGGAATCAACCCCATCAATAATACGAGGATTGTACAATGATCAAGAGATTTCCTGTCGCCGCAGCATTCGCTCTTATCGCCTTTGGAACCGCCGTTGACACGGCGTCTGCCAGTACCGCCATGGAGCTGAAGACGTCCCGGGTTGAAGTCCCGGGGACCCGTGAAGTGGAATCCGGTGAGTACCGTAAAGGCATCACGATGCTGGAGACGGCCCTCGAGCGTGCCAAACTGACTGCCGATAAGGCTCCCGTGCTGGTCAACCTGTGCGTTGCCCACGCGGCCATGGGTGAGCTGGAGCGCGCTGCCGGTTACTGTGAAGCCGCGGTGGACAATGGCGTAGATAAAGCAATCGCCTTTAACAACCGTGCGGTAGTGAAGCAACTGCAAGGTGATCTTGAGGCGTCCATTGAGGACCTCGAAAAGGCCAGCCTTGTTAGCCCGGGCAACCGCGTTGTACAGCGCAACCTGGACCGTGCCCTGAGCAGCCGCGCGAGCCTCGTGTCCCAGTCCTGAGCTGCCCCGGCCGGGCAGATCCCTTGCGTTATTGGATCTGCCTGGTCTGACTGAGTACTCACTGTTGTGATCGCTCCTTCTCTTCCAAACTTTTGCGTCAAGTGCGTTTATTGATGTGACTTCCCCCGGGCCACCGTAGCGCCCAGATTCGAAACATTCGTGTCGCCAATCGAATCACATTGTAATCAGTCTGTATTGATTGCAGCGTAATCTCCTTGCGCTAGGTGCAATCAAATCGTTTTGAGGTAACAGACTATGAGTAACAAACCGGTATTCAAGCGGCGCAACGTCATAAAAGGCATGGCCGCTACTCTGGGTGTGCTTTCGCTTCGAGGGTTTTCTGTCAATGGTGAGGAGCCTGTGTACTTTACCCATGGCATTGCCAGCGGTGATCCGCTGTCGGACCGGGTAATTCTTTGGACACGGGTGCTGCCTGGAGATGGTAAGCCCGGTCCGCTCGCGGTAGGTTGGGAAATCGCCAAAGACGCGCAGTTCAAGACCGTTGTAAATAAAGGCACCGCCGTCACCAGTGAGCAGCGAGACTACACGGTGAAGGTTGATGCGACGGGACTCAAGCCGAAGGAGACATATTTCTATCGCTTTAATGCGAGAGGTGCGTTTTCTCCGGTAGGACGCACCCGTACTCTGCCGATGGGGGCGGTCGACGCTTTCACCATGGCGGTATGTTCCTGCTCAAACTTTCCCCAGGGTTATTTCAATGCCTACCGTGACATCGCCGATTCCGAGGTTGATGTCGTGCTGCACCTGGGGGACTACATCTACGAATACGCTGATGGGGTGTACAGCAACCCCGTTGCCGTCGAGGAGCTGGGCCGGCGCGTCGAACCAGCCAGCGAGTTGCTACGCCTGGAGGATTATCGTATGCGCTATGGTTTGTATCGCACCGATGCAGATCTGCAGGCGGCGCATGCAGCGCACCCATGGATCTGTGTCTGGGATGATCACGAACTGATGAACGACACCTGGAAGGGAGGAGCCGAAAACCACAATGAGGGCGAGGGCGACTTTGCAACGCGAATCGCCGCTGCACGCAAGGTCTACCATGAGTGGATGCCCATCCGTACAGGAGCGGAGGGAGATCAGGCGCCGATCTTCCGACAGTTCCCGGTGGGCGATCTTGCCGATATCGTTATGCTCGACACGCGCCTTCATGGCCGTGACAAACAGTTCGACTACTCAGCCGATATCGAGGCCGCCGGCGGACTCGAAGCGTTCATCGAGAATGTACTGTGGGATCCTGAACGCACGATTCTGGGTGCTGACCAGGAGGCCTGGCTGACAGATCAATTGGCCGCCAGTAAGAGCCGGGGCGCAACCTGGCAGGTTATTGGTCAGCAGGTAATCATGGGTCGGGTGGTCATTCCTGAAATACCGCCTGAAGCTCTCGACGGCATCGATGTCCCGGTGCGCACTCGACGCTGGTTCGAAGCCATGGGCCAGCTTGCTGCGGCAAAAATGCCATGGAATATGGATGCCTGGAACGGCTACCCCGCCAATCGTGAACGGGTGTTTAGCGCGATGCTGGAACACGCCAACAATCCCCTCGTGCTCGCGGGGGATACCCACAATGCCTGGACGCTGAACCTCAGCGATAAGGCCGGAACAGCGGTCGGTGTCGAGGTGGGCGTACCCGGTATTAGCAGTCCGGGACTGGAAACTTACCTGCCGCTGCCGCCAGCGGAGATGAGCTCTGCCCTTCTTGCCAGCTCGCCCGAGTTGATCGACGTAGATACGTCCCGCAGAGGTTGGACTGAGGTGACCCTGACACCGGAGGCGATCGTAAGTCAGCATCGTTTTCTGAGCACTGTCCTCAGCAAAGACTTTTCTATCGACCTTGGACCGAAGCAGCGTTGTGAGAAAGGTCAGAAGCGCTTTGCCTGATTTATTTTTGTAAGCTCTGCGCCCGAGAGGAGTTGGGCGCAGAGCAAAACGGGGTAATCAGAACGCGTAGTTGATCGTTCCGACCCAGCTGGCAGGTGTGCCTTCAATGAGCGTGGGCTGCCCATCGTTGCCACCAAAGTTACCGGCATCGATGAGGTAGGACTCGTCGAGAATGTTCTTGCCATAAAGCCCCAGACGAATCTTGTCCGTCAGCTTGTATTCAACACTCAGGTTCAAGAGACCGTATGCCTCCTGCCGACTATCGGGGTCGTTGCTCGGCTCAAAGTAGACGTCGTCCATGTAGGTGTAGCTCAGCACCGCATACAGGTCTTCCCAAGTGAACCGGGCGCCAAGAGAATAGGTGAATTCCGGCGAGTAGCGGAAATTGTTACCCGCGTAGTCAGCAACGAAACCTTCGTCAGTAGTCGCGCCGTACTTCGCATCGTTGGAGCCGAAGCTTGCATAGGCGCCGAGCATTTCATTGAAAGTGTAGTCGCCCTGAAGCTCAAAGCCACTGACATTCGTTGCCTCGGCATTTGCCGTGGTGCCCAAACCAGTCTGAGAGTCCGTCACCTGTACAACCAGGTTCTCGTAGTCAAAGTTAAAATACGCTGCCTGTAACTGGAACTGACCGGTGACCCAGTAGAAACCCACATCATGACTGAACACCGTTTCGCGCTCGACGTCGGAAATCACAATTGTATTCAGCGGCGGCGTTCGTCCTTCCGCGTAGGTGTAATAGAGGCTGAACTCATCCGTCAGCGAATAGTTTGCGCCCACCTTCCAAAGAGGCTCTGCGCTGTCATCAGGATTGCCGTTGAACTCGGTTTCTTCGTCACGCACACCGAGATTCAGCGTGAGATCGTCGGTAACCTGAAAATCGACGCTGGCAAAGAATCCGGTCGTGTCGTTCACCGCCTCGGGAAAGCTGAATTCAACCAGGGTGTCGAGACCGCCGAGGACGGGATCACCGGTCAGGGGGTTAATCGTTGCCGGATTGTTCAAAGTGTATTGGGCCGTCTGCTGTCGCAAATCCTGCAAGGGGTAGTTGCCGGGATAGGTACGATCGTCACTCAGGTCGGCATAACCGGTAGGAGCCACGAACAACGCATCTGCCACATCCCGTGCAACAAAGTACCGAAAGTCTGTGTACAAGGTGTAGTTGGGGTATTGGCTGGTGTTCTCGAGGTCGTTGTAACCAACGAAAGCACTGATCCGGTCGCTGTCCCAGCGCAAGAACAACTCATGACCCTTGAACTCTGAATTGTAATTGTAATCCCGTTCGTCGAGCTGGATCGGCGCACCGTCTGCATCGAAGTACTCATACAGCTCACCGTCGTTGTAGTAGCCGTTATAGTTGATACTGATGTTGTCGGTCACCTGAAACGCTGTCTTTAGCTGATAAATTGAGATTTGACGGTCGATCGTGGTGTCCGTCGGCCCAAAGTCAACTGGCGATGACGGGCCAGCGACACCGCCATCTTCCCGGTAATACTGGCTGTTAAAGCCGATGCCCGGGCCGTCATTGTCTTCGTAAGCCACGATGAAATCACCACTGAATCGCTCGTATTCCGCCGAAGCAGTAAAACGCAGGTTCGTGCCTAAGCGGGCGTTAAGGTCTTCACCGGAAAGGTTTTCTGAGTAGCCATCGCGATCTGCCGAGAACCCTGCGAAACGTAATGCCAACCAGTCCGTGACGGGTACGTTGATCATGCCCTCGAAACGGACCTCGTTAAACGATCCATAGCCGGCACCAACGCTCGCCTCAAACTTCTCAAGATTGGCCTTTTTAGAGACAACATTAACCGCGCCATTCACCGCGAAGGAGCCGAAGGCCGTGGGCTGTGGTCCCTTCAGGACCTCGACGCGCTCGATGTCGTGGAGAAACTGGCCCGAAAAATTCCTGTCGGTCACATTAAGGCCGTTGAAGAAGGATCCGAGCTTTTGCTCCCCGTCCTCATTGCCGATGCCCCGGATAGTGAAGCTCTGGCCACCCACCGCCTGCTCCTGTATGAGCATGTTGGGGATGAAGTTTGCGATCTGATTGAGTTCGCGTAGGTTCTCGCGCTCAATGAACTCAGAGTTCAGCACATTGGTGGTCGTGGACACGTCAAGAATCGACTTTTCGACTCTTTCCGCGGTCACCACCACGACTTCAACTGTCATTTCTTCCAGGGCCTGCGCAGAGACCTGGGCGGCCACCGCCATTGAGATGGCGGGAACGATTAATCGTCGCTGAAACATACAAAATTCCTTTTAGAACGAACGGGAGGACGGGGAGAAACCAACCGGACGCTATTTAAAGGCCGGATTGTGAAGGCGAGAAGTCAACGCTGTGACGTTTTTGTTACTCGGTTGCGTTGTTTAGGAAACGACCAGCGTAATTTGCTGCGGGGGATGAACGTCTGACGATGGGCAGAGGTGTAAAAAACTGCCGAATAGGGGATGGCTATTGGAAATGAGGGAATTGCCTTAAACCTTGAGGCATATCAAATTTGCAAAGCCCGGCCATGACCGTAGCACCGGTGATGTACGGCATTTTGATGTTGCTGCCTTTGTTTGCGTACCTGGCTGCGCTAAAGGTCCTCGGTAAGTCTCCTGCGGTTTGAATCAGCCTGTTCCGCAAGTCATCAATGGCTTACCAGCGAAGCAGTGCGGGCAGCAGAAAGCGGCCAATCAAGGCACCCGCAAGCACCGGTGCCACATGCCATAGGCCCAGATGAATAGCGCCGTCCAACGGGCAGGCCAGTCCGTATGCCGCTGAGCCCAGTGCGGTGGCAGCAATGCCCAGGTGCAGTCCTGCGGTCGCTGGCGCTACCGGTGCACCCCGGCGCAGCCACATAAACAGCGCCACCGCTGTGAGGGAGGACGCAAGCATTGTGGCACCAAAACACTGGAGTCCGTGGAGATCGGTGACGAGTTCCAAGGGATGCTCGTGCCCCGCAAGCGCAATAAATGCAGCTATGGGAAGCACGGTGACCATCAATGAGGCCCAGCGGGGGCCGTCATGCTCATTGCCCACGCGCGGATTGGCCATTTGTATGACGCTGCTGGCGGCTGCGCAGCCCAAAATAAGCAGCAGACCGTTGGTGACCACGAAAAACATCGAAGCGTCACCAGTGAATAGGCCACTCCACAATCCGGGAAGCAACGCGACCCCAAGTACGGTGCCAACGACGGCAGCGATAACAAGCAGGATACCGTCCCGCATTTTCAGGGGGCTCGCCGGCTGCAGGTCCTCTGCCATTTGTTCAATCAGTGAATTGGTTGGGCGATCCATTGCTAGTTTGCCTTCTCTGGTAGGGCGGAGAGTTTTTTCAGCCCACGATGAATATTGATCTTCACGGCCGCTTCGGACATGCCGCTTTTGCTTGCTGCCTGTTTGATGGATAAGCCTTCGATCTTGACCCAGCTAATTACCTCCGCCTGGGCATTGGGAATCTGGGCCAACATGCGATCCAGACTCAGCCGCGCAATAATGGACTCCTCCTCGCTGGCAAAGGGTAGATCTGCATTAGTCAGCTCTTCTTCTGCTTTGCGATACACCGTGCGGAGGTGATCGATCCAGCGGTAGCGCGCGATGGCCGCCAGCCAGGGCAGAAAAGGGCGCGTCGGGTCATAAGACGCGCGTTTCTTATGTACGGCGATCAGTACTTCCTGTACCAGATCATCGCCATGTCCCGGTGCACAGCGACGACTGAAAAATCGCTCCAGCCATCGCTGCACCTCTGTCAGCAGCGCCGTGTACGCCTGTTTATCGCCTCGCTGAGCAAGACCCATGAGGCGCGACAGCGTTGCTTCGTCAGCAATCAAGCCGGCGCACTCGAACGAACCCGTCGGAAGCGACTTATCAGGCTATCCAGTGATAACCCGCCGCCCCCTTCCGATAGTAAAATCAGGGAGAGCGCAGCCCAAAGACTGTGTACCTGCCACCAGGCATCGGGGTAGACGAAGAACTGGATGGTCATAGTCATCAGTAAGAGCCCCAGTGCCGAAAAACGCGTCCCCAGACCCAGCACCAGCAGCACTGGAAATGCATGCTCCGCGTAGGTTGCCAGGTACATGGAAAGCTCGCTCGGCAACGGTACGCCACTGTACTCCTGTTCAAAGAGGAAGCGTGTGGTACCGCTGATGCTTAAGAGACTTTCCTCTTCAACCTTGGTCCGCCCGGCGCGCCAAAACACGCCGGCCAGGGAGACACGGCAGAGTAGCAGCGCCGTCCCCCTAAAAAAATGGCCCGAAAGGAGACTGGTCACCCGGTCGTAATAGCTTAGGGGCGAAAACATGATTATCTCCTGCCGGGAAATGGGCCTCAGCGCTCGATGGGTGTCAGTGAGCCGTTACCTTTGGGCGTCTCGATACGCTCACAGGTGCCTTTCTTCACAAGCTTCCAGGCGTTGCCCTGATAATCGCGCGTTGAACTTCCGGAGCAGCTGGTGCCGGGGCCCGCTGCACAGTCGTTCTGACCGGCTTTTGCTACGCCGTAGCACTTTTCCATGGCATTGGCCTGCGCAGCGGCGGGGGCTGCATTGATACCTGCAACGATGCCGGCAGCCAAGGCCAGGGGAGCAATCTTGCTCAGGTCGCGTCGATGGTTACGTGGTTTCATGGTGTTCTCCTTTCTCTTTAGTTGATTAACCTCCCCGCATGCGATGCCCCTGTGGCAATCATTATGCGGTAGATGCATTGGAATTCGTTCCGTCGACGCATTTGGTTACAGATTTTTGAAAAAATTGATTTCTTTTTTTTCTTGCCGCTGGCTGTAACCAACACCCTCGCCGTAGCGAATACCTTTATGTCCATCGCGAGAACACTTTTGAAAAAACGAACGACAACACCACAAGCAATTCAATTACCTGAAAGGAACTAGCCATGAACAAGCAAAGCGTCTTTGCGGCTACTGCCGCTGCCATCGCACTCTCCTCTCTCGCAGCGCTTGCGGCAGAGCCGCCTGCAGGCAGCAGCGGCCGTGCCATCGCTAGCAGCGATACTGTCCACTGTTACGGCGTCCATGACTGTGCGGGTAATGCGGACTGCGCCACGACAGAGAACGGGTGTAAAGGTATGAACGCCTGTAAGGGTCATGGCTTCCAGGCTCTTGAAGCAGGCGCCTGCCTAACGCGTGGCGGCACCATCGGTGACCTTAGCGGCGAGTAATCCTGAGCCAATGTGATTTTCAGGCTATCAATGCACCAGCGGTCCGGCTGCGCTCTAAGGAGAGGGCGACGCCGGATCGCCTACATGGGATCACTGCGATGAAACGCATTACAGAAAAAGCGGGTTATGGGATCGGTCTTCGCCGCGCCCACTACGAAAATTTTCTTGCGGGGTCTGTACCCGTCGATTTCGTGGAGGTGATTTCAGAGAACTATATGGTTGATGGCGGCAATCCTCTGCGCGTACTTGAAAGCGTGCGCAGGGATACGCCGGTCATACTCCATGGGGTTTCCATGTCCATTGGTTCTGCCGATGGTCTCGATGATGGTTATTTGCAGGGACTAAAACGCCTTGCAGAGCGCATCGAACCGCTATGGGTGTCTGACCATATCTGCTGGACGCGCACCAGCGCCCACAATAGTCACGACCTTCTACCGCTGCCTTACACTGCGCAAGCGCTGGACGTGGTTTGCAAAAATATTGAGCACGCTCAGGACGTTCTTGGGCGAGAACTGGTGCTTGAGAACCCCTCAAGCTACCTCACCTTCCCTTGCGATGAGATGACTGAGTGGGAGTTCATTGCGGCTATCACAAGACGCACGGGCTGCCAGCTCCTCCTTGATATCAATAATGTCGTTGTAAGTGCTCACAATCACAATTTTTCTGCCGATGAGTACATCGCAGGTTTGCCCCTGGAGCGTGTGCGACAGGTGCATCTTGCCGGTCATAGCGACGGCCAGATCAAAATCGATACCCATGACCAGCCGGTATGCGACGTAACCTGGGATCTATACGCCAGGACCCGGCCTCTTCTGGGCGAGGTTGCCGTCATGATTGAGCGTGACGATAAGCTCCCAACGCTGGATGAATTGCTTGGAGAGCTCACCGTTGCCAGAAATCTCGCCAGTGCCGATTCCATAGCGCACCAGCACGAACCAGATATTACTGTCGAAGACCGGATTGCCTCATGAGGAATACAACGCTCGCCACGCAGCAGGAGGATTTTATGGCCATGCTGTTGGACGACTCCCGGGATCTACCCGCTGGCATGGAAGCGCAGCGCGTGGATATCTACCGAAACGCCTACCGAGCGCGTCTGGTCGATGCCCTTCGCGAAACCTACCCGAGGACAGCACGTTGGGTCGGGGCAGAAGCCTTTGCCCGGGCCGCCGCTCACCACGTCATCAGCTTCCCGCCGTCGAGTTGGACCCTGGATGCCGTCGGTAAGGGCTTTCCCGAAACCCTCAAAGAGCTGTTTTATAAAGACCCGGAAGTCAGCGAACTGGCCTGGTTGGAGTGGGCTATGCATCTGTGTTTTGTCAGTTGCGATGCCACGCCTCTGGACGCTGCCGGGTTTACTAAAGCGACTGAAAGTTTTGAGGATGACGACTGGGCCATGATGCGCCTGAGATTTATGCCCGGCACTCAGCAGGCGTCAATGGAGCATCGCATCGACAAGCTCTGGCGCAGTCTTCTCGAGGAAGACAGTGATGCCAACACTCAGGCAAAGGACGCCAGGAGCGAGCCTACAGGCGTTGACTTCCGCAGTGGCGAGTCCCTCGCTTGCGTCGTTTGGCGTCAGGCCTACACCCCTGCGGTACTTCCGGTCACTGCCGTCGAGGGGAAGTCTCTGGCGACGATGCTGGAAGGAGCCGCCTATGGTGAGCTTTTTGCGGTGTTGGCAGATGAGCTGGGCGAGGCAGCGGCTGCAAGCGAGGCTGGCGCGATGCTGGGCCGCTGGTTGAGCCACGGTCTGCTCGTGGGCATCAGCCTGGGTCCGAACGGAGAGTAGCGCCGCTAGCCGACGGAACAACTCGACAGTGAAGCTGCGGCCGCTTTATCCTAGGCTTCTGCCACCATCTCAACCCCATTCCCATCCGAGGCTTTTAGTAGGTGATTGTGATCTCCATCCCAGCAGGCATGCCGCGAGTCCCGAAAATTATTCCTTTATCGTCGCTAGCGCCTGGCGTCCGGCTACTGACCGCGGGGCTCTGCCTGGTCCTAGCTGAAGGCGTCAGCGCTCAGCGCGCCGCCGAGAACGTCGTCCGTGCCGCGGCAGACGCCTTTGGATCCAGTGTGGGAGATGAACAGATTGGTCTCTACAGCACCAGCAATGTTCGCGGCTTCAGTCCCACCGCGGCCGGCAATATTCGCATAGATGGCCTCTTCATCGATCGGCAGTCCGGCTTTAGCGATCGCCTGGTTTCGGGCTCGCAGATTCGCGCCGGGCTCGCAGCGCAGGGCTATATGTTGCCCGCGCCCACAGGTATTGCCGATTTCTCCTTGCGTCGCGTCGCGGAGGAACCCGTACAAAGCGTCATTTTGGAGCGCAGTCGCTACGGTGGTGTTCGACTGGCAGCGGACCTGCAGGCACGGCTGGCCGAAGGCGTAGAGGCGGCCTTCGGCATGGGTTATGAAGAGGACGAGGAGGGCAACGGTACCAACGATATTGCTGCCAGTGCCGGGGGTAATCTCCGCTTTACGCTGCAGCCTGATGCGGATGTCACGGTCTTTGCTGATTATGTGGAGGAGATTGAAAATCAGTTCTCCCAGCGCTACTTCACGGCGGGGCCCTATGAGCCACCGGAGGTTACGCCCCTGAAGTTTGTCGGCCAGCCCTGGGCAAAGTTCACGGGCCCTCGCTACAACGTGGGTGTGCTGGCGAACTACCGGCCCGGTGACTGGGAGTATCGCCTGGGGATGTTCCGCTCCAGTCGTGAATGGGATCAGCAGGCAAACGTGCTTTACACAGACGTGCAGCCCGATGGTTCAGCGCGTCGCCGGTCTGCTCTGGGTCCATCGACAAAATTGTTGTCTGACTCCCTCGAAGCGAGGATTACTCGCCATTTTTATGAAGGTAACCGCCGACATAGTCTCACGGTGAATGTGCGCGCGCTGGATCGCAGCAGGGATTACGGCGGCACCGTGGGCATCGATCTTGGTGATGCGAATATCGATGAGCCTGTGTACTTTGAGCGGCCTGACGTGGAGGTGGGTGAGCAATCGCAGGAGTCTGTGGAGCAGATTGCCCTGGGTTTAAGCTACGACCTTCGCTGGGAGGATGCGGGTCAGCTCAACATTGGCATTCAGCAGTCCGATTATTCTCGCAAAGTCATCGTACCCGGCAGCAAAGACCTGGCTGACGACGAGAGCCCCGTGCTCTACAACGTCAACGCGAATGCGCCTATTGGTGAACGGGTGGTGATTTATGGCGGTATCGTCAGAGGCTTCGAAGAGAGCCCCGTGGCGCCCATTAGTGCCATTAATCAGAATGAGGCGCCACCAGCGGCGCAGACGCAGCAGATCGATGCGGGTGCCCGCATGACCCTTGGTGATCTCACCGCGGTTGCCGGCGTCTTTGAGATCGAGAAGCCTTTCTTTGGCTTTGACGAAGACCGTTTTTTTGGTGCGCAGGGTATGCAGATCAATCGTGGCGTTGAGTTCTCCGTCGCCGGGCCGGTAACAGAGACGCTGCAGTTAGTCCTTGGTACGGTTTTTTACGATGTGATCCTCACTGGCGATGCTGTGGACTCCGGTGCGCTTGCGGACAGTCCGGCGGGGGCTATTAGTCGCTCCAGCACACTGAACCTTGATTATCGTCCCCCGTGGGCGCCAGGGTGGTCCTTCGACCTTGGCGTTACCAGCCGCGGCGAGCAGAACGCTGATTCCCAGGGGCTGGTCACGATCGACCCCTATACGCTTTTCGATCTCGGGCTGCGCCGGCAGTTTTCCTTCGCCGAAAACGATGTGGTCATTCGAGGACGGCTGACCAATGTTTTTGACGAGTTTGCCTGGAATGCCGGTTCCACGGGGGCCTATCGCTACATTCCTCCCAGAGCTCTCAGCGTCTCATTGCGGATGGATATTTAGCAGTCGTCGTTTGTCCATTCATAGTTTTGGAGATTCATGAATGAAATATCGCGCTGCAATGGTATTGCTACTTTTATCGAGTAGCGTCGCTCAGGCTGCCGCGCAGGAAAAAACCCTTCTGTTTATCGGCAACAGTTTTACCTTTGCTTACGGCTCCGCCGCCTGGTTTTGGGGTGCAGCTAGAGTGACGGATTTGAACGGTCAGAACGTTGGCGGCGTGCCCGCGCTGTTCGAAGCCTTTACGGAGCAGGCGGGCCTTGCCTGGGACGTGTCTCTCGAGACTCACCCCGGTGCGGATTTTGCTTTTCATCTTCGTGAGAAACAGGTCGAGATCACCTCTCAACCCTGGGATGTTGTGGTGGCGCACAGCTACAGCACCCTCGATGCGGAGGCTCCCGGTGATTCCAGGAATTTATTAAGGACCGGGGAAGAACTCGCCGGTTTACTTCAGCGCACAAACCCGGATGTGATTTTTTACGTCACGGCGACCTGGTCAAGGCCAGACCTGACCTACCGGCCGGGGTCGCACTGGTCCGGCAAACCCATCGAGCAGATGGCCCTTGATGTGAGTGAGGGCTACGAACAATTAGCCCGCGAAGTGCCTGGCGTTGCCGCCGTCAATCCGGTAGGCAAGGCGTTCAATCGTGCAATCCGAACCGGAGTGGCAGACGGCAATCCCTACGACGGTATTGATGTGAACAAGATCGATCTGTGGACCTGGGATCATTACCACGGCAGCAGCTACGGCTATTACCTGGAGGCACTGGTGGTGTTCGGGAATGTTACCGGCGTGGATCCCCTGGCGCTTGGAGACGGAGAGTGCGCGGCTTTTGAGCTCGGACTGTCCCGCGCTCAGGCCGTGGCGCTGCAGCAGGTGGCGCACGATGAACTCGCCGCGGCGGGCGTAGCATTGAGAACTCCCAAAGCGATGACGCCGCTTCCCTGGGCGACGCCCTGCGGATGAGCCGCTCACCGCGCTTCGCAGACTCGAAGTAAAACATCGACATTAAAAAGTCGAGCTATAAGCCGAGGTATAGTTCACCCTTTCAAATCGCGGAACTGAAATGGCAATAAGTTCGCTCCCCAGAGTGGTGTGGCTCTACACCCTAATCCAATCGCTGGCCGTAAGCGTTGGCAGCATGATGGTGATTGTCGGCGGCGTACTGGGTGCAACACTGGCCCCTGAGCCAGCCTATGCGACCCTCCCCGTTGCGGTGATGATATCGGGCACTGCAGTCAGCGTGCTTCCCATTACCCGACTCATGCGTCGCTTTGGCCGTAAACCTGTATTCCTGGCTGTCACCATGGTGGGAGTGGTCGCCTCGTTGGTAGCTGCGCTGGCGGCCAGCGACCTGAGCTTTCTCCTGTTTTGCAGTGCCGCCCTCGGTTTTGGATGTGCCTTGGCGGGCATTCAGCAGCTGCGTTTTGCTGCGATGGAGGCCGTGCCCACGCACCTGGTGCCCAAGGCGGCGTCTACGGTGTTACTCGGAGGATTGGCAGCAGCCATCATAGGGCCTCAGCTAGCGACCAGCGGCAGAGATTTAGTTGGGGCTGAGTTTGTCGGTACGTTTTTGTTGATGGCAGGCATCTGTGGTGCATGTACTTTACTTTTTTTATTTGCCCCATCATCCCGAGCACAGGCCGGCGAGATATCCGGTGATGTTCGTTCCCTGCGGGAGATGCTTGGCAACCCTACACTGGTCATGGCCATTGTTGCTGCAGTGGGTGGCTATGGTTTGATGAGCTTTATCATGACCGCTACACCTGTGCATATGCATGTGTACGAGGGCCACAGCCTGGATCAGACGAAACTGGTGATCCAAAGTCATATTTTGGCGATGTTCCTGCCGTCGTTTTTCAGCGGCTGGCTAATCAGTCGGTGGGGGGCTGCCAAAGTGATAGTAGCGGGTTTGCTGGCCTATGCGATGACGGTCCTATTGGCCTTAACGGGGAGCGCCATCCTTAACTATTGGACTGCGCTTGTGCTGTTGGGCGTAGGCTGGAATTTTCTGTTCCTGGCCGGTACCACCTTGCTGCCAATGACTTACGCTCCCGCGGAGCGATTCAAGGTGCAGGGGCTCAATGAGATGCTGGTGTTTGGGTTTCAAGCCATCGCTGCCCTGTCCGCGGGTGCGGTGCTGCACTGGCTGGGCTGGCAAAACCTCTTGCTGGCCTGCATACCCTTGATTCTGTTGTTGCTACTGACGCTGCTGTGGTGGCAAAAATCCCAAAACGCGACAGGCCCCATCATAGTCCAGTCTGAAACAGGCCTTTGACTTACGGCCTTACCGCCTTACGGCCTTACCGCCTTGTGGGAGCGTGGGTGTTTGCCTTTCAATCTCGACCGAGCGCTGCGGTAGCCACAGCTTTTAAGCGTTTGTAGTCGACCTTGCCGTTGGCTGCGCGGCCAATGCTGTCGATGGGAACGACATGTCGTGGCGCTTTGTAAGCGGCTAAGGTCTGTCGAACGTGAGCGATGAGATCTTCGCTATCGACAGATGTACCGGGCTGCGTTTCCACAACACCGACCACTGACTCTCCGAAAGTATCGTCGGGCACGCCTACGGCAACCGCATCGTGAACATCACGATGGGTTTTCATCGCCTCTTCCACTTCTTCGGGGAAGATTTTTTCGCCGCCGCTGTTAATGCAGACCGATCCGCGGCCAAGGAGGATAATACGCCCATCGACGTCCACCATGGCAAAGTCACCGGGGCAGGAATAGCGCTCGCCATCGATTTCCAGAAAGGTACGAGCGCTTTTTTCCGGATCCTTGTAGTAGCCAAGGGGTTGTCGACCGCCTACGGCGATACGACCCACTTCTTCGCTACCGGCCTTTACCGGCTGGTTGTTATTGTCGATAACAATGGTCTCAGGGCTCATCTCAAAACGTGCCGTGCTCGCCGCGGCGCCTGCCGCAGAGACTGAAGATCCCATGCCCAGCGCCTCCGATGATGAAAATGCGTCCATGAGCATCATGCCCGGATGGTGCTCCAAGAGACGTTCCTTGCTCTCCTGGCTCCACATGACGCCTGATGAAACGACTCCTTGCAGTGATTTGAGGTTCCAGCGACCGGGTTCGTTATCGAGGGAGCGAAGGATGGGCTTGGCAAAAGCATCGCCGACGATGGCCAGAGAATTCACCTGCTCCCTTTCAATAGTATCGAGGAGTTCCGCCGGGTCGAAGTGGCGATTAGTGAGAGTGACGATACTGCCGCCGCCACACAAAGTGCTCAGGCAGGGGAAGTTCCCGGTACCGTGCATTTGGGGGCAGGAGGGAAGGAAGCGACTGCCCGGCGATGTAAAGCTGCCGCGCAGATCGCTGGCGTTGCCGGCATCTTCGAGAGGGTTGCCGAGCGTGGCGGTCAGTTTGACGGCGAGATCGTCCTGTCGCCACATCACACCCTTGGGCATCCCGGTGGTGCCGCCGGTATAAAGAAAATTTAAATCGTCACCGCTTCGCCCCCAGCTTGGCAATACGCGGTCGCAGATTTTGCTGGCGACGGTTTCATAGTCGCTTGCCCACTCGGGGCAGGGGCCGCTGCCATCGTCGACGAAAAGCCAAACGCGCACCTTCGGGAGTCGGTCGCGGATCGCTTCGATGGTGGCGGCAAACCCCCCGTGGAAAACGACTGCGCCAGCATCGGCGTTGTCCCAGAGATACAGCAACTCATCGGCGGTGTAACGATAGTTAGTGTTTACCGGTACAAAAGCGCCTTTGAAAGCGGCGTACATGGACTCCAGGTATTCATTGCCGTTGTAAAGATACTGCGCCACTGCCTGCTGACGTTCGAGGCCGGCGTCAATGAGGAATTGCGCAAGGCTATCGGCTCGCTTGTCGAACTCCTGCCAGCTTCGACGTGTATCTCCGTGTATCAGGCAGGTGGTGTCGCCCAGCTCATCGGCGGCGACTTCCCAGATGTCCGCAAAATTCCAGTTACCCATAATGTCAGCTCCCGTCTTGTCGTTATTGTGCTGCGAGTTATGACTGCTGGGGGTGCTGTTCGTCAAGCGTTGAGTGCTTTCAAGGGAGACAAAAAACCCCGCGAGAGCGGGGTTTGATGAAGTGCGGATTGCCGTTACCCAGGTTTAGTTAAGACGAACACCCTCAACGTAGGGGGCGCCGGCTTCAACCAGCGCCTCACCGAGTTCCTCGATAGATGACTCCGCGCTTTCCAGTTCCTTGCGCAGCGACGCCATCGCCTTGTTGGCAAGCGCCAACTGCTGCTGGCTGGTTTCTGTGGGTCCATAGAGGGAGCGATAAACTGTCCGCTCCACGGCAAAGAGGCGCTGGGCGATGGTGGTGCGGGTTTTTTCGCCCACTTCCAGTTTGGCCGGATTGCCGTTGATCTCTGCGTTCAGCGTATGCAGCGTCTCACGTAGCTGATGTACGCGCGTATCAAGCCCACCGGTATCCGCACGAGAGAGCGCCAATGCTTTGCCCATGGCGTCAACGCGGTCAATGGCGTTCGCAAGCTCCAGATCAAGCCTGGATGCTTCCCGCGTGGCATCTTCCCAGGCGCGCCAGAATGCGGCGACATCCTCATCAGACGCCCCGGGTAGGGCACCTTCGTAGAGACGTTCCACGTCGAACTCGATGGGGTCATCGAGCTGGCTCACCTGTCCGTCCACGCGCTTGTAGAGCGTAGCCGTGTAGCTGCCGGGGGCAGCCATGAGTCCCATGGGGGGCTCATCGTCATTCTTGGCGTTGAGGGTGATTACCTCGGGAGCGGGGTAGCGAAGATCCCAGGCTATGCGATGAAAGCCCTTGTCTTTGGGGCCTTCGATGCGGCGTACTACGTTACCCTGTGCATCCCTGACAACGACCAGAACAGCGGGCTCTGCTTGCATCGCCTCTTTGCCCAAGGCATCCCAGCCTGGGAACGGGATGTTCTTGCCGTCGGCCTCCATGGGTTCTTCTGCGGCCTGGCGCGCTTCGCTCAGCGTCGACAGTCCCTCATTCAGGTGGTAGGTAAAGACCGCACCGAAGTCTGGGTTGGGTGCCACGTAGTGCGAGGCCCCCTGGGAGCCTTTGAGATCATCAAAATCGAGATCGGAGCGTGGGATGTACAGCCACGCGTTGCGGGTCGAGTAGAGCGAGCCTTCCTGTTTGAGGGAGGCTTCGCTGACTTCGCGCAGGGCACTGTAATCATCCAGAATGAAAAATCCTCGGCCGAAGGATGCGCCTACCAGGTCGTTCTCCCGCCGCTGGATGGCAAGGTCCCTGAAGCTGATCGTGGGTACGCCGCCTTCAAGCTCGATCCACTGCTCACCCGCGTCAATGGAGAAGAAAACACCAAACTCCGTTGCGGCGAATAACAGCTCGGGCTTCTCATGATCCTGCACCATGCGCCAGACCAGATGCCGCTCCGGCAGGTCATCGCTGATGGACTCCCAGCTCCGTCCGCGGTCGGTGCTTTTGACCAGATAGGGCGCGTAGTCCCCGTACTTGTGATTATCAAGGGCCACGTAGACGATGTCCGGGTCGTGGAGATCCGCTTTGATATCGTTGATGAAGGCGCGCTTGGGTACGCCCATGCGGCTGACCTCGACGCTTCGCCAGCTTTTACCGCCATCCTCGGTGACCTGCAGCAGGCCATCGTCCGTGCCTGCATAGATCAGCCCCTCTTCCAGGGGAGATTCTGACAAGGAGGTGATGGAGTTGTAATTGGACATGGCCAACACGTCCCAGGACGAGTCCCAGCTCTGTTGACGCCCCATAATCGGTAGCTCAAAGCGCTCTTCGTTGCGGGTGAGATCGCCGGAGATTGCCCGCCAGCTGTCACCGCGGTTGTCCGAGCGCCAGACTCGCTGGCTGGCGAAGTAAATGCGCGCCGGGTCGTGAGGGCTGACATGAATGGGCGCATCCCAGTTAAAGCGTTCGTAGGCTTCGTCTTCGCCCGCCTGCGGTTGAATATCCACAACTTCGCCGGTGGTCATATCGATGCGCGACAGCGCGCCCTCCTGGCGTTCGGCATAGACGATATCCGGATTGCCTGGCTCCGTGGCCGGTGCATGCCCATCCCAATTGAGCACCAGGCTCCAGTCAGAATTGCGAATACCGTTGACGCTGTCGGTGCGTGAAGGGCCGCCCTGGGTGCCGTTATCCTGAGTGCCGCTGTATATGTTGTAAAAGGGCTCGGCATCATCTACCGCCAGCTTGTAGAACTGGGTAACCGGCAGATTGGGCATGTAGCGCCAGTTCGCTGCCAGATCGAAGCTTTCGTAGACCCCGCCATCGGTGCCCAGCAGCAGGTACTCCGGATCACTGCGCTTGAACGCCAGGGCATGGTTGTCGCCATGGCGATGCTCACGGTTCACCGGTCCCCAGGTTTTACCACCATCGAGGGATTGCTTCATGGAAGCATCCATCATGTACAGATGATCAAAGCGGTGCGGTGAGGCGTAAAGCTCCACGTAATAATGGGGGCCTGTTCCGCCGGAGATGACCTCCGACTGCTGGGTCCAGGACTCGCCACCATCCAGGGACTTCCAGGTGCCGCCTTTGCGCCGATTGAGCTCAATGGCAGCGTAGACAACATCTGGATGCTGCGGAGATATCGCCAGGCCAATCTTGCCCATTTTGCCTGCGGGAAGTCCCCCGGTTAGTTGTTTCCAGCTATCGCCGCCGTCTTCGCTGCGATAGATAGCGGATTTCGCGCCGCCGTCCATTACCGCGGCCACGGTGCGATGGTGTTGCCAGGTGGCGGCATAGATTCGCTCGGGATTTCGGGGGTCGATGGCAATATCGGTAACACCGGTGAAGGCCTCATCACCGAGGGTTTTAGTCCAGGTAGTTCCCCCGTCCGTTGACTTGAAGAATCCGCGATCGCCCCCCGGGCTCCATAGCGGCCCTTGTGATGCGACGTAGATGACATCCGGGTTTTCCGGGTGGACGATGATCTCGCCAATGTGCTGTGAGTCTTCAAGACCCATATTCGTCCAGTTCTTGCCGCCATCGGTGGACTTGTAGATGCCGTCTCCGAAGGCGAAGTGGCGGCCACCGCCGTGTTCACCGGTGCCTACCCAGACCGTGTTGCTGTTGTTGGCATCCAGGGCCACCGCGCCAATAGAGTAGGAGCCCTCGTCGTCAAAAACCGGTTCGAAGGTGGTGCCGGCATTGACTGTTTTCCACACACCGCCGGAGCCCACTGCCACGTACCAGGTGTTCTCGTCCTGGGGATGAATGGCGAGGTCCGCGATACGCCCGGAACGCACCGCCGGGCCGATGTTGCGCAGGGTGAGGCCTTTGAAGGTGGCCTCCGATAGGAGTGCCGTCTGATCATTGTCTACAGCCGCGACAGCGCCACCAAAGGTGAGGCCAAGGGTGAGTGGAATTGTGGAAAGGATGCTTCTAAACATTCTCATATAGAGTCACCTGTTTGGGTAATGCGTAGAACGAAATATTCGCATAATACTCTTGGCCGAGCTACGAAGCGTTTTTCGTGATCGGTTAACAGCCACTGTAATATTTGACTCGCCAGTTTGTTACCTTACGTATAGCGATACCACTCCTGGAGCCTCCCTGATTATGCGACACCCTTGTTCTACAGCTTCACCGCTGTCGCGCCCGATTGTCCTTCTGGCAATGACAGTGGGCATAGTGGCCTGTGGCGATCGCAGTGAGCCTCCGCTGATTGATCAGAGCATCCGTCCTGCCAGAATCATGACTGTGGAAGGGGGAATCGTGAATCAACAGTATGAATTCGCAGGTCGGATTGAGGCGGCGCAGTCCATCGATGTGTCTTTCGAGGTTTCAGGGCCCCTGGTCGAGCTGCCTATAAAGGAAGGCCAGACGATTGCAGAGGGCGCACTGGTAGCTGCGCTGGACCCCACGGACTTCGAGCTGGCGGTACGTGAAGCTGAGGTGCAGCTGCAGCTGTCAGAGCAGGATTTAAGCCGCAAACGCCAGATTTTGGCTGAAAACGGCATTGCCAAGTCCACAGTGGATGATGCGCAGTCTGAGTATGAGCTGCAGCTCGTGCGCTTGCGTCGTGCTCAGGAGGGCTTGCTGGATTCAAAGATCTACGCGCCCTTCGAGGCGTATGTGGCGCGTCGCTATCTCGATAATCGCGTCAATATCAGGCCTTCCGACCCCGTCGCCAGGCTGCTTGATCTCAACGAACTCCTCGTAGTGATCAGTGTTCCCGAGAACCTCGTTGCGACTATCAAGCGCGAGCAGATTGTGGCGTCCTGGGTGGAGTTTTCCTTTGCCGAGGGTGAAAAATTTCCCGTGGAGTATCGCGAAAATCGTGGTGAGGCCTCTGATGTGGCGCAAACCTATGAAGTGACCTTCTCCATGCCGAGGCCGCAGAACTGGACAGTGCTCCCGGGTATGACAGCGACGGTAACGCTTCAGCAGCAGGCCAATACCGATACACAGATCCTGCTGCCGTCGTCGGCTCTGGTTGCCACACCTAATAATGAGATTGCTGTTTGGGTCTACGAGCCGGGCGATCAGAGTGTGACCCGCAGAGTGGTGGAAACGGGGCCGCCGGGTCAGGCTGGAGTTCCGGTGCTTTCGGGTCTGGAAGAGGGGCAGCAAATTGTGACCGTAGGCGCAGGTCAGCTTCAGGCGGGTATGCGCGTCAGACCTATGCAAAACCCATGAAGAACATTGCGCAGCATGTTGTCGAGAAGCCTATTTATGCCTGGTTCGTAACACTGGCTTGTCTCGCTGGAGGCCTTCACGGTATCGAGAACGTAGGACGTCTCGAAGACCCGGCATTTCCTATGGCGACCGCCTTTGTCATAACGAACTATCCCGGTGCATCCGCTGAAGAGGTAGAGCTGGAAGTCACCGATCGGGTTGAGATTGCGCTGCAAGAGCTGCCCTATGTAGAAAAGATCATCTCCAAGTCGGTACCCGGACGATCAGAGGTGCAGGTGGATCTGCTGGAGGAATACGGCGCAGAGGAGCTTCCGCAAATATTTGACGAACTTAGGCGACGGGTCTCTGAAGCTGAAATGCGGCTGCCACCAGGCGCTGGGCAGCCGCTGGTCGAAGACGATTTCGGGGATGTTTTCGGTATTCTCTACACCGTTGCGGCGCCGGATTACAGCGACAGTGAGTTATACGATATGGCAAGAGACATATCGACGCAGCTCAAGCGTGTACCCAACGTCGCCAAGGTCGATACTCGCGGAGTGCCCTACGAGGCAGTTTATCTGGAGATTGACCATAGCCGCTTAACTCGTCTGGGTTTGTCGATTCAGGATTTGAGCCAGAGAATCCAGTCTGAGAACCAAGTGGTCTCCGCGGGATCGACAGTCTTTGATGGACGCCGGCTGCGTATCTCCCAGCCCACACCCATCGACAGCGTTGACGCGCTTTACAATCTGAGAATCGGTAGACCCGGCTCCACGGAAAACCTGCGTCTGGGCGATATCGTCAGCATCAGTCGGGAATCCATCGAAACGCCTCCGGAGATCATTCGGTCCAATGGCAAGCCGGTATTCATTGTCGCCGTATCTATTACCAAAGGGCAGAACGTCGTCGCAGTCGGCGAAGCGGTGGATAAAAAGATGCAAGAGGTAATAGCTAATCTGCCCCTGGGCGTTAGCGTCGACGCTGTCTACAGCCAACACCGGGTAGTCGACGAAGCGATCTCCACCTTCCTCAAAAATCTGGCAATTTCTGTGCTCACGGTTATTTTTGCGCTCTGTATCTTTATGGGATGGCGTGCGGGCACTGTGGTCGGACTCGTACTCCTGCTCACGGTTCTGGGCACAATCTCCATTATGAACTTCGCTGGCATTGAGCTTCAGCGAATCTCTCTGGGCGCGCTCATGATTGCCATGGGCATGCTCGTCGACAACGGCATTGTAGTAGCGGAAGGCATGGTGGTAGGGGTGCGCCGAGGACTCAAGCCCAAGGACGCTGCGGTGCAATCTGTCGTGCGCACGCAATATGCCTTATTGGGCGCGACCATTATTGGGATACTGGCCTTTGCTCCCATCAGTCTTTCGGACGATAACAGCGGACATTTTTTGCTGTCGCTGTTTCAGGTGATTGCGATATCACTGCTGCTGAGCTGGTTTCTGGCGATCACCGTGATACCGCTCATTGGAAGTTACCTGCTGAAACCCGTTGATGCTGTCGACGAGAGCAAGCTCTACAGCGCCTGGTATTTCCGGCCCTATGCACTGGTGGTGCGATTTGGGCTGCACAGGCCATGGGTGTGTACACTTTTCATCGTTGCGATCACCGGGGCCTGTCTATGGTCCATGACTCTGGTTAAGACGAGTTTCTTCCCCACTACCAACTCACCGTTCTTTTACGTTGATTATCGGCTACCGGAAGGCACGGACATACTCACGACCTCCAGGGACATAGCCTCTCTCGAAAAAGGAATGGCAGAGATTGATGGGATTTTGGCCGTGACCAGCTTTATTGGTCGGGGCTCACCTCGATATATGTCGACGCTGAGACCGGAGCAACCGAATCCCGCCTATGGTCGCATGATGATGCGGGTGGCTGATGTACGCGAGCTGAACGAGCTGATGATCACGGCCGCTGAATATGTCAGTGCAGAAAAACCCGACGCCGAGATAGAGGTCACACGGGCGGAGTTCTCGCCCGCCGGCTCCTCAAAAATCGAAGCGCGACTGTCAGGCCCCGATACCACTGTGCTTCGGCAGTTAGCGGAAGAAGTCAGCGCTGTGTATCTGAAACAGAACCTGGTGGGTCTGAAAACGGACTGGAGAGATCAGTCCCTGCAACTGGTTCCCGAATTTAATGACTCCAACGCGCAGCTTGCGGGGGTATCGCGTAATGACCTCTCTCGAGCTCTCGCTTACAACATGCTCGGAGTGAATATCGGATTGTTGAGAGACGACGATAAACTCGTGCCTATCGTCGCAAGAGCCACGGCCGCCGAAAGAGCCGATCTCTCAGGACTCAGTGGGAAACAAATCTGGAGTCCCACACAGCGGCAATACGTTCCCCTGTCGCAGATAGTACCCGCGTTTAATATCGAACCCAGAGATACCACTATTTTCCGGCGGGATCGCGTACGCACGCTGACGGCACAGGCAAATCCTCAGCCCGGCTTTAACGTCAATGAGGTGTTTAAGCGCGTGCGCCCGGAAGTAGAAGCGATTGTGATGCCGCCCGGCTACCAGTTCGAATGGGGCGGTGAGTTTGAGGCCAACGAACAGGCCAATGAGGCTACGAGCAAACGCATGCCCCTGGCCTTCGGTATTATGTTTGTCATTACCGTGCTTATGTTTGGCGCGCTAAAGCAGCCGATCGTAATCTGGCTCACTGTGCCCATGGTGCTTTGCGGTGTGGCCCTCGGACTGCTGTTAACCGACCTTCCTCTGACGTTTCCGTCTTTCCTTGGCGTGCTCAGCCTGTCGGGCATGTTAATCAAAAACTGCATTGTGCTTATCGATGAGATAGACAAGCGTCTGGACGAGGGAGAGCGCTCCCTGGCCACTATGGCCTTGGCCAGCCTCAGTCGGTTGCGACCGGTTATGTTGGCCGCCCTGACAACAGTTGTGGGTATGTCGCCCCTGCTGACCGATGCTTTTTTCCGAGAAATGGCGGTGTGCATTATGAGTGGGCTGCTGTTTGCCACATTGTTGACGCTTATAGCGGTGCCGGTTTTCTATCGCATCGCCCTTGGTTCCAGCCTTGTAAGCCGCGCCGGCGAAAGCTGATTTGGGATCGGCGATGTTGGGCCTAGGGTCTGAGCCCGCGTGTCTGCTGCCAGGACAAAACGCATACCAGGGCCGCGTAGAAACTGGTGAGACCCACGGTGCCCCACCAGCCACCTAGATCATAGGCGAGGGCGCCGGACCAGCTGCCCATGCCGCCACCCAAAAACATAAGCGTGATGTACAGGGTCATGAGTCGGGTGCGGACCTCGGGCGGTTTGTTGAGGCTGGTCATGCGGCCGGTCACATCCACCATGGGTCCCACGGTGCTCATTAATCCGATGGGCAGCAGCAGGAACAGCCAGTGAATCTGGGCAAGGCTGAGGGTCAAAATTCCGCAAAAGTTGATGCTTGCCACACGCAAACGTGCCTTTTCGGCACCAAAGCGATCCGCCCAGCGGCCCAGACGCGGCGTCACCAGCAGGCCCACTCCGGAGAACGCTGCCAGGTAACCTACAATATCTGTACCGAGATTCAGCTCGTCGCTGGTGAGATGCAGCCCGATACCCAGCCAGCAGCTTAAAAATGCTGAGAAGCCGAGGCCCTGAATAATCCCTGAGACCATGACCCGGGGATGCTCCGTGGCCAACATAATGAGCGACGTCAATAGTTTGCCATAGCTCTCCCCGGGGCTTTGCTCGGAGGTCTCTTCCCTGTCCATGAGCATTGGCAGCACGATCATGGAAAGCGCCATCAGGCCTGCGGCCATCCAATAAACACTCCGCCATCCCAACAGTTCGCCCATGACGCCCGAGGTTACCCGCGAGAGCTGTACACCGGCGATAACGCCGGTCGTCAATACGGCAGTGACAAAGCCCAGGCGTTCTATGGGCACGCGTTTTGAGGTGTAGGCGGGGAGGAGGTAGGGCGTGATGGTAAAAAACCCCAACAGGCTCGACGCTGTGATGAAGAGCCAATAGTCCTTTACCGTGGCCATTAACGTGAGAGCCACCACCTGTGCGGCGATGCACATAACGGCCAGGCGACGGTTGCTCATGCGATCACCCAGGGGCAGAAGAAACAGTACCCCTAATGCCAGGGCTATCTGGTTCAGCGCGGGCACCAGGCCCACCAGTCCGTAGCTCACTGCAAAGCTGTCGGCCACGGGCCCGATAATCGGGTGTATGTAGTAGGCGTTTGCCGTGACGATGGCGCCCGCTGCCGCGAGCAGAATGACCTCACGGGTGCCGAGCTGTCGGGCGCTAGTGACGTTCAGGGGATATGTCCATCTGCCAAAGGGATGCCATCATAGGGTGATGTTCGCACCCTGATAAGCCCTCATTTAGGGGAGAAGGGTTGGTTGCCTGTCTTGTTGGCCGCGATCGCCATAGCCGCCTCGTCTATCATTGCAGTGCGGAATTCGCTACGGGTCAATACCCGTTCGCTGGAGTTGTTCGCTGATTTTGCCAGCCCAATGCAAGGGTGAGGAGTAGGCCAAACACCGAGGCGCCGGCGAGAATGCTGAAATAGTATGAGTAGCCGGTTGCAGCGCCGTAGGTGTCTAGGAGCCACCCGACCATGGGGTAGGCAAAGATATCAGCGGTGAATCCAATGGTGGATACCAGGCCCACGGCGGTACCCGTGACCAGCAGCGGTACTTTGCTCTCTTCCATGAGTGCAAAGTAGATTCCGCGCAAAGCGAAAACCGCGATGGCGACCGCAGAGATCTGAATCCACAGCATCCACAGAAGATCAGCCCTGCCGGGAATAACCGCGAGGGCGGCATAGCCCAGTGCAGAAATAATGAAAGCGATGGATACCGCTCGGGAGGCCCGGATTCGATCCGCCAGGAACCCTGCCGCGATGGCAGAGATGGGACGCAGCCATTCCCTGAACGCGCTGAGGCTCGCACCAAAGACCTTATCCTGATCAAAAGCTTTTTCGGCAAAAGTGGCGAACTCGAAGGAACCGAGATAGAGCCAGTACGCTATAAGAATGATCAGTGCCTGAAGCCATACGGCGGGCATCTTGGCAACAACGCTCAGCTGTCCCTCGGGGGCGACGTTATCATCTCTGTGCGTGAGCGAACCGTGGGCATGATCGGCGGGAATAAAGGCAAGCACGCAGACCCCCGCAGCCACTGAAGCCGTCGCATAAAGCAGGATGACGCTGACCAGTCCGTCTGCGGCCAGAGCAGACCGGGAAAACACCCAGGCGCTGGCCGTCATCATTACCGCGCCCACCAAACCGCGCCCGGCATCGAGAATGCCGAAGGTTCGTCCCTGATCGTCGGATCCGCCCCACAAGCGTGCCGCCTTAACCAGCGCCGCCCAGAAGGTGAGGATCGTTGACACTCCCCAGAAGGCATGGAGGGCCAGCAGCATGGGATAGCTGGGGATCGTCGCCATGTAAAAGCCACCCAGACCCGTGGTGAAAAGGGAGAACGACAGCAGCGTGCGGGTCGCTACGCGGTCCGAGAGCCAGCCACCGGCAAAATAGGCGGTAATGGCCAGCAGCCCGTACATCGAATTCATGATGCCGAGCTGCGTGTAGCTGATATCGAAGACCTCCTGCATGCTCGTCTGAAAGCCCTGGCGCATGTACACCAGCAAATAAATGCTGTCGCCGGCAAGGATGAGGCTGGCCATATACAGCCAGCGCGATAGTTGTGAGTTCTGACTCCGTCGATTCACCGCATCATTCCCTGGCAGGGATCTTCTCTGGGTACTGGGTCTGCGAGAAGCCTGTGGTCGTAGATTGTTACATCGCTGACAGCTGTGATCGCTGGAGTTTTCTCCAATTGACCAATGCTCACCACCACCGTATCCGGCGAAGCCGCTGCGATCGCAGCGGGCATACCCCAGTCTTTACGGGCGTGTCCTGTGCCGGTGATGACCACTACCGGACCGCCCGTCTGTTCCAGCGCTGTCAACGCAGTCAAAGCAAAGGAGGCATCGCGGAGCCGCTGCGCTTCCACCATGCCGCCGAGGAGCTCGGATGGCAGCATATTGCAGTGCACGGCCTTTTGCTGCGCCTCGCGGGCTGCCTGCTGGCTCTCGGGTAGAGGGCTGTTGAGGCGAAAAGCGTTGCTGTCGCCGGTAAAGACGGAGCTGGCGTTTTCGCTGACGGCGCGGCGCACAAAATCTCTGGGTAAAGCCATCCCATAGATTGACGCATTCCCCGTCGCTTCAAAAACGGGTTGATACATGTCCCAGCTTGGCCAGCCGCTGTCTTGCCAGTTAATGGCATCGCGCAAGGCATCCCCGCGATCGGACATGCTGTTGGCAATCTCTGCCTGCTCGGCGGTGAGCATTTCGAAGGCTACCGCGGTGGGCTGCAGGGCCCGGATGTATGTTGATTGGGTGAGGTGATGCCGGGGGTTGTCGTGAACCTCGCCCACAATAATGATCTGCGCGGATTCGGGCACCGCCGGAAGTCTCGCTTCCCGAAAAGACAGCTCACTGCACGCAGCAAAGCTGGGCAGCAGCGCTCCCAACACTATTTTCTTCAGCAGTTTTCCAGTCAAGGTGGGTTCCCGGCGTGTCAGCGCAATTCCTGTTGATCGCCATAGATGCGGTAGAACATTTTTATCCAGAACGGCGAGAACAGGGTCGTGTAGGCAATGACCAATACGATAGCCGCATAGGTCGGGCCATCAAAGATACCGGCGACGCGGCCCAGTTCGGCAAAGATGAGGCCGACCTCTCCCCGGGGAACCATTGCCATACCCACGGCAAACTTCATTAACCAGTGTTCCCTGCGGAGCATAAAGCCGCCGGCGATCTTTCCAAGAATAGCGACAATCGTCAGGCTGATGGAAAACAGCCAGACGAACGCAGAAGCCCAATCCACTTCACGAAGATCTAATGACAAACCCACCGTGACGAAAAAAATGGGTGTAAAAAGAGAGACGATGGGGCGCATCTCGCGCTGCACCCGATCAGCAAAGTTCGGGTCCCGACCCAGGGCCGCCCCAAAGGGGAGAAAGAAGCGTCGTGAGAGCGCCAGCCCGGCGGCAAAACCTCCCAGTAACTCCGGGGCCCCTGAGGCATGCGCCGCCCAGGCAAACAACAGGACCAGCGCGACGACCAGCGTTGCGACTACGCCGGTGCTTTCGTCATTAACGGCAAAGCGACTGATCAACGCCGAGAGTACTTTAGCCAGCACCGGGGCGAGAACAAAAAACAGACCCACGAGCAGGGAAAGGCGCCCCACATTGGTAATACTCAGGTCTCCCGTTTGCGCGAACTCATAAAGAAACGCCAGCAGTAGCACGCCCAACACGTCGTCTATGACCGCGGCCCCCAGAACGATCTGGCCCTCGCGACTGTCCTGGCGGCCCACATCGCGAAGGATGCGCACCGTCACCCCGATGCTCGTGGCGGTTAGGGTGCCTCCAATAAACATGGCGAGCAGTAATTCCTGCCCAAACACATAGCGACTGACCCCAAACCCCAGCGCGAAGGGTACAAAGAACCCGCCGACGGCAACACTCGCCGAGCGCCAGCCCGATTTGGCCAGGCGCGACAGATCCGTATCCACGCCCACTTCAAAGAGCAGGAGAATGATGCCGATTTCAGCGAGCAGGCGAATGAGCTCGGTGGGTTCAAGCCACCCAAGCAAACTTGGTCCGAGGATGATGCCAGCGACGAGTTCGCCGATGACGCTGGGCGCACCGAAGCGCGCCGCGATGGTGGACGCGGCACGAGCAGCCACCAGAATAATCGCCAGCTGCAGAAACACCATGGAGGCATCCATGATCTAGAGCGCCTGTCTACTGGGGACGCTCGCAGGACAGTTGTCCATAATGGTTACCCCGCCGCTTTATAGGAATGTCAGAGCAATAGAGGGGGTAGTGTTGGCCGGTTGGAATTTTTTTTCAACGTATCCGACGCGGAATGCGAGCTGCTTCCAAACGCTAAAAAACGCGTAGTAGCACATATGCCATGGCAGCGATCTGGGTAAGTCCCGCCACGACAGACAACATGTGTAGCCGGTTGAACTGTTTGCGGTCCTCTGCATCGGACGCTCGATTGATGGCCGGCATAAGTTGCTGCCGCAGGGGCACCGTTGACAGCGCAACGACAGCCAGGACCGCGCAAGCGATCAAGTCGATGTTCACCAGCAACACAGCGGCAACCGAAGCCGTTGCAATGAGCCAGAGATAAAATGACTCAAATGCTCTTCGCAGCAAAGCCCCTGCCTCGTCGGGCGGGAGCGTTTTAAAGAGAAACGCGGCAAAGGACGAGGAGTAAAGCAGCGTTCCTCCAAAGAGAAACGCTGCTGTCAGCTGCGCTGCACCTAGCTGTATCGAAGCTATCGACGCCATTGCATTACTGCCACCGACTGATGCTGCTGATCATTCCAACTTCCAACTGTTTTCGCCTAGATCGGCGTGTTGGAAGCGTGGGTATCCCCAAAAAAAGGAGCGGGGTTCGGCTGCAGAGACTCCATATCATCGGACCAAAGGGAGTGAGCGCGTTTGACCGTGCTGTAAATATCCCGTGTGGCCAACACGTTGTTTTCCAACAACGCGTATTCCCCGGCGTAGAGATAGCATTGAAGATCGGCCTCGAGGGCAGATGCTTGAGCTCTTGCCGTGTCTTCGATGGCAATCACCTCCTGAGGCTGTTCCCCGAGTTGCTGCAGCGCGTAACGGTAGATCGCAGGATCCGGTTTCTCTTTTGAGACATCATTACGATGGCAGACAAAGTCGAAGCTGCTTAACTCAATGCCCTCCACCTGGCTCGCAAGCAATGCGGTCAGCGTCGGGTCCTCGGTGGTCACCCACCCGAGTCGAATGTCATTGCGCTGGCAAAAACCAATCACGTCAAGGATGCCCTGCCGCGGCTTGAGACCCCCGTCGATGATTCGGGCAAAGTGCCTACGCTGCAGCGCGAGCACTTCATCTGCCAGTCCCATCGGCGCCCCCTCACCCAGGGCAAGCTCCAAACGACGGAACTCGTCGGGCAGTTGCAACAATGAGCAGTAGGCTGCCACGTTCCAGTAGAGGTCCAGCCCCAGTTCCTCGAAAGCGGCGTTATAGGCCAATCGCTGAAGGCGGGATGTTTCGACAACAACGCCGGTCGAACCCAATAGGCAGGCTTTCATGGCCGCTATTCCTACCTTAGGCCACCCAGCCGTTGCACCAGCCTGAAGCGTGGACGCGCTTGCCGGCGAAGATGGGGCACAGTCCATACTCGTCATCGATCTTTTGGTACAGCGTGCAGGTGGTGCACTGCTGCTTGGCGCCATCAGGACCTGCTTTCTTGCTCCATTTGGCTGTATCGACGGTAGTGTGATCAGCCGCGTAACCCATGGCTACTGCTGTTCCATCGTCCTCTGTAATAATTTCCTGCGCGTGACTGAAGCGCGCAATCAATAGGCCGGACCCAGCTACTGCGGTGGTCTTAAGAAAATTGCGACGATTGAGCTTGTTCATTGGGAAGTCTCCGAAAGTGTATTTCAAGAGAGTTACGTGAGCAGAGTCGCGCTTGGCTCACTATTGTTCATGGTTTGTCACGCTTCCTTGCACCAATTTGGTGCATATGAGAATCATTTGCGTTTCAAATCTCATTGAATGGGTCAGGCCTCTCTTTCTCCCAAATCTCATATTTGTAGCGCTTTTGTCGTGACTCGTGACATAGACACTAAGTAAACGCAGGAGTCCGGAGACAAAAAAAGCAGCGTATTCACTATTGTCCGCGGCACACATCGCCACGCACTTAAGTCATATCAACACCACAGGTTTACTGTGAAGGATTGCGAAAATGGAAGTTGCATCATTGCCGATATTGAATCTCATTATTCTCGGATCCGTCTTTTTATTTGGCTTTCGGGAGCTGGGTAAATTGCAGACTCAGGCTATCCGGGTGGAAGAAGAGCAGGATATTCGTAGCCGACGCTCCTGAGGCCTCCTTGCCAAGGCCTCCGACATCGGGGAGTTACAATTGGGGACTTAAAACAATGCTGATAAGCTGCGCGCTTTATATAGCTAAAAAGGCCGGCGCGTGGACCAGGAACAAGCTCTTTGGCAGCCCAGCTCCGATAGAATCGCGAACAGCCCCCTAAGTCGCTTCGAAGCCTTCATTGGCGATCGCGTCGGATACCCTTCCGGTCGTCCCTTCGAAGGTTATCTTGATCTTCATCGCTGGTCGGTCACAGAACCGGATGAATTCTGGCAGTGCGTTTGGGATTTCACCGATGTCCGAGCCAGCCGTGATGCCGATAATGTGCTGGCTGATGGAGATCGTTTTCCCGGTGCCCGGTGGTTTGACGGTGCACGGCTTAACTACGCAGAGAACCTTCTGGATCGTCAGCTCGATGGCGTCGCGCTCATCGGGCGTCTCGAAAATGGCGAACGCCGAGAGGTCAGCTGGTCGGAGCTCCATCGGCAGGTAGCACTTACCGCCGCAGCACTTCGCGAAAGCGGGGTACAGAAAGGCGATCGCGTCGCAGGTATGCTTCCCAATGTTCCCGAGACCGTTATCGCAATGCTTGCCACCGCCAGCATCGGTGCGCTGTGGTCTTCCTGCTCTCCCGATTTCGGGGTAAGCGGCGTCCTGGATCGCTTTGGGCAGATTCAGCCCAAAGTTTTGATTGCCTGCGATGGCTATTACTACAACGGCAAAGCCATCGACTGCAGTGCCAAGATCGCGGAGGTCGCGTCGCGGTTGTCCCCCGCTGCGACCGTCGTTGTTCCTTTATTGGACGTACCGGTGGCCAAGACCGTCAGCTGGCCGGCTTACCTTAAGGCACAGCAAACCCCGTCGGGCAGTGCGCCCGAGTTGCAGTTTGAGCAATTACCCTTCGACCACCCCCTGTTCATTATGTACTCCTCGGGCACTACGGGAGCCCCAAAATGCATTGTGCACAGCGCCGGAGGCACGCTTTTACAGCATCTTAAGGAGCACCAGCTCCACGGGGGACTGGCACCGGGCGATGTTCTTTTCTATTTCACAACCTGCGGTTGGATGATGTGGAACTGGATGGTTGGTGGGCTGGCAAGTGGTGTGACGCTGGTCCTCTACGATGGGTCACCTTTTTATCCCGGTCCGGAGACGCTCTTCGACATTGCGGATGAGGACGGAATCAACGTGTTTGGCGTGGGCGCGAAGTACATTTCGGCATTGGAAAAGCAGGGCCTCAAGCCCGCGAAAACCCATAAGCTGAAAACGCTGCGCACAGTGCTCTCCACGGGTTCGCCTCTTTCCCACGAAAGCTTCCGCTATATCTACCGAGACGTTAAAAAAGATGTTTGCCTGTCGTCCATTTCCGGTGGCACGGACATTATTTCCTGTTTTGTTTTAGGCAACGAGTGTCTACCGGTCTACGAGGGAGAGCTGCAGTGCCCGGGCCTGGGTATGGCCGTTGAGGTGTGGGACGAACAGGGCAAGCCTGTTACCGGAGCCAAGGGCGAAATGGTCTGCGTAAAGCCATTTCCCTCGGCGCCGGTCGGCTTTTGGAATGACCCCGATGGTAAGCGCTATCACGATGCCTATTTCGCATCCTACGACGGCATCTGGGCCCACGGCGATTACGCTGAAATTACCTCCAGCGGCGGCATGATTATTCACGGTCGCTCCGATGCTGTGCTGAATCCCGGTGGGGTTCGCATTGGTACCGCCGAAATCTATCGTCAGGTCGAGAAGATTGATGCCGTAATGGATAGCGTCTGCATTGGTCAGAACTGGGATGATGATGTGCGGGTGGTACTGTTCGTGGTGCTCAAAGAAGGTGAGACACTTACCGAAGAACTGGCCACGGAAATCCGTCTGGCGATCCGAAAAGAAAATACGCCACGGCACGTTCCCGCAAAAATTCTCGCAGTGACGGATATCCCCCGAACGCGCTCCGGGAAAATTGCAGAGATTCCCGTGCGAAAAGTGGTGAACGGGGAGACCATCGACAATACCGAGTCCCTGGCAAACCCTGAGTCATTGAGTCAGTTCAAAAATCGTCCCGAGCTTGAATCCTGACCAGCAGCATTTGCATAAGCTCTCAGCCATATCGGTAGTCTGACGTAGCTTCCCCTCGCCGCAGCCGGTATCTTAGCTTCACGACTGGCACCCGCGAGACCCTATGAAAAACGCGCTTATTCTCTCTGGCGGCGGCGCCCGCGCCGCTTACCAGGTGGGTGTTTTAAAGGCGATTGCCGAGCTGTTGCCCGTGGGCGCTAAAAACCCTTTTTCGGTGGTTTGTGGCACGTCGGCGGGGGCTATCAACGCGGTCACCGTGGCGGCCCATGACGGCAGCTTTGCAGAAGCCGTCAATATTCTCGAGTCGGTGTGGATGGGGCTGACGCCCGATGATGTGTACCGCAGCGGCTGGGGCGCCATGGCACGCAGCGGTGGTCGCCTCGCATTGTCGCTGGTGAATCGCGGTGTAGGCGTGGGAAAACCGGTGGCGCTCCTGGACAACTCACCGCTGCGGGACCTCATCAAAGGCACCATCAACTTTGAGAAAATCGACCGCGCTATCGCCCGGGGTGATCTCGATGCGGTCTGCGTGACGGCCACGGGTTACCAGTCGGCGCGGTCCATGTGTTTTTACCAGGCCAACGCCGATATCAGTGACTGGTCGCGCTACCGGCGTAGCGGTCGACGCACCCTGCTCAACGTCGATCACCTCATGGCGTCATCGGCCATCCCCACGATGTTTCCCGCCACCCGAATCGAGTATGAATATTTTGGTGATGGTGCGGTGCGGCAACTTGCGCCTCTCAGTCCCGCTCTGCATCTGGGGGCTCATCGTCTGTTTATTGTGGGTGTCAGCGCCAATCGCGAAAGACACCCGGCCGATTCGGTGCCCAGAACAAGCGCCGCCCATTCTCCGTCCCTGGCACAGATCATTGGCCACCTGTTGAACAGCGCCTTTATTGACAGTCTTGAGAGCGACATCGAGCGACTGGATCGTATCAATAACCTCCTTGCTTCCCTGCCGCCCGACACTCAGGGCGGAGCCTCAAAGCTTCGCTTCATTGAACGCCAGGTGATTTCGCCTTCAGAAGAACTCGACGTGATTGCTGCAAAGAATATCGACGCCCTCCATCCCAGTGTGCGCTTTTTGCTTCGCGCTACGGGGGGCACCGAGAGTGGGGCCGGCTCTACTGCGGCGTCCTATCTCCTGTTTGCCAAACCCTTTGTGGAGTCGCTGATTGCCCTGGGTTATCGGGACGCGATGTGGAAGCGGGATGACATCGCCGGTTTTCTCGGGGTACCAGGGGAATGAGATATCTATGTTTGCTGTTTCTGGCCTGTGTCTGCGCAGTAGGGCACGCTCAAGAGCCCAAACTGCTTAGTCAGTTGAGTGAGCTTCACTGGACGAATCGCATTCTGGTGATCTACGAGCCAGAGGCGGCTGATGGGCTGCAAGACCTTCTTAAGGAAAGTAAGAGGGCCTTCGATGAACGCAGACTCATTTGGTTTCTGGTTTTCAATGGCGAAACAAAGACCAACCTTAAGCAGGGAGTGGGCGCAGACCTGCTGAAAAACATACGACGTCAGTTAAATCCTGAAGACCAGGAGGTTCTGCTCATTGGATTGGATGGAAGGGTCAAAGTGCGTGATCAGCAGCTAAACCTTGATGCCCTTTACGCCACGATCGATGCCATGCCCATGCGGCGCGCCGAGGCGCGAAAATAAAGTCTTAAGACTGGGGCAGACACTCAAGAACGCGAGCCATATCCTCACGGTCGTTGTAAAAATGCGGTGACAAGCGAATACCCTCGCTGCGGACATCAAACTGCAAACCCGCCTCGCGTAACGCGTCTGCAAACTGGTCTTGTCGCTCTCCTAACTGAAGAACCACGGTGCCGCCCCGTTCTTCCGGAGCCACCGGCGATACTAACCACTGGGGATTTACCTCAGAGCATATATCCTGAAGCAAGCGACGGTTGTGATCTTCGACTCGGCCAAGCCCGATATCCAGCAATGACTCTATCGCATGGGCTGCCACCAGGGCCGGTGCTACGCTGGGTGTGCCGCCCCAGAAGCGCAGGGCATCTCCGGCATATTCAAAATGATGGATGTCGAATTCGAAGGGGTCGCTGTGAGAAAACCACCCCACCTCCGTGGGTTCGCAGACGGCCAGCCGCTCGGGGTTGACCCACATAAAGCCCGCGCCCGGCCCGCCACATAACCACTTGATGCAGGAGCCGACAATAAAGTCCGCATTCCAGCGGCGGGCATCCACCGGGCGCACACCGATAGATTGCGCAACGTCCACGACGCTGATGGCGCCGCTTGCGCGTGCTAGACGGGCAAGCACGGCTATGTCATGGCATTCGCTGGTGTTCGAGTGCACGTGCGTGAATACCACGCAATGTACCCGCTCATCGATGTACCGGTCCCAGACGTTCGGGTCCAGAGTGTTCTCGCTTCTGGGGATAATCGTGAGCTCAAAGCCCCGGCGCTCCGCGATGGCCAGCACAAAGCCCAACGAGGGAAAGGCTCTTTCGGCGATAAGCAGTCGATTACGCGCTGGGTCTGCGGGTAGGGCATTAAGCACGTGGCTCAGTCCCGAGGTGACGCTCGGCTGGGGACAAATCATGGCTGCGTCGTGATGGATGACCTCGCCAAGGGCCTTACGAAAGCGGTCGAAGGCTTTCATCCAATGCCCCCAAACCTGGTCATCACTGCCAACCCAGGGGCCGAACAATCCCTCTGACAACGCGGCGGCCGCATTCCGGGGAGGCAGGCCTGCCGAGTGATTCAGCAAATAACCCCGTCCGTCAGGCCACCCTTTGCCCAGCTTCCCGTCATCTGTCATCAGCCAGCATCTCCCAGCGCCGCCCTGATCGAGGCGATGTCATTGTGGCGGCTTTGAATATCGTCCCGCGGCGCCGCCGTGCGCAGATCTCTGAGTTTCTGCAGCGCGGCCATGAGCACCTCAAGGGGCGGTCCGCTGGCGGTCACATGGGTCAGATGTTTCTCATCCAGCTCCGAAGAGGGTTTTTCGATAAAGCGCTCCACCAGCTGATTGTGATGCTGGGCTGCGGTTTGGCCGTGGGCCTCACAAACCCTGAGAAACAGTCGTGCGTTTTCCTCAAAATAGCGGCCACAGTCTTTCGGTGACTTGAGACCTTCGAGAATCTGATCCATCAGGCTCTCCCGGCGCATGCAATCCCGCAGGCGTGCCTGATCCTCGGGCATCATGTACAGAAACTTATCCACCAGTAGTTGGGAGTAGGACGGGTCTTCCGCACGACATAAGCCCAGGAGCAGGTCTATCTCATTAATGCCCGCAAAGTCGCCGGCATTGGCGCCTCGATACTCGCTCTTACCCACGCGGTAGGGCTTGTAATAGGGTCTCACCGAGTAAAAGAACCGCGCAGGATCCAGTTGCTCAAAAAGTTGTTCGTTATAGCGAACGACATCCTCCAGAGCCTGATGGGCAGCGAGCAGCAGATCACCGCTTACCGGGTGAGTGATTCCCAGGGGCACCGTTCGCACCAAAGCATCCGCAGCGCGTTTGAAGGCAAAGATCCCCCGGGTGTTGTAATCGAGAAAGAGAAACTCGTCCGGGAGCTTGGTAAAACTGCGATAGACGCCGTTGCTCGCCAGGTTATGCGTCGATAGATGACTGGTAGCAAAGCGGGGGGCGACGCCCAGGGAAGCCCCAATGTGCAGCGCGAGACCGGAGGCTTCGATGAGCGGTGAGCTTTGTTCCCGCGAGGGTTCGGTAATTTCGTGGCGGCGACAGGCCCCCATGTATAGACCCACATTGCCGAGTAAGGAAAACGCCGCTTCAAAGCCCTCGTCGGTATTGCCCTCGTTATGCAGTCCGATAATGTGCGCGCGGCCCTCATCATGAAGCTGTTGCCGAAGCCGCTCTCCGCTTGCGCTGATGTTGGCAGGGTCCTCCTGGGCGAAGTACAGCTCCTCGAGCTCGCTGTTGATCTCGATAAAGCTGGTGCGTATCCAGTCGTCGTACCGCTGGGCGTTGACGCTCATGCCGGCGCTTCCTATTCGGCGTTGAGGTTGTATTTCATGATGCTGCCATGGGGGCCATTCTTGTCGCGCTCCAAATCAAAAACATCATCGGCCGGTATCTGCATTTGCGCTTTGATGGTCTGAATGGCGCTACGATCCTCCTCATCCATCTCCAATGCAAAAACCTCTTTGTAGCGATCGACGTGATCGGCGTTTCGGGAACCGATGATCACGGCGGCAACCTGCGCCTGTTCAAGAACCCAGTTCGACGCTACGCTTGCGACACTTACGTCATGTTTCCTGCCAATGCGATCCAATGCCTCCAGCAGGGTCTGGAAGAGATCCCAGCCCCCAATCTCATCAATCATCAGTTTGTACTTAATCAATGAACGATTCGCAAAGGAGCTGGGCTCGGGCTGACCCAGCCAGCGGTCACTCAGAAACCCCCCGGCGAGGGTGCCGTAGCAAAGAAGGTGCATGTTGTGTTCGGCGCAGAGAGCTAAAAGGGCCTTTTCAGGCCGGGGATCCAGGAGAGAGTATTGAACCTGGGTAGTGGTCAGCGTGACCCCGGCGTCCAGAATCTCCCAACTCCTGGCGGTATTGAAGTTGGTGAGTGATAGAAGCTCAATTTTTCCTGCCTGCTGCAATTCTCCGAGCCACGCGGCGGTCTCCACGGCACCCGGTACCGCGTAGTTCCACCAATGGAACTGCACCATGTCCAGTCGTTCCAGCTTGAGGCGCTGCAGGGAGCGATCGATGATCGCCTCCACATCCGTTTTCTTTAGCTTTCCCAGTTGGTCGTAGTCCGGGACATATTTTGTATGGACGCGAATTGGCAACGGTTCACTTCTGGCGTTATTGGCGGCGACAAACTCGCCGATCATCGCTTCCACACCCGTATAGATGTCGGCGCAGTCAAAGGTATTTATGCCCCTCTCCACAAAGGCGAACATGTCTGCCACGGGGTCCGAGGAGATTTCGTCGCTGTGTCCGTCAGACAGCTGCCAGCCTCCTTTGATGACTCGGGAAATCTCGTAGGACTCCGTCAGGGCGTAACGCTTGATCATTCCTTCCATGGATTGTTCTCGGGCAGTGGTTCAAGGGTGGTATCGGAGCGGGTAAAAACCTGTTTGCCGATGCGACTGATGCGAAACCGTGCACCACAATGGGGGTCCGGGCAGGCGATAACGTGATCGGTGGCCATCCAGTCAAACTCATTCAGAGGGCGTTGCTTGCTTGGCAGTAAAGGCAGTAGCGCCGACAGTGCATAGAGAGAGAAGGGTTTGTCTGTTTCGAAAAACAGGTTCTCACCACGCACTTCAAAGGCGCTGCCCAGCTCATGGCCACAGACAAAGGGTTTGTCGCCCTCGATGGTTTCGACTCGCAGGTCGTAGAGAGTGAATGTTGGGTCGTCCATGGGAAGTCCTTTCCACGTTATTTGCTGTGGCCTCGATAGCGCGCGCGTACTGATGCCCCACGCCGGGTAGTGCTCTCCTGTTAACTAGGCAATGCGAGGAACACCGTTGCGGAAGTTCGCATTACAGCGACAAGCCCAGCGCCACAAAAACAAGATCGAAGCTTAGCATGAGGGATGTATGCGACGGGTTGATAGCGGATCGCAAAAGAGTCTGTCGGTGCCGCGTTGTTACCGCAGCTGTTCATGGTCAGAGCAAAGGAATACCATCGTCGTCGTGTGCTTTGGAGGTCGGGTTTTCGCCTTTGGGCGCGTTGCAATTTCTATGGTGATCGCAGAGCGGACGCGAGGTGATTGGAGATAGCTTCATGAAGATACGAATAGAGGTGAAGAGTGTTTTCCGGCTCAGATCGGCTCTGTCCCTCGCTGGGGCCATCTGCTTTGCTGTTTGCGTATCGGTGAGCGCAAGCGCGGGTTTAGAAGTAACAGAAGCACCGCGTGCGTCTGCTGTGGAGGAAGGGCAGAACAGTGCACCCCCTGCTAACAAATCCAGCCTGGATTTTACGCGTTTAGCCTCATCTTACATCGATGCCTGGCGCGAGTTTTATCCCTCTCGCGCCTTTGGCTATGGCGATGTCGCCAGCGCCGGCGCGTTTGAGGATTTCAGCGAGGCAGAGCTGGCTAGCTGGTTGGCGCTCAACGGGGCCACAGAAAAGTCTTTGCGGACTGCGCTTGCAGGCTCCACGGGCGTACTGCTCGGCGACCAAAACGTAGACGCCCGGGTGATCCTCGCGCAGGTGCAGAACGAACTGGCGACCTGGAGAGAAGACGAGCCGCTCACGCGGCAGCCCCAATGGTAT
>NZ_CBFHZO010000010.1:0-9082 GCF_965660375.1 Congregibacter sp. | reverse complement strand
GCAAGAAAAAGGGCGCCGAAGCGCCCTTTTTACTACCAAGCTAATGGCGGCATTATTCGTCGCCGGCTGCTTCCGCTGGCGCTGCTTCTTCGTCAAGAAGTTCCTTGATAGACAGCTTGATACGGCCACGCTGATCCACATCCAGAACTTTTACGCGAACCTCTTCGCCTTCCTTGAGGTGATCAGACACATTCTCGACCCGCTCGTTGGCGATCTGTGAAATGTGTAACAGTCCATCTTTACCCGGAAGAATGTTCACAAAGGCGCCAAAGTCGACGATCCGCTCAACCTTGCCGGTGTAGATCGCGCCTACTTCCGCTTCCGCCGTGATTTCTTCAATCAGTGCTACCGCTTTATCCCGCGACGCCTGATCCTGGCCAAAGACACGCACAGTGCCGTCATCTTCGATATCTACCGTCGCACCCGATTGCTCGGTGATGGAGCGAATCATTGCGCCACCCTTGCCGATGATGTCACGAATCTTGTCCGCATCTACCTTCAGGGTCACCATGCTCGGCGCATTCGCTGAAGTCACTTCCCGCGGCGCATCAAGCACGGCGTTCATTTGACCCAAAATGTGCAAACGGGCCTGCATAGCCTGCTCGAGGGCAATCTCCATGATCTGCTCAGTGATACCTTCGATCTTGATATCCATCTGCAGCGCGGTAACGCCGTTGGCTGTACCTGCAACTTTAAAGTCCATGTCACCAAGGTGGTCTTCGTCACCCAGAATGTCGGTGAGTACAGCAAACTGGTTGCCTTCTTTCACCAGGCCCATGGCGATACCGGCAACGGGCGCCTTGAGAGGAACGCCGGCCGTCATCATGGCAAGGGAGCCCACGCAGACCGATGCCATCGAGCTGGAACCGTTGGATTCGGTAATTTCCGACACAACGCGAATCGTGTAGGGGAATTCCTCGAGATCCGGCAGCACTGCGGCAAGGCCTCGACGAGCCAGGCGACCGTGACCGATTTCACGACGGCTGGTAAAGCCCACACGTCCTGCTTCGCCCACCGAATAGGGAGGAAAGTTATAGTGCAGCATGAACGGATCACGACGCTCGCCTTCAAGCGCGTCAATGATCTGCGCATCGCGGGTAGAGCCCAGGGTAACCGCGCCAATAGCCTGCGTCTCACCACGGGTAAACAGGGCTGAACCGTGTGCCTTGGGCAGCATGTCCACTTCACAGGCAATCTGACGCACCGTGCGGGTATCCCGACCATCGATACGCGGCTCCCCGGCGATGATGCGATTGCGCACCAGCGCCTTCTCAACCTTCTTGAAGTAATCCTTCACCAGATCAGCGCTGGGACCCTCTTCAGTGGCTAACTCTGCTACGCAAGCCTCGCGAATCTCGCCAACCCGGGCGTAACGCTCCGCCTTGTCAGTGATGCGATACGCCTCACCCAGATCGTTGCTGACCTTATCAGTCACCGCCGTTAACAAGGCCTCGTCCGTAGCAGGAGCCTGCCAGTCCCAGCTTGGCTTGCCAGCCTCTGCAGCGAGTTCCTGTACCGCCTTGATAACCACCTGCATTTCCTGGTGCGCAAACAGAACCGCACCGAGCATCTGATCTTCGGTCAGCTGGTCCGCCTGGGACTCAACCATGAGTACGGCGTCCTGCGTACCCGCAACAACCATCTCGAGCTTGCTCTCAGGCAGCTGGTCATAGGTCGGATTGAGAATGTAACCCTCGGACTCGTTAAAACCTACGCGTGCCGCACCGATGGGCCCATTAAAGGGACAACCGGAAATCGCCAGCGCGGCGGAGGTTCCGATCATGGCGGGAATATCAGGGTCGATGTGCTTGTCTGCAGACATCACGGTACAGACGACCTGCACCTCATTCATAAAGCCATCGGCAAACAACGGGCGGATAGGACGATCGATAAGCCGTGAAGTCAGGGTCTCTTTTTCACTGGGACGGGCTTCGCGCTTGAAAAAGCCACCGGGGATCTTGCCCACGGAATACGCTTTTTCAATGTAATGCACGGCCAGAGGGAAGAAGTCCCGGCCCTCGCGGGCGGTTTTCTCAGCAACAACGGTCACCAGGACGCTGGTGTTCTCGACGGTAACAAGCACGGCGCCGGTCGCCTGACGGGCAATACGGCCTGTTTCCAGCGTGACGGTGTGACCGCCATACTGAAAGGTTTTAGTAACTGGGTTCACAATTTTTCTCCAATTCAATATAAAACGACCGGAGCCCATGCCCCGGTCGTGTCAGCGTTTATCGGCGTAGGCCGAGTCGCTTGATCAGTTCAGCGTAGCGCGCTGTATCTTTGCGCTTGAGGTAATCCAGCAGGTTTCGACGCTGGTTTACCATGCGGATAAGTCCGCGGCGCGAGTGGTGATCCTGCTTATGGGACTCAAAGTGTCCGCGAAGCTGCTCGATGTTTGCAGTGAGCAGGGCAACCTGTACTTCCGGAGATCCCGTGTCGCCTTCGCTTTGCTGATAGTCGCGGACGATTTCCGCTTTACGTTCTGCATTTAAAGCCATTGCAATTTCCTTGTATAAATCTGCACTGGCGCCCCGCTGCCGGATTTTGCCGACAACGACCAGGCTAACCAACCAATAAAAAGAGCCTGTCCGTGCAGATTGACAGACAGGTTCCCGTCAGCGTTCGCGGAAGCACAGCTGCTAAAGCCTGTTATCCACCGCCGACAACCAGACGACGGGGCGCCACACGCCCATCGTCCAGAATTTCTCCAAGCCCCAGAAACTCGCCGGTCTCCAAAGCGACGCGCACCATACCATCACAGGGCGCATTTGGCACTAGCACCGGCTGTCCCTGACGCAGGTAAAACCCGCTGGATTCGGGCAGTTTCAACAAGGGCATATGCGCTACTGCGGTGTCTGTGGGCTGTAGGAGCGCGTCCATTCCGACCAAGTCCTTATGCTCATGCAAGGCCTCCAATGTCGCCATGGTCACGCACTGCTCCAGCTCAAAAGGACCGGCCTTGATCCGCCGCAACGCTGACACATGACCTCCCACGCCCAGCTGCTCGCCGAGATCCATCGCCAGGGACCGTACATAGGTGCCCTTGCTGCACAAGATACGCACATCTACCTCGACGCAGCTACCCGGCCTGAATGCCAGAACCTCGAGGGACTTTACTGTCACCGATCTTGGCTGGCGCTCTACCTCAATCCCTGCCCGGGCTAATTTGTAAAGTGGCTTACCATCACGCTTGATGGCCGAGTACATGGGCGGCAATTGCTCGATGGCGCCACGAAAGCTATCCAGAGCCTGCTCTATGGTTGCCTCGTCCAGCTGCCCGGCATCGGTCTCACTAACTGTCTCACCCTCAGCGTCCCCGGTTTCCGTACTCTTACCGAGAGAAAAAGTGCTCTCATAGCCCTTTTCCGCATCCAGGAGATACTGGGAAAACTTGGTCGCCTCACCAAAGCAAAGGGGAAGTACGCCCGTTGCCAGAGGGTCGAGGCTTCCCGTGTGCCCTGCCTTTGCGGCTGAGAACAGCCACTTACAGCGCTGCAGGGCCTGATTGGAACTCATACCCAGGGGCTTATCGAGAAGAAGAATGCCGGAGACTGCTCGACCACGGCGCCGTCGCGCCATGCTCAGTTTGCCTCGCTCTGACCGGTGCTGTCCGACTCATTAACGGAGCCGGTATTTTCGGGGAGATCTCCATAGCGGCGATCATCCGCCGTGCGAGCCCGATGAATAAGCGCCTCAAGATCCCGGCCACGGCCCACACTGCTATCAAATACAAAGCGCAGCTTTGGAACACTGCGCATGGATGCATCCCTCGCAAGAGCGGAGCGCAAAAAGCCCGCGGCCTTATTGAGAACGTCGGTGCAGGGCTTAGCCTCTTCGGCGGTATCAGAACCCAGCAACGTAAAGTGCACCCGGGCGTGGGAAATATCGCGGCTCACGTCCACGGCGGTGATGCTCACCATGCCCAGGCGTGGATCACGAACCTCGCGCTGAATGATCAAGGCGAGCTCGCGGCGCAGGTAATCACCAACGCGTTCGGTGCGACTAAACTCTTTGGCCATAGGGTTAGGGGCAGCGCTGGCAGTCTGTTACAGACTGCGCGCTATCTCCCGGACCTCGAAGACTTCGATCTGGTCGCCCACTTTGACGTCGGTGTAGTTCTTCACGCCAATACCACACTCCACGCCATTGCGGACTTCGTTGGCGTCATCCTTGAAGCGTCGCAGCGACTCAAGTTCACCCTGATAGATCACAACATTGTCGCGCAGGACGCGGATAGGTTTGGAGCGGTACACCGTACCCTCGGTCACCATGCAGCCCGCGATCTGACCAAACTTGGGCGAGCGGAACACATCCCGCACCTCGGCAATGCCCACGATCTCTTCGCGCATCTCCGGAGGCAGCATGCCTGACAGCGCCTGCTTCACATCGTCAATAAGATCATAGATCACGTTGTAGTAGCGAAGATCCACCCCTTCATCTTCTACCAGTCGCCGCGCAGACGCATCGGCTCGTACATTGAAGCCAAAGACCACGGCCTCGGAGGTCACTGCCAGATTGATATCAGTCTCGGCAATACCACCTACGCCACCGGATACGATGTTGACCTGTACTTCGTCGTTGCCCAGCTCCAACAGGGCGCTTTGCAACGCTTCCAGGGAGCCACGCACATCCGCCTTGACCACGACGTTAAGCGTCTTCTTCTCGCCCGCCGTCATACTCTCGAACATATTGTCGAGCTTGGCCGCCTGCTGGCGCTGGAGCTTGCTGTCACGCATTTTCTCCTGACGGGAATCCGCCAGATCCCGGGCGCGTTTTTCATTTTCAAGCACCGCAAACTGATCACCAGCGTCGGGAGTGCCATCAAGCCCAAGAATCTCCACCGGGATACTCGGGCCCGCTTCTTGTATAGGCTGACCGTTCTCGTCCAGCATGGCGCGCACCCGCCCGTAGTGTAGCCCCGCCAGGCAAATATCACCCTGGCGCAGAGTACCGCTTTGCACCAGCAGCGTTGTTACGGGACCGCGGCCTTTATCCAGACGCGATTCAATAACAATACCCTGGGCAGGCACGTCACGCGGGGCCTGAAGCTCCAGGAGCTCTGCCTGAAGCAAAATCGCGTCCAGCAATGCATCCACACCGTCGCCGGTTAATGCCGACACGGGAATAAACTGATGCTCCCCGCCCCATTCTTCGGGAATCACTTCCTGAGCGGCCAGCTCATTCTTGACCCGATCAGGATCCGCACCCTCTTTATCCATCTTGTTAACTGCCACAATCAATGGCACTTCTGCGGCCTTGGAGTGCTGCACCGCCTCAATGGTCTGCGGCATAACACCATCATCTGCGGCGACGACAAGAATAACGATATCGGTGCTCTTGGCGCCTCGGGCACGCATGGCGGTAAACGCTGCGTGACCGGGCGTATCCAGGAAGGAAATCATCCCCTGGTCTGTGTCTACATGGTAAGCACCAATGTGCTGGGTAATACCACCCGCCTCGCCTGAGGCGACCTTGGCTTTACGGATGTAATCAAGGAGCGACGTCTTACCGTGGTCAACATGACCCATAACGGTCACCACCGGCGCCCTCGGCGACAGCTCGCCTTCGTGCATGGAGAGTGCTTCGCTCAGGTTGTCTTCGAGCTCATCCGCACTTACCAGCTTGACTTTGTGACCCAGCTCCTCCACCACCAGCGTCGCGGTGTCCTGGTCAATCATCTGGTTGATGGTCGCCATAACGCCCAGCTTCATCAGCTCTTTGATGACCGCGCCGGATTTCACAGACATCTGCTGGGCGAGACCGCCCACAGAAATCATGTCTGCGAGCTCTACTTCGTACACCTTTTTGGCCGTGGGCATCTCGAATCCGTGTTTGCCATGCTCTTCATGGGTGGACTTGCCCTTGCGACGCCCGCCGCGACGACGGGGGCCGCCGGACTCGGCAGCTTCCAGATCCGAGAGCGAGAGATTGTGACCGCGATGCTTACCGCGACCCAGAGGCTCTGATCCTACGCGACCTCGAGACTTCTTCTTCCTGGGCTCTTCGCGCGCCGGTGCAGCGGGAGCATCGTGAAGTCGCTTGGGCTTGCGGGCCACATCACCACTCGGCGCCGAACGGGGCGCGGCCTTGGCTTCAGCAGCTTTACGCTCCTCTTCGGCCTTCCGTGCGGCAATAGCCGCTTCCCGGGCGGCCGCTTCCTCAGCTTCCTGCTTCTTGCGGCGCGCAGCGGCGCGTTGCCGGAGAACCTCCGGGTCAAGGTCTTTTTCATCTTCCGGCTCGGGCTCGGGCTCGGGCTCGGGCTCCGGTGCGGGTTCCGGCGCCGCAACTTCCGGCTCCACGACCTCTTCAACAACGGGCTCTTCTACCAAATCATCCAAAGCCGCCGCCGGGGTCTCCGCCGCATCCTCTTCCAACACATCACGCTTCACGTAGGTGCGCTTCTTGCGCACTTCCACGTTAACGGTCTTCTTGCCCTGGGAACCGCCTGCACCGCGAAGGGTGCTGATGGTTTTACGCTTCAGAGTAATGCGCTTGGGAGCCGCTGTGGACTCACCATGACTGGCCTTAAGGAATGCCAGCAATGTCTGCTTGTCCTCATCGGACACTGCCTGCTCCGCCGCACTGTGAGGCAAGCCCGCATCTTTCATCTGCGCCAGCAAACGCTCTACCGGTGCGCCTACCGTTTCTGCCAGTTGCTCTACTGTTACCTGCGCCATCGCGCTGTCTCCCTTGTGACCCGTTGACCCTGCTCTAAAACCAGAGGGGGTATCAGGCCGACTCTTCCTCGAACCAAGGCGCGCGAGCAGTCATAATCAGCTCACCAGCGCGCTCTTCGGTCATATCTTCGATATCCATTAACTCGTCAACGCCCTGCTCCGCCAGATCCTCCATGGTCACGATGCCGCGACTGGAGAGAATAAAGGCAAGGTGACGATCCATGCCGTCCATGGTTAACAAGTCTTCCGCAGGTTCCTGCGCACCCAGCTCTTCTTCCGAAGCGATAGCCAGGGTCAGAAGGGCGTCTTTGGCGCGCGCACGAAGCTCTTCCGCGATATCCTCGTCAAAACCATCGATGGAGGTCATCTCCTCGAGAGGAACATAAGCGACCTCTTCGAGCGTGGTAAAACCCTCGTCAACCAAAATACCGGCGACATCCTCGTCGACGTCAAGCTTCTCCATAAAGGTATGGATCACCTGTCCCGCTTCGGCTTCCTGCTTCTCCACCGCCTCGTCGACGCTCATAACGTTGATAGTCCAACCGGTCAGCTCGCTCGCAAGACGCACGTTCTGTCCTGCGCGGCCAATAGCCTGGGCAAGATTGTCTTCCGCGACAGCCACATCCATGGTGCCGTTTTCCTCATCCACAACAATGGACTCAACCTCCGCCGGAGACATGGCGTTGATGACCAGCTGCGCTGGATTGTCATCCCACAGGACGATGTCGACCCGCTCGTTATCCAACTCGTTGGATACTGCCTGTACACGGGATCCGCGCATACCCACACAGGCACCCACGGGATCAATGCGCTGATCGTTGGTCTTCACCGCGATTTTTGCGCGCGATCCGGGATCCCGGGCAGCGCTGCGAATCTGGATAACTTCCTCAGAAATCTCGGGGACTTCAATTTTGAACAGCTCAATGAGCATCTCTGGGCAGGCGCGACTCAGGATCAACTGGGGGCCGCGGGTCTCCGTGCTGATCTCCTTGAGAATTGCCCGCACCCGGTCATTGATGCGGAATGTCTCTCGACCTACCAGTTGGTCTCGGGGAAGCAACCCCTCGGCGTTATTACCTAAATCAACAATGACGTTATCGCGAGTAACTTTCTTGACAGTGCCGGCCACCAGCTCACTGACGCGGCTTTCATACAGCTCAACCACCTGAGCCCGCTCTGCGTCGCGCACCTTCTGTACGATCACCTGCTTGGCAGTCTGGGCCGCAATACGTCCGAAGCCAACGTTCTCAACTTTCTCTTCGTGCACATCGCCAGGCTTGAGCGAAGCATCCTGCTCGACGGCTTCTTCCGTCGTGAACTGGGTGCCCAGCAGCGCCAGTTCGTCATCGGGCACTACCAGCCAGCGGCGCACGGTCTCGTAGTCGCCGGTTTCTCGATCGATGGTGACTTCGATATCGGCGTCTTCGTCGTAACGCTTTTTGGTAGCCATGGCCAGCGCGGACTCGATCGCCTCAAAGATAATGTCCTCGGACACACCCTTTTCGTTCGAAACCGCTTCAGCAACCAGCAATATTTCTTTTGTCATCGTTCCAAAACCTCGTAACCCTCGTAAAAACAGCCCCGAGGGCTGCTTATATCCGCAACGTCAGCTGCGCCCGGTCCACGTCGCCGAAGGGCAACAGATACTCGTGATCATCCACGAGCAACACAATATCGTCGTCTTCCACACCCCGAAGAATGCCTTTGAACTTGCGCCGTCCCTCGAAGGGGCTGCGCAGGCGCAGCTCAACTTCTTCCCCGACGTACCCCGGATACTGCTCTAACCGAAACAGACGTCGATCAACACCCGGCGACGACACTTCCAGCGTGTACTCGCCGCTGATGGGTTCTTCCACATCCAGCAGCGCACCTACCTGCTCGCTCACCGCTGCACAGTCGGTAACCTGCACACCGTTTTCAGACTCGATATACAGCCTCAAAACGCTGTGCTTGCCCTGTATGAGGTATTCCGTCCCCCATAATTCAAAGCCCAGTGCTTCCACGGTCGGTGCCAGCAATGCTTGCAGCTTGTTTTCCCTTGCACTCATCGCCAGCCTCCTTTCGTCCATCGCAACGACGTATCGTCACTATTCGATCTATCATCCAGCCCGCGATACAAACGCGAAGCCAATAAAAAAGCCCCATAAGGGGCTTTTTTATTCACACCGTCGGTCATTGGAGCTAACGGTGTTGTTGGTAGCGGGGGCCGGATTTGAACCGACGACCTTCGGGTTATGAGCCCGACGAGCTACCAGGCTGCTCCACCCCGCATCAAAACGTTTCTCTGCGTGATGACCGCCTTTATTCAACGATGCTTTTATTGTGCTACACCGTTAATAACAGTCATCTCGCGGGACACTCCCCTAAGCTGCCCCCGTGAGAGGTCGCGTATTATAGGTGCGGCC
>NZ_CBFHZO010000009.1:0-5107 GCF_965660375.1 Congregibacter sp. | reverse complement strand
GAGTTTCAGGACACCAACACCATTCAATATGCCTGGCTTCGTGTGCTGGCGGGCGACCAGATTCCCGTGGTTGCCGTCGGTGACGACGATCAGTCCATTTACGGATGGCGCGGTGCCAAAATAGAGAACATTCAGCGTTTTGGTGAGGACTTTGGGGGGGCCAAAGTGGTGCGCCTGGAGCAGAACTATCGCTCTACCCAGACCATTCTCCAGGCCGCGAATGGCGTTATCGCAAACAACAGTGGCCGCCTGGGTAAAGAGCTGTGGAGCTCGGGGGAGACTGGCGAACCCCTGCAGCTTTATGCCGGCTTTAATGAGCAGGATGAAGCGCGTTTCATTGTTGAGCAGATCGAAAACTGGGTGAGCAACGGGCAAGCGCGACGATCGGTAGCCATTCTTTATCGCTCAAATGCACAATCCCGGGTATTGGAAGAGGCGCTGCTCCGTAGCGGTCTACCCTATCGTATTTACGGTGGCCAGCGATTCTATGAGCGCCTCGAGATCCGTAATGCCATGGCCTATCTCCGTCTGTTGGTAAGCCGGGGTGATGACGCCGCCTTTGAGCGCGTGATCAATACGCCCCCACGGGGCATAGGCAGCAAAACACTGGACGTATTGCGGGCAACGGCCAGAGAGCAGCAGTGTTCTTTGTGGCACGCAATACAGGCCTGTCAGGAGCACAAATTGCTGCCGGCGCGGGCGTTGACGGCCATGGATGGATTCCGGGTACTGGTGGATGAGCTCGATACGCTCACCGACCCCATGACTCTCGAGGAGCTGGTGGATCAGGCGATACGTCGATCCGGTCTGATCGCCTATCACGAAAAAGAGAAAGGCGAAAAAGGCCTCGCCCGCGTCGAGAACCTCGAGGAACTGGTAAACGCTGCTCGCACCTTTGTGCCCGAGGGAGAAGAGCTTTCACCCCTGCAGCAGTTTGTAGACAGCGCGGCACTGGATGCGGGAGAGGGGCAGGCTGACCCCCATGAAGACAGCGTGCAATTGATGACCCTGCACTCGGCCAAAGGTCTGGAGTTTCCCCTGGTGATCCTGGCCGGCATGGAGGAAAACCTCTTTCCTCACCGCATGTCCATTGAAGAACCCGGTCGTCTGGAAGAAGAGCGGCGTCTTTGTTATGTCGGTATTACCCGGGCTATGGAGCGCTTGATTCTCACCTACGCCGAAAGCCGACGGTTGCACGGCAGTGACAGCTACAACCCGCCCTCGCGCTTTGTACGGGAAATTCCCTCCGAGCTGGTCAACGAGGTGCGCCTGCAAACCAAGATCAGCCGTCCCGTGAGTCAGTTGTCGGGCAGCACGCCTGCGGCAGACACCGGCCTGAATCTCGGTCAGCGGGTGTATCACCAGATGTTTGGCGAGGGCGTTGTTCTCAATTTTGAAGGCCGCGGAAGCAATGCACGAGTCGAGGTGAACTTTGCCTCCGAGGGCACCAAGTGGCTGGTCGTGCAGTATGCAAAGTTGGAGGCGCTTTAAGCGCACTATTTTCCACCAAAGAATAAAAAGGCCGGTACAACGGCCCGAGGCAAAAGAGCTATGAGTAAGTCATCAGGGATTAATCGCGAAGCGCTGGCCGTCCTGCTTCTGGCCGCGGCACTCGTATTGCTCATCGGGTTGTGGGCTTTTGAACGCGTGGCAAACGACCGTGCGGCGGGACCCGGCAATGCCGGCGAGCTGGGTCAGGGTGGCGATAACATCGAGTGGAAGCTGGTAACCACCTGGCCGAAAAACCTGCCGGGCCTCGGGCATACCCCGGAAGTGTTCGCGCAAATGGTTCGTGAGATGAGCTCGGGTCGCCTAAACGTGCGTGTTTATGGTGCCGGTGAGATTGTTCCGGCCTTCGAGGTGTTTGACGCGGTGTCCTCGGGCGTTGCCCAGGTGGGGCACGGGGCCAGTTATTACTGGAAGGGAAAAATCCCCTCCTCGGTTTTTTTTACAGCGGTGCCCTTTGGGATGACCGCGCAGGAGATGAACGGCTGGCTTCACTACGGTGGCGGCATGGAGATCTGGCGCGAAGTTTACGCACCCGCGGGCCTGGTACCCTTTGCCGGCGGCAGCACCGGTGTGCAGATGGCCGGGTGGTTTAACCGTGAGATCAAGTCTCTGGATGACCTCAAGGGCTTGCGTATGCGCATCCCCGGCCTCGCCGGCGAAGTGTTCAGCGCCGCGGGGGGAGAGGCGGTGCGCATTCCCGGCGGTGAGGTGTATACCGCGCTGCAGACGGGCGTGATTGATGCCGTGGAATGGGTGGGCCCTTATAACGATTTGGCGCTGGGACTCCATGAGATTGCCGAGTATTACTACTACCCTGGCTGGCATGAGCCCGGCTCCATGCTTGAGTTCATTGTTAATGAAGATGCGCTCAACGCCTTGCCGGAAGACCTGCAGGCGATTGTTCGCTACGCCGCCCGCGCGGCTAACCAGGACATGCTGGACGAGTTCACCGCGCGGAATAATCGAGCGCTGCGGGAGATGATCGAGGTTCACGACGTAAAGCTGCGGCGTCTACCTGATGATGTGCTTGAGGCTCTCTATAAAGGTGGGGAAGTAGCCATGGCCAAGATGATCGAGAATGATCCACTGGCTGCCAGGGTGAACGCCTCTTTCCAGGCGTTTTTAAAAGACGTCCGCGCTTATCACGAGATATCCGAGCAGTCTTACATCAACGTGCGTCGAAAGGTTATGGGGCCGTTGATTGACGAGTGATTGCTGTCTGACAGCGCACTCCCCGTTTCAGTGTCGATGGGACCCCGATGGGACAACCTGATCTCTAAATCAGGCGAATGGAATAGCGCTGCCAGTATCAGCGCTCTACGATGGCTTGATGCTCTTTAGCCACAGCAAGCAAACCCCGCCTTCCGGAAATGCCTCACTGTATTTCTGGGGTTTTATCCTGGCCTTTTTTACCCAGCTCTCCTTCGCTGGGGAGTCTCAGCGTCTTGATCTGATCCTTGAAGACGAAGCGCTACCAGGGATCGCCTGGACATTTGTCGACAAGAGCGAAGTTTTGTCTGGTGGCAACGGTTATGCCGATATAAGCAGTGCAAAGTCCATGACCGCTAGCACTAAAGTGCAGGTTGGATCAGTCACTAAAACGCTTCTTGCTGTAGGCGTGTTGCATTTGATCTTTGAAGGGCGCTTAGCTTTGGATGCGAACGTCGAAGTACTGCTTCCATCCCTTAATTGGGGCAACCCCTGGCGAGGAGAAGCTCCGATCACCATAAGACACTTGCTGGAGCACACGGGGGGGCTGGATAACCTGCGAATGTGGCAGTTTCTCAATTCGGGGGTGTCCCCCGATACCCCTTTGGCCGAGGCTTTTCCTAACGACCACGATCATTTGTTGCGGCTGCGAACAAGACCCGGTAGCCAGTATTCCTACTCGAATATGGGATACGCCTTACTCGGTATGGTGATTGAGAAGGTGACCTCGGAGCGCTACGAGGACTATCTGAACCGGGAGGTTTTGCAGCCATTGGGGATGCTCGACAGCAGCTTTTCCTTCATTACTCAAGACCAGGATCCCCGTCTTGCCATGGGGTATTTTGAGGGCGCTGTACCGCAAAAGTCGGTCCCGCTGTTTTTGCGCCCCGCCGGGCAATTCACTACAACGGCTGCTGATATGCAGTTTTTTCTTCGTTTCTTACTGGGTAGCGGCAGCTTGAACGGCGGGCAGTTCGTTGCATCCGAACACATGGAGAACCTTGGGCGACCCTCAACGACAGACGCCTTCCACGCAGGCTTGACCATGGGACACGGCCTTGCGTTAGCTGCACGGGACCGACACGGGGTTATAGGGGAGTGTCATCCGGGAGAAACCTTTGGGTTTCGCGCCCAGCTCTGTGTGTTTCGGCAGGAGCAGAAAGCTTTTTTCTTTGCGGTTAATGGGGACGATGAAGTTGCTGACTATGAACGCCTTACCGCGTATTTCATTGATGCGATGAATATTAAGCCGCTAGCTCAAACTCCCGTGATTCCCAATGGAGCGTTGGAGCAATACGCTGGATTGTATACCTTGGCCCCAGCAAACATGGCGGAGTTTGCCTGGCTCGACTGGGTGTTTAACTCAATTTGGCTCAGTGTAGACCGACAGCGTAACGGTCTACTTTTGCACTCTCTCCAGGCACAACCGCGGCTGCTCCTGCCCTTGGGAGATGGACTGTTTCGAGATGTTGAGCGAAGCGTGGCGTCCCATGTTTTTATGGGCAAAGCGAACACTGTACTGAGTTATGGACTCATCACCTGGAAGAAGGCTTCGCCTTTACCACTACTGTTGGCCTGGGCAAGTCTCGTGGCGGGCGCTGTGGGCGTGCTGTACATAATTTTGCGCGGCGCATGGTTAACGCTTCGCGGCACATCTTTCGCAAACAGTGCCTTATTTCTACCCTGGATATGCCTTATGGCTTTTGCCATTCCAGCGTATCTATACAGCAGGCAGTCGTTTCTCCAGTTCGGGGAACTGACGGTGGCGAGCGCACTTCTTACCCTTGTTAGCGGACTTCTGCCATTGTCCCTGGGGTTCGCCCTTTTTCAGGTTCGTCGAAGAAGAAAGCTGATTCTCCCCGACCTGCTCGCTGTCTTAGTCAGCTTGCAGTTATGCCTGATGCTTGTTTTCCAGGGGGAACTCCCAATGGTTTTTTGGCGATAAACCGTGCAGGAGTAATTACTGGTGAGTAATGGTCCTGGTCCGCCGCTGTTCATCAATAGCAACAAAGACAAACTCGCCTTCGGTCACTTTGATGGGATCGCCGTCGTGGGGAGAGTTAATCCACACCTCCACCATAATCCGGATAGACGAGCGTCCGATCTCAATAACATCGCAAAAGCAGGACACCACCGCGCCCACGTGGACCGGGGTGATAAACGCCATACCATCAATGGCAACGGTGGCTACTCTTCCCTTGGCGACTTCCTCGGCGGTGATAGCGCCCGCGAGGTCCATTTGCGATAGCAACCAGCCACCGAAGATATCCCCGGAGGCGTTAGTGTCCTTGGGCATGGCGATGGTTTGTATGGCGAGTTCGCCCTGGGGTAGTGGTGTGGAGTCAATATCGCTCATGGTCTGCTTAGTCTGCGCTGGTTTCTGGTTGGA
>NZ_CBFHZO010000008.1:0-10509 GCF_965660375.1 Congregibacter sp. | reverse complement strand
ATCTGGCCTCCCATCGGCGAGGCTGCCTGGCTGGAGGTTTTTGCCAAGTATCAGCGCTTTCCCGAGTATCAGAAGATCAATCAGGGTATGGGGTTGGATGAATTCAAGGTGATATTCATGTACGAATATCTCCACCGGGTTCTGGGTCGATTGATCGGCCTGCTATTTATTATCCCCCTGTTGTTTTTCGCTTTGCGCGGAGTAATCCGGCCGGGTCTTATGCCCCGTTTGCTGTTATTGCTGGTGTTGGGAGGCTGCCAGGGGCTTCTGGGCTGGTACATGGTGAAAAGTGGTCTGGTGGATCGACCCAGTGTGTCTCAATACAGACTTACAGCGCATCTTGGCCTGGCGGTGGCACTCTACGCAGCGATTCTCTGGCAGTTCCTGAACCTGTGGCCAAAGGATGATCACGGATCAGCGTCTCTGGTTTCCACATCCCTGAACGGTGTCGCTCGCTGGTCGCCGCTCCTTATCGTTTTGGTCTATCTCATGATTTTATCGGGGGGCCTCGTTGCGGGCACGGATGCGGGTTATGCCTACCCTACCTGGCCCAATATGGGGCCGGGGCTCATTCCTCCGGGCCTGTACGCGGACTCGCCGCCCTGGCTGGCGGCCTTTGAGGATGTGACCACCATTCAATTCAATCATCGTGTGTTTGCTTACCTGCTGTTTTTTCTGGTCGGTGGGTTTGGGTTGTTTTTGGCGCTGAAGGCGTCCGCTACTGCCGTTCGACTCGCGGGCGTTGCTGTGATGGCGGCGCTACTTCTGCAAATCACGCTGGGGATCAGCACACTGCTCACGCGCATGGCGATTCCCGTGGCTGCGGGACATCAGGCGGGCGCTATCCTGCTGCTCACGGTGCTGCTTTTTACCGTACACCTGCTCAGGCGAAGAACTCCAATCAGCGGTAGCTGACAACGAGGAAACCCTTAAGCGCCTCGGGCCCCCTACAGCGAATCACATGGGGTATATCGGCCCGATAATGCGCCGTATCACCGGTCTGCAAGGCCACTTCACTGTTGCCAGTGCCCACAGTGGCGGCCCCCTGAGAGACCGAGAACATCTCCCGCGTGCCCTCAAAATGCGCGGCACTCGCGAGTTCGGCGCCGGGTTGCAGGGTGATGACGTAGAACTCAATGTTTTTCTCCAGCTGCAGCGGCGAGAGGGTGCGCAATTCGCATTCGCTGTCTGCACGAAACACCGTGCCGGGATCGTCACCGCGCACCACATCAATGCTCGCGCTGGCGTTCGGGTCGTCAACCAGTTCTCCGATGCTGATGCCAAAGGTCTGCGCGATGCGCTGGGTCACGGCCAGTGTCGGGTTGGCTTTGCCCCGCTCAATCTGACTGAGCATAGAGCGGCTGACACCCGATGCCGCAGCAAGTTGCTCAAGGGTCATGGATTGCAATTGCCGGAGCTGGCTGACGCGCTCGCCGAGAAGTCTACTGGTGGAATCAGTCATGGCAGCATTATACGTAAGCTCAGCTATCCGGCGAGGCACCAGTACATGTTGCCCTGTTTCGCCTGGCGCATTGATCCATTAATTCGGCGAGACGCCAGCACGTATTGCTTCGCGTCGCGCTGCGCGCTCCTGATTGCTGCGCAACATGCACTGCCGCCTCGCCTCTTGCCGCGCCATATCGTTAGCTGCATCCCTATCAGGGCCCGAAGCGGCGAAGCTCCAGCATGCATTGCTTCGCGTCGCGCTAAAGCGCTCCTGATTGCTGCGCAATACACACTGGAGCCTCGCCTTGTGCCGCGCAATGCGCCAGGTCGCCCAGCTAGCGTTGGGCACGGCGTAAAGGAGTGCGGGGATGACTGTTATGCAGCAATCAGGAGCGCGCAGCGCGACGCGAAATAACAGTCATGCCCGTGCTCCGAACCAGTTGTACACACAAGGTCGTGAGGGATTAGCAGGCAAAAAAATGCCCGCACGAGGCGGGCATCAGGATGACTGCTGACGGGTCAGCTTAGAAGGTGTACTTCAAGCGAGCACCAAAGACCGCGCTCTCCTCGAGATAGCTAGAGTGAGATCCGGCGAGCACCGGCGTGTCATAGGACTGCATGAACACTTCTTCATCAAAGATGTTGCGACCGTAGGCCATGATTTCCCAATCGCCGGAGCGAATGCCTAAGCGCAGGTTGGTTTTCGTATAAGCATCGATCACATCAATGGGATCATTGTCACCCGCCGAGTTAAAGGAATCCCGGTAGTTGATTTCACCACCTAGGAAGAACTCCATATTGCTGCCCACGGGTCGGATGTAGTCCCAGAAGAGAGACGCACTGTAATCTGAGGCGTACAGCGTAGGCTCACCAGAGAGAGGGTTTCCTTGCTCAACCGAACAATTAGGATTGGCATCCAATTGAATTGCCGTGCAGGGGCCGTCGTCGAAATCACTGTATGTGGCATCAAGGTAGGCAAAGTTCGCCCCAAGTCTGAGGTTGTCCGTAGCCTGCCAAAGAGCATCGACCTCAAGACCATAAATCTCTGAACCGGCAGCATTTTTCACTACGAAGCCAAGGCCTTCAAAGATAGCCGTTTGCAGGTCAGTGTACTCCGTGTAGAACAGGGCCCAGTTCAGGGTCATGCCGCCATCAAGCAATGTGTGCTTACCACCGATTTCAAAGGCGTCAACCTCTTCATCCCCAAACTCAAAATCATCATTCGGATTGGATAGGTTGTAGCAGGCATCAAGATCAACGGTGAAGTCCGGGTTAGGTGCGCAAGGGAATGCGGTGGGTGCCAGATCCCCGGGGTTCTGGTCATCCGCCGCGGTGAAACCGCCGGATTTGAAGCCCTGGGAAAAGCTGGCATAGAGCATGCTGTCGTCACCAACATCCCACTGCAGATTGAACGAGGGCGTCAACGCATCAGTCGAGCGCTCTTCCCTGAAATCATAGGCATAGGCATTGAAGCTGTTAGCCTGAATCAAGTGAAGGAAGTAACTGTCGCCGGGGTTCAGGAGCCCCGAATTCTGATCACTCAGAAACTGCGTGCTGATTACATCCTTGTTCTCTTCGGTATAGCGAACCCCCACGGTTAAACGCAAGGTGTCAGTAAAGTTAAACGTACCCTGGGCGAAGACTGCCAGGGAATCCGAATCCAGCTGATAATTGTGATTTCGCGCTACCTGGTTCATGTCGTAGGCACCCCCGGTGAGTGCAAACAACAGGTTTTGTGGGAGCACTTCCGGTGGAGGGTTGCCCGGGGTCACAATCGACAGAAACTCAGGGAATAGTCCGTCGAAATTGGTATCAATAGCTACCTGCCGGTCAAACTCGAGGTCTGATTGGTCGTAGTAAAAACCCGCTACGTAGTCGAAAAACTCACCGCCGGGGGAGGCAATGCGAAACTCCTGGCTGACCTGCTCAAAGCTCTGATCATCGTCGCGGGAGATAAACTGCAGCGGTAACCAGTCTACGTCTGCACCATCGATATACTGGTACTCCGACCAACCGGTTACAGAAGTCAGGGTCAATTCGCCGACCTGCCAGTCCACATTCAGTACCATGTTGGTGAGGTCGTTGTCTGAGCTGTCCGGGTTGATCCCAATGCCGATGCCGTCTTCCTGGGAGCGCCCGTAACCGTTGTCCTTAAACACTTCGAATTCGCGGCTGGTCTGTTCTTTATAACCGGGGTAGAACACATCCATGATGCTGTAGGCCGTGTCGGCGAACGCGGAGCGATTGGGAACAAACTCGTTTCGCTCGGCCGCGGTTAAAAACACCGTGCCCGTTGTTGTGGCGCCGGTTCGCTCATAATCTGACTGGGAATACTTGAAGTTAACGTTCAGGTTGTCCGTCGGCTGCCAGTTTAAAGACAGGCGATAGGAAAGCTCTTCGACGCCACCCTCGGGTGTGCCAAGAAAAGTGTTGTCCGCAAAGCCGTCTGTTTCACGATACTTAACTGCAAGTCGCGCCCCGAGGGTATCGGTGAGACCGCCGCCTACAAAGCCTTCGACGATCCGTCCGTCGAAGGACTCGGCGGACGCCATAATCTGGCCTTCAAACTCATCGCCAGCCCGCGCACTGGCGGTGGTGATGTTGATCGCGCCGGCGACCGTGTTGCGACCAAACAGCGTGCCCTGCGGCCCGCGAAGGACCTCTACGCGTTCTACATCCAAAAACCCTGCGCGGTACTGACGTCCACGTCCCATGTAGACGCCATCGATGTACATGCCCACAGACTGTTCGAAACCCTGGTTGTTACCCGAGCCGACACCACGCATGTATATGTTGGTGTTAACCGGAGCATCGGCGATATGCAGGTTAGGCACATAGTCAGCCAGCGCCGCCATGTTCGGTATGCCGGCATCCTGAATCTTCTCGCCCTGAACAGCCGAGACCGAAATCGGAACGTCCTGAAGACTCTCCGCACGTTTCTGTGCAGTTACGATAACTTCTTCTAGTTGTTGTGCGCCGACGGTGAGTGATTGCGTCGCCAGTGATACGGCCGCGATAAGCGGCAGCGTGCGAAAGGTCGCAGACATTGATGATCCCCTTGTGATTTTATATTTATGGGTCGTGAAGCTGAGGCGCTTCAAAACCTCCCCACGATCGTAGGTAAACTTCATGCTCCAAGGCAAGCAATTTTGACCGTATTTTTTACACGGTTATGCACCATCCCAGTGCATAAGAGGGCGTCGTCTTCCTTTGAGCGCCCCGAGGCGGGATTGGTTTTAGTCGTTGTATCCGGGCGGCGGTACAAATGCGCGGTGATGCGTCTCGAGGAGTCGCGCCACGGCAAGGGTTGTGCGATCCCCCAGGTAGCGACTGGCGATCTGCATACCCACAGGCAATCCGTCGGCGGTGGTGCCTAGCGGTACCGCGGTGGCAGGCAGATAGGCATTGAGGGTAAGCCCCGCCCACTTGAGGACATCGGTGTAGGGGCGCTCGATTCCATTGACGGGGATCACCCGTGCCTGCATATCCGGATGGTGATCGTGTTCGAAGGCGGGGACGTGGGCGCAGGGACACAGCAACACGTCGTAGTCGCGGAAGAAAGCTTCCCAGGCGACACGGGTGTGCTGGCGTATTTCGTTCTGCACTATCCAGCCTCTGTGATCCAGCGCGATACCTTTCATTTGTAACAGCGCTTCGCTGTGGTCGTCAGGATCTGCGGCCGCCACCATATCCCTGGCCATCTGGCGCACCTCTTCGGGAACATCGGCGCCGATAACGGACATGAGCAGTTGCAGATAGTTCTCGTGATTGGCTTGAGGGTCGATTGCAGGACGGGCCTTGCGATCCACATGGGCACCGAGCTGCTCGAGGGTTTTTGCCGCGCTCTCGATGTGCTCCGCAATCGCCCTGTCCACGGTGCAAAACTCATCATCCGCCCACACCGCTACGCGAAGATGGGAGGCATCGCGAAAGCTCGGTGTGGGCAGTGCGGGCAGCGGATGAGCCGTGATATCTGGTGCAGGGCCTGCGAGCAGTGCCAGCGCCTGCTCGAGATCGTCAACACAGGTGGCCAGAGGGCCGGCGCAGGACAGGTCCGGCTCGGAGAGCACTTTGTCACCCGGGGGCAGGTGTCCGCGCTTGGAGATAAGCTCGTAACTGCTCTTGTGGCCGAACACGCCGTTAAAATGACTGGGCGTGCGAATGGAGCCGCCAATGTCACTGCCCAGCTCCAACGGTGTGAGACCGCTGGCCAATGCCGCCGCTGCTCCGCCGGAAGATCCCCCGCAGGTACGCTCGACATTCCAGGGATTATTGGTGACGTCGTAAATCTCATTGAAGGATTGCAGGTCGGCGCTCATGAAAGGCACATTGGTTTTGCCAAAGATGATCGCACCGGCATCAACCAGTCGCTGAACGGCCACGGCATTCTTCTCAGGTACAAAGTCGCGGCGCTCGGGAATGCCGCCCACGGTTACCAGGCCCTCAGTGCACCAGGCGTCCTTGATCGTCATGGGTACGCCGTGAAGAGGGCCCCAATCTTCGTTTTCTGCGGCGGCCTTGTCCGCAGCCACCGCGCGGGCGAGAGCGCGATCTGCGTCCAGTGCTACCACCGCATTGATGTCCGGATTGAATTGCTCAATACGATCGAGATAAAACTCAAGCACGGTGACAGCAGACAGCTTGCCCGCCTTGATGTCCTGTGCAAGTCCAAAAGCGCTGCGGTAAAGAATGCTCATAGGTTCACGTCCAGAAAATTTGGCGGGAGGAAAATTACGAAGCCTAAAGCTTATCCCTTTGTGTGCTGTTCGGGCTATATCCTTTTTGACGCGTAAAAGTTGAAGTAGCGGTTCACCGGCAGCGCGTCGACTGTCACAAAAAATTCACGGGAGAGGGGTTGTAGGTCATACAAGCGTCATGACCCAAGCCTAGAGTTCGCAGTATGAGCGTTCTCGAAACTATTCAGGATTTCGATCATCGGTCCCTACTGCTTTCGCAGCAGTCGCAAAGCTGGGGCGCTCGCCATCGTCGGCCGATTTCGCGAACCGCTGACGGGCATTGGTACCTGATACTGGGGAGCGCGCTGGGCCTGTTTTCCCAGAGCGGCGCACAGTTCCTGACACACATGCTCGTGGCCTTTGCGGTTGAGCGCACGCTGTACTGGTCTTTGAAGAACAGCTTGAAGCGTCGTCGACCCGCGGCTGCGCTGCCCGACTTTCAAAGTCACATTATTGCCTCGGATGAATTCAGCTTTCCCTCGGGACACACCTGCGCTGCATTCCTGTTCGTAACACTACTCGTCCTGCATTTCGGGCTTTGGTTCCTGCCTCTCTATGCCTGGAGCGTGGCCGTAGGAATGTCCCGTGTGTATCTCGGTGTGCACTTTCCCACCGATACCGTAGTGGGCGCGGTCCTGGGGTCCTCGATTGCCCTGGTGACTGCGCAGTGGTTCCTTTAAGCAGCCAAGCTGCGTCGTGAAAATACTCTACGGTGTACAGGGCACGGGCAACGGCCACCTGAGTCGAGCCCGCGCCATGGCGAACGCCTTTGCTGCAAGTGGCGTCGCCGTGGACTATCTATTCAGCGGTCGGCCCGCTGATCGCTACTTTGATATGCAGGCCTTCGGGCATTTTCGCACTGTCCCCGGACTGACCTTTGCAAGCTCCCACGGTCGCTTGTCCTACCTGAAAACAGTCCTCGGGAATAACTATTGGCGGCTCTTGCGCGATGTGCTGAGCCTGGAATTGGAAGGCTACGATCTTGTCCTGACGGACTTCGAACCCGTCACTGCCTGGGCGGGGTGGCTGCGGGGCAAGACTGTAGTGAGCATCGGACATCAGCCGGCGTTTGATCATCGCGTTCCGGTGGCGGGCCAGGACTTCAGGTCGCAACTGGTGATGCGCATGTTCGCCCCCGGTAGGGTCCGACTCGGCATGCACTGGGATAGCTTCAAGGCGCCCATACTCCCTCCGATCGTTAACGTTGGGCACGCGGATGGGGAAAGCGAGTCGCACAAGGTGGTCGTTTATCTGCCCTTTGAGGATCAGGAGGAGGTGCACGCGCTGCTGATGCAGGTGCCGGAGTATGAGTTTTATGTTTATGCCCCGGATAACAAGGCGGCGAGGCGCGCCAATCTGCATATCCTGCCCACGTCGCTGCAGGGCTTTCAGTCGGACCTTTCCAATTGCGCGGCTGTAATTTGTAACGCGGGGTTTGAGCTGTCCAGTGAGTGTCTGGCGCTGGGTAAGCGTTTGCTGGTAAAGCCCCTGAGGCGACAGATGGAGCAGTCCTCCAATGCGCTGGCGCTTCGACAGCTCGGATATGGTGAAGTGCTGGAGAGCTTGCGCCCCGAGCCGATCCGCGACTGGCTGGCTTCCAGTGCCCCGGTCAAACGCGTCCGTTATCCGGATGTTGCCAGTGAAATTGTTCAATGGCTGACCCAGGGGGATCTTAGACAGGTCTCCCAGCAGGATTTAAGTGATCGGCTGTGGGAACGGGTAACAGTGGGGTCCTGAAATACCCAACCAAAACCATCGGGTTTACGTATAATAGCTATTCATCGTACCTGACCCGTTTTCCCATGGCTGAAAAACATATCGCATCAGAGACTTCCCTCTCGTCCCTGTTCCGCTTTTTTATCGATATTCTTGCGCCGGAGCGCAGCTATTACGTGCTGGCCATCATCTATGGCATTGGTATCAGTTTACTGTCCCTCGCGACGCCTGTGTCCGTGCAGATGTTGATAAATACGGTGGCGAATATCGGCCTCACTACGCCATTGGTTGTGCTGTCGCTTACCCTGTTCTTTTTACTACTTCTGGCCGGCAGCCTGAATGCCCTGCGGATCTACATCATGGATGTCTTCGGGCGCCGGTTTTACGCCCGCATGGTTTCGGAGATCGCGTTGCGGACTATTTATGCCGGTAATCCCTACTTTGATGATCGCGGCAAGAGCGCGCTGTTTAACCGCTACTTCGACATCGTCATCATCATGAAGATGCTGCCTAATCTACTCGTTGGGGGGTTCACGATTATTCTCCAGACCGTCGTCGGCTTTTTACTGGTGTCGTCCTATCACCCGGTGTTGCTGGCCTTTAATGCGGGCATCGCGCTGTTGATCTGGCTGGTGTGGTTTATCTGGGGGCGTCGGGGTATCCGCAGTGCCGTGGAGCTCTCCCATCGCAAGCACTACAGCGCATCCTGGCTGGAGTCCCTGGGGCATGCCAATGGCTTCTACAAGAGTGAGATGCATATTGCCGAGGCGCTTCGGCGCACAGATGACGTCACTGCGTCTTATATGGAGCAGCATCGCTTGCACTTTCGACACCACTTTTCCCAGACACTGAGCTTTCTGTTTATCTACGCCGCTGCGAGTGCCGCACTCCTTGGTCTGGGCGGCTGGCTGGTCATTAGCGGTGAGCTGTCTCTGGGACAATTGGTGGCCGCCGAGCTGGTGCTTTCCGTGGTGTTTCTGGGCGTCTCTCAGATGGGGATTTATCTGAGCTATCTCTACGATGTCTGCGGTGCAGTAGACGAGCTCTCATTGTTCTTCCGGGTTGAGCAGGATATGCCCGACAAGGCCCATACCCGGATCGATGGAGATTCTTCCCTGAGCTTCAGTAAGGTCATGGTGGCACCCTCTATTACCCTGGATTTCAAGATACCGGCCCGCTCCCGGGTGTGTGTCTACGCCGACAGTCATCGGGCCCAGCGGGTGTTTACCAATCTCGTACGCGGACACGAATCCCCCGATAGCGGCTATATTGCAGTCGGTGGTATGGATTTGCGGGAGCTCAAGGCCTACGAAAAGCGCCAGGAAATCATCATGCTGGATCGACCCAATGCCGTGGAAGCGAGCATTCGGGAGTATCTGCGGCTATCGGCTTCAAATCACGAGTCCGTGGATGTTATGCAGGTGCTGAAGATAGTCGGTCTGGCGGAGACGGTAACGCAGCTGCCCCAGGGCCTGGACACAGAGTTGGTGGGCACCGGTTGGCCGCTCTCCATTGTCGAGACCATGCAGCTCAAGCTCGCCGCGGCCATTATCGCCAAGCCGCGCATATTGGTGCTGACCCAGGCCTATGACGCGATGCCGGAGGTGTTTTTGCTCCGCGCCATGGACGCCCTGCAGGAACGTAGCGAGACCACGATTGTCTATTTCACCTATGAGAATATCGATCTGCGTTTTGATCACTATTTGCAGCTAGGTTTTGAACAGCAAGTTATGGTTACTGACTACGAGTCTCTTTGTGATCTTATGGGGCTGGAAGAGCATCCTCTGCGCACGCCGCTATCGATCTACGGCGAGAATGCCGCCGAATTGAACGGGGAGCAGTAACCGTGCCTTTGTTTGATTATCACAACGAGAAGTTTACGACGCTCAACAGCGTTGGCGTTCCTCGAGTCGCTCGCGCCGTGGGTATTGGACTGCTGTTTTTCTTTGTGGTCGTGGGGCTTTTTCTGACCTTCGTGCCCTGGGTGCAAACTGCCAGCGGCCCCGGTAATGTCACTGCGCTTAATCCCAACGACCGCATGCAGGAAATCAACGCCCTGGTGCCGGGCCGGATACAGGAGTGGTACGTTCGCGACGGATCCCGTGTGAAAGTGGGAGACCCCATCGTCCGTATCGTCGATAACGATCCTCAGTTGCTGGAGCGCCTGCAGGCAGAACGGGGACAGGTGCTCGCCAAACTGACAGCGGCAGAGACGGCGCTGGAAATCGCGCAAATCGACAAGCGCCGTATGGAGAAACTGTTTGACGAGGGGTTGTCGGCCCGTCGGGAATTTGAGCAGGCGCGTATCCGCGTGGAGCAACTGCGCGCGGATGTGGCCCAGGCAGCGGCGGAGCTCAGTCGCGTGGATGTGAACCTTTCCAGACAGTCGGTGCAGATTGTTCGTGCCCCCCGGGACGGCACGATCCTGCGGGTGAATGCCGGTGACGCGGCAACCTTCATCAGCGCGGGTCAGGTCGTGGCCACTTTTGTGCCCGACAACGCCGAGCGGGCTATCGAAATGTATATTGATGGTCGTGACATTGCCCTGGTGCGGGATGGTGCCAAGGTGCGTATCCAGTTCGAAGGTTGGCCCGTCATTCAAATCAGTGGT
>NZ_CBFHZO010000007.1:0-5725 GCF_965660375.1 Congregibacter sp. | reverse complement strand
AATCCCCAGCACCGGAAGAGTGTTGAGTATCTTGAGGAGCACTTTATCGCCAAGGGGTACACCGGTACGTTGAGTGGGCAGGGGTTCTATTCCTATCCCGATCCCGAATACCTGGATCCAGACTTCCTTTCGCCGAAGCAGGCCTAGTGAGCTCTGGCATCTTTCAGACCCTGGGCCCTGAATCACGAACAAGGAGAAGCTCATGATTAAGAAAGTACTGGCCATCGGCGCCGGAACTATGGGGAGCCAGGCGAGCTTCTACTACGCAATGAATGGCTATGACGTGACGCAGTACGATATCAGCGACGCGGCCCTTGATGCGTGCCGGAAGCACCATCGGGACTACGTAGCGCCCTACCGTGCGGCCCGGCCCTCCTTGAGTGACCACGCCGCCGAGGCTGGTCTGGCGCGAATCCAGTACAGCTCGGATCTGGAGGCGGCGGCGAGGGACGCTGATCTGGTCACGGAATCGGCGCCGGAAGTGCTTGAGATCAAACAGCAAATCTATGCAGACCTCGCCCGCTTCAGCCCGGAGCACACCATTTTTACGACTAACACATCGACCCTGGCCCCGAGTGTCATTGCGCCATTCAGCGGCCGGCCGGACCGTTTCCTGGCGATGCATTACGCCCCGCCGATGTGGGAACGACCGATCGCAGAAGTCATGAGGCATCCGGAAACGGACGAGACGGTATTTGAAGAGGTTCTTCGCTTTGCGAAAGAGTCCGGGCTCGTGCCCATAAGGATTGAAAGGGAGCAGCCCGGATATCTGGTCAATACGATGCTTATACCCTGGCTTTTTGCGTCCCTGTCCCTGGTGGTAACCGGTGTCAGTACTTACCGGGATGTCGATCGCTCCTGGATGATCATCAACCACGGTAACGCGCCGGGCCCCATGGGTATTCTGGATCAGGTGGGGTTTGAGGTGTCGCGCAACATTGGGCGCCTGTTGGCTGCTGCGGAGCCGGATAATCCGCTTTATCCGCAGTGCGTCGCTTACCTGGAGGACAACTTTATCGCCAAGGGTTACACCGGCGTGCTCAGTGGTCGGGGGTTCTATTCGTATCCCGACCCTGAGTACCTGGATGCGGATTTTCTGGTGTCGTCTCATGTCTAGGGGCAAGGCGCCTCGCCGCCACTGGATGCCCCGGATTCTGCTGCTGACTGGCGCGACAATCTTGACCGCATTGGCCTCGGTGGCGCGGTCCCAGGACGCACCGCAGCTGCCACCGACGCCCTATATGGGTGGCCCCGTCGAGCTTGCCGAGGCGCCCAATGGCGCTATTGCCAACAAGCGTATCCTCGACGGTATCGGTGAGGTGGCATGGACCGAGCCCACCATTGAAGAGCCGGTGGAGGGTATCTGGGTATTCGGCGGCTATGGCCTGGCGCCCATTTCGATCATCGATACGGACGAGGGCCTGATCGCTTTCGACACCGGCGATACGAAACACGATGGCGAGAAACTGCTGCAGGCGATCCGCACGGTCAGTGCCAAGCCTATCCGCGCAATAATTTACGGGCATTCGCACACGGGCTTTGGTGCCGGCGTTTTTGCCGAAGGGCAGGACGACCTGACGGTCATCGGCCATCCGAACCTGAACGCCGTGGTAGAGGCGAACATGAAGGCCGCGGGGTTTCCGGCGTATTTTCCGGAGATCGGGCCTTACCTTACGGCCCGGGGTCTGATGCAGTTCAATGCCTTCATGCCCGGCGAGGGACCGGACGCCTGGGTGGTTCCCACGACATTCCCGGAAGACTTCACCCTGGCATTTTTGCCGGTCAATACACCCGTTGAGGATGGTCAGGAGATGACCGTGCTGGGGCAGAAGATGCAGTTCTTCACCCGCTACGGTTCGGATGACAAGGTTCACACCACCGTGTGGCTGCCGGACCGGAAAATTTTGCTCACAACCCTGCTCTGGTCCAGCCCGCCGCAACTCTATTCCGTGCGGGGCGACGTTTTTCGCGACCCTCGCGAGTGGATCGAGGGGCTCAAGTTCAATCGCAACCTCGGCCCCGAGGTGCTGATCTCTTCGGCTTCCCGTCCGGTGGTCGGTCGGGAGGCAATCAAGGAGCGGCTGGAAGGGTATCTTGACGGTGCGAGTTACGTTCTGGACCAGACCCTGCGCGGTATTCTCGATGGCCAAGGGCCGGAGGATTTGCGTGACCAGGTCCGCTTGCCCGGGTATCTGAGGGATGTTCCCAACAATCTTGAGAACTACGGCGAGGTGTCCTCTTATCCGCCGGCGATCTACCACCATGCGGTCGGCTGGTACGACAACGATGCCGCCAATCTCGCGCCCGTTCCGCCGACGGATGAAGCCGAACGCATCGTGCCGCTCATGGGCGGGCGCGATAAGGTCCTTGCAGCCGCGCAAGCGGCGATGGAGAAGAAGGAGTACAGCTGGGCGGCACAGTTGGTGAACTATCTTTATCGCCTCGACCCCCTGGACGCCGATGCACGGCACCTTAAGGCGCAGGCTCTTCGCCAGATGGCCTATGTATCTACGGGGGCCAACAACCGCGCCCACTTCCTGTCGCAGGCGCTTGCGCTGGAGGGCAAGGTTGCGTTGCCGCTTGTCGTGCCACCGGGTTCTGGGATCATTGCGAGATTCCCGGGCACCTTTGTGGATTACTTCCGCGTGCGTATCGACCCGGTCAAGAGCGGCGACACGGATACGGTGCTGCGTTTCGACTTCCCGGGCGGTCAGAGCGCCGGTTTGCACGTGCGCCGTGCGATTGCGGAGTTCATTGACGATTTTTCGAGGTATCCGCGAGACGTCGACATTGTATTGGAACTGTCCGGAGAGACCTGGGCCCGGGTCTACCTGGGTCTGGCGTCAGTGGAGACGCTCATTGAAGACGGCGAGATTATCGTGTCTCGGGGCGATGCCGCCGAGGCCGTGCGCGTGCTGAACCACTTCGACAAATTTGGGCCGGACGGGGCGCTGGTTGTGCCGCAGGAGAGCTCGGCGCAACGCTGACTTATTTGCCAAGGCTGCCTGGGCGAGGCTATCCGGCGCGGGCACCCCGAGGTCCGAGCTCCTCTAAGGAGTGCGATACCACCACGTTTTCTATGATACTAACGGTCGTCCAGCAACACGCTTTCGCAAATGCTCTTCACGTCGTGGGACTCTCCTAACTCTTCAAGTACCAAGTACAGGGTAATCAGATATAAACCGACCATCACAAAGTCGCTGCGCAGCCGATAATCATGGTCGATAAAAAAATTGAAGAGCGCATCGAAAGAGCGTTTGAAGTTTTCCATTGAAAAGGCTTGGGAGCGCTGCTGGCTGCCAAAATGAGACTGCAACAGCTCCCGCAGTTCGTCGGCCTCGCGAGGACTGAGATCGTCTTTGAGAAAACCCATATCGTAGAGCGCCTGGTCAAGAAGCGTTCCATCCGGTTTATAAAAACCCCGGTATAAATCGATCATGCCCAGGCGGAATTTTTCGTCCAGTCGGGCATGGAGACCGCTGGGTAGAAAATAGAGTTCCCGTCCCTGCTTTAGAAATCTCGATGAACGCAGATCAAGGAACATACCCTGGGGATTAAGAAACTGCGTGAAGTAAAAGCGCAGTATGCTGTCTCCCGCTGCCTTGCGTTGGGCCTTCGTCAGTTCGGTCAGCGCTTTCCCGGTGGTTTTTCCGACTTTTAACCCGGTTACCGGCGGTATGCTTCGGGTCAACGCTGCGACCCCTGCCCCCGAGGTCATTTGCCAGCCGATGCGACGCATTTGCTTGAGTAGGGGACGCCATTCGATGGCGCCCCAGCCGCGGTTGGGCACGAAGGCCAAAAGCTGGCGTAAATCGCGCGGTAAAACACCTAAGAGTTTTTCGGGAAGGTTGTTTTCCTGCGCTTTCTTGTTCATTGATTACCGGTCTCTGCGAGGATCGCCAGTTTTTTTGTCCACCCGCGAAACAAAAAAAGATGCGCGGGAAACATCGCCCACCAATAAAGCAGACCCCAGACGCCCCGGGGGTGCCAGTGCGCTGTAATCCGCAGTTCGGTATCCCCGTCGTCGCGGGGATTTATCTGGAACTCAAGTGCGCCGGAGCCCGGTGCTTTGAGCCCAAAATCCAGGGTCAAACTGCGCTCTTTCTGCAGAGCGAGGACCGTCCAGTAATCGATACGATCACCGAGCCGCAGCTCCGTGCCCCGACGTTGACCACGACTGAGCCCCGGTCCCCCGGCTATCCAATCCATGATTTCCCGAATTAGCCACAGGCCGTTCATGTAGTAATAGCGTTGTGGCCCACCAAGGCTGGTTATCAACTTCCAAAGTGCTGATGGGTCGGCCCGGGTAATTGTGCTGCTACCAGCGTGTTTGGAATAATAGGCGTTGTCATGACGATGGCCACGAAGTTGAAAATTGCCATCGGTCCAGCGGGCAAGGGTTTGGTGCTCCTGCTCCTGGCGAAGAGCCGTAGCAATAGCCTCGTCCATGGTGAGCAGGTGCTGTGGCACTACTTGCCGCAGCAGCGCATCATCAGCAGAAAAGGAATGTTTGAGTCCGGTAATGAGTGCTCTGGCGATGGGCGCTGGTACCGCTGTGACCAGACCCAGCCAGTAGGACGACAGCGTGGGTGTCAGTACCGGTACCGGGATAATGAGCGGTGGGCGTTTACCCGCCAGGCGCGCGATGGCGCGCATCATGCTCGTGTAGTCGACGTGTTCCGGTCCCGCTGCATCGTAAACCTGCCCCGCGGCTTCCCCTGCATGCGCTGTTACCCAGAGGTATTCGAGAAGGTTTGAAAGGGCAATGGGTGGAGATGTCGCGCGCACCCAGCGGGGCGTTATCATTACGGGAAGATTGAGAGCCAGGTCTCGCATAACTTCAAAAGCTGCCGACCCCGGACCAATGATAATGCCTGCGCGAATTTCTGTAACCGGCACCTCACCCTCGCGAAGCACTTCACCGGTGTCTCTTCGGGAGCTTATGTGTTCTCCCAGGGACGATGAGTCGGGTATCAAGCCGCCCAAATAGACAATGCGCTGAACACCCGCGGCGGCGGCAGCGAGGGCGAAGTTTTCAGCGGCCTGCAGATCGAGAGCGCCAAAGTCTTTTCCCGCAGCCATGGAATGCACCAGATAGAAGGCGATATCTATCTCCGCGAGCGCTGATACCAGCGACTCGGGGTCAAGAGCATCCGCTTCTACAAGTTCCACATCCGTCCAATGACGGGCTTCCAATACCTCGCGGTCCCGGGAGACGGCGCGGACATCAACGCCGCGATCCATTAAGTAGGGAACAAGGTTGCCGCCAATGTAACCCGACGCACCAAATACAAGATAGCGTGTTGCCACGACGTTATATCGCCATGCCCAATGGTCCTGCCTGGAAGTGCGTCGCTCAAGCCTACTATAAATGGTGTTTCGAAGAGTGCTGTGTATGCCCGGAGCAGCTTGTTATGTTGTGGGAATCCATCGCAGATAGGTTCTCAATCACCTTTGCTTGGACTTGGGGTACCGAGTAAAAACTTCAGGGCAAAAAAAAGGTTCATCGCATATTTCCGGGGAAAGCGGCGCGGATCTTTAAAAAGAAGTAATCAATGTCGCGGTATCCATAGGCCATGCGCTTTATGACTTTGATCCGGTTGTTCACTCCCTCCAATACGCTGGTATTCAGCGGATAGCTGGCACTGGCGATGATGCCGTCGGCGTACGGTTTCAGGGTCCTCGCGAACCACTGTAATGAAGGGATACCGCTCGCCAGCGCTTG
>NZ_CBFHZO010000006.1:0-7702 GCF_965660375.1 Congregibacter sp. | reverse complement strand
CCGCTATCGATCTACGGCGAGAATGCCGCCGAATTGAACGGGGAGCAGTAACCGTGCCTTTGTTTGATTATCACAGCGAGAAGTTTACGACGCTCAACAGCGTTGGCGTTCCCCGCGTCGCTCGCGCCGTGGGTATTGGACTGCTGTTTTTCTTTGTGGTCGTGGGGCTTTTTCTGACCTTCGTACCCTGGGTGCAGACTGCCAGCGGCCCCGGTAATGTCACTGCGCTTAATCCCAATGACCGCATGCAGGAAATCAACGCCCTGGTGCCAGGCCGGATACAGGAGTGGTACGTTCGCGACGGATCCCGTGTGAAGGTGGGAGACCCCATCGTCCGCATCGTCGATAACGATCCTCAGTTGCTGGAGCGCCTGCAGGCAGAGCGGGGACAGGTGCTCGCCAAACTGACAGCGGCGGAGACGGCGCTGGAAATCGCGCAAATCGATAAGCGCCGCATGGAGAAACTGTTTGACGAGGGTTTGTCGGCCCGTCGGGAATTTGAGCAGGCGCGTATCCGCGTGGAGCAACTGCGCGCGGATGTGGCCCAGGCGGCGGCGGAGCTCAGTCGCGTGGATGTGAATCTTTCCAGACAGTCGGTGCAGATTGTTCGTGCTCCCCGGGACGGTACGATCCTGCGGGTGAATGCGGGCGATGCGGCAACCTTCATCAGCGCGGGGCAGGTCGTGGCCACTTTTGTGCCCGACAACGCCGAGCGAGCTATCGAGATGTACATTGATGGTCGTGACATTGCCCTGGTGCGGGATGGTGCCAAGGTGCGTATCCAGTTCGAGGGCTGGCCGGTAATCCAGATCAGTGGATGGCCGTCGGTGGCGGTAGGGACCTTTAGCGGGCATGTGATTGCGATTGATCCCACGGCGCAAGCCAACGGTCGTTTCCGCATCCTTGTAGAAGAAGACCAGGATACCGGCGTGGCCTGGCCGGATCGGCGCTTTGTGCGCTTTGGCTCCAAGGCCCGGGGTTGGGTGCTGCTCGAGGAGGTGTCTGTGGGTTACGAGATCTGGCGTCAGTTGAATAATTTCCCGCCTAACTTCCCCGGCCAGGGCGACCCCATGGTGAATTCAAGCCAGTGATTTTTCGTGCCTCAGTTTTTATCGGACTGTTGTTGGCTGCGCCGCTACTGCGCGCAGACGTGCCTGTGGCCCAGATGCCGCTTTTGCCTGAAGAGGTGCTTGCAGCGTCGGAGGCGCATTTCCCGTCAATTCTCAAGGCGCTGGCTCAGCGTCAGGCGGCCGTGGGTAAGGTGACCGAGTCCCTGGGTGCCTTTGATCTTGTGTTCGGTGCCGATGGCTTTGATCGTGTAGACGGTTTTTATGATGGTACATCCCTTGGCGGCAAAGTCGTAAAACCCCTGCGGCCCCTCGGCGCGCAGCTTTACGGCGAGTATTCCCTGTCCAATGGTGACTTCCCTATCTACGAGGATCAGTACTACACCAACAACGCCGGCACGGCGAAGCTGGGTGTGCTGTTCAGCGTGTTCAGGGATCGTGACATTGACGCGCGGCGTTTTGGTCAGATCGATGCAGAGCTTGCCTTGCAGCAGGCCGAGCTTGATGTGCTGCTGACCAAGGTTGGTGTTCAGCAGCGCGCCCTGGCGGCCTACTGGCGCTGGGTCGCAGCGGGTCAGGAACTTGCGGTATATGACAATCTACTGCGTATAGCGCTGGAGCGCGAAACCGGTCTTGAGCGCGAGGTGAGCAGTGGACGTCGCGCGGCGATCTTCATTACGGAGAATCGGCAGAACATTACCCGGCGGCAAACGCTCATGACTGCAGCACGCCGTGATTTTGAGGTGGCTGCCAATCAACTGGCATTCTATTTGCGCGATGAGACCGGCGAGCCGCTGACGCCGGACGTGCAGCGGCTGCCCGCGGAAGCCCAGTTTGGCATTTTGCCCCCGGTGCCCAGCGCCGCCTCCCTGGATGTGCCCGCGCTGTTGGAGCAGCGGCCGGAGCTGCGTATCCTGCAAACAGGGGCCGAACGGGCCTTGCAGAAAATCGCGCTCTCGGAGAATGAGTTGAAGCCCCGCCTTGATTTGAACCTGGAGCTTGCCGAAGGTTTTGGCTCTATCGGTGAAGGTGGTGCATCCCGGGAGGGCACCGACGCCATAGTGGGGTTTACCTTTACGGTCCCCCTGGAGCGTCGTCAGGCAAAAGGTAAAATCACTCAGGCACGCGCCGAGCTGGAATCCCTGCGACAGGAGCAGCGTCGTCTGGAAGATCAGGTTGAGATCGAGTTGCGCAACATCCTGTTGGAGTTGGACACGGCGCGAGAACTCATGGAACTCGCCAAGCAGGACGTGGAGCTGTCAGAAACCATGAGGCAGGCAGAGGTGCGACGTTTTGAGCAGGGTGCCAGCGACTTTTTCCTCGTCAATATTCGAGAGGAGACTGCCGCCGATGCGCGGGTGCGTTTTTATACTGCCTACCAGCGAACGCGCGTTGCCCAGGCCAACTTTGACGCGGCCACGGTCAACCTTTCGCGGTTGGGTATCGACGAGGCGTTTTAAGGCGGCTGATCTTTTCTTGCCACTACCATCCGATAAGCGCTGGCCGGCGTGGCTGGACTTCATCCAGGGCCTTACGGGGTTGCTGTTGGTCTTTTTCATGTGGGCGCATCTTTTTGCTGTATCCAGCATTCTGCTGGGAAAGCCGGCCATGTTTGCCGTGACGCGGTTTAATGGCGAGCCTGGATGATCCACATGCGGGGCATGCGCCATGAAGACACCAGCCTCTGGCTGCTCGGGGGGATCGTGCTCAGCGTGCTCATTCGCCTGATACCAACCATGGTCCCTGAGGCGGCCGCTCTATTTAGAACCGCACCATTTCCCATGGTCTGGTGGCCGGTGATTTTGCTGTGCTTTCTGCCGAGTCTTATTGGTATTGAATCGGATAAATTTTTGCGTTCTTCGCTATCGGCAGAGCCCGTCTGATGGAGGTGAACCACAAAGCTCAACGAATTGTGCTTTTACCCTGATGGGGGCATGGCCCTTAGCCACTGAGTGCCTCCACCATAGATTGAATTTCGTCCTCGTTTTCTTCCAGTATTTCGGCCAGTTTCTCGCTATTCATACGCAGCCTGGCGAGAGCATCCAGGTCCCCTAGTTCGCCGGCGACTTTCACGCCCGCGCGAGCAAGAATATTGGCGATGAACAGAACGTCGCTGACATCCGACGATGAGATGCGGTCCCGCTCTTTAAGCTCTTGCTCATCGACACCGATGGCGATGGACTCCGGGAAATTCCAGGACTCCACAATCGCCCGCGCTACACCTGTGTGCCACTGAGCGACCAAAGTGTCGATAGCCTCGCGATCGGAGAACAGCTCCGGGTGGTCTGCGGCTGTTGTGAGGATGTAGAACTTGCCCACGGCATGCAGAAGCCCCGCAAGCATCGCTTCATCGGGCTTGCCGGCAAACTTGCTGTATTTGCCAAGCACATAGCTCAGGGAGGCCACTTTAACGCTGTGCAGGCGCAGTTTGTTGAGGTCCTCGATAAACGGGCTGCCCGGCGGGAAACTAAAGGCCTCTCTTGCGGCAAAGGACACTGCGGCGTTTTGAACCATGTCCATACCCACACGAGAGATAGCGGTGTTTATATCCGTGACCTCCATGGGGCCGCGGCGCATCATCGCCGAGTTCGCCATACGCATAAGTCGTGCAGCCAGCGCAGGCTCACCGGCGATAATGACCCCCAGTGAATTGATATCTGAGCCCGGATCAGAAACGCAACGCTGCACGCGCATGGCGGTATCCGGGAATGGCGGCAGGTCAAATTCTCCTGCGGCCAATTCAACCCCTAGCTGACGAACGAACTCAAATGCCGGGTTACTCATTGTTACTATTCCTTCGTATTGCTGGTGGCTGCTAGAAAAACGCGCGCCAGTCTAGCAGTCCTCTAGCTGCTTTGGGGCAATTGAAAACGCTAGGCGTTGGCCATTCCCGAGAGGGTTTCGTCCGCCCAATGAGTGGCCATTTGATCGAGGTGGGCTGCCTTGGGTGCCGTTATCTGAAAGGGTTCAAAGGGCAGTAGCTCGGGCTCCGACAGGAATTTTCGCGGGAGGTTAATAAAAGCGGTTTGCCCATCCACTAGTTCCGCGAGGCCAACTTCTTCGCTGATATTAAGTGCCTGCGCTGTCGCAAGATCATCGTCCAGATCCCGGGTTGCGGCACCGGTGTCGGCGCTACGAAAGAGAAGTGCGTAGACAAAGAGTTTAAGGCTCTGGTCAAAAATCGGTTGTCGGGCAATGAAAAAGTCGGACATTGACAGCGGTGTTTCAACAAAAGTGTGGTACACAAGATCGAGGAACTGCCCCCGCGTTAACACCCCTGATTTTGAAGCCTCGGTCAATGCGAGGGAAGGGCGCAGATCACATTCCTGTTGCCTCAGCCTCCTTTAGCGAGGTTTGTTTGACAGAGCTCATGGTTAGCGGGTGGCGCCTGCGGAAACGCAGCAGCAGCGCCCCGAGGCAAAGTAGCGCCAGGCTTGAGGGAATGGGTAGCGTGGTGGCATTGCCCGTCGACGTTATCCATCGCCCCGGCGTCGGTGAATTCGCCCGCCAATTCGTGATTACACCCATGTCCGGAGCGGTGGATAGCAGCTGGAGTGAGTCCCCGGTCCCGTCCGCATTTGACGGCCAGGGACTAGAGTCGTCGTAGCGAAGGGCCCAAACCTGAGCGCCGCTGGCGTCAGCCAGTGCAATGGTCTCGCCGCTGTTGGAAAGGGCGCCGGCAAAATCCAGGAGAGTGTCAGTAAACCCTGGAAAGACGAGGCTGAAGCCCGTTGGATCTTTCGCGAGCACCAGAGAGCCGCCGGCAGTCATAATCTGCGCCTCATCGAAAGCGTAGGAAATGCCGTCGGTGAATCGCCAACCCGCCAGTTCCAGAACCCTATCCGTCGGGTTGCTAAGTTCGATGAATTCATCGGGATCACTGCCCGGGGTGGGCCCGTTGTAATAAATTTCCGTAAGGATCGGGTTCGCGTGTAATGTTCCAGAGCAGACCAGCATAATAATCATAGCGGCTGCCAGTCCCATGGCTCCAAGAAAGGGATGTTCCCTGAGCTCTCTCGTCGGGAGTGTTGATCGGGGAGGTTTCGTTGTGGATGGCGGCGTTGATGCTGGTTCTGACACCAGCTCCGGTCTCGATTCAGATAGGTGCTCCATGAATTTGGCCTGCGCTGCTTGGGCTATACAGGATGGCAATTCGGGAAAGTCTGGCGAAGATCAGAGAGTGCCGTTATCGATCATTAGCGGCTCCTGTGTATCAAACGCCGGGCAAATCGGGAGCGTTACCGAGGACCAGATGCGAGGGCTCTACGTCTCCGCCGCGTGTGTATCCAAATGCGTTGAGGCTCTTGCTTGCCAGGATCCAGGCAAGGTGTTTTTGAAACGGCGTGAGCGCTTACTGCCAATCACCGACTCGCCCCTTGGGGATTTGATGTTCCGATGCGTCGCCGGGTTGCCTACCTTTGGTCACGGTGGTGAAGTTGGTCGCTTTCTTCACTCGATCGACAACCTCCGCGCTTCCATCGAGACCCAGGTCCAGAAAAAGGGCGCGACAGGTGTCGGCAAAATCGTTGTGCAGGTCTTCGTAACGCAGCACAGTGACTTCACCACGCCGGGCATGTTCCGCCAACTTTGCCGCGCGTAGGGACCAGCCAAGGATGCGGCGAGCGAGGCTGGCGTGATTGGTGCGCCAGGGGGCCTCACGCTTGCGCATCAATGCTTCAAAGTGCTTCGCAGAAACGGCGGCGTCACGGCAGTCGCGGACGATGGCGACAACCCGACAGCCTGGTGAAGCAGCTTTTAATGCGGATAGTTGTAAAATCTGGTCCGCGGCCTTGGTAGTGATCCGGCTTCCGGGCACTACCTGGGAGCGCAGACTTTCAAAAAACAGCTTGGGAATTTGCAGTGGCTCAGGCGTGTCTCTCACTGCTTCCATGAGCGTAAGCAGGTCATCGCGACGAAAACTTTGCACACCCAGCCTGTCGCTACAGCTTGTTGGATTAATGGGGACAGCGGCGTCAGGTCGCACGCGGTAGTCACCCAAGGCCAGGAGTTCCTCCAGCATTGCGTCCAGATTCGTGGAGCCAAGAGCAGCGGCGCGCTTCTGTTTCTCCACACCCGTGACCGGAACTCCGCCACGGCCGAGAAACATATCGCGAAAAATCGTGTCGGTATCCCGGAGGGCAAAGGCCTCCTGGCGCTGCATTCAGCGACTGTTTTCAGCCCGCGAATAAAGATAGTCCAAAGCGGTTCGGGGAAGGGTAAGGAGAAATGAAGCCCTTGCGTGGGTGGCGCGAAGTACATCAAATTCTCGCCAGGCCACGATCTGGGGGTGGGCTGCAAGCATATGCAATAACCATGATGAGCCGCACTTATACAGACCCACGATATGAATCATGTCCTGATGACCTCGGCTTGAGAGGCTGATTGGCGTCGGTGCAAGCATTTATCGGTCGGGTGCTGTCGGAGTGCGATGTGCTGATCATACGTCAGTCCGAGAATAAGGCCTTCGCGGTGGCGTGGTTGGTTCTGAGAGCGGCTTGTAAATCTTAGTTGCAAATAAGAATCGTTATCATTAATCTGATGTTGACGCGGTTGCACCGCCGCAAAAGAACTAGACGGGTATGGAGGGTGGATGTCGTTGAAATCGTCGGAAATAAGTTATCGAGACTTGGAGCCTGCCATGGGTTCGCTGAGCGGCGTCGCCGCTGAACGTTTTTTGGATATGAAGCGCACGGCCGATGGAACCGTACTCTGCATGCTCAGTGAATCATTGATCACTTCTTTGCTAAAGCGTGGAGCCGTTAAAGCTGAACAGTTGCAATGCATGGATGAAACATCGGCTGCTCAGCTAAAGAAAATTGTACTGCGCAGCTGCCGATAGTGGAGCGGATTTGGGTGGAGCGCTCACGATAGGCTGAGCCAGCTTCACACGCCAGAAATTGATTGCGCCGGAGGTTGACTTGCGAGAGGCAAATGTAGAGAATTCGCGTCGCCCGCGATGGGGGCCAGAAACACATCGTGGCTACGTAGCTCAGCTGGTTAGAGCACAGCATTCATAATGCTGGGGTCGGTGGTTCAAGTCCACCCGTAGCTACCATTTTTCTTCTTAATTTTCAGTATCTTACAGCGCCCGGCTCTACCCACTTAACGGGGGATACACCGGTTTTCATTAAACTCGGTTGATAATGCCATCCCATCCACAGTGGGTTAAGACCCGCAGTCGATAGTTTTCAAAATTTCTAAATCCATAGGCTCGTCGGCTCATCATTTCCATCTTGTTATGGAAGCCCTCGGTAATGCCATTCGTCTTGGTAAACCGCCACATGCCAACGATGGGTTCCAACCAGGATTTAAGCGTTCTTGCCAATCGATGAAGCGGGCTAGCCGCCAAGTCTTCGATCAATGAGAGCAGCTGCGGCAGCAGCTGCTTGGCTTTTTTACGATTCAGGGATTTGAGTAGCAGCAGTCGATTGAGCTTCTGCTTGGCCGTATACAGCGCCTTGAGCACGGGATAGTCATCTAGATATCGGCCAAGATTCTCTCTTTGCTCATCCGTAAGACGCCATTGGTGGCGTCGCATCAGGCTGATCAGCCCGCGATGCTTGCGCCCCTCGGGATCGTAGCCCTGCCAGGCTTTGAGCAGATGCTGATTAACCAGTCGAATGACGTGGAATCGA
>NZ_CBFHZO010000005.1:0-4898 GCF_965660375.1 Congregibacter sp. | reverse complement strand
GCATCAGGCCAGGGCTCGGGCCATGGACTGTCGCAGATATCCAGGGCTATGGGCGCGAGCAGGTTGTCGAGTTGACGGTCGAGCTTTGCCAGCTCACAGCGGGGGCGCAGCATTGCTAGCGATTCAGGGTGCTCAGTGGGTTGCCACTGCAAGTGCGGCATGGACGCGGCAAATGCCGTAGCGTGCTGTCCGGTGCCCGCGCCAACCTCCAAAACCGACGTCGATTCAGCTAGCAGACGCTTAAGTTCGCGAAGAATAGGCCCCCGGTTATTTTCCGCAGCCTGAGAAAAGGGTAGATCCGACACGGCTAAACACGCATATCAAAATCGGCAAAGTCGGGCCTTCGCATATGCCACCAGTAGGCCAGGGTGGACCGGGGCCAGTTGTTGGTCACTTTGCCCGCCGCATTCTTGTACCAGCTCTCGCAGTTTGCGACCCACACCGTTTGCGCCAGCTCTCCCTGCATGCGCTCGCTGTAGGCCAACTGCACATCCTCGTTGATATCCAGCGCGGCCAGCTCATGACTCAAGAGCTTGTCGATGCAGTTAACAACATAGTCCACCTGACGCTCCACCATAAAAATAATGGAGTTGCTTCCAAGGTTGGTATTGGGGCCGTAGAGCATAAAAAAATTGGGAAAGCCGTGGGTGCACACACCGCGATACGCCTCTGCACCATCGCGCCAGGCCTGTTGCAAAGACAGTCCGTTCACACCTTTAAAATTCACGGCGCTGTGCATTGCCGTAGTGTTAAAGCCCGTAGCGTAGATAACCGCGTCCACAGGGCGCTCAAGGTCGTCCTCGGTGCACACGCCCGCGGCATCCATCCCGGTGATGGGAGAAGTCACCAGCTCGACGTTGTCTCTCACAAAGGCGCCAAAAAAGTCATCAGAAATCAGAATGCGTTTGCAGCCCAGGCGATAGTCGGGGGTGAGCTTGTCCCGCAGCTCCTGATCCCTGATCTCTTCTTCGCGGTAATCCTTGCACCACTTTTCCCACTGCTTGAGCAGCCAGGTAGAGCTGTTGCGTAGCACGGGATAGAAAAGCCATTCACCTCGGAGATAGACCATGGCCCGAACCGCTTTTTGCGCCAGGGGAACATTGCGAAAAATCCATTTCTCCCAGTTTTTATAAGCCCGGTCATTGCGCTTGATCACATAGTTGGCGCTACGCTGGTATACGTGAAGTTGCTCCACTTCCTTAGCGATATGAGGGATAAACTGCAGCGCGCTGGCCGCATTCCCGATCACCGCTACCCGCTTTCCCTTCAAGTCATAGTCATGATCCCAGCGAGCGGAATGAAAGCTGTGTCCCTCAAAAGTATCGCGCCCGGGAAAGTCAGGAATATTGGGAAGGTTGAGCTGCCCAAGGCCACTCACCAGGCTTCGGGCACTGAGCGTCTCGCCATCTGCCAACGTGATCTCCCAAAGTCCTGAGTCCTCCTGCCACTGCGCATCGGCTACCTCGGCACTCAAACGCAGATGGGAGAGGAGACCAAACTCTTCAGCGCAGCGCTGAAAATAGGCCCTGATTTCATGGTGCGGAGAAAACTTGTGAGACCAGTCCGGGTTGGGTGCGAAGGAGTAGCTATACAACACCGAGGCGACATCGCAGCAGGCGCCGGGATAGGTGTTGTCATACCAGGTGCCACCGACCTGCGGCGATTTTTCAAGGATGACGAAGTCGGTGATACCACGCTCGCGAAGCTTGATGCCCATACACAGGCCTGACATGCCCGCGCCAATAATCACCACCTGATGCGTGGAGTTGTTTGCATTCATGCTTGTATACCTGGTTCGTTCTCGAGCGCGGTGTTGATCAGCTGCCGGGCGCCTCGTCCCGCGTAAACACCAGCTCCCGGGCTGATGACTCCGACGCGTTATAACGATAGCCCGCGACGCGGTACTTCTTCAGGGCGGCCACATCATTAATCTCTTTTTCAACAATGTACCGCGCCATCTGCCCTCGGGCCTTCTTCGCAAAGAAGCTGATGATTTTGTACTTGCCGTTCTTGAGATCTTTGAACACCGGGGTAATCACCTCGCCATCCAGAGCCCCCGGTTGTACCGCCTTAAAATACTCATTGGAGGCCAGGTTCAAGAGTACGGGGGTGCCGGTTTTCTTGAGCTGTTTATTGAGGCTGTTGGTCACAGCATCACCCCAGAACTCGTAAAGGTTTTTGCCGCCGCTGTTTTCAAAGCGCAGACCCATTTCCAGTCGGTAGGCCTGCATAAGATCCAGAGGACGGAGGACGCCATAAAGACCCGAGAGAATACGCAGGTGCTTTTGCGCATAGGCCAGTTGCGTTGCGTTCAGGGTTTCGGCTTCCAAACCGGTGTACACATCGCCCTTGAAGGCCAGAATCGCCTGGCGCGCGTTGTCCTTGTCAAAGGGTCGATGCCAGTCCATGAAGCGCTGATGATTGAGCGCCGCGATATTCTCGGACACACCCATGAGCGACCGGATATCCGCAGGGTCCAGCTGCCGGGCATCCGTAACCAGCGCCTCGGAGCGCTCGAGAAATTCGGGCTGGGTAGCCTTGCTGGTTGTAACGGGCGAATCGTAGTCCAGAGTTTTGGCCGGTGAAATAACGCTCAACATTGTCCGTGTCCTTGCCGCTTGATGAAGTGTTCCTAAGTCCGCGTTCTGGCTGGGATCTCAAGGCCTTCTGCAAAGCAGAGTCCGCGCGGTGGGCTATGATACCCTCGCCCTCCGGCATTAAGAAAGGCAACGAAAGAGTGCGTAACTGGACGTCTTTTATTCAGGCGGTTGATCGCTTTACGCTATTCTTTGGACGACTCCTCGCCTGGTGTGCATTGGCCATGGCGCTGCTTACCGCCGCGGTGGTTATCCTGCGCTACGGCTTTGCTACCGGGGCCATCGCTATGCAGGAAGCCGTCACCTATCTCCATGGTAGCCTCTTTATGCTCGGGGTAGCTTACGCCTTAAAGACCGGTGCCCATGTGCGCGTGGACATCTTTTATCGCGAATTCAGCGCTCGAAACCGTGCCTGGGTCGATGCCCTGGGTGGCATCGTATTTCTTCTACCCCTGTGTGCGGTGATCGTGTTTGTGAGCTGGGGTTACGTCGCTGACGCCTGGGCCATCCGCGAGGGTTCCCCTGAGCCCGGCGGCATCCCCTATTTGTACCTGCTCAAAACACTGTTGCCGCTTATGGCCATCAATCTTGCCATTGCAGGCGTGGCGGATATCTCACGCAATGCCCGGCTTCTGGCCCGGGGCGAGCATTCCTGATGGACGGGTCCGTTGCCCTATGGATGTTCGCAGCCGTATGCGGCCTGCTGATGCTTGGCTACCCTGTAGCTTTTACTCTTGCAGGCACGGCTCTATTGTTTGCCGCAGTGGGGACCATCGCCGGGGGGTTTGATCCGGCTTTTCTTGAAGCGCTGCCCGGACGTCTCTTTGGCACCATCAGCAATGTGACGCTTATCGCGGTACCGCTGTTTGTAATGATGGGCGTGGTTTTAGAGAAGTCGAAGGTCGCGGAAGAGCTGCTGGAAAGCATGTCCGCACTCCTCGGACGCCTCCCGGGAGGGCTGGCGATCTCCGTGGTTATTGTGGGCATGCTGCTGGCAGCGAGCACCGGCATCGTGGGTGCCACGGTGGTCACCATGGGACTTTTGTCGCTGCCCACCATGCTGCGGGCGGGCTACGGCCCCAGCATCGCCACCGGCACTATCTGCGCCACAGGCACACTGGGTCAGATTATTCCCCCGTCTATCGCCCTCGTACTCCTGGGGGATATTCTTTCCAGCGCCTATCAGCAGGCACAGCTTGAGATGGATGTGTTCAACCCCCAGACGGTATCCGTTGGGGACCTGTTTGTTGGTGCCATTATTCCAGGGTTGTTACTAGTCGGCATTTACTGTCTCTATATTTTGGGGATGGCGCTGCTGCGCCCACAAAGCGTACCTCCGATCAAAACGCGGACCATGTCCTGGGGCAAGTTGCTCCACGGGCTGGTGCCGCCGCTAATCCTTATTGCGGTGGTTCTTGGCTCCATTCTCGCCGGTGCCGCAACCCCCACAGAAGCGGCGGGAGTCGGAGCCACCGGGGCATTGCTGCTGGCCGCGATCCGCGGCGAGGTGAATCGCTCCAAGCTCCAGGAAATCGTCAGCAGTACCCTGGAGACCACGGCCATGGTCTTTATGATCCTCATTGGCGCCGCGGTTTTTTCCCTGGTTTTTCGTGGCTTTGGTGGCGAAGAATTGATTCAGGCTTTCTTCGCGGACCTGCCCGGCGGGGTGTTTGCGGCAACGCTACTGGTGATGGTCGTTATCTTTGCCCTGGGCTTTGTGCTGGACTTTATCGAGATCACCTTCGTAGTGGTACCCATCGTAGGGCCGATTCTTCTCATGATGGGAGTAGATCCCGTATGGCTGGGCATCATGATTGCCATTAACCTCCAGACATCCTTTCTAACGCCGCCCTTTGGCTTTGCGCTGTTTTATCTTCGCGGCGTAGCGCCGGATTCGGTGCCGACTTCGGCGATTTATCGGGGTGTAATACCGTTTATCTTTATTCAGCTACTCATGCTCGCAGCACTGTGGATCTGGCCCGAGCTGGCTACCTGGTTACCGTCAAAGCTCTAAACGCTACACCTACCTTCGCAATGGCGGCTAAAGTTAGGCGGTATCCCGCGTTTGACCGGCTTTGTTTGACCGAGGTAGATCTGACCGAGATGGGTCTGACGACCATCAACCGTTAACAACTAACCATGAACTACGTACCATGAACCTCCAACCAGAAACCAGCGCAGACTAAGCAGACCATGAGCGATATTGACTCCACACCACTACCCCAGGGCGAACTCGCCATACAAACCATCGCCATGCCCAAGGACACTAACGCCTCCGGGGATATCTTCGGTGGCTGGTTG
>NZ_CBFHZO010000004.1:0-32136 GCF_965660375.1 Congregibacter sp. | reverse complement strand
GCCTGAATGAGTGCCGTCGTCAGCTTTGTCGGTGGCAACGATGTGTCTTGCCGTTTCCACAATCAGTTTGCGCAGCCAGCGGTTACCGGGGTTATGCTGAAGTAAGGGGCTCCAGGCCATTTTGAGCTCCAGGGGCGGGATTTCCATGGGCGGATCCCGTCGCACAAGGCGCGGATTGTCCCGCTTAAGCAGCGCCGCACGCGTGGGGAGGGTCACAATCAGATCGTTGTGCTCTGCGAGGGTCATCGCAGCCTGATAGTGGCGGGTGAATACCCGAATCTGACGCTTTTTACCCAAACGGTTGAGGGCAGCATCTACCCACCCAAGACGTTGAACATCATCGGGGTTTACGCCCACGCCGACCCCCATCCCGGTTTTACTGACCCAGACGTGATCGGACTCCAGGTACTTCTCCAGGGTGAAGTCATCGAGAATGGGATGGTGGGGGCTCAGCAGGCAGGAGAAGCTGTCGTCCCAGAGGGGGATTTGATGAAAGGACTGGGGCATGGAATCAAAGCGGTTGATCACCATGTCTATTTTGCCCCTCTCCACATCGAGAAAACTGACGTCCGAGGGGGTCATGATATCCAGCGTGATCCCCGGTGCCTGATCGCGAAGTTTGCCCAGCACCCGGGGAAACAGTGTTGACTCTGCGTAATCACTGGCCATGATCCGAAAGACGCCCTGGGCTTCCTCCGGATGAAAGGCCGAGCGGGGCTGCACCGCCTGATCAATACGCGACAGAGCATCCCTGACCAGCGGTTCGAGCTCCAGGGCGCGCTCGGTGGGGGTCATGCCCTCGGATGTCCGCACAAGGAGCGGGTCGTCAAACAGGGTACGCAGACGCCGCAAACCATTGCTCATGGCAGGCTGTGACAGATTGAGCTGCTGAGCCGCCTGGGTCACGTTTCTCTCGCGCAGCAGGGCGTCGAGATAGACCAGCAGATTGAGGTCGATGCGGTGTAGATTCATGCGGGCAACCGGAAGCTGTACATGCAGCACAGTATCGCGATGATGCCGCCTCTCTGCCAAGTCTTTATACTAACGCCTGTTGGCGTAGTGTCCGCGCCAATCGGTTATCTGAAAACACTTAGAGGTCTGCCTGTTATGTACCGTGCCCCCCTGGAAGATATGCGTTTTGTGATTGATGAAGTCCTGCGCGTTGGCGAGACCCTGGGCGGCCTGCCCCGCTTCGAGGAACTTGGGGTGGGGGAGGAACTGACCGCGGCGCTGCTGGACGAGGGCGGAAAACTCGCCGGCGAGGTACTGGGTCCTCTTAGGCGGGTAGGTGACATGAATCCCGCCCGCTGTGAGGATCAGAAGGTGCACATTTCTCCCGGCTATGCAGAGGCGATGCAGCAACTGGCCCAGGGCGGTTGGTTCGGCATTTCTGCCGACGCGGAGTTTGGGGGGCAAGGTCTGCCGGAGCTTTATGGCACGGCGGCATCAGAAATGTGGAACGGCGCGGATATGGCCTTTGCCCTGGCACCTTTTCTGAGTAGCGGTGCTGCGCTGGCTATCGCCTCTCACGCCAGCGATGAGCTCAAAGCCACCTATCTTGAAAAACTCCATACGGGGGAGTGGACGGGCACCATGAACCTCACGGAATCCGGTGCCGGATCAGATCTGGGTGTCATGAAAACCCGGGCCGTTCCCAAGGGCGACCATTACCTGATCACCGGGCAGAAAATCTATATCACCTGGGGTGACCATGACGCCGTCGACAATATTGTGCATTTGGTGCTCGCCAAGCTCCCGGATGCACCCGAGGGATCCAGCGGTATTTCCCTGTTTCTGGTGCCTAAATTTCTGGTGAATTCCGATGGCAGCCTGGGAGAACGCAACGACGTGTATCCCGTATCTACGGAACACAAACTCGGCATTCACGGCAGTCCCACCTGTGTCATGGCCTTTGGGGATAGTGGCGGTGCCGTGGGTTATCTCGTGGGTGAGGAAAACCGCGGGCTTACCTGTATGTTCACCATGATGAACGAAGCGCGGTTGAAAGTGGGACTGCAGGGGCTGGGTGCCTCTGAGGGCGCCTATCAGCAGGCGCTCGCCTACGCGAAAGAGCGTGTGCAGGGTGGAGTGCCGATCATTGAGCACCCCGACGTCAAACGCATGCTGTTGACCATGAAGGCGTTGAATGAAGCCATGCGGGCTCTTGCCTACAGTGAAGCGGTAACCATGGACCTGGCCCATTACGGACCGGAATCGGACCGTTCTGCCTCCCAGGCGCGCATTGATCTGATGATCCCCGTCATCAAGGGGTGGATGACCGAGGTGGGTGTGGAGCTGACTTCTCTGGGGGTACAGGTGCATGGTGGCATGGGGTACGTCGAGGAGACGGGCGCAGCCCAGTATCTTCGCGATGTGCGGATTACGCCGATCTATGAGGGCACCAACGGCATACAGGCGGCGGATCTTGTGGGCCGCAAGCTGGGGCGGGACGGTGGTACCGCCATGGGCATTGTTATCGAGGAGATTAACGCCGATGCTCAGGCCTACATCGCTGCGGGCGGTGAGCTTGCTGTTGTGGGCAGCGCGCTGCGCAGTGCAGCGGCATTGCACACCAGCTCCACGGAAACGATTTTGCAGATGCTAGCTCACAGTCCGGAAGCTGCGAAAGCAGCGGCTTTTGATTACATGATGCAGACCGGTTACCTGTTCGGCGGCTGGCAGCTGGCCCGGGGAGCCTTTGTCGCCCAAACCGCGCTCACCGGGGGGGTCGACAATGAATTCTATGCCCGCAAGGTCGCAACTGCGACGTTCTACGCCCAAAGCATTCTGCCACGCTGTGAAGGCTTTGCCGGCGCCGTCGCAAACGCTGGCGGCGCGCTGCAGGATTACCCCGTGGGTTGGCTCTGATGGACCATAGCTTTAGCACTCCCGACCTCTCTGACAGCGCTCCGGACGCGCGAGCACTCATTCATGCCTGGCAAGACTTTGGGGGTGTGCAGTGCTTTACCGGCGTGGCCATGACGGTCAAGTGTTTTGAGGATAACTCCCTCGTCAAGGAACTGGTGCAGCAGCCGGGAGAGGGGCGGGTGATGGTGGTCGATGGGGGTTGTTCCTTACGGCGCGCGCTGCTGGGGGACCAGCTGGCCGCGAAGGCGGTGGAGAACGGCTGGTCCGGCCTGGTGATCGCTGGCGCCGTTCGCGATGTGGAGATTCTCGAGACTCTGGCCCTGGGTGTGAAGGCCCTGGGAGCCTGCCCCCAAAAAACCGACAAACGGGGTGAGGGGCAGCGTGACCTGCCCATCGATATTGGTGGTACCACGGTGCGCAGCGGGGACTACGTCTACGCGGATCGCAATGGGGTTCTTGTAAGCGCCGAAGCCTTATTGCCCCTTTGAATGCCCTTTAAGTCGGTATAGTCCACCGCGCTTCAGCACTGTGCCTTGGCCGCGCGCGTGGCGCAGTCAAGAAAGTCGCATCGATAAATCCAGCGGCTCGCAGCCCTTGGTGAGCGCACCGATGGAGATAAAGTCCACGCCGGTTTGGGCGATGGCGGCGAGACTCTCCAGGGTCACGTTACCCGATGCTTCAAGTTCGGCCCGGCCGTCGTTAAGCCTCACGGCTTCGCGCATTGCATCGAGGTCGAAGTTATCAAGCATGACACGTTCGCACTGTGCATCGATGGCTTGTGCGAGCTCATCCATGTTCTCCACTTCTACCTCCACGGGCTTCCCCGGGGCACTTTCCCGCGCCCGAAGCACAGCTGCGGGAATGCCCCCGCAGGCGAGAATGTGGTTTTCCTTGATGAGAAAAGCATCAAAAAGTCCTACCCGATGGTTGTGGCATCCGCCGCAGCGTACGGCGTACTTTTGCGCCGCCCGAAGTCCCGGGAGCGTCTTGCGTGTATCCAGGAGGCGGACGCCTGTGCCTTCCACACGGTTCGCATAATCCCGGCAACGGGTCGCCGTGCCCGACAGGGTCTGGAGAAAATTGAGGGCGGTGCGTTCCGCCGTCAAAAGGCCGCGGGCAGGGCCCTTGAGTTGCAGGAGGGTCTGGCCTGCGCTAAGACTGTCGCCGTCCGACGCACGCCATTGCAGCGCAATACGCTCGTCCACCTGCTCAAAGACCTTTGTGACCCAATGTTGACCGCACAGAACACCGTCATCGCGCGTTATAACGGTAGCCTCGGCCATGCTGTCTGCGGGTAAAAGCTCCGCTGTGATGTCACCGCCGCCAATATCCTCCGCCAGCGCGGCTTGAACATTGGCATCGACAATGCTGTCGGGGACAGGTTGGAGATTCGAAGTCATGACAGATACCGATTCAGGAGGCAGGCAGTATGAGGAGCTATGGTAGCAGTGCAGGATCAACAACCGAAACTGCCGGTACGCTTGCCGTTGGCGGTTTTGATGCACACAATGCGTGCTATGTCGCAATCCGAAGCCTGGAGTGGTTGGCTGGAAACAGCCCGCCACATCCCGTCGCCCAACTGTAACTCCCGTCCGACGCCCTGCGCGCCGGATATGGTCGTGGTGCACAATATTTCATTACCTGCGGGATGTTTTGGCGGTAGCGATGTGGAAGCGCTTTTTTGCAACACGCTCGACTGTTCCCGGGATCCGTCCTTTGATGCATTGCGGGGGCTAAAGGTGTCCGCGCATTTTTTCATCGATCGCGAGGGTGCACTGACCCAGTTCGTATCCTGTCACGAGCGGGCGTGGCACGCGGGGGTATCGGTTTGGGGAGGCAGGGTGAACTGCAATGATTTCAGCATTGGCGTCGAGCTTGAAGGTACGGACCACCGGGCCTACGAAAACTGTCAGTACGACACGCTCAGCGCGCTCATAGTGGAACTCCGCAGGCTGCTACCATCCCTGGCGAGGGGGCCTATCGTCGGGCATAGTGACATTGCCCCGGGGAGAAAAACCGATCCCGGGGAAGCTTTTGACTGGAGCCACCTGAGACGCTTGCTTCGCTCCCCGTCGGATACTGCCGCCAATTCACAGAGGAGTCCCTAGAGCAATGACCTTTCTTGCCATGATCATTGCACTGTCCCTCCACCAGGTCATCCAACCCGATAGTTTTCTGCAGAGCGATAGCTGGCTGCTGCGATGGCACCGCTGGCTTAAAGGGCGCATTGCCGCTCCTATCCCGCAAGTTGTTGTCACCCTGACGGTTGTCATTCTGCTCCTAGTCTGGGGTCTTGGGGTCATAGATGGCTGGCTCTTCGGCCTGGTGGAATTGCTGGTCACCGCGGGCCTGTTTGTTTGGAGTCTGGGGAGGGCGGATTTTCACACCGCGCTCGAACGGTTTGAGGCTCGCGTCGCCACTGATCCCCAGGCAGCGTCAATGGCGCTGGAGTCCTTGTGGGCGCCAGTGGACGGGGCGGAGCCTCATGAACACAGCCCCTTTCAGCGGCTGGTGTACAGCGGCTATGCCCGCTGGTTTGCGCCGCTGTTCTTTTTCGCCATCGGGGGAGTGACTGCGGCGGTCTTATATCGCGTTATCGCGGTTCTCACAGAAAAGGAACAGCCGCCATCGGTATACACGCAGCTGCTGCGCTGGGCAGACTGGGTTCCCACGCGCGTTCTGGGTCTGACCTTTGCCTTGACCGGTGACTTCATGGCGGTGAGCAAGCGTGGGCCTCTCAAGCACTTTACGGATGCCACCCCCGCACCCCAGCTTCTGGAAGAACTGGCGGTTGTGGCCTGCAATCATGGTGGGAGCGCGCGGGAGCGGGGGGATATTCTTTACCGGAGCGCAGGTCTCTGGTTGCTGTTTTTATCGGCCGTGCTTATCTTCGGCTGATCATTGGTGCTTTCCTCCTGACGCTCGGCTGCTATGCTCAGACTCATCAGCAAAGTTAAAGGAGTGCCCTTTGAGTAATCCTGAATACGGGGATAGCACCCGCTCCATAGACACAAGTGACACCGGTTTCGCCGGCCCCGGGGGCGATGACCGTGCGGCGCTCGAATTTTGCGCGGTGCTGGCTTTTCACCCGGATACCTCGCGCATCGGCACGCTTTTTCGTGCCTCTATCCATGAGAACGTCATCAGCTTTGGTCGCTATGTGCCGAAGTTCCTGAGTCACCATCGAGGGGAACAGCAGGGTGTGGGTGATGGCTTTGGCGAAAACGATGGCCAGGGTATTGGCGAGAGTGTCGTCAGTCGCAAGGCCTTCAGTCTCCTTCGGGACGCAGAGTGCTGGCGCCTGATTCGTCATGAGGGAAGCTCCCGGCTGCGTCTCAACGGCCAGGAGTTAAGGGAGGAAGCAACACTCGGCACAGAGCAGCTGATGAGCGGTGTGGTTCTCACTATTGCGCAACGCATCGTGCTGCATCTCCGCCTGCGATCCCCCGCGGCGTCGATGGGCGAAGCCCGGGAACTGGCACCCCTGAGAGGGGTGAGTGCGGCCATGGCAGAGCTGCGCGCCAGCGCTGAGGCTGCGGCCAGGAATCGCGATGATGTGTTGCTCATTGGGCCCACGGGAACTGGAAAAGAACGCATCGCCCGGGCTATCCACGCCCTTGGCTGTCAATCGGGGGAGCCCTGGGTGGCGGTCAACATGGCAGCGCTGCCCACGGAGATTGCGAGCGCCAGTCTCTTTGGCGCGCGAAAGGGGGCTTACACTGGTGCGGACAGTCACCGGAAGGGACTTTTTCAGGAGGCTGACGGCGGCACACTGTTTCTTGATGAGGTGGGTGATACCCCGGCTTCCCTGCAACCGATGCTGCTAAGGGCGCTGCAGGAGCGGGAAATCCAGGTGGTGGGCGGAAAAACGCAGCGAGTGGACCTGCGGGTCATCGCCGCCATGGAGCAGGATCCCGATCAATTGCGTGAGCGCTTTCGCCCGGCGCTTCGCTACCGCCTCGGCGCCCAGGAAATACGCCTCCCCGCTCTCGCTGAGCGAGCAGAGGATGTGGCCCTGCTTGCCGCCGATTGTTTTTGTGCCCGCGCCGCTGAGGCCGATCAAAGCTGGAACGTGCAGCGTGGCAACGCCGGCCCGGGAGCCTGGGCCCGGCTTTTTGAGGCGTTTTTGCTTTACTCCTGGCCCGGGAACATCCGCGAGTTGCAGCATGTTGTGGCGCAGATCAGCAATGTGTCCGACAACGGTCTGCAGGTGCCGGCGCTTATCCGGGAGCGGTTGCTGGAATCTGCCGGTGACGCGATGCCGGCGACAGCGCCGTCTCCGAACAGTGGGTCCCGGATCAATGAGTCCCCCGCGAAGCGCCTTGCAGATATTTCTGATGAAGACTTTGAAGAGGCCTGGGAAGACGCCCGCTACGAGGTGGCAACCATCGCACGAAACCTCGGTGTTTCAAGGCCAGCGATTTACCGGCGACTGCAAACGCTTGGCGACTGCCGTTTGGCCGCCGATGTTCCCCTGGGAGAGTTGCTGTCTGCCCTGGATGCCTGCCGCGGGGACCTCCGTTCCGCAGCGGAGCGTCTGGCCGTGTCCCAGCGGGGTCTGCAGACACGCTTGCGGGCCAGTGGCATAGCTATGGGGAGCCTGACGGACATTTTTGAGGGCCAGGAGTCCTCCTAAGCGGTGATCCGGGGGCTTTCACAGTATCGACTGCTGTGCAGGCTGGGCCAGGGCGGTCAGGGTGATGTCTACCTCGCCTTTGATACCCGCCTCAAGCGGCGGGTCTGCATCAAGCTTTATCATCTTGACCGTTCCCTGAGCGCCCGACGTCGTGCTGTGCGGGAGGCCCGCCACCTCATGGAGGTCAGCAGTCCCCAAACCGTCGTCATTTATGATGTGGTGAGCGTTGGTTCCCAGTTGGCAATGGTCATGCAGTACGTGCCCGGTGGGACCTTGAAGGAGCTGCTGGCGACCTCCCCCCGGGTCAGTCCGGCCAATGCCCTGGCGATCGTCACGGATCTGGCAGCCGCCCTTGCGGCCCTGCGCCGGGCAAAGCTGGTTCATGGCGATCTCAAGGCAGCAAACGTGCTCATCGGTGGGCAGGGGCGCGCGGTGTTGTCGGACTTTGGTGCTTCGATTTTCGCCGGTGAGCAATGGTCAGCTTACAGCCGTGAGTCCCTTTCTCCAGAACAATCCCGTGGCGAGCCTGCAGCGCTGGTCAGCGATTTTTTCGCCCTCGGTCTTCTCCTCTATCGCATGCTGTTTGGAGCGCACCCATTCTACGCGGGCGGGGTTCTGGATATGCAGCGGCTCCGTGGGGGGCTGAAAACTGCGCCCGACATTCCGAGCGTCGCAAGTGCCGCCGAAGAGGCCCTTAAAGCGCTGCTGCTGAGTTTACTTTCTTCGAACCCGGAGGACCGCCCTCAGGGAACCTTTGAGCTTAGGGAGAATTTACGCAGGATTCGAAGTCTGCTTCCGGCTTCAACATTGGCAGACCTCCCGGTAGATTCCCTGTCTAAAGGCATCCCCGAGAACTCTGGGAATATCCGTTTACCCCGAAAGCTGCTGCGACCACCATTATGGGATCGGCTAAAAGCCGGGCTTTCCTATTTTTGGTTTCGGGGTACCTGGGGAGCGCGGGGACTGCTCCTGGGCACTGCCGCTACGCCGATACTGCTGTTGACGCTCGTCTGGCTTGCGCCGGGGCCCTGCGTGGCCGTCGCCCTGCCGCAGATCAATGTTGGGCCCGATGGGCGCAGGATGAATGCCGGCGAGGGGGAGTTGCATGCGTTGCTCACAGCCTTGCTCAAGCAGAATGCCCGCAGGGCGGTGGTGCTGGGTGCCGGTGAGGACAGCGATAGCCGCTACACCCTCAGTAAGGCGGGTGCGCACAATCAATGCATTGCCAAACGACAGTTGTATCTACAGCTTGACTGCGATGAAGGGCGCTGCCTCATACAGCTGGAGGGACTCAGAGAAGACGAGGTCCGGGAGAGGCAACTATTTGTGCCTCAGACGGCCTCTCGCTTTGAGCTGACGTGGGCGCTAAAACAACTCCTTGAGGAGCAGCTGGACTTTCTCCTGTATTAGCTCAGCGCGTTCACCAGCGCGTGATTGATAGGCAGCTCCAGCCCCAACAGCTGCGCGCGGCGCAGAAGCTCGCCGTTGAGGAAGGTGATCTCCGTAGGGCGCCCGGTCAGGACATCCTGGAGCATGGATGAGTGATTCTCCGCTGTTTGCCGGCAAACTTCAGCGGCGCTGCCGAGTAAATCTCGGGAATCTGACCATAGCCCCAATGCTCTGAGTGCGGACTCGCTCTCCCGGCACAGTGCTGTCAGATCAGGTCCGGGCACATCGTCAATTAAGAGCTCGCCATTGCGACAGCGCAAATGCGCGGTGAGTGGATTGATGACGCAGTTGATAGCGAACTTTTCGGCGATCGCCCGCTGAATAGCACCCTCCCACTGCCACTCCTCAAGCGTCTCAAAGCTGTCGCAAAACCAGCGTGGCGCTTCTTTGCGGCCGTTGGGAGAGCCCATGCGGATTAGGCCCAGCGAAGCGATGTGCACACGATTTTGTGCATCCCGATAAGCCCCTGCCGTGCTGATTGCCCGGTGCAGAACCCTGCCCGAGAGCAGCCCTTCCAGCGCGTCTTCAAAGCCCAGGCCATTGGCCGTGCAGGCGATGATAGCGCCGGGGGATAAGTAGGGTAAGGACAGCCTTAGTGCATCGACCAATTGCCCGGCCTTGGTGGTCAGCAGCAAGTGATCAATGCTGGTGGCCGAGAGGCTGTTTAGAGGCTCTACCGCCACAGTTCTCGACCATTGCCCGTCGATGATGACCTGCTTCCCAGACGCCCGGTGATGATGAAGGAGGGTGCAGGGACGCTGGTGCAGGTTCATGCGGTAAGCGATAAGACTGCCCATAGCCCCGGCACCGAGAATGTGCCAGTGAGTCACAATAAGGATTCCCGATGGAGATGATTCGCCAGACGTTTGAGTGACGCCTCCATCTCGGAGGCGTGGGGCTGGTGCGCGCTGTACCAGCAGGCTTCTATGCAGGCATAGAGTAGGCACTGTGCAGCAAAGCGCTGTTTTTCTGTGTTCCGGGGCCTGCGCTGCAGATAGGCGCCAAGGAGTGCCCGGGCATCCCTGTCCGTCAGCTGCGATGCGCAAACGGCAAGATCAAAAAACGGATCTCCCGGCGCTGCGTATTCCCAGTCCAGCGCGAACAGGCGGCCCCGGCTGTAGAGACGATTCGCCCCAAGAAGATCGTTATGACACATGCTGGGCTCGAGATTCCCATTGTGCTCAAGACATTCCATGGCGGTAGCTATCCTCGCTGTGCCTTGTTTTAACAAAGCCTCCAGCCCCTCATGGTCTACTGCTTTTGCGTGGCAGTTCCGAAAGACGTCAGGCGCGTGCATCACCTTTCCCTGCAGGGGGAGCGCGTGGACTTGTCTACAGAGCTCGGCGATAGCTTCAACGGAGTCTGAGCAGTCGGCCTCTGGCTCAAGGTAGTCCATGATCGTAATACCCCGTCGGGGGTCGCTGAAATGAATAGGGGGAGCAATACTGGCTTCGGCCGCCGCAGTCTGAACGCTGGCTTCCAGCTGTCTCTCCCCCAGGGAGCGCAGTTCGTTCCTGGCGATACGCGCTACCCAGCGGTGCGTCGGGCTTTCGAGGATTCGCAGGTAATGATTATGGCCGCCGGCGAGCCATTCGCCCGGTGCAGGCGGGCAAGCCAGTGCCGGTGCCCAGCTCGCGAAGTTATCGCATAGCTCCTCGATTAACTGCGCTGTTGAAGACGCAGGCTTTGTCGCCACTGCTTCCATCCGATATACGCCAGCGCTGTGTACACCATGTAAAGCGCCGATGATGCCAGCAATCCTGCATCGAGATACAGTCCGGCGGTCAGTGCATCAATGGCTATCCAGTAAATCCAGGCCTCCAGTTTCTTCTGCGCGACCATCCAGGTGGCCAATACACCGGCCCAGCTACTGGCGGTGTCAAACACAGCTTGCAGGTCCGTCAGGGTCTGGCGCAGCAGCAGGGTAATGACCGTGAGCAGACAGAGGCACAGGAGCGTCACGGCGTGATAGCGCCAGCTGGCCCGCTCGACCGCGCTGGTCCCGGTAGTGCTGTCTTTTCCCCAGCGCCACCAGCCCAGTCCTGCCATCGCGATGTAAAATCCCTGCAATAGCGCCTGCATGGGGAGGCCCGCCTGCCAGAAAATCCACATAAAAATCGCCGACGCCAGGGCGCCGGCTATCCAGCAGCTGCGTTTTTCCTTGATGGCGAGGAGCAGGTACCCCAGCCCCAGGACGACGGCAACCGCCTCCAGCGCTTCGTTCAAAGACGCAGCTCCACGCTAAGGCCCAGCTGCCGGGGATCACCAAACTGGCGATAGGCTTCGGTGATGTAGCCCTTGCGGGGGTCATTCCCGAAGCTGCCAAAACCCCGGGTAAAGTAGTCCTCATCGAGAAGATTGCGTCCCCACAGGGCGACCTCCCAGCTTTCCCCCTGGTAGGCAAGGCGCAGGTGCAGCAGGCTGTAGGTGTCGGACTGCTCGTCATGGCGGTCAGAAAAGTAGAAGCTGTCCCGGCCTTCCCACTGAAGGTCTGCCTGCCAGTGCGGATTCGGGCGCCAATGGACGCCGGCGGCGAACTGATAGCTGGGAGCGTGAGCCTGTTCCCGATCCTCCAGATCGCGACCGTCAGCATTGATGTACTCGTCAAAACGCGCCCGGAGCAATCCGGTGTTGAGATACAGTTCCACGCTGTTAGTGACGGCGGCTCGCAGTTCCCACTCCAGGCCGAGGTTGTAGCCTGCTGCGGCGTTGTCGGTAAAGTCCACGAAGGCGGTACTGCCATCTTCCCGGGGTATGACTCTCGAGCCTCGCACCTGCTGGTCGCTGCGGTCCATGTAAAAGAGTGTGGCGGCGCTTTGCAGGCGTCCGTCAAAAAACTCGCCTTTGTGACCTACTTCCACGTTGTAAAGCAGCTCCTCATCGAAAAACTCCAGGTCCGTCAGGCTGTCGGAGGATTGCAACTGGTCTTGTGGGAAAGCGAGGATGCCGGCATTGACGCCCCCCGCCCGGTAGCCTCGGGACAGCGATGTGTAAAGCATGCCCAGGCCTTCCTTTTCATACTGCAAGGACAGCTTCCCTCCCCACAGGTCGTTGTCCGGATCGCCCCGGACCGCATTGGAGTCGTCATAGCTCATGGAGCGGCTTGCCAGGCGGAGGCCGCCGCTCACGGTCCAGTTTTCCGTCAGTGCCAGGTCCAGTTGCCCGTAAGCTGCCCGGGTTTCCGCTTTGAAGCGGCTGCGGAAATCCTCGGCGAGATAGGTGTATGCCCTACGCAGAGATTCGTCGTCATTCAGGGCGTATAACCCTGCCGTCCAGCTCAGATTCCCCGCGGCAGTGCCCCGAGCCTCCGCTGAAGATAGACGCAGCTGTGCGCTGTAACTGTCACGCTCACGCAGGTAGCGATCAAAGGAGGAGTATTCCAGCGCTGGCGCGATGCCCACGAAACTCCAGTCCTCGTCATAGCTGTAGTCTGTGTCCGTGGCTGCTGCGCTGGCCATGAGCTCAGTGACCACTTGGTCCCCTGACCAGCGGTAGTGAATCCCCAGGGCATCGCTCTGCTGACGATCGTTGCCGGGCATGTCTGAAAGCGTTGTGCGAGTGTTGTCCAGGGAAAAGGCGTCGTAGCCGTTATCGATATCCACGTGGCTCAGAGTAATGTCGAGACTTTGCTCATCGTTGGGCAGCCATTGCAGGCGGCCCCGATACACTCCTTCATTACGATCATTGGTGTCACTTCTGTTGAGGAAGCTGTTGTCGATAAATCCGTCGCTGCGATGTTCAAAAGCCGCGATGCGGAAAAGCAGACTGTCGCTAACTAGGGGGCCTGTGACGCTTACTCCCAGTTCTCGCCGGCCGTAGTCACCCACGGTGGACTGCAACCGGGCGGAAAACTCCGACTCCGGTGCGGCACTGCGCATATTGATGAGTCCTGCAAGGGCATTGGCGCCATGGAGCGTGCCCTGGGGGCCGCGGAGAATCTCCACCTGCTCGATATCAAAGAGCGTTGCGCCGCTCCCGAGACCGCTGTAGTCGATACCGTCGATGAGCAATCCGACAGAGGGATTGAGAGGGTCCACAAACTGGCTTCGCTCGCCTACACCGCGTATCTGGTAGAAGCGCGCTCTAGACGTTCCTCCCGAGAGGTTCACATTGGGAGCCAGGATCAGCAGGTTCTCCAGATGGATGGCGTTGCGCTCATTGATCTGTGCGGCGCCCACAACGCTGCTGCTCGACGGCTGGGAGAGCCAGGGCGTGTCCCGAAGCTCCGCGGTGACCACGATTTCTTCCAGCGCCGTCGCCGTGACCCCGTCATCGGAGAGGCTGGTCTGCGCCGCGGCCATGCCAGGTCCCACCAGTGCCGCGAAAAACAAAAGTGCCGGCGTCGGTACATCCGGTGGCCAGTTGCTGCAAAGATGGGTGTCATCGGTGCTGTTGTTCGCACCCGGATGTTTGTTAGACAAGCTTTTGGTACACAGAACGGTTGGTCGTTTCACGAATATTCCCTCAGGCGAGGGAAGGGCGGCTCGGCAGCGCTTACACAGGCCGGGCTGCAACCATCCCTACGCCGGTATTGCCCGGATCAGGTTCAAAGGGTTCGCCCTACGCTCCATCGTCTTGTTAAGCTGCGATGAAACTTCGGCGTCTCAGGCTCTCAGCCACCCCTCGGTTTGCCGAACAGAGTATAGTGGCACTAAACTGCTAGGGCAAAGCTGCAGTGTTGAGGAGAGGGTTTTGGGTCACCACAGGAAAGTGCAAAAGTGAGCAAAAAGTTCGCGGGTAAAGGCCCTGGGAACGCCCGTGGTGTTGGCGAACCTGAAATTACCAACATCGAAATGACGGTCCTGCCTGCGGACGGCGATGATAGCGATGACCTGGTGCAGATGCTGCACGCTCATGTGCTCCGGCAGCTCCGCCAGGCGCAACGTAACTTACTGGCGGTGAAGAGCCTGTCGTCACTGGTGAAGTACCTGCTCGAGGATTTCCCCCAGGGCTTTGACTCGCCCCAGGCTGAATTGCGCCTTCACGATCCTGAAGAGCAGATTGCCCGTCTTTTACCTATCCGCAAAATGTTTGGCAGCTCTCTGATGCTAAAGGCCGACAACTATGCTCTTTACCAGCTGTATCCCGATGTGCCGGACACGGCGCTCATAGATCTCGATGACGGGCGGATGTTCAGCGTTTTGTCCGGGGCTACGAGCGCCGTGGGGGCTGTGATAATGCCGCTCTTCGACGGCGACCGCCTGGTGGGCAGCTATCATTTGGCTCTGACCGAAAAGATGACCGCCTATGGCGAGCAGGAGCGGGAGCTCTTTGCCATGCTCGGACAGCTGGTTGCCGCCGCGCTTTTGCGGGTGGTGGAGTTCCAGCGGGTGGACCAGTTGACGCTGCTGGATCCGGTTACCGAGGTGGGCAATCTAAGGGCCTTCCGCCGGGATATGCTGCGTGAAATTTATTGGGCGCGACGGGTCAATCACCCCATGACCCTGCTTTACATTTCCCTGGACGAGCTGGCTGACATTTGTAAAAACTACGGCGAAGTCGCCTGCCATTTTGTGCAGCGGCGGGTGTCGCAGCGTCTGTGCTCCGAACTGCGCGCTACGGATTACATCGCGCACATATCCGCGACGCACTTCGCGGTGCTCCTTCCCGCCTGTAACGAACCCCATGCCCACGATATCGGTGAGCGTATGCGTCAGGACATCGACGACTTCGCCATTGATGATGGTCGTGGCGCGGTGCTTCACGTCTCTTTGAGCATCGGTCTGGTGTGCTGGGAGCCCTCGCGACACCCGGTGGAGTCCAGCGAGCGGCTGGCTACGCAAATGGAATCGGAGGCGGAGGGGGCCATGCAGATGGCTGAGCGCGCTGGCGGCAATCGGATCTCGGTGGCTCGCCTCGGCCTGTTGATGCTGTAGCGATGGACGGTTTACGTCAGTTACTGGCTAACAACGAGGACTGGGCAAAGCGCGTCAGTGCGGATAATCCCGAGTTTTTTCCTGAACTTGCGAGCCAGCAATCACCGCGCTATCTCTGGATCGGATGCTCGGACAGTCGGGTGCCGGCGAATGAGATCGTGGGACTGAAACCCGGTGAAGTTTTTGTCCACAGAAACGTTGGTAACGTGGTGGCCCATGGCGATTTGAACTGCCTCTCGGTACTGCAATACGCGGTGGATATTCTTCAGGTCTCTCACGTGGTAGTTGTGGGCCATTACGGCTGTGGCGGTGTTGCGGCGGTGCTGGATCCCAAGCCCCGGGGTCTCATCGATAACTGGCTGAAGCATATTGAGGACGTCGCCATTGAAGAGCGAAGTGCTCTGGAGGCTGAGCCCGACGAGGCCACCCGAGTCAATATGCTCTGCGAGATGAACGTCCGTCGTCAGGTCGAGAATGTGGTGCGGACTTCTGTGGTGCAAGCAGCCTGGAGTCGCGGGCAGTCCCTGGGTGTTCACGGCTGGATTTATAGCCTGCGCGATGGCTTGCTCAATGACCTCACGTGCAGTCGCTTTGAGCCTGGGTATTCTGCCGATAGGGAGCTGTAGCAATCCGCTTATTCCAGCTCGGGAGGACGCTCCGTGATAAACTGCTTCGCCAGAAAACAACGACTACCGAGGGAAGATCATGGCTGAGCAAAAAGCCACCAACGTTCATTGGCACGAGGGGGACATTACCCGTGACCATCGCGCCAAAATCCTGGGTCATCGTGGCGCTACCATCTGGTTCACCGGCCTCTCCGGCAGCGGCAAGAGCACCGTGGCAGTGGAACTCGAAGGCGTGCTCCATGAGCATGGTGTGCTGGCCTATCGTCTGGATGGCGACAACGTGCGCATGGGAATCAACAAGAATCTTGGCTTTTCCGCCGAGGACCGCACAGAAAATATCCGCCGTATCGGCGAGGTCGCCAAACTGTTTGCCGATAGCGGCGTCATTGCCCTTTCCAGCTTCATCAGTCCTTATGTTGCAGACCGCGATGCGGTGAGAGAGCTCCACGCAGCGGCGGGAATTGATTTTATTGAGGTCTTCGTGGACTGCTCCCTGGAGGCGGCAGAAAGCCGCGATCCCAAGGGCCTCTACAAAAAGGCTCGTGCAGGTGAGATCAAAAACTTCACTGGCATTGATGACCCTTATGAAGCCCCCCCCTCTGCCGAGATTCATCTGCATTCAGATCAACAGAATCTGGATGAGGAGGTCGCTCAGATTTTGCAGGAGCTTCGTGGGCGCGGGATTATTTCCGCCTGATTACTGTGCGGGTCCCCCTCCTAAATACACCTGCAATGGTGGTTAGTTTAGTCACCATCGTCCAAAAGAAGGATAGTTAAATGATCAAGCCTCACAGTTCCCGGGAGCTGCATCCGCTCTATGTTTATGACGACGAGGCGCGCAGCGCTCTTATCAGCGAGGCAGAATCCCTGCCCTCTATGCTGCTGAACTCCGCGGCCGCCGCCAATGCCGTCATGCTGGGCGCCGGGTACTTCAATCCCTTGCCTGGCTATATGACCCTTGGGGATGCGATATCCGTGGCGGAGCGCCTGCGGACCGAGTCTGGCATCTTCTGGCCCGTGCCGATCCTTAACGTTACCCATGATCAGAGTGTAGAAGCAGGGACGCGCATCGCCTTGCGAGATCCCAATGTCGAAGGAAACCCGATACTTGCGGTAATGGATGTGACGGCCGTGGAAGAGGCCAGTGAAGAGCAGCTTAAGCACATCGCGAGCAATGTATTTCGAACCCTTGACCCACAGCACCCCGGTGTCGCCACCTTCATGGGCCTGGGTAATCGCGTGGTATCCGGTCCTGTACAGGTGCTCAACTTCTCCTACTTTGCCACGGAGTTTCCCGATACCTTTCGTACTGCCGTTGATATCCGCGCTGAAATCGCCGAGCGGGGTTGGGATAAGGTGGTTGCGTTTCAGACGCGAAATCCCATGCACCGGGCCCATGAAGAGCTGTGCCGCATGGCCATGAACGACCTGGGCGCCGACGGTATTCTCATCCACATGCTTCTCGGAAAGCTCAAGCCCGGTGATATTCCTGCCGACGTCAGGGACGCCTCAATACGCAAGATGGTCGAGGTCTATTTTCCTGTGAATACGGTCATGGTCACCGGCTATGGCTTTGACATGCTTTACGCCGGGCCCCGGGAGGCTGTGCTTCACGCGGTGTTCCGTCAGAACTGTGGCTGCACCCATTTGATTGTTGGGCGCGATCATGCCGGCGTGGGCGATTACTACGGCGGCTTCGACGCGCAGACGGTTTTCGATGAGGAGGTTCCCGAGGGCGCGCTGGAAATCGCTATCTACCGCGCTGACCACACGGCCTACAGCCGCAAGCTGGACAAGGTTGTCATGATGCGCGACGCGCCGGATCACGATAAAGAGGACTTTGTGTTGTTGTCCGGTACCGCAGTGCGAGAAATGCTGGGGCAGGGGATCGCGCCTCCACCGGAATTCTCGCGGCCTGAAGTGGCAAAAATCCTCATGGATTATTACCACAGCCAGGATTAGCGGCATCTCCCTTTTTGTGGCGAGTCTGTCATATTAATGTCACAATTTTCCCCTTCAATAGCCGCTCCCTGAGAGAGGGGCATTGAGGTCACACAACTGGTAAAGCTGGGAGCAGCGGTGGCAGCGCTTTGGCAGACACGGTTGGCGAGCTTCACATCCCAGGTGAGCAATGGGGCGGTGGATGCATTTCGTTATTTTTCCCAGCCGACAATATTCCTTGGCCTTAAACGGGTTCTGGGCTTGCTCTTGTTCCTGTGGATTGCTCTTTCCCTGTGGACCGGGCTGTGGAGTTTTTTCCCTGAGGCGCAACCTTTGCCCGAGGCCGAGGTTATTAACCCGGTAAGCAGTGGATCGTCGAGCGGGACGCGGGCCTCCATAGATATTGAGGCGCTCGTGGGCGCACGACTGTTTGGAGAACCCGGGACCGCCGTGAGTCCGGAAGCGCTTGCTGCGGCCACGGGGCGTGCCCCTGCCCTGAGCGAGGCCGAGGCGAGAGTAGCCCTGGCGGGCATTGAGGACGGTGCGCCGGACACCCGACTTCCGCTCCTGTTAAAAGGTGTCCTTGCCGCGTCCGAGGCGGGTTTGGGTCAAGCGGTGATTGAGCATCGCAATACGCAGGATCTTTACCAGGTCGGAGATGAGTTACCGCTAAGCGGAGAGGTTGTGTTGGCTAAGGTGCTGCCGGCCCTGGTGGTTTTGGACAACGGCGGTCGCTATGAGGTTTTGCGCCTGTTTGAGGACAGCGAGCTTGCGGCGTCCATAACTGCCGCGTCGCCGCCTACACCGCGGACGTCAGTGTCGACAGGTGCTGGGAGAAGCGACGTAAAGGTAGATGCCGCGGCATCAGAAATCGCATCCGTGTATAGGGAGCGTCTTTATCGAGATCCCCAGTCCCTGGCGGAGGTTGTTCGCATCAATGCCGTGCGGGAGAGCGGCCAGCTTTTAGGCTATCGTGTGAGTCCTGGCAAGGCCGCGGGTCAGTTCTCAGCCCTGGGCTTTGAGTCCGGCGACCTGGTAACTGCGGTGAATGGAATGTCGCTGTCAGATCCTGCTAATACTGTGAGACTTTACCAGGCAATGCGCTCCGCCAAGGAGGCAGTTTTCGAATTACAGCGCAAGGGAGAGTTCGTGACGCTTAACGTTGATCTTGGTGTACCCACCGCAGGGGATGGTACGTGACTGCTTTTCTGTCTTTTTGCGTCCGGCGATTGTCCGGCGTTGCATGCTTCTCTTGGGCATTGCCTGTTTTCCTTTCGGTGTCATTGCTCATGGTGCCGCCCGTGGCTGCGCAGGATTTTACCGTTAACCTCAAAGAAACAGACATACAGGAGCTTATAAAGTTTGTCGCGGAGGCCACCAACACCACTATCGTGGTGGATCCATCGGTTAAAGGTAAGGTCAAGGTGGTCTCTTCGAGGCCGGTAAATGCCAGCGAACTCTACGATCTCTTTCTTGCTATTCTCGACGTCCATGGATATACCGCCGTACGTTCCGGGGGCGTTGTACGGGTTATTCAGAATAAAGATGCTCGTTCTGCACCTGTACCTGTCGCAGAGGAGGGAGCATCGACCCCTTCAAACGATGAGTATGTCACTCAAGTTTTACGCCTCGACAATATCTCTGCGGCGAAACTGATACCGGTGCTCCGACCCCTGGTACCACAGCAGGCGCACATGGCAGCCTACGCACCGAGCAACGCCATTATCATTTCCGATTCCGCGTCCAACATTAGTCGTATACGGGATATTATCGAGCGCATGGACCAATCAGCGGTCCAGGAGACGGACGTCATTGCATTACGTTACGCGGTCGCCGAAGACGTGGTGCGAATGCTGGAAAAGCTCAACGCCTCTGAAGCCCGGAACAACGGCGGTGAGATAGATGTGCTGCTGGTGCCGGACAAGCGCACCAACAGCGTGCTGGTGACCGGCGATGAATTGCAGCGCGCGCGTATTCGCAGCCTGGTGGCCTATGTTGATACCCCTCTCGAGCAGACGGGCAACGTGAAGGTGATTTATCTTGAGTATGCTCAGGCAACCGCCATCGCAGAAGTCCTCACCCGGGTAATGCAGAACATCAACAAGCTTGATACCGGGGATGCCAAAGCTGCCCGCGCCTCAAGTAACACCGCGACCATTGAAGCTGACGAGGGCACAAACTCCCTGATTATCACGGCGGATGCTGACGAAATGGTGGCGCTGGAGGCGGTGATTACGCGTCTGGATATTCGTCGCGCCCAGGTATTGGTGGAGGCGATTATTGTGGAGCTTGAGGTGACCGACGGTCAGGATTTAGGCTTGCAGTGGCTCTTCGCCAACGACAGTGGTTTTTACGGCAGTAATATCAACGCCTCGGATAGCCGGGCGCGAAATATCGCGGGAGCGATCCTGCCACCGGATAGCGACGGCGGCACGGGGTCTACCACGGGCGATTTTGATGTGGGTAACCTGGCGGCGGCGCTTGCCGGTTCCGCGGGACTGTCCCTCGGTTGGGGTGTGGTCGGCGACGACCTCAGCATGACGGTGATTCTGAATGCTCTGGAAGAGCAGAGTAATGCGAATATTCTCTCTACACCGAGTCTTTTGACGCTGGACAATCAGGAGGCTTTCATCACCGTGGGGCAGCAAGTGCCTTTCATTACCGGTTCCTTCACCAATACCGGTGGTAACAACGGGGCCCAGAATCCCTTTCAAACCATCGAGCGGGAAAACGTGGGTATTACGCTCACAGTGACACCCCAGGTGAACGAGGGTGATTCTGTGGTCCTCGAGATCGAGCAGGAAGTGAATTCGCTCACGGGAGCGACCCTGGTGGCGTCGGCTGCCGCGGCGGACCTCATTACCAACGAGCGCAAGATACGCACCAAGGTGCTCGCGGAAGACGGTCGGGTCGTGGTGCTCGGTGGCCTTATCAAGGATGACGTGCAAAGCGCCGAACAGCGGGTGCCCATTTTGGGGGACATTCCCTACCTTGGACGGCTGTTCCGCAACGATTCGGTCTCGGTCAAAAAGACCAATCTGATGATTTTTATCCGTCCCACCATTATCCGGGATGACACCGAGATTGCGGGCGCCACCGCCATCAAGTATCGCCATATTCGGGACCAGCAGCGCGCGCAGCGGGAGCAGGGTTTGATGTTTTTTGGTGAGGACCAGGTGCCCGTGCTCCCGGACTGGGAGCAACAGATACTGCAGCTGGAGACAATCCGCGAGGATCTGAGAGCACCAGCGTCGGAGTCGCCGTGAGCGAAGCGCAGCCCGCACAGGTGGCTCTGGATGCTGTAGAGGTATCCCCGGGCAAGCTGCCCTTCAGTTTTGCAAAAGCCCATCGCGTGGTTATCGACCCCCAGGCCCCCCATCGCGTGCTGCATAGCGGAGCGCTGAGCGTTGATGTGCTGTTGGAACTGCGCCGACGTATCGGCAAGGAGCTGGAGTTGCAGACGCTGGCTCCAGCGGAGTTTCAAAGCCAGCTCTCCCGGGCCTATCAGCGGGATAACAGCGAAGCGGTGCAGATGGCCGCCGATATCAGCTCTGATGTGGATCTCAGTCGTCTTGCGGAAGAAATCCCGGATGCGGGCGATTTGATGGACGGGGAAGACGACGCGCCGATTATCCGCCTCATCAATGCCATTCTTTCGGAGGCGGTGCGCGAGAAGGCCTCGGATGTGCACATCGAGACCTTTGAGGAGAAGCTCAGTGTCCGCTATCGCATCGATGGCGTTCTCTCTGAAGTGCTGTCTCCAAAACGTATGCTGGGGCCGCTTTTAGTATCCCGATTGAAGGTGATGGCCAGACTGGATATCGCTGAGCGTCGTATTCCCCAGGATGGACGCATTTCCGTGCGCATTGCCGGCCATGCGGTCGATATTCGCATGTCCACCATCCCCTCGGCCTATGGTGAGCGTGTGGTGCTGCGCCTACTGGACAAACAGTCAGGGCAGCTGCAGCTTGGTCAGCTGGCCATGCCGGAAGCCGTCTATGAGGGTTTTCGCAGCGCTCTGAAAAGTCCCCACGGAATCATTCTGGTGACCGGCCCCACGGGGTCGGGAAAGACCACAACGCTGTACGCGGGGCTGTCCGAGATCAATGATACGGCGCGCAACATCATGACCATTGAGGACCCGGTGGAATACATGCTGCCGGGTATCGGTCAGACGCAGGTAAATACGAAGGTGGACATGACCTTTGCCCGGGGCCTGCGGGCCATTTTGCGTCAGGATCCGGACGTGGTGATGGTCGGGGAGATTCGTGACCTGGAAACCGCCGAGATAGCAGTGCAGGCCTCTCTCACGGGGCACCTGGTGCTTTCTACCCTGCACACCAACACGGCCATCGGCGCAGTCACCCGGCTTCAGGACATGGGAGTGGAGTCCTTTCTCCTGTCCTCCAGCCTCCTTGCGGTGATGGCGCAGCGCCTGGTGAGACAGCTGTGCCCCGAATGCCGACGGGGAGCGAATCCCACGGAGGGCGAGGCGCAGCTTTTGGGTATCGCTGACACTGAACGATCGGCCACCACCGTTTATCAGGCCGTGGGGTGTCCGGAGTGTAATCATAGTGGCTATCGCGGGCGCAGTGCGATCTACGAGCTCATTGAGATCGATGATCAACTTCGCAGCTTGATACACGACGGTGCATCAGAGCAGGCGATCAGCGAGACCGCAAGACGGCATTCGGCAAGCATTCAGGATGACGGCCGCCGACGAATTCTTGCGGGAGATACAAGCCTCCAGGAAGTGCTGCGTGTCACTTCTGTGGCCTGAGTGCGCTAGACCATGACGGCGTATCGCTATCGCGCATTGGACCCGGGCGGTAAGCTCATTCGCGGCGTTCTGGAGGCGGATTCCGAGCGGCAGGTTCGCGTGCAGTTGCGAAGCAAGGACCTTCGTCCCGTCGAGGTACAAAGTGCCGCGCGTGGTGAAGCCGCCAACGGCAGTTTGCGCCAGCGTTTGCTCCCCACACGGATCAAGGGCGCTGATCTGGCGCTGCTAACCCGACAGCTAGCCACCCTGGTACAGTCCAATTTACCCCTCGCCGATTGCCTCCAGGCAACCGCGGAGCAAACCCGGCGTCCGCGGATAAAGGCCATGTTGTTGCAGATACGGTCTCGTGTCAGTGAAGGCCATACGCTGGCTTATGCCATGGCGGAGTTCCCGCTGGCGTTTAACGAGATGTACCGCGCCATGGTGACGGCGGGGGAGCACGCGGGATTTTTGGGGCCGGTGCTGGAGCAGCTCGCCGACTACGCCGAGCGTCGTCAGCACAGCGGCCAGCAGCTGCGTATGGCGATGATCTATCCGTTTATTTTGCTGGGTGTGGCCGTTGCCGTCATTGTCGCCCTCATGGTGTTTGTGGTCCCCGAGCTCATTGGCATTTTCTCCCAAAGTAATCGTGAGCTTCCTGGGCTTACCGTTGCACTTATTGCCGCAAGCGATTTTTTCCGGTCCTACAGTCTGTGGTTGTTTATCGGCCTGGTGCTTATGATCGTGGGTGCGCGGCGCCTGCTTCAGGACCCCCGGCGGCGTTTGCTGTGGCACGGGTTTTTATTGCGCGTGCCCGGTATCTCCGGATTAATCGTCGCTCTCGATACCGCGCGTTTCGCATCGACACTCAGCATTCTTATGGCCAGCGGTGTTCCGCTCCTTGAAGCCCTGCGTATCGCGGGTCAGGTGCTGGTCAATCTTGTGCTCCGCGCGGAGAGCGAAGACGTGGCCTTGCGCGTACAGGAGGGAAGCAGTCTCAGTCGGGCGTTGGGGGAGGCAGGGCATTTTCCACCCATGATGGTACATATGGTCGCCAGCGGCGAGAGCAGCGGTTCTCTGGAGGACATGCTCGAACGCTCCGCGACTAATCAGGAGCGTGAGCTGGAAATGACCCTGGGCACGGTCATGGGTTTGTTTGAGCCGCTTATGGTGGTTTTTATGGGAGGCATGGTGCTACTGATTGTGTTGGCTATCCTCCTGCCGATTTTTGATTTGAACACGATGGTGAGGTAAGGACATGCAGCGCAGAGCCGGCAAGGGAGCACAGGGCGGTTTTTCTCTGGTTGAAATACTGGTGGTCCTGGTGATCATGGGACTGTTGATCAGTATTGTGGCGCCCACGGTGCTTAACCGCGCCGATGATGCGCGCATCCAGAAAGCACAGGCTGACTTTAAGGCAATCGAGACGGCACTGAAAATCTACCGGCTTGATAACTATGTGTATCCAAGCACGGAGCAGGGGCTCGAGGCCCTGGTCACTCCCAGTCCTATCGACCCTACCCCGAGAAATTTCAAAGAGGGTGGATACCTTGCGGAGCTGCCCCTGGATCCCTGGGGGCGCCCCTATCTCTATCTCAGTCCTGGCGAGAACGGTGAGGTAGATATCTACACCCTTGGCGCGGACGGACTGTCCGGTGGCGAGGATCAGAATGCGGATATCGGCAACTGGAAGACGGAAGAAAGCTGACCCCATGGGGTGCTCACAGGGTTTCAGCCTGATCGAAATGCTGGTGGTGCTGTTCGTGATTGTGCTGATGACCAGCCTGGTGACCTTGAACGTGAACTCCGGCGCAAGTGATCGGATCGTGCAGGAGCGTCTCGAGACCCTCACCGCGGTGGCAGCCTACGCGCTGGACGAGGCGCAGTTCAGCGGCACGGATTTCGGTGTGCTGTTTGCAAATGCAGCGAATGAGCGGGGAGAGCCTGTGGTGACAATCCACTGGCGACAGCGTTTGCAGGCGGGGTGGCGGCAGCCCCAGCGATCCCCGGAGCTGTTTACGGAGCTGGAGTTTCCGGCAGACACCCGATTGCAGATCAGCCTGGATGATGTGGAGATACTCCCGGTGGCGGCAGACGCTGCGGACCCTCGCGCCGGCATCACTCCGCAGTGGTTGCTGTCTGCCAGCGGCGAGACCCAAGCTGGTGAACTGCTGATCAGAAGCGTCGACGATGATGAATTACTCTTTCGCCTCGTCTGGGATCCTCTGGGCCGCTTTGAGCAGTACCGCGGGCAGGACGACGCATCAATGAATGATTATGTTTTCGCACCCTAGTTGTCCTGGATCGCATCGCGACTCCCGCGGCTTTACTCTGGTAGAGGTCATGGTGGCGTTAGCGGTAGTTGCCCTCGCGGTTCCAGCGTTGCTTTTCACCATGGATCAGCAGATCGATGGTACCGCCTATATCCGGGATCGCTCTCTTGCCCAGGTGGTGGCGAGTAACCGCCTCGCGGAGCTGCGTCTTGCCCTGCGAGGCGGGCAGCAAACGCTGCGGGGCAGCAGCACCGGGAGCGAGGTAATGGCGGGGCGGGACTGGTACTGGCGGGTGCAGAGCCAGGGAACCGAGGTTCCCGATTTTTCCCGCGTGGAGATTCAGGTCCGACCCATTGCAGGTGAGGATGCTCCCAGTCTCTATACCCTGGTCGCGTTTATCGCGGCACGCAGCGAGGGAGCAGCCAATGGCGGATAAGGGGCAGCGTGGATTCACCCTGGTAGAGGTGCTTATCGCACTGGCGATTACCGCCTTTGTCGCTGCGGCATCCTACAGCGGCATATCATCGACGCTCACCGGGGCAGAGCAATTGCGCGCAGCGAGTGAACGTACGCGGGACCTGAATCGCACACTGGCTTTGTTGAACAGGGATTTAAGACAGTTCAGTAATCGCTCGGTGCGGGATGAATTTGGTGGGCTTCAGCCCGCGTTGTCTGGTGGCCCGCTGGCGTTCTATCCACTGTCACTTACGCGCGATGGGTGGTTGAACACCCTTGTGCAGCCGCGGAGTGAGCTTCAGCGCGTGTTTTATTACCTGGAGGATGACTCCCTGTGGCGAGGCTACTACACGGTGCTTGATCGTGCCGTGGACGCCGAACCCCAGCGCACGGAGCTGCTTCGGGGCGTGACCGGACTGGAGATGCGCTTTCTTGACACCCTCGATAATCTTCAGCTGGACAGGGACCTGGTGGTGGATACCCGAGGCTGGCGCGAGAGCTGGGTTGCTGATCCCGGTGCGGGGAATGCCGTTCCGCCACCGCCGGTGGCAGTGGAGTTGCGCATTGAATTGTCGGATCTGGGAGAGTTGAGGCGACTCTATGAACTGCCGGTACGCTGAACTCTCGTCTCCCCGCCCGCAAGGAGGGGTTGCGCTCGTAGTGGCGCTCCTGGTGTTTGCCATTTGCGCGAGTGTGCTGGTGGCACTCCAGCGTGATTTTGATCTCAGCTACCGCCGGGGACTCAACAGCTTTGTGGCGGAGCAGAGCTGGGCCTATCTTCGCGGTGCCGAGGAATTGGCCGCGTTGGCTCTCACCCTTGATTATGAGGCAGATCTGGCGGCAGATAGTCCCCGGGACGACCTCAAGGAAATCTGGGCGCAGCAGGCGACGCCCTATGCCCTTGATGAGGGAGGCTGGATGTTTGGTAGTCTGGTCGATCTCCAGGGGCGCTTTAACCTCAACAGTCTGAGTGCCCAGCCAACCACAGGGGCCATACCTTATTCGCCCGCACAGCAGACTTTTATCCGCTTGCTTCAGGCGCTGGAATCGACGGAGGTTGATGAGTTCACCGCCATGGCAATTACCGACGCTGTGGCAGACTGGATCGATAGCGATGATGAGCCCCGGCTTAATGGGGCAGAAAGTTCCTTGTATGTGTCTCTGCAGCCGTCCTACCGGCCAGGAAATCGTCCTATGGTGAGCGTGAGCGAGCTGCAGGCCATTACCGGTATGACGCCTGCGATTTATCAGGCGCTGAAACCCCTGGTGACGGTCTGGCCGCAAGTGCCCTCCGGCATCAATATCCACACGGCGACCCTACCGGTGCTTCGGGCATTAAATGGCAATGGCGTCTTGCAGCCCCTGTCTCTGACGGATGGACAGTCACTGATTCAGCAACGGGAAGAGACGGGTTTTGCGAATCTTGACGAGTTTCTGCAGCTGGACGTTTTTGCCGGTGCACAGATGTCAGCTGTTGCGACTTTATTGACGGAATCCTCGTCGTATTTTCTTCTCGCCTCCCGTGTGGAGATTGCCGACCGTGAGCAGCGGCTGTACAGTGTGCTCCGTCGCGAGGCGCGTGAGATCGACGTGCTCCAGCGCATCAATGCCAGTCTCTACGATATGCCCAATCTTCCTCCCCTTGAGAGCCTCCCGTGAACAAGAATCTGAGCGTTATCTGTCTTCGTGAAGATCAGCTCTGTTGGTGGGATGCCGGGGTGCTGCGCAGCCTTGATGACGATGCGGCGCGCGATCGGCTGAGCGCCTGCCTGGGAGAGCGGGACCACGGAATAGTGTTCGCAGTGCCCGGCGGCGATGTGCGCCTGCAATTCCTGACGGTCACCCCCGAAGAAAAAAAGCACCTCGAGGTTTCCCTGCCTTTTATGCTCGAGGAGTCGCTCACAGACAATATCGAGGATGTGCATTTTGCCCGTCAGGCTGTGGACAAAACACATTACGCGGTAGCGATGGTCGAGAAACGGCTGATGCGCCATTGGGAAACGCAGCTGGGGGTGTTTGCGGGGCAGGTTCCCTGGATTCCTGAACCACTGTTACTCCCCTGGTCGGTCGGGGAGTGGACCCTGGTGCTTGAGGCCGAGTCCACGCTGCTGCGCTACGGCCGGCAGGAGGGAACCCGCGTAGAGAATACGCTGTTGCCCGCCCTCCTTGACGCACTAGGGGAAGCATCTTCGCCCGAACGTGTCGTCGTTTACGGCGAACAGAACGCCGTGGATGAGAGCCTCCTTACATCCCTTGGCGGCCTCGATCTGCAGTGGCGACAGGGAGGTTTTGAAGAGGCGCTGCTGCTCAGTGATGGGGGGCGTTCCGGGCTTAATTTGCTCCAGGGGGCATTCGCACCACAGTTACCCTATTCCCGATGGTGGCAGCAGTGGCGTACCGTGGCGGCGTTGCTTCTGGTCGCTCTGTCGCTCCACCTGGTTTCCGGATGGCTGGATCTTAAGCGGCTCCAGCGGGAAAACCTCGTGCTGCGTCAGGAAATCGAAACGGTTTACCGCGGCATCAATCCCCGCGGCGCCATTGTGGATGCTGAAAAGCAGTTGCGCCGTCAGCTGGATGGTTTGCGGGGTGTTGGCGCCGGGGGCACGTTTACCGGACTCCTGGCGCCACTGGGCGCTGCGCTTTCCAATCAGGACGGTACGCTACTGGCCAGTTTGAGTTACAGCCAGAGGAGTGCAGAGTTGCGGGTTAACCTGCTGGCGGCCAACTTTGCTGAAGTGGAGTCTCTTCGCGGATCTCTGGAGGAGGCGGGCTTCAGCGCAAGCCTCGAGAGTTCCTCGCGCAGTGGTGACCGCGTCCGCGCTCGACTGCGCGTAGGAGAGCGTCCATGAAAGACTGGTTTGAACGCTACTCCCTACGCGAGCAGTTGGCGCTTCTTGCCATGGCGCTGGCCGTCACCCTTTACCTGCTCGGCATGTTTGTTATTAGGCCCCTGGGGCAGGCGCGGGCGGAGTTGGCCGCCCGGAACACCGCCACCGCGGAAGCATTGCTTCGCGTGGATGCCATGGCCACCGAAGTCCGTGCCCTAAAAAATTCTGAGGGTGGTACCCGCGGTGCCCGGTCCGTGAATCTCAGCGCGTCCTTGAACCAGAGTGCCGGCCGCTACGCTCTGCGGGTAAGTCGATTGCAGCCCAATAGCCAGGGGTCGGTACAGCTGCGTTTTGAATCCGCGGCTCTGGATGCCCTGTTACGCTGGATCCATGAGCTTGAGACGGTGCAGGGTCTGCGCGTGGATGATCTCTCCTTAAGCCAAACAAGCACCGCGGGCACAGTGAGCGCGACTCTTCGCGTCGCGGCGGGACCATGAGACCTCTCCTGTGGTTGCTGGCGTTGCTGGGCGCCGTGTTGTTACTGCTTTTTGTCAGTCTGCAGGCGCCGGCCCGTTTGCTCAGCTATGTCCTGAATCCGCAGCAGATACAGCTATCAGCAGTGAGTGGCACCCTGAGTCACGGCAGTGCCATGCGCGCACGGGTCCAGACGCCGGGTGGCTACCTGCACTTGGGGAAAGTCAGCTGGACCCTTGATCCCATGAGCTTGCTGGCTTTTTCCCCCAAAGTGCATCTGCGCAGTGCCTGGGGTGATCAACGGGGAACCCTGGACCTCAGGGTGGTTGGGGACATGCTGGTCATCGAGGATCTTGACGTGAGCCTCGATGCTGCCCTGCTACAGCGTGTGCTGCCCGTAGAACTCACGGGACGTCTGGAGCTGCTGTTTAGCGATCTACAGGTCACCCGCAGTGATCTTGTTTCCGCCGAAGGCCGCCTGGTCTGGCAGGGCGCTGCCTGGCAGTCGCCCCGGGGCGTTCATGTACTGGGCAGCTATGCAGCGAACATCACCAGCCCGGCGAAGCAACAGGTGATCGCAGATGTCGTGACCCTGAGCGGTCCGGTGATGGCATCGGGGGCCGTGGACCTCGTTGAGAAACGCTTTACCATCGACCTCCGCATAGAAAGTCCGGAGCAAGCCCTGGACCCGGAACTTGCCCAGGCCCTTTCTCTCATTGCCAGCCCGGAGGAAAATGGCTACCGTCTGCGCCTTGACGGAGAAGTCGCACAGGGCCCCTAGGCCCTGGTAGAGAACATTAACCCTTGATTGACGTACCTGGAGACTAAAGCACCATGAGTGAGCAGTCCTTTCGTAAGTTTGAATGCATTGTCTGCGGCCTGATCTACGATGAAGCCGAGGGCTGGCCCGACGATGGCATTCCCGCGGGAACCCTTTGGGAGGATGTGCCCGAGGACTGGCTTTGTCCGGACTGCGGTGTCGGTAAAGAAGACTTCGAGCAGGTCTGAAGCATGACAGTGTCGGTAGCGTCAGCGGGTTCAGATCAGCGTGCGAAGCTCGGCTTTCTGCGAGAGGAGCTTGCGAGCCGCGGTGTGGATGCACTTTGTATTCCCCGGGCGGATGAATATCTGGGCGAGTACATTCCCGCCCATAACGAACGCCTGCGGTGGCTGACGGACTTTACCGGGTCCGCGGGGATGGCCATTGTCACCGCAAATGACGCCGCAATTTTCACCGATGGGCGCTACACGGTGCAGGTGCGACGCCAGGTTGATGGCGAGCAGTACCAGTATCGGCAGCTGTTGGAAGAGCCGCCCCTCCAATGGCTGACAGAAAATCTCGCAGCGGGGAGCAAGTTGCTTGTAGACCCGCGTATGTGCACTCTCGACTGGTACCGGGAAGCGCAAAGAATTTTGGGCAAGGCAGATATCGCTATCGTACTCAGCACCGATAACCCTATTGATCGCTGCTGGACGACGCGACCGAGCCCCATGGTTGCCCGCGGCTTGCTCCTTGATGAGTCGTTTACAGGGGAGCACAGCCTGAGCAAGCGTGAGCGTCTCGGTAAAACCGTTGCGGAGGCGGGGGCTGATGCGGCGCTGATTTTTGCACCGGAGTCCCTGAGCTGGCTGTTGAACGTCCGGGGCCGAGATGTGCCCCGCATGCCCGTGCTTCTTGGCTGCGCGCTCCTTGAATCAAATGGCGATGTGCATTTACTCGCCGACCAGCGACGGATCCCGGAAGGCTTTCACGAGCATACGGGCCCAGGCGTTTCTATTGTTGCCGAAAGTGAAGCGGCCCGCGTGTTTGCAGGCTACGCAGGGAAAACCGTTCTCGCAGACCCGGGCACAGCGAACGCCTGGTCCCAGCTGTGTCTGGAAGAGGGCGGCGCGACCCTGCTGCCAGGGGAGGATCCCGTACTGTTGCCCAAGGCCTGCAAAAACGCCGTGGAGGTTGCCGGCGCCCGGGAAGCCCATCGACGCGATGCGGTCGCCGAGATTCGTTTTCTGGCGTGGCTCGATGGCGAAATCGCTGCCGGTCGTTATCACGACGAAGCATTGGTGGCGGACCGTTTGGAGGCATTCCGGGCGGAGGGCCAGCACTTCCATGAACTGTCCTTCGATTCAATATCTGCATCCGCAGCCAATGGCGCCATGTGCCATTACAACCATCTCGACAGCACCCCCGCGCCGCTGGTTCCCGACAGTCTGTATCTGGTGGACAGCGGCGGTCAGTACTCGGACGGTACGACGGACATTACGCGCACCGTTGCTATTGGCGAGCCAAGCGACGAGATGCGTGAGCTATTTACCCTGGTGCTCAAAGGGCATATAGCGCTCGATCGTGCGCGTTTTCCCAAGGGAACCACAGGCACGCACCTGGATGTTCTGGCGCGGCAGCATCTGTGGCAGACGGGACGCGATTACGAACATGGGACGGGGCACGGCGTGGGTGCGTTTCTGGGAGTCCACGAGGGCCCCCAGAGAATCGCCAGGGCATGGAACGGAACACCCCTGGCCCCGGGGATGATCGTGAGTAACGAGCCGGGCTACTACCGCGATGGTTCCTTTGGTATACGCTGCGAAAATCTCTGCGTGGTTCGCGAGGCAGAGACTGCGTCAAAGGAGTTTCCCATGCTGGAGTTTGATGCGCTGACCCTGGTGCCCTTTGATCGACGTTTGATCGATAGCTGTCTGTTGAGTCCCGAAGAGCGCAGCTGGATAGATGCCTACCACAGCCGGGTGGCTGAAGAGATCATGGAGCGTCTGGAGCATCCCGACGATCGCGATTGGTTGAGGGCAGCCACCCGGCCCCTGGCCTGATTGCGGGCAACGTCAGGGAAGGAGCTTTCTCGCTCTAAGCCGGCTGAAGCGCTGGACGCTTTTGTGTAGACTGCGACGCTGACCCACGTTCGGAGTTTTACTATGGCGGCTGCCGGCGGTGCTCACTCGCACTGGACCTCTCGCTTTGCATTTCTTATGGCCTCGGTGGGTTTCGCCGTGGGTCTTGGCAACATCTGGCGCTTCCCCTACGTCACGGGGGAAAACGGCGGTGCCGCTTTCGTTCTTATCTATTTGGGTTGCGCCTTTCTCATCGGAGTACCTATTCTAATGGCCGAGCTGATGATCGGTCGGAGGGGCGATGCAGCGCCACCCATTGCCATGGACCGTGTGGCCAGGGAAAGTGGGCGCAGCTCCCAGTGGCGCTGGGTAGGCGGTATGGGATTGCTTGCCGCCTTCACTATCGAGATAGTGTATTCCGTGGTGGTGGGTTGGGTGCTGTGGTACCTGTACAAGGCAATCACAACGGGATTTGCCGATGTTGACGCGCTGAATGCCGAGGCGCAGTTCACCGCGGTCCTTGGCGACAACTGGGGCATGCTTTTCTGGACCCTGGCGGGTCTCGCCATAACCGGACTGATCATATTTGCCGGGGTCAAAAACGGCATCGAACGGGCCGTGACCATCATGATGCCGTTGATGTTCGCGCTGCTGATTGTATTAGCGGGCTTTAACTTCTTCGCGGGTGGGTTCTGGGAAGCGGTGGCCTGGCTGTTTACGCCGGACTTCAGCAAGGTGACCTTCGCAACGGTGCTTGCCGCTATCGGCCAGGCGTTTTTCTCCATTGGTGTGGGCATGGGCGGCATGATGACCTACGGCTCCTACCTTCCTCGAAGCATTTCTATCAGCCAGTCGGTGCTCATTATCGTGATCGCAGATACGGGAGTGGCGCTCCTTGCAGGACTGGTGATTTTTCCCGCTGTCTTTAACTACGGGCTGGATCCCGCTGCCGGGGCAGGTTTGATTTTCCAGACGCTGCCCGTGGCTTTTGCCCAGATGCCCGGTGGCTACGTCTTCGCGGTGCTGTTCTTTTTGATGCTCTCCGTGGCGGGTATTACGTCCATGGTGGGGCTGGTGGAATCGGTAAACTCCTGGATTGAAGAGCACTA
>NZ_CBFHZO010000003.1:0-1552 GCF_965660375.1 Congregibacter sp. | reverse complement strand
TGAGCATTTCGCTTTTGTTCATGTACTTGCGGACTTCCGGCTCGATGCCATTTTCCTGGAGAAGGGCGAGTCCCTTTTTTGAGGAGCCGCAACCCGTGTGATGAATGAGTGTGTATGGCATGGTGTGTATCCTGAGCTCTGATGGGCGCATAATTATTCATCATTGCCCGGGGCAGTAAAAGTATTGTTTCGAAGGTGAGCATGACAATGAACGGACGTTTCTATGAGCACTGATGATTTGCCGTCCTTTGCCGACGTTCAAACCGCGGCAAAGCGATTGCTGGGTCGAGCGACGCGCACGCCCCTCCTGCACAACAGCTTCCTCGATGAGGACACGGGAAGAGATGTATTTTTGAAACCGGAGATGCTCCAGCTTAGCGGCAGCTTCAAGTTCCGCGGCGCTTACAACCGCATCTCACAGCTGACGGCGGAGGAGCGCAAGTCCGGTGTTATCGCCTGGTCGTCTGGTAATCATGCGCAGGGAGTGGCTGCGGCGGCGAAACTCGAAGGCGTCCGTGCACGGATCGTCATGCCCGAGGATGCACCGCGCATCAAGCTCGAAAACACCCGGGCTCTGGGTGCCGAGGTAATTACCTACGATCGCTACAGCGAGGATCGGGAGGCAATCAGTTACGCCCTTTCCGAGCGCGATGGTGGAGTCATTGTTCCTTCCTTTGACGACGCCCACATTATCGCCGGCCAGGGAACGGCCGGTCTTGAAATTTTTGAAGACGCCGCCAAGGGGGGAAGAGCCCTTGATGCGCTGCTTATCTGCTGTGGAGGAGGGGGGCTCACCGCGGGCTGTGTTCTCGCTGCAGAAGCGCTTAGCCCTGATACTGCGATCTTTTGTGTGGAGCCCGAACACTACGATGATCATGCGCGTTCCCTGGCGTCGGGCGAGCGCGAGCGGGCGGATACCTCGCAACCGTCACTATGCGATGCGCTGCTATCGCCGACCCCCGGAGCGATGACCTTTCCCATTAACCAGCGCCGTCTTGCCGGCGGTCTCGTGGTCAGCGACGCCGAGGTGAAAGCCGCCATGCGCTATGCATTCCGGGTTCTGAAGCTCGTGGTAGAGCCCGGTGGGGCAGTTGCTCTGGCAGCACTGCTGTCGGGCAAGCTGGATTCAAGGTACCAGTCGGTAGCGGTGATGCTCAGCGGTGGCAATGTAGATCCGGTGCTGTTTGCAAAGGTTTTAGGGGAAGACGCTTAAGCAGAGCTGACGCCAAGCCGTCAGTCTTTGGAATCATTTAAAGGTGTTGCAGTGAGCATCAGTGCATTCGATTTGTTCAAGGTGGGTATTGGCCCCTCCAGTTCGCACACCGTGGGTCCCATGGTGGCAGCGCAACGTTTTGCCTTTGATCTGCAGAGCGACGGTCATTTGGATACGGTATTGCAGCTGACCGTGGAACTCTTTGGATCCCTGGGTGCTACTGGCGCGGGTCACGGCTCGCCCAAAGCCATTATTCTCGGCTTGATGGGGGAGCATCCTGAGTCAGTAGATGTAGATGCCATCGCAGCTCACGTAGACCGGGTGCGGGAGAGCGGAGAG
>NZ_CBFHZO010000002.1:0-14466 GCF_965660375.1 Congregibacter sp. | reverse complement strand
AGGCTGCGATTACTCAAGAGCTTTCTGAGATCGTAAGTGGCGCGGCTGCTATCAGTTAAAGAGAAGAGGAACACACATGAGTAGCGGACGAGTCGTACAGATCATCGGCGCGGTAATCGACGTGGAATTTCCCCGTGATTCCGTGCCGCAGGTTTATGACGCGCTGAAAATTACAGAGAAGGACGTCACTCTGGAAGTCCAGCAGCAGCTTGGCGATGGCGTGGTTCGCACGATTGCCATGGGTTCCTCCGAGGGTCTCTCCCGCGGACTGGGCGTCGATAACACCGGCGCGCCCATCGCGGTGCCCGTGGGTGGCGAAACTCTCGGGCGCATCATGGATGTGCTGGGTAACCCCATTGATGAGCGTGGTCCCATTGGTGAGAAAGAGCGGTCCTCTATTCACCGCGCGGCACCGACCTACGAAGAACTGTCTGCGTCTGACGATCTTCTGGAAACGGGCATCAAGGTTATTGACCTGGTTTGTCCCTTCGCGAAGGGCGGTAAAGTTGGTCTGTTTGGTGGTGCGGGTGTTGGTAAGACCGTCAACATGATGGAGCTGATTAACAATATCGCTCTGCAGCACTCTGGTTTGTCCGTGTTCGCAGGTGTGGGTGAGCGTACACGAGAAGGTAACGACTTCTACTACGAGATGCAGGAGTCCAAGGTTGTCGATATCGAGAACCCCTCAAACTCCAAGGTAGCGATGGTCTACGGTCAGATGAATGAGCCGCCCGGAAACCGCCTCCGCGTTGCCCTCACCGGTTTGACCATGGCAGAGAAATTCCGTGATGAAGGCCGTGATGTTCTGTTGTTTGTCGACAACATCTACCGCTACACCCTCGCGGGAACCGAAGTATCGGCACTGCTGGGTCGTATGCCATCAGCGGTGGGCTATCAGCCGACGCTTGCTGAGGAAATGGGCGCACTGCAGGAGCGTATTACGTCTACAAAGACCGGCTCCATTACCTCCATTCAGGCGGTATACGTACCGGCGGATGACTTGACTGACCCGTCGCCCGCAACAACCTTCGCGCACCTGGATTCTACGGTTGTACTGTCGCGGGATATTGCGGCGAAAGGTATTTATCCTGCGGTAGATCCTTTGGACTCAACGTCTCGCCAGCTGGACCCGCTGCTCATCGGTAACGAGCATTACGACGCGGCCCGCGGCGTACAGAACGTGCTGCAGCGTTATAAAGAGCTGAAGGACATCATCGCCATTCTTGGAATGGATGAACTGTCTGAGGAAGATAAGCAGACCGTTGACCGTGCTCGTAAAATTGAGCGCTTTTTGTCGCAGCCCTTCCACGTGGCAGAGATTTTTACCGGAGCACCCGGTAAATACGTGTCTCTGAAAGATACTATTGCCGGCTTTAACGCAATTTTGGCTGGTGAGTACGATCACCTGCCAGAGCAGGCGTTCTACATGGTTGGTAGCATTGATGAGGCCGTCGAGAAAGCCAAAAACCTGTAAACAGTAAGCGCTGAGCTTTTACAGGTAGCGGCAGGAAAGACGGGGTAAAAGGGACAGAATATGGCCATGACTATTCATTGCGACATTGTCAGTGCTGAGGAAGAAATTTTCTCAGGTCTGGTCGAGTCGCTGATTGCGACCGGTGAAATGGGCGAGTTGGGTGTGAACTATGGTCACGCTCCTTTGCTGTCTTCACTGGTTCCAGGGCCTGTGCGTATCACCCTGCAAAGCGGTGAAGAGCAGGTTTATTACGTGTCCGGTGGCTACCTTGAAGTTCAGCCGGGGGTAGTGTCGATCCTCGCAGATACAGCAATGCGCGCCGATGATGTCGACGAAGCGGCGGCTGAAGAAGCGCGCCGGGATGCGGAACAGGCACTGGCTAACCAGACGGGTGATTTCGATTATGGTCGGGCGTCGTCGCAACTTGCAGAAGCGGCCGCTCAGCTTGCGACACTGCGAAAGATGCGGAACCGCGCAGGGCGCTAGGTCTTTGTCAGAGCAGCTTCAAACCCCGGCATCGACCGGGGTTTTTTATGGCTGTTATGGATACGATGGCTGCCATCGATGCTACGACTGCGATTCGCCTATTTTAGCTTTTTGCGGGTTGCCAGTTCAGCGCGCGCTCTATGGAGGCAATCATATCGCCGGCTATATCTTTGCCCGTTGCTATCTCGATACCTTCAAGACCCGGGGAAGAATTTACCTCCAATAGTAACGGCCCTTTTGCTGAACGAATAATATCCACACCGGCAACCTGCAGTCCCAAAGCTTTGGTAGCTTTGATGGCGAGCTTTCGTTCTTCCGGAGTAATTCGTACCAGCGCTGCCGAGCCACCCTGGTGCAGGTTCGCACGGAACTCTCCCGGTGCCGCCCGGCGCTCGATGGAGGCAATGACTTTCCCGTCAATGACGAAACAACGCAGATCCCTGCCCTGCGCCTCCTTGATGAACTCCTGCACCAGGAGGTTGGCATTGAGTGACTTAATGGCATTGATCACGCTCTCTCCGGCTTTACGGGTCTCGGCAAGCACCACCCCCCGACCCTGTGTGCCCTGCAACAGCTTCACGATAAGAGGTGCGCCCCCGACCATGTCAATGAGTTCGGCTGTATCCATAGGCGAGTTGGCAAACCCCGTGGTGGGGATGTCCAGACCTTTGCCTTGAAGCAGCTGCAAACTATAGAGCTTGTCTCGTGAGTAACTGATGGCCGAGGCCTTGTTCAGCGAATACACATCAATGCTTTCAAAGTGGCGAGTCAATGCGCAGCCGTAAAAGGTCAGCTGCGGCCGGATTCTCGGTATCACCGCATCAATGTCATTGAGAATCCAGCCGCCGCGATAATGAATCTCGGGGGTTTCGGCATCCAGCTTCATGTAGCACTGCTTGATATCCAAAAACACCATTTCGTGACCGCGGTTTGCCCCCGCTTCCATCAGGCGTTTATTGCTATAAAGCTCAGGGTTTGATGCAAGAACGCCGATTTTCAGTCCCGAAGACGGCTCAGTGGCCACGCCATACATTTGCGACAGCTGGGTGGGGGTAAGGTCTCCGACACTAAAACTTGCCGCGGGGTCTACCAGCATTCGGCCGCTCATGGCCTCCCGTCCCAGGAGCATGCGATACCCCATGGTGTCGCGATTACTGAGCGTAAGTTCGATATCGAAGCTCGATCCGCCTATGTGCACAGAGCTGTTGATGACGTAGCGTTTTTCCCGGTCACCGCTGGAGCTTTTCACAAAGCGACGATCTACGATGGGGGATTCGCAGCGCACCGTCGTTTTGCGGTTGCGCTGGATGGGGTGGACCTCGAAACTTATCCATTTTTCGCCGTTTCGATTAAATGGGTGAATATTGAACGCATGTAAAGAAGAGGTTTTTGCACCGCTGTCTACCCGAGCTTTAACTGCGGGTATACCGAGGGTCGGGAAGGAACACCACTCCTCACTGCCCACAATCAGCTTCTGATCCTGATTCACTCTCTGATCCGTTTATGTCTCATGAACATTGCAGGCTATCAGTGATTGAGGGTCTCTGTCTGCCAGTCTTTCAGGCTGTGAACCAGTCGGTATTAGTCGCGTTGTAAAGCCCGGGACAGTCAGTACTATCGTGTGTCGGGATTTTGTATAAGGCCGGACAACCGGGCTATTTTTATGAAGCTTGAAGTCGTCATTCTCGCCGCAGGTCAGGGAACGCGCATGCGTTCCAATCTGCCCAAAGTGTTGCATCCGTTGGCACGCAGGCCACTTCTTGCCCATGTGCTTGCCAGTGCGCGGACGCTGATGCCAGTGCGCATACACGTTGTGATCGGGCATGGTTCTGAGTTGGTGCGCGATGCGCTGGATGCCGAGGACCTGGCCTGGGTCATGCAAGAAGAACAGCTGGGTACGGGTCATGCGGTTTTGCAGGCGGTTCCTGGTATCGACAGCGACTCCACGGTATTGATTCTGTACGGTGACGTGCCGCTGTTGCGTGCAAGCACCCTGGAAGGGCTTATCGACAACGCACCGGCATTACTTACGGCAGAACTCAATGACCCCGAAGGGTATGGCCGGGTGCTGCGCGACAGTGGAGATCAGCTCGAAGGTGTTGTGGAGCACAAAGATGCCACCGACGAGCAGCGAGCGATTTCTGAAATCAATACGGGAGTGCTCGCCTATCCTGCCGCACTTCTGGCGGAGTATTTGCCGCGTGTGGGTAACGCGAATTCTCAGGGGGAGTTTTATCTACCCGATGTACTGTCTATGGCGGTAAAAGACGGACACTGTGTTGCCGCCCTTCGGGCAGATGAATCATCGGAGGTCATGGGCATTAATGACCGCGTGCAGCTAGCCGAGGCCGAAACCGTATATCGTCAGCGCGCCGCTGCAGCTTTGATGACGGCTGGTGTATCCCTTGCAGATCCCGCAAGGATTGATGTCCGCGGAAATCTGCATTGTGGGCGCGATGTGTTTATTGATGTGAATTGTGTGTTCGAAGGCGATGTGACCCTCGGCGAGGGAGTTTGCATCGGTCCCAACTGTGTTTTGAAGAACTGCACTATCGCTTCGGATACGCAGATACACGCCATGAGTCATATCGATGAGAGCCAGGTGGGTAGCAGTTGTTCTATCGGTCCCTATGCCCGCCTGCGACCGGGAACGGTGCTTGCAGATAGTGCACGTATTGGCAACTTTGTAGAAACCAAAAAAGCGGTCATTGGTCTGGGCAGCAAGGTGAATCATCTGAGCTATGTTGGTGACGCCGAACTGGGTGATGGCGTTAATGTCGGCGCGGGTACCATCACCTGCAATTATGACGGTGTGAACAAACATAAAACGTCTCTGGGTGACGGTGTTTTTATTGGTTCCAACAGCACGCTGGTGGCACCGCTGGATGTCGGTGATGGTGGATTTGTCGCGGCAGGGTCCACGGTCACCCGGGATGTACCGGAGAGCGCACTCGGTGTTTCCCGTGCGAAGCAGCGCAATATTGAAGAATGGCAGACGCCCAAACAGCGTGCCGGAAACGACGAAACCCAAAGCGGAGACTGACCCATGTGTGGAATTGTGGCTGCGACGGCGCGGCGCGAAGTATCAGAAATTCTCCTCGAGGGTTTGCGACGACTGGAATACCGGGGCTATGACTCCGCGGGCATGGCCCTCATCGATAATGAGCAGCTCCTCCAGTTACATAAATATCAAGGCAAGGTAGCTGCCCTGGAAGAGGCGCAGACGCTAAATCCGATTCTCGGCTGTACGGGCATTGCCCATACGCGCTGGGCTACCCACGGGCAACCTTCTGCCGCCAACGCCCATCCCCACATTTCTGGGCAGCGCATTGCGGTTGTTCATAACGGCATCATAGAAAACCACAAAGTGCTTCGGGAAGAACTCAGCGGTACCGGTTATGATTTTGTCTCTGCTACGGATACCGAAGTAATCGTTCACTTACTCCATAAAGCAGTTAGCGAAGGCCATACGCTTCTGGAAGCTATGCGATCCACCGTGGATCTTCTCGAGGGCGCCTATGCCCTGGCAGCGATAGATACACACAGCCCTGAAGAAGTCGTCGCGGCTCGGTCTGGCAGCCCACTGGTGGTGGGCGTCGGGATTGGCGAACATTTTCTGGCGTCGGATACCATGGCCCTCAGGCAGGTGACGGATCGTTTTATCTACCTCGACGAAGGTGATGTGGTGGTGTGCAGCGCTGCCGGTCTGGCTATCTATGATGGCGCTGGCGAGCCTGTCCAGCGCGAAATGAAGAAAATCTCCGGCGATGTTGAAGATGCGGATCTGGGTGATTTTGAGCACTACATGCTCAAGGAGATTTACGAGCAGCCTCACGCGCTGGCCGCGACTTTTGCCAAAGCGGCGGATAAAAAAATTGACGACAGTGTCTTTGGTGAGGCCGCCCCCGAAGTGTTCGCCAAAACCCAGGCCGTACAGATTGTCGCCTGCGGCACCAGCTATCACGCGGGTTTGGTTGCCCGCTACTGGCTCGAGGACATTGCGGGGATTCCCTGCCAGGTGGAAGTCGCTTCAGAGTTTCGCTATCGAAAGCGTGTGGCGCACCCCGGCACTCTACTGGTGACCATTTCTCAAAGTGGTGAAACCGCCGACACCCTGGCGGCCCTCCGCCATGCAGAGTCCGGTGAGTTCGTCGCGAGCCTGGTTATTGCCAATGTCGATAACAGCTCTCTGGTGCGTGAAAGCGACATGGCGTTTTTAACCCGTGCGGGCATTGAGATCGGCGTTGCATCGACCAAAGCCTTTACCACGCAGCTGGTGGCATTCCTGATGCTTGCTCTTGTTCTTGGCCGTCATCGAGGCCTGACCCCGGAACGTGAGCAACAACTTCTGGACGGCCTCGCGCAACTGCCCGAACTGGTGAAACAGACCCTGAAGATAGATCCACAGATTGAGGCCATGTCTGCGGCGTTTATTCAGAAACATCACGCGCTGTTTCTTGGGCGGGGTATTCAGTATCCCATTGCCATGGAGGGCGCTCTCAAGCTCAAGGAGATTTCTTACATCCACGCTGAGGCCTACCCTGCGGGAGAGCTCAAGCACGGTCCCCTGGCGCTGGTCGATGCGGATATGCCCATTGTTGCCGTCGCTCCCAACGATGATCTCCTGGATAAACTTAAATCCAATCTGGAAGAGGTGCGCTCCCGCGGTGGGGAGCTTTATGTCTTTGCCGACGTAGATGCGGGCTTTAAGGATGAGCCTGGCGTACATGTACTGGCCATGCCCCACACACCCGATATCCTGCAGCCGATAATTTATACCGTGGCGCTCCAGTTATTGGCGTATCACGTGGCTTTGCAAAAAGGGACTGACGTGGACAAGCCTCGAAACCTGGCCAAGTCAGTCACAGTGGAGTAGCGGTTTTCCCGGGCTTCGCACGCTTAAAGAGCCCGGGGGTTCTGGTTTTTGAGTGCCGACCGGAGCTTTAAAAAGTGTACAGCATTCTCCCAAACAGATTCGTCCCCATTGCGGGTAAACGCTCCCCCGTAGCGATATCCGGGTTTCTTACCCGGTTGTAACCGCTAAGATGCGGTGCATACTCCCGATCAAAGAGATTGTCGACACCAATAGCCAGCTGCAGGGCTGGTGATAGCTGCCAGGTACCTCGCAGGTTGACGGTGGCGTAGCCGGACGATTCGAGCTCTTTGTTGGTGCCACTGACATCGTTCTGGGCGGTGTAGCCGACTGTTTCGACCATCGCGCTCCAGTTGTCTGCGGCATAACTCAGGCGTAGCGAAGCGTTCGGCGGTGCGATGCGATACAGATTATCGTTGATGTCTCTGCGCTCGCCGCGCACATAATTGACCAGTCCTGATAGCTCGATGCGTTGGGAAACCCGCCATGCCCAGTCCATATCAAAACCAAACAGCTGCGCATCTACATTACTGAACTGAAGCGGGTCGGCGCGGTTGGTGCCATTCATGTTATTCATCATGCGAACCATCATCGTTGCCGGATGAGTGCTGCCCAAGGGGGTGCCCTGGATATAGTCGTCAATGCGGTAGTAGAACACCCGGGGATGCATTTGCAGTCGGTCACCGGTGAAGTCCAGTCCAAATTCCAGATTGTGGGCCTGTTCTGAATCAAGATTGATATCACCTATGTAGAGCTGCCCGTCAGCCAGACCCCCCGTCGCTTCCAGGGGCAGCCAGAGATAGCGCTCCTGGTAGCTCGGCGCCCGCTGCTTTTGAGCGAGACCGGCGTAAAGAGAAAGCTGATCGCTCGCTACGTAATTGACCTTGGCGACCAGGTCAAAGTTGTTATCCGTTTGCTCACGATCCGCGTTGTTAAATGCGTCCCGCAGAGCCTGTGCCGGAGGCATCATCATTGCCGGTGTGCCGTTTACCTCTCCAGCATCTGTGCGGATATGGTTAACTCGGACTCCCAGTTCCATTTGAACATTCTCACCGATGTTCTGATCCCGCTCCAGGTAACTACCCAAAACACTGCGCTCTGCGTCATTGAAATTCACTACGAAGAACATCGAATTATTGGGGTTATCGATATTCGAATTATGACTCTCGTCAAAGCCGTCGATGCCCGCCCGCCACAACCCTGTGTCATCTGCCAGAGACGCCTCCAGCTTGAAGCCCTGATTACTGGTGTCGGCGATGTTGCGACGCCAGGATCCCGGTGAGGCCGGTGCTGGTCGCAGGGCATAGTTGCTCATGCCGTGATCCAGCTCGCTGGCGTAAATTGACGCTGACAGCTGTAATCCCTCGGTGGGTTCGAAGCGATAAGCCAGCTTGTAGAGGTCACCTTCAAAGTAACCGATATCCATGGGTAACGCCGGAGTTCCTGAGCTACCGGTGTCGTTGTATCCATAGTCAACCTGAATGCTGTGATCGCCCCAGCGAAACCCGTAGCCAAGATCATAACGCTCGCGCTCATAGCTGCTGGGCAAAATCGTGCCGCCGGCAAATTCAGCATCGTCGCCCTGTTGCATCATGGCCGCTATCTTGACGCGGTGTCTGTCATTGGCAGCCTGGAGGTCTGCATCTACCTGATAACCGGCATTTGCAGATTGGGCACTGCCTACAAGCCTGCCCTCTGTGATGATCTGATCACTGTCGGTAAACTCCATGCGTCGTGTCCGGGCATCGATGGCGCCACCGACCGACTCCTGAGCTACGCTTACCGGTGCGATGCCGCGGTAAACCTCGAGCGCCTCAAGTTGAGCGGTCACCGCATAGGATAAAGGGGGGTCCATCCAGTTGGGTCCCGCCGGCGCCAGCAGGCTGCCATCAAGAGATACGGAAATGCGTGGCCCAAAAAGCCCTCGATACTGGGGGATTCCGGTGATAGGCCCATTAGTGGCAATGTTGGCACCCGGGGCATCCCGAAGCAGCTCTGCTGCGTCCGGCGAAATACTGATGGCCTCAGTGACCTCAATTGTCCGAGCGTCGTGCCGAGCGGTGATAATGAGTTCTTCCAAGTCCAGTGCGGAGCTTGGGTTCGTTGTAGTTATTGCGATGATGGCAGCGTACAGTCCACTGCGTTTCTGATGTGTATACATGTCTATCTCCCTGATGCGCAGACGCGCACAGCAAACATTTCCCATCGATTAGCGACCGACGGGGTTTGATTGTTTTGTTGCAGCCAGAATCTCTGGCGGGAAGATTTAAACGGGGGGAGACCGTACCGGTGGCCGCAGCCAGGCGATTCGTTGATGGGACCTGCGCGGTGCAGGAAGGAATACCGTATTTTTGGCGGATTGTACGTCGCTGTCGGGGCTCGAGCTGTAGGCAACAGCGTTACCGACCCCGGAAAAAATACACCCTGGATCCCCGGAGGTTTCACTGATATCGCTTCCGTGAGCACCACCATGACCCTTTGCCGGGTCAGCTGTTTGATGATGCCCACCGTGATGTTGCCCATGGTCGCCATCCATGGAAATACTGGACAGTGCATCAATGATCAGTGAACTACGAGCGTCGCCGGGGCAGAGGTGAAAGGCAGTTCCCGAATCCAATGATGCGGCCATGTGACCGGGCGGCACGATAGCGGCCGTCATCAGATAGAACGCGACTGTCAGAACAGCGAGAATCGGATGTCGTCGTTGTCGGGTGGTTTGTATCAGAGGCATGCCGCTGCCAAGGTTTTAGCGATTGCCCATTATAAGGCTATCATCGGTCTGGCGCTGCTAAAATGGCTATGTTCTTGAGCATTGATCAATGCCTGGGTCGGTTGTCGTAGTGGACCTTGCGGCCACTGAAGGGCAGGTTTTGTCCCTCATCGTAGCGCGAATCGGGGTTGTCGATTTCAAAAAGTGTTGCCCAACAGCCGTGATTCCCCAGTAGGTTTTGCAGTCTATCCTGCTCTGCTGGAGCCACTTTTCGTGCCTTTCCTTGCAGTTCTTCCAGACACCAGACGCGGTACTGTGACACCGGAACGTTCCGATATTGGACGCCCTGAATCACCGGATCAAAACGGTCTTTATTTGCTTGCCAGGCGAGAGTATTGGCATTCAGGTATGGCAGGTAAGCCTCACCTATATCGTCCAGAACTGGATTTAAGTCCTCCGGTACCGCATCCAGTAGCTGTGCATCTTCGCTGCGCCGTGCATTCCATAGGCGAGCCTGCCATTCAAACACGTTGGGAGCTCTTAGGCGCATGATGTCTGACGCTGTGGGATCCTGAGCAAAGTGACGAAACATAGACGCAAAAAGGCCGAAGTCGCCCAGGGTAGGCTTGTCGCCCAACAGGTAAGGCCGCTTGGAAAAAGTCACGTCCAGGCGATCAAGGGTGTTGAGATAAATAGACTCAACGTGATTCCAGGTATTAGCGTCAACACCGTCCTTCTTGACGTAATTCACGTGCTGTCGCCGACGAACATAAGCATGTTTGACGAAGTCGGGTCCCGGAATCTTGGTATCAAACTCCTCGACGATCTTTCTTGCCAGATGTAAGCGGGAGACCCGATAACTCCATCGGTAATGCATGGCCGGGCGCCACAACCACTCCTCAAAGTAGTCCTCCAAAAGATGTGACACAAATTCTAGTACGGGGTCATCGGGTACTACTGGGAAGGCTGGGTACTGTGTTTCCAGCCAGGCAATCATCGGTGTGGTATCGGTCATAAATCGACCGTCGTCCAGCTCAATGGCAGGCATCTGTGCCGCGCCGGTCTTATCACCCAGCATCTGCATTGAGTCAGCATCCATAGGCACAAAGTCGTGATCGATTCCCTTGTATCTAAGATAAGCCTCCATCTTTCCGGTGTAATAGGAGATCCGGAGTCCGTGTAGTGTGAGCTTTGCCAAGGCGAGTCTCCGCTTTATCTATTGAGGAAAGACCCGTCGTTGTAACAAGCGGCGCGTGTGCGGCCGGTAGGCGAGCATCCACGTCACACAGGACTCTGTTGAATGTAGTTTAACGCTGTCATCTCATGGTAGGTGGTGTTTTCGTAGGGAATGGTCACCGGCTGCGGATCGACGATCTCTATGGGGGTGTTGCGTGTCATGGCGATTTCCAGCGCCATCATGGTGATATTGACGCTGAAGGAGGTGCCCATAAATACCATGTGCTCAGCGCCCATCATCCTCCTGCGCGCTTCCGATATGCGGTAAAGCTCGGTGTAATACTCATCAAACAATAAAACGAAGGGTTTGTAGGACTCATTTATTATTGGCCGGTCCGGTATGCGAAATACCGAGCGCAGGCTGTGATCCAGGTTGTTTTCATCCACGTCGTCCCAGGGCGTAGCAACAGCCGCAACCTGGTCAGCGAGATTTTGGTCATGGAAAACGGTCATCTGGTCGAGGCGGCCGTGGATGGCGATGTAGTCTTCGTTGCCAGCCTTGCCGTCAAGACCATCAATGTTCTGGGTAATCAGGTTTTTGTCCGCCAGCCAGTGGTGCACAGCGTTAGGGCCATAGTGCCGGTAGCTTGCAAAGCGCTGGTAATACCAGCGGAGAAACTGCAACGGGTCGTTTTCATACATGGCGCGGGTGGCCATCTCCTGGGGCGTGTAGTTTCGACTACCGATGGTCCAGAACCCGTCCTCACCGCGGAAGGTGGGAATGCCGCTTTCAGCGCTCACGCCGGCGCCGGTGATGTATAGCGTTGTCATAAAGCTCCCGATATCCGGATGAAGAATCTCGTCCTTTGTATTTGTGCTACGTGGTACCAAGGAGATGGCTAGTATTTTTGCGACCTGCCCTGGGTTGTTTGCCGGTGATTCCCCAGGCTTCCTCCATGGTGGTGATTTAGTGCTTTTTTCTGCCCGTTGAAATGACTAAGCCCGATTGGGAGGCAAACATCATGGTCGTACATGTAGATTTTGTGAAAACCACAGTAGGAAACAGTTCTGCGACGATGGGCGGGGATCAGCCCCTGAGCAAGCAGGAACAGGCGACCGTGTCTGCCATTTGCAACCGGATTATGCGCGTCCTCGGGCTCCAGGATCGGGATGGGGTCCAGCGGGACCTCGCCATTGTGCAGGCAAACTGTCCCATTGACCTGAATGCGCTGGTTGCTGCCTCAGAGCTGGTATTGATGGATGAACTGTTGGCTATCGTCGACGCGACGGACCGCACTACTGGCTCACTGAAAGGAAATTTTAACTCGCGCTTCATGCTCGGCGCTCAGAGCCACCAACTCGTCTGAGCTATCTTTCTTTTCCCTCTATCGAACCGTAGCGGCCTTGATTCAAGCTCTCTCGCTACTTGTTCGCCGCTCTGTAGGCTCGCAGGGCAACGTTAAACTCCTCCGCTACCGCTTCTTCTACAGACACCGCCGCGTTATAGGCATCAATGGACCTGGCGTAATCAGCTTTTGCCAGCGCCTGTGCATTTTCATCGGTGGCGTTTTTCACATCGGTTTCGGCAGCAGAGTACCGGGCCTCCAGGCACTGCATGTATTCCATATTGCTTTCCTGAAAAGCCTTAACGGCTTTTTGACCGGCGAGCATCGCCTCCATGGTTGCCTCGGAGCCATCGGGCATTATCGGTTGATCGGGTTTCTGGCACATGTCTTCTGCATTGGCTGTAACCGACAGAATGCTCCCGAGGCAAAGGCTCAACGCGGCAACGGCGAGCATCGGGTAATGAGGACGGTTGGTTTTCACTGGACTGTGTTTCATCTTCTTATACCTCTGGTAATAAATGGTCAGTAATATTTGATTGTCAGTTTTTGCCTACCCACAATCGCGGCAGCTGGTATTGCCGCTCCAGGGCGGTTGCAACACGCTCAGCGGAGTCCTGGTTCGTGAGCCCGACTACTCGAACGCGATAGAGAGTTTTACCTGCCGCGGAGGCAGTCTGCACGGTAACCTCGCCACTCTCAACGCTCAGTTTCCTTGCCCATCGATCAGCGATAGTGCGGTCTGCATAGGATCCAAAGTTAACAAACCACGGGCCTTTCACTGCCGCTCTATTGCTTTGAGGCGCAGTGTTTGAGGAAGTGCTTGATGCTGCTGCTGCTGCTGCTGCTGCGGCCTCTGCCGCCCTTCGTTCCGCAGCCTCTTTCGCTGCGGCTTCCTCCTGTGCGCGCTGTTCTGCAATGGCGCGGGCCTGGGCGGCTTCCAATGCCTCCAATTCTGCCAGTCTCTCAGCCAGAGCATCGTTTTCTGCCGTCAAGGCTTCAAGCTCTGTGCTGAGGGACTCATTCTGAAGTTGGACCTGCCTTTGCTGCTCCCGTTCCATTTCTGCTTCTTTGGGGCTGAGGGTGGTAGCGAGTCTCGCCTGCAGGTCGCGGATTTCTGCCCGCATTTCGCTGCGTTGCTGCATCACGCCGAAGCCACCGACGGCAAGTAACAGAAGCGCCACGACTACGACGGCGATCATCCCCAAGGGAAAGGTTCGGGTCTCGTCAGTCTCGGGTTTAGCTACGGAGGATCTTGGGGCCACGGGGTCCTCGTCTTCAGCCTTGCTCATGCTTTCGGTCTCAAAAGGCGCGGCTTTTTCCACACTGCTTGCCGCCGCGGGTGGAATAGTCCCCAGGGGCGGGTCGAGATCTTCGCCGTAATCATCCACCGCGGGAGGTTCGTCATCTTCCGGTGGATCGAGATCGTTTAAGAAGTCATCGACAAATTCTTCTTCAAAGTCTTCCTGATCTTCGTCAAACGCCATATTTTGATCGGCATCATTTGTAAAAACCCCCAGTTCCGGGTAATCAGTGGCTTCGGAAGAAAGCTTCAGTGCGGCCTCCTCTGTAGCGACGGGCTCTGGATCCTCTTCTTCAGGAATGGTTCCCGGTACTCCGTAATCTTCGACGTCAGTCAGAGGATAATCCTGTGCGTCCGCAGCGCTTAAATGGTCGCTGTCGGACAAGTCCGGAGTTCTGCCGTCTTCGGCACTATCGTCGGATGAGTCATCGAACAACGGCTCCTCATCAAAGCTGGTGCCGGCTGAATCGGCGGAGTCATGGGGAAACCCGTCGTCTGAGGTGGGTTTATCAGTTTCGGGGTTTGGAGCAGGGTCCGCCACCGGCTCATCAGGAGTGTCACCTTCCTGTTGTCCCCGGGGGAGCTCACTCAGCGGTACCTCCGGCGCAGGCCAATCAGCCAGGGGGTCATCAAACTCGCTGGCGAAGGCCGCGTAGCCCGGGTCCACATTTTTATAATCGTCGGCGCCCGCAATGGCACTGTCGTCGTCGCGGTCGACAAATCCCGGGTCGCTATCATCATCCCGATCAACAAAAAAATCCCGGTAGTCTTCTTCCGGGCTATCAGAATCCCTATCCTGGCCCTTATCGTCGTTCCCAATAAAGGGCTGGCTGTTTTCCCCCGCAGAGGTATCGGATTTCGGATCTTCGTCTTCTTTTGCCATTTGATTTAGCTACCGGCTATGGACCCTCCCGGATATTAGCAGAGCAATAGCAGTGACGCTCCCCATTGCCGTTTTCCGTGAGTGATGCCGGCGATGCGGTTAGAATGGGACGATGGATGTTAGTGATATTTTGACGGGTCTGAACGACGCCCAGCGCGATGCGGTGGCGGCTGAGAGTGGCAATATGCTGGTGCTTGCGGGCGCGGGGTCCGGCAAAA
>NZ_CBFHZO010000001.1:0-57280 GCF_965660375.1 Congregibacter sp. | reverse complement strand
GATCTCATTGCCGCGACCCAGGGCCGTGGGTTCTGGATCATGGATGACCTGAGCACCTTGCGACAGCTCGATGAGGATCACGCCGGGACGGTACATCTGTACACCCCGCGCCCCTCCTACCGTATTTTGTCGAAGGGCTGGGATCGCTCAAAAGGCCCCGCCGGCACCAATCCCGAGGAAGGCGTCGCGCTTTACTACACCCTCCCGGAGGACCTGGATGCTGATGCAAAAGTCGAGCTTTCCGTCTTCAAGGAAGGTGATAACAGCGCGATCTGGACCTGGTCCCGGGAGCCTGGCCCCGACGATGACAGCGCCAATGGCGACGAGCCGGACACTCGGGTATTGAGCACCGACGCGGGACTCAATCGCTATGTCTGGGATCTCGATTACCCCGGCATGAAGCGCTTTGACGGACTGATTCTCTGGTCGGACATGAAGACGGGACCCCGCGCTGTTCCCGGTCAGTACCGCGCGGAGCTCATCGTCGACGGTGAGAGCCAAAGCGTTGCCTTTGAAGTGATTCCGGACCCCCGCTCCACCGCAACGCCCGAGGACTTTGCCGCGCAGTTTGATTTTGTGCTGGAAGCCCGGGATCTGCTGTCACGGATGCATGAGGAAATTGCGGATATCCGTAGCTTCCGGTCACAATTGGATGCTTTGGAGGCGCGCCTCATCGACGAAGGCGACAGCGTAGAGGAGCCCTCGGCGCTCCTTGGTGAGATTCTGGCTATGGGAGAAACCATCACCGGCGTTGAGGAGGCCTTGTACCAGACGAAGAACCAAAGCCGTCAGGACCCCCTTAACTTCCCCATTCGACTGAACAATAAGCTGGTCAGTCTCATGCGGATGGTCGCGACCGGTGATGCCGCACCCACCAGTCAGGCAGTGGCCTTCAAGGCTGAGATCACCGAGACCATTGAGGCGCAGCTGGCGACGCTGCAGGAAGTCTGGGATCAAGGCGTGCCCTCGCTTAACGAGCAGATCAAAGCCAAAGGAATGGATATGATCGCGCTGAGCGGACGTTGAAAGGTCCTGCAGTAAAAAAGGGTGGCGCCCCCCTGGGGCGTTACCATTCTTTAAGTTCTTCAGCCAAGTTAATCTTTTGCGCTCTGGCCGCTGCAACTGCGGCCCCCTCTGCTATCGCGCAAACCGAACCCTATAGCTACTACGGCGGCGAGATCGAAACTGAAGAAAAGAACGCAGCGATAGAAAATTGCGAGTACCAGGTGCTGGTAGAAGAGCAGCGCTGCAATCGCCGCGCAAACAAGTCGGCGTGCATCAAGGAAGTACACCGGGAGTGTCGTGAAAAGTACCAGGAACTCCCAGAGTCTCAGGCAAAAGAAAAGCCCCAGGACAATTGAGTCACTACTGGGCCCGCTTTAAAACCCTGAGCGGAAACCGTTTCCGTTTCGACACCCGCATCTACCTCGAGCCGACTTGCAATCCAGACCAGGAGGACCGGGTCCTCGGCTGTATCATAGGCAAGAACCCCGGATCAGCCACTCCCGGTAAACGCACAGCCCAGCTCACGCCTATTGTCCTTTCCGGCGACAAGTTTCTGCCTACGGTGCTTTCCGTGTTGCGTAAATCCTATGCAGCGGCGGGAGAACCGGTTCCCCCAGGCAGCTACTTACAGGTCCTTAACCTGTTCTATCTTTGCGATCGCGATTTAAATCAGGCCAAGCGATCTCTCACCCACACCCGCCGCGCACCTCCCTGCCCCGAAGAGGGACGACACTATCCCTGGGCCTGGTATGCCTGGGGAGGACCGGACCGCTTGCTGGATCCGCTGAAGAAGCGCTTTGATGACCTCCATAGCGATGCGTGCTTCTATTACTCACGGGATGCGGCCCGGATAATCACAGCACGGCCCGGATCCGAAGACCTGGCAAAGCACACCCAGGGCATGCCCCAGCCCAAAGTTATCTCGCATCTGGCAAAGCTGATTCGCCCTTCCTAAAGAGGAACCCCACTATGGCCAAGTCCATGAATACCTTTTTGAAAAGTCTCTTCCTCATGGCACTGATGTCCTCGCACTTTGCGCGGGGAGAGATCTCCCAGGATATGGACGTGATTTTCTCCGCTATTCCCGATGATGGCCCGGGCTGCAGCGTGGGGGTGGCGAGGGACGGGAAATGGCTCCACAAAACGGGCTATGGCCTCGCAAACATGGAACTGGACGTGCCCCTGGATGGCAGTCACGTACATCGCATGGCCTCCGTTTCCAAACAGTTCACGGCCATGGCCGTGTTGCTCCTCGCCGACGAAGGCAAAATCGATCTCGATGCCGACATACGGGACTATCTGCCGCAGCTAAAGCCCTACGGCGCGCGCGTCACCATTAACGCCATGCTGGGTCATGTATCGGGTATGGGCGACTACGACTTGATTGCCGGCTCCTACGAAGGCCCGAAGGCCAGCAACGCCATCGACCTCAAGTCGGCCGCCGGCGGTGAGTTTCGCCTGGGTAATGAAGACTATCTGACCATCGAAGAGTTTTACGCGGTTGTTGAGCAGTTGCCCCTCGCCCAGGCCCCGAATCAGAGTTTCCTGTACAGCAACATCGCCTACGTCATCCTGGCTATGCTGGTGGAGGATGTCTCTGGAGAAAGTCTGCGGGACTACGCCGAACGGCGTATTTTTTCTCCTTTGGGCATGCACAACAGCTTTTTCAGTGATGATCCGGTAGAGATTGTTCCCCAGCGCGCTGATGGCTATAAAAAGAACGATGAGGGGATTTACGTCAACGACATGACCAACCTGTTCTGGGTGGGTGACGGCGGGTTGCACACCAATCTGGATGACATGCTCATCTGGGACAGCCATTTTTATGCGCCAAAGCTGGGAAGAGAGCCTGCAACACTCATGGCGCTTATGAATACAGCGAACAGCCAGCACCGATCTGATGGACGGCTCTACGCCAACGGCCAGAATATTCGGGGCGCGGGTGACACCATGATCTTTGAACACTCCGGCGGCTGGCTGGGCACGAGCACCTACTATGCAAGATTGCCGGGTAAGCACGCCGCCCTGGCGATGATGTGTAACGACGCCAGCCTCGACACCGGAGCTTTAATCGATCGGTCCCTGGCTCGGTTGCTGGCGCTTGACTGACTCAGGCCTGTTCAGAGGTGCTTGCCCTTGAGGTAATACCAGCGTCCGTCGATTTTTTCGAACTGACTGATCTCGTGGATCCGCTGGCCCTTACCATGGGTTTTGGAACGCGCGACAAACTCGACGGTTCCTGCGACGTCCCGTGGACCACCGCCAGTGGTTTCTCGAATCTGTAATCCTAACCATCGCTGCGCCTCATTAAGACGCACTCGGCTGGGGCGTGTTTTGGGATGCCAAGTCGCAAGAAGGTATGCCTCGTCACAGACCACGAAAGCACTGTAGCGCGAGCGCATCAATTTTTCCGGCGTATCGGGAATCGCCGTGCCATCAAGGAATGGACCGCAGCAACCAACGAATGCGATGTCGCTTTGGCAATGACAGCATCCTAGGACCACCATGTCGTCCAGAGCCAATGGTCAGAGTGATGCAGGTACCAGGCTATACGCACTACTCGCATTCTCGCCTACATTTGATACTCGGGGAGCCTCACTACCAGGCCGTCCATATCCTCGGACACTTCGATCTGGCAGCTAAGACGCGAGTTGTCAGCACGGTCCGGCCGCATACCGAGCATAGACTCTTCTAACATCTCGACACCGCCAGTCACAGCTGCCCAGGGTTCTTCCACAAAACAATGGCAGGTGCCGCAGGCACAGGCGCCTCCGCAGTCGGCGTCTATACCCGGCACGCCGTTATCAATGGCGTTGAGCATCAGAGATTTACCGATTTTGGCTTCAATGGTGTGGCTTTCGCCATTGTGCTCGATGAGGGTGATAGATGGCATAGTATTATTCTCAGTGATGAATTTATGAGGAGCACTGTACCGAAAAAGCGTGCCTCGAAGGGGTTGTTATCTGCCACGGGTGACGCTGACATCTACAACTCCTGATGCGACCGCGTTTCTGCAACCAAGTACCTAGCCGTGGATAGCAACTCCATCATCTTCATACTTTTACTCAAGCATAGCGTATTGTCGACAAAACTTTGGCGACCCGCTTCACAGCCCCAGGGCAAAAAAACCACTCCAAAGGAGTCTCTTGGAAAACTACCTGCTACTTTTCGGATCGTCTTTTCTGGCGGCGACGATCCTGCCTTTCTATTCAGAGATCGTACTTGTCCTGGGTCTTCAACAGGGCGCGGACCCGGTGATGTTGCTGTTGACGGCAACGCTGGGGAACACCCTGGGGGCAGTGGTGAACTGGGGTATTGGCAAGCAGTTGCTCAGATTTCAGAGCAAGCGCTGGTTCTATTTCAGTGAGGGCCAGATAGAGCGGGCGCAGCGTTGGTTCCAACATCGGGGGGTCTGGTCGCTACTGTTTGCCTGGCTGCCTATCGGTGGTGACGCTTTAACGCTCATCGCGGGGGTCATGAACGTGCGATTACCCACGTTCCTGGTGCTGGTCGCCATCGGCAAGGGACTGCGCTACGGCTTTGTGCTGCTGATCGCGCTCTACGCGATTTGATCCAGCGCTTCGCGTACTAACCGCCCAGCAACCCAACCATGGTAAAGCCGAGATAGTTACCCAGGGCGAGACCGGCAGAGCCCACAAGAATAGCCGGGAGCTCAAGATCGCTGCGCCCGAGACTCCGGGCCAACGCCAGCGCCGAGGTACCACCACCGATGTTTGCCTGGGATGCGACAGACGCGGTTTCCAGGTCAGCGTTGAGCAGGCGGGCTGCGCCAAACACAACGGTACCGTGCACCGACACCAACACCACCACAAACACGCCCAGCACCGGCGCCAGCTCACCCATGCGCATGAGCGCTTCAGCATCGCAAAGGGAACCGATGACCGCTAGAAACAAATAGACGGCAAGAAGACCCAGCAAACGGGCACCTTTTATGCGCTGAACCGCCGGTAATTGCGCCAGAACCAGCGCGAGGGTCGAGAGCACCAGTACCGAAGGTATGTCGACTCCCGCGGACTCCTTAAGAATGTCTGCCAGCAGGTCGGATAAACTCACGGCGGCGATGCCCAGGGCCATCACCACCGCAAGATCAAAAATACGTGTGACCTCGCCATCATCCTCAATGGGACCCCGGGCCACGCGCTCTTGCTGGTCTTTTACCTTGGGCCAGAACCCCACCAGCAAGCGAGGCAGCGTCACACAAACAATCATCCACACCGTGGTCATGGCGTTATCTACCGCTGCGGCTCCGGCGTACAGGGCAGCATCCTCCATAACGCCATATTCCAGAGCCACGGCGTTGTAATTCACGCTCCCGCCCACGTAAGTGCCGGTAAACATACCTGCCAGGGCCGCATGCTGATCACCCAGCGCCTCTGCCCCACCGACTATCCAGTGCCCCGCGGCTGCTCCCAAAGCGGTGCCGAAAGCCCCGAACAGGAAGAGCAACAGCGTCGGCCCCCCCACCTGCCCCAGACTCCGCAAATCGACCAGCAGGAGCAGCCAAAAAATCCCCAGAGGCGCGACGTAGGTGAAAATAGCGCCGTAGAGCGGCGTTTCCGGGCCGTAGGTGGGAATGATGCCGAGGTTCGCAACGATGGCCGTGAGCACGATCACCAGCAACGCTGCACCGAAGTGGCGGAGCCAGGTTCGTGTCGCCAGCCATTCGGACAGGGCGATAAGGGCCGCCAATACCGCGGCAATGGTCAGAGAACTTGTGAACATAAGCGCAGTTTACACGGAACACGCACGGTGCCGAGCACCGGCTGGGCATGGGATATTCCCCCTACTTTTTTTCCGTGGTTTCTTGCACTTGAGGCGCTCTGCAGATACCCTTTGCCGCGCTAAAAATGGACGCGAGCTAAACGCATTGATTTTTGGTTCCCCTGGCTCACAACCCAGCGTCTTATTTTGACGGTCCGTTGCGAGCCGCAAGCGATCGTCGCCCAGACAAGTGCCCTCCGTAGCTTCAAAGAAGTTGCGACGAAAAGCATCTGGCTTTTGAAGGCCGCCACGATCTGCGCTCAACAACACGGATATCAACGGACATACTGAATGCTTACTGCAAGAAATCTGGAAAAAATCATGGAGCTGGAAGAAAAGCTCCGCGCCGAGTATCAGGTACAACTTGATGCCAAGGCGGAAGAAATCAGCAAACTCGAAAAATCGACGGAAGATCAGAAAGCCGTTATCGCCAAGCAGCTGGAGCAGATCTCGGCGTTGTCGGTAGACGCGTCAAAGAACAAAAAGGTTGAGCAGCGCAATCGCGAGCTCCACCAGCGCTGCGAAAACCTGCTGGAAGACGTCGCCAAGCAAAAAACACGGGCCAAAACGCTCCAATCAGACCTGTCTGAAGTGCGTGAGGAAATGGCGACATTAAAGCAGTTTGATCCCGCAAAGATGAAGAAGAATCTCGATGCCAGCAAGAAGAAGCTCGCCGAGAAAACCTCCGCCAATGATCTGCTGCAGAAGTCCTACAAGCAGACAAAAAACGAGAATGCGGAGCTCAAGGCACAGCTTAAAGCCCTGGAAGAGAAGCTTGAAGCCCTTGAAGATAAGGGCGCAGCGGCAGAAGACTCTGAGGTAGAGCAAGAGGCCGCAGCCTAAACCGCGTCTCTTTTTTTGCAGATCGGGGCAAAAATACAAGAATTTCAGCCTCGATTAGCGATACACTAGTGTTTGGCGCGTATAGCGCCGTGTTATTTGCGCCCGTAGCTCAGCTGGATAGAGTAACTGGCTTCGAACCAGTTGGTCGGGAGTTCGAATCTCTCCGGGCGCGCCATTTTTCCCCTCGTTTTTTATTCTCTGCTTTAGCAGAGTCCTCCTCTCTTGAAGACCCCTTCTCGCTTTTTGTACCAGCCCGGTAGCGGATCAGACTATCGGCGCATCATCTCCCTCGCCCATTGACGACTGCTCGTCCGGCGCGTGCTCTTCCTGAAACTGCTCCACGTGTCTCTCCACCGCGCTCGCGCGCCGTCCATAGTTGGCTATGTGAAAAGTGGCATCTCCCTCGTACACCAGGGGCAGATTGGTACGCCCGATCACCACGCCACTGGATGGCGCCAATATTGGCGTCTCAGAGGCGCCCAGGGGGTCGGCAACTATCGCCAGAGTCTGGCCTTCGCTTACCTTATCCCCCAGGGCCGTAAAAGTTCGCAGTACCCCGCTCTCCCCTGCACGAACCCAGGTAGTCTCGTTACTGATAATCGGTTCCGGGTGCGCTTTCCTGCTTCGGGACGGGGGAAGCATGCCGATGTTGCGCATCACGTTAATGATTCCCCGTACCCCGGCACGAATATAGACCTCTTCAAACCGCAGCGCCTCTCCCGCCTCGTAAAGAATCACCGGGATTCCCAGGTCTCCCGCGCAGTTGCGCAGGGAGCCATCGCGAATTTTTGCATCGATGGCCAGGGGAACGCCAAAGGCGCGCGTCATCTCCGCCGCCTGTTCGTCATCCAGGTCTGCGCGAATCTGCGGAAAATTACTGCGATGGCGGGCACCGGTGTGTAAATCGATGCCGTGGGTGCACTTTTTCACCACCTCCTTGACGAAGGTATGGGCCACGCGGCCCGTGAGAGAGCCTTTGGAGGAGCCGGGGAAAGAGCGGTTGAGGTCGCGACCATCGGGTAGATAGCGCGTGTGATTCAAAAAGCCATAAACATTCACGATGGGTATGGCCAGCAGGCTGCCGCGCAGGTTCTTGAGCGCCTTGTGCTGCAGCAGGCGACGGATGATTTCTACCCCGTTGATTTCATCGCCGTGAATCGCGGCGCTGATAAACAGTGTCGGCCCGGGGCGCTTGCCGCGGAGCACCTGCACATTGATGGATAAATCATCATGGGTGTACATCGGCGCCACGCGCAGATCAATAAGCTCGCTCTCTCCCGCTGCAATGCTTATCCCGCCAATAACCAGTTCCGAACCCTTACGTGCCGCTGCCAATGTTCTGTGCCCCAATAATGCCCGCGGTGGAATCGCCGCAGCAAAGCTATCTCTCTATTCCGGACTCACCGAGGTAATTTCAGTATCCAGCTCCAGCACCTCGGGTCGCCGCTTCTTCTGGGTCCGCGCGGGAATCATATCCCGCATGGCCTCGAGCTTGCCGTAGCAGAGTAATTTGTCACCGGGCTCCAGCACCCTGTCCCGACGGGGATTGGGGAGCACCTTGCCACCGCGGTAAAGCGTCAGCACATTGAGGTCTTTTTCTTCCACCGTGGATTGGAGAATGGTTTGCCCCACGAACTTTGAGCCCTCGGGGATATACAGCTCAGTAACGCCATAACCCTTGCTCACGGTCAGTCGCTGCCGGATGTCGATTTCCGGGAAATCCACCTGCGCCGCCAGATAATCCACTACTGCGCCCGCGATATCCAGCTCCGTTGCCGTTTCGATACCCTCCAGGCCCGGGGATGAATTTACCTCCATCACCTGGGGTCCGTCTTTACCTTCCAGCATATCCACACCGGCTACCCGCAGACCCAGAATCTGCGCACAACGCACCGCCGTCTCGCGATAGCGCTCATCCAGCTCTACCGGCTCAGCGACCCCGCCGCGGTGAACGTTGCTGCGAAACTCCTGGCCCTGGGCCACCCGGCGCATGGCGGCAACGACCTGATCGCCCACCACAAAAGCACGAATATCCTTGCCCTTGCTCTCGGCAACGAACTTTTGAATCAACACGTTCTGTTTCTGACTCTGGAGAAGCTCAATGATGGATTCGGCCTGCTTTACAGACTCCGCCAAGAGCACACCAATGCCCTGGGTTCCCTCAATCAGTTTGATAACGATGGGTGCCCCACCCACCCGCTCGATAGCCGGAAGTACATCCTTGCGATCGCGCACAAAGGTCGTCCGGGGCAGTCCGATGTGATGGCGACTGAGAATCTGCAGACTGCGCAGTTTGTCCCGGGAATTGGCGATGCCATGGGCCGTATTCGCGCAGAACACATCCATTTCCTGAAACTGACGCACCACCGCCGTGCCGTAATAGGTGATGGAAGCGCCTATTCTTGGCAGCACCGCGTCATAGCTGCTGAGGCGTTTCTGGCGATAGTAAAGCTCGGGAGAACCCTCCTCCAGGTCAATGGCAAATTTGAGAGTATTCAGCACCTTAGCGTCGTGACCACGCTGTTCGGCGGCTTCTTTTAAACGCCGCGTGCTGTAAGCATTGGGCGCACAGGAGAGTATTGCTAGCTTCATGTTTTGCCTCGATCGTGGTTATGAGAAGAACGACCATCGGCCCTGATGAATGTCTTGCATCGGCAAGGAATCAGGGAAATCAGCCGGATCAGGGGTTCTTCGGACCCTACTCGTAAAGGACGATCAACGCCACCCACGGGCTTAGACTAGCCCCCGATTGCGCAATAAAAACGCCATGGCTGCATGTTGTCAGGATCAGACCTTGGACGTACTCTGAAATTAACCTACTCGGCTACAAGGTAATGCACCATGGGCAACGCAGCGATCGATAACAAACGTCGGCACCTGCTCAAAGCGATGGCAACGGCATCAACCGCCGCTGCGGTAAGCGGGCCGAGCTGGGGTCAGCGGGCAATGGGAAAAGCGGACCTCATTGTTACCGGCGGCACGTTTCATACCATGGATGTCACCACCTCCAACGCGGAGGCCATGGCCGTGCGCGGCAACCGCATTCTCGCCGTGGGATCCATCGCCGATGTAGAAGCTTTAGCCGGCCCCGGGACGCAGCGTATCGATGCCCGAGGCTTAACCGTGACACCGGGATTTATCGACGCCCACTCCCATCCACTGCTGGCCAATGAGGCCATCAGTGTTGATGTCAACGTGCGACAGATCTCAAAGGTGCAGGCGCTCCTCAAAGAGCAGGCACAGCGAACACCGCCGGGGCAGTGGGTACTTGCCCATATGTACGACGACACCAAATTCGACGAGGGTCGCCCTCTTACGCTTCAGGACATCGATGCGGTCGTACCCTCGCAGCCGGTCATGGTTCGCCACCGCGGCGGGCATACCGGCGTGGTGAACTCCACAGCCTTTGCCATGGCAGGAATCGGCAACGATACGCCGGACCCCGAGGGAGGACGTTTTTTCAGGGAAGATGGCCAGCTCACCGGTAAAGTCGCTGAGCTCGCCATGGATGTCTTTGACGATGTGGGCGAGTGGCCGGAGGTGGACCGCGAGACCAATCGCAAGGGTGCAAGCCTTATGACCCGACGCATGGCGGCATCAGGTCTTACCAGTACCACCGATGCCGCGGGCAACCTGGAGGGCTGGATTTCCTATATGGACGCGTTGGATGCCGGGGAGCTGTACACCCGCGTTGCCTTTATGCCCCGAGGCAATACACCAGTTTATGAGGCTATGAAGGCAACGGGTATGCGCTCGGGTTTTGGCAACCCCATGCTCAGGGTTGGCGCTGTGAAATACGCCGCAGACGGCAGCGCCTCGGAGCGCACCATGCGCATGAGCACGCCGTTTCAGGGAACAGACGACTACGGCATCCTCACCATGTCCCAGGAGCAGATTGATGTCGCGGTAGACGAGGCAGTCGCCAATGATTTTCGCATCGGTATTCACGCCAACGGCGATGTGACCATCGACATGGTTCTCAACGCCTATGAGCGGGTGCTGAGCAACTGGGAGGGCGCTAACCCACGCTTCCGTATCGAGCATTGCTCCCTGGTCAACCGGGAACTCCTCAAGCGCATCAAAACGACCGGGAGCATACCCACACCGTTTTATACCTACGCTTACTATCACGGCAATAAGTGGGTCGATTACGGCCGGGAAAAAATGCGCAGCATGTTCGCGCATCGCTCCTTTATTGACGCGGGCATCATGGTCGCGCCGGCATCGGACTTCACCCCCGGACCTTACGAGCCCATGATGGCAATCCAGAGCATGGTCACCCGTCAGGACTCCCAGGGTCGCGTATGGGGTGAGAACCAGCGCATCTCGGCGGCGGAAGCCATGCAGGTCTGCACCGTCAACGGCGCCTATGCGTCTTTTGAGGAACACGAGAAGGGCTCTCTAACACCCGGCAAGCTCGCAGACTTTGTTTTGCTGGCTCAGGATCCGCTCAAGACCGATCCCAATGCCATCAAGGACATCCCCATCGTCGCCACCTATCTGGATGGTCAGGCGGTATTTGAATCCTGATTCGCAAATCCCACCCATGAACCTTGCACGAAGCACCTGGGTTGTATTTCTGACGCTCATCGCGTCCTGCACCAACCCTTTCCCCATAACCAGCACCGAAGAGACCTTACCGCTGGTCCTCATGCCGGCGAGCAAGATCGGTATCAGCGATGAGCGGCAGGATGCCCTGCCCGATTATAGGCCCTGCGAGGAGGCGCTGAGGCGGGTGAGCGCAGAGCCTGCGGGGTCGGGTGCTCCGGTACCCCTCGGCCAAAGCACCGCCAATCTGACAGCGCTCATTGTTCCGGGCGTGGGCCGGGATTGCTTTGAAGAGTGGATGGATACCCATGACACCATCGCAGGCCATGTGGGGCAGTTCGGTTATCGCTTACTCCAAGGGCGCGAATGACAGCCTGGAGGCATTGGTCACCTACCCCGAAATACGGGAGCGTATCGTTGCGGTGATCAGCGCTGCAGGTTCCATCAGCGGCTCACCTTTGGCTGAAGACGCCAAACAGGCACACCTGTCATTGATCACAAACTGGCCCGGCGCCGGCGCGCATATCCACCGCCCTTGCGGGCAACTATAACCGTCTGAGCCTGGTTGACGGGCGCAACGATGGTCAGCTGTTGTTCTACGATCAGTTGATTCCCGGCAGCGGACTTCTGGGTTATCTCAACGCGGACCACTGGGTCGTGGCCGCTCCCATCGCCCGCCAGCACAAGCTCATCGGCAGTACCATCGCTGACCAGAACGACCTGCCCAGGGAAGCTCTTTTTGAGGCATTGCTGCGGTCTGTCCCGCCGGCGCCTCACCTCGTCGCTAAAACCGTGACCTTGACCCGGACTTTGCGCACTCTGTGTATCCAGAGTCCCCATCGAGGTCATCACAATGAAAACCTTTGCACTTATCTTGTGTTTATTGCTTACCCCGGCATCAGCTTATTCAGCCGATGCCGCCAGCGCAGACCTGCCGGGTTATGTCGATTTCTCTACGCTGTCCAATGAGTACGGTGAGGCTCGGGTAACGGTCAATCTGGGCGGCTCCATTCTAAAGCTCGTAGGAGCCATGCAGCATGACGATCCCGCGGCCAGGGAAACGCTCAAAAACCTCGATTACATCCGGGTGCAGGTTTATGACACTGCCGGCGACACGGCAGTCGCTGCGTCCCGCATGGATGGGGTGAGCGCCAAGCTCTTGAACGCACAATGGGAGCAGATTGTTCGGGTGAAGGAAGCGGGCGAACGCGTCCATGTGTTTGTAAAAGAGGGCGGTGATCGTATCAAAGGCCTGATGATCATGGCCGTGGATTCCGAAGAAGCAGTGTTTGTAAACATCCTCGGTGATATCGACCCCGCGCACCTTGAGACCGTGGTTTCCCAGATGAACGTCGTGGGCAACATCGACCTTGATCTGACGCTCTAGGGCGTCACAGCTTTTTTAATGCGCGGCTTCTATCCCCGACCGTCTCTAAAATAAAAACCCCCGCTTCCATCTGATATTCAGTTAACGGCCCTACCCGCGTATTCTTCGTTCATCGCCCCTCGGGGCACGATGCGCGGAGTTTTAAACGATGCTGCGACTACTTCGGCACAGCGCCGTCCTGCTTACCCTGCTCAGCTTATTGGCAAGCAATGTTCTGCTGCTGACCAGCAGCGCATTCAACGCAGCCGTCTCCACGGCACTGGCCACAACCCTGGGAGTGCGCACGGCAAGTGCAGCGCTATCGTCCAGACTCGCCGGTAGTGAACGGCAACTACGCACCCTGAAGAGCACCCAGCTGCGTCGCAGCGCCTCTGTAAAGGGCTTCGGCAGAAGCCTGACTGCCCGAACCAAGCGTGTCGCCGCGCGGGGCATCGCCGCTATTCCCGCGGAATCTTTACCGTATATCGGAGCCGCAGTGGTGGTATCGAGTATGGTGTACGAACTTTATGAGGCCTGCGAAACGCTCCGGGAACTGGATACCTTGTACACCGACCTGGGGCTAGCAGAGACCGTACCGGATGATGCCATGCGCTCGTTGTGTAATCCTCCGCCTCTGGACGAATTGTTTGGCAACCCCCTGACTCAACCGGACGTTTAGCAATTATGAGCTCTCGCACGCGAACAGCATCCTCTCTCCTGACTACCCTCAGCTGCGCAGCCATGTTCGCTGTGAGCGCTCCCGCCAGTAGCGTGGAAGATGAGCGCCCCGAAGGTCTCAACGGTGCGACCTGGCAATTCGGCCCCCTCAACCGCTGGGCCTATACCCACATGAGCGAGGTGCTACCGAGTAAACCCATCCGCCACGGTAGCGACAGTCCCCGGCCTCTTCTGGGTCTCGACTCTGCCGCAAGAGACATGACCGTCGATTGGAACGGGATGCCCAGACAACTCGGCGCCCTTATGGACGACCAATACATTGACGGCCTGTTGGTGATCAAGGATGGTCGAGTCGTCCTCGAGCGCTACGCCGGCACCTTGACACCCGAGCGCACCCATCTCCTCTGGTCCGTGAGCAAAACCATCACCGGTCTCACCGCGGCCAGCGTGGCTGCAGACGGTCTCATTGATCTCGACAAGACGGTGGCCGACTACGTGCCGGCGCTCACTGATAGCGGCTGGGGGCCCGACAGACTCAGGGATGTTCTGGACATGCGCGACGGCTCTGAATGGAATGAGGATTACGCCGCGGCTGACAGCACCGTTAGGCGGCAGGACTGCTCCGACGGACTGCTTACCGGGCCGGACTGCGAGGGCGTAGCGGTCATCGGCAATTACCTTTTCTTACCCGCGGTGGGCCGCATGCCGGGACGCCAGGGCAGTTTTGTCTACAAATCGGGCACCACGGACGTGATGGCCTGGGTGCTGGAGGCCGCTACGGGTAAACGCTTTGCCGACCTTGTATCGGAGCGCATCTGGAAGCGCATCGGCGCGGAACAGGATGCGGGTATTACGGTGGATACCGGTGGCTTCACGCTGGCATCGGGCGGCATGCACGCCACGCTTAGGGACGTTGGGCGTGTCGGGCAGCTTATCCTCCACCGCGGCACCGTAGGAGAAGAACAGCTCTTCGCCCCGGCGTGGGTAGACGACATCATCTCAAGGGACGGCAGTAGAAGCTGGCCTTATCAGGCCGCGGCAGGTTTTAAGCCTTACTACCGCTCCTTTATGTGGGGTGTCGGTGATGGCCGCGGTTCCATACAGGCGCGGGGCGTGCACGGCCAGCTCATTCATGTGGCGCCCGAAACAAACACAGTGATTGTGATGCTTTCCAGCTGGCCCGATGCCGAGGGCGGCGCACCGCAGGTAAATGAATCCACGCAGCAGCAACTGGTGCGAGCTATAGAGACCGCACTTCCCTAGTACCGCATAGCGTTTAGAGGTCTTCGATGGGCACGTAATCGATATCGAAGCCAAATACCCGAGGCTCTACGACCTTCAAGGCCTTTGCGCTTCGGTAGTGGGCCGGGCAGCCAATACCAAAGACACTCACCCGCTGACCGTAGTGAATTCGCTCCGCATTGATGGGCACAGCGGTTTCATGGTCCACCATGGTGATCAGGTCCGGCACGCTGGCGACCACGCGACCACCGATTTCGGCGAGGAGAAATTCGTTCTTGATGGCCAAACGCAGGGGCGGCGAATCATCCACCGTAGACTCCAAAATAGCCTCGCCCACATCAAAGCCCCCCACCGTCTTGCGATTGATGTCCACCACCTTGCCGGTATAAAGGCGCTTGAACTGTCCGTAATCCGAGGCCTCGAACAGCGCTTTCAGCGGTTCCTCAATCTGCGCGGCATTGCCAGAATGTTGTTGGAGTGTTCGCCCCAGCTCCAGCGCAAAACTGATGGTTCCGGGAATAATGGCCCGCCGCGCTTCCTCGCTGTTCATGGGATGCTCAGCGGTAAACACCATGCCGCCCATGGCCATGGAAAGATTGCGTATCTGGCGCTCGTAGAGTTCTGCATCGCGCACATCGAAATACACTGCGCCACCGCTGTAGTCCACAGCAACGGCGGGACTGGGTTTCACGCCTTCGATGGCAAAGGTCATCATCTGCGCCTCAGGAAGCGCCCGGGCCATGCCATCACCGTCGATGAGCGGTATTCCTTTAGCCGCTGCCGCCAACAGTGGAATCACCGAATTCGCGCCGCCCACCTCAAAGGACACCAGGTGGGTGATGGGTTTACCCATCCACGCCTGCAGTCGATCCACCACCTCCAGACACTCGTTACCAACAGGTAAATGCTCGAGACTGATGGATGGAGCCCCCACCTCCCCCACAGCGACTACCAGAGAATCATCCGGAAGCTCGGCCAGGGGGAACAGTGTCACAGGCCCGTATTTTTTAAGAGCCTCCGTGACCAGCAGCTGGCCAATGTAGGGATCGCCTCCTCCGCCGGTGGCGAGAAACACCGAGCCCATGCACAGCGCTTCGATATCTTCATGGGTAATGGTGACGCTCATGACTGAGTCCCCGCAAAATCCAGATCACCGATCATTTTTACCCGCAGGCGCGTTGACTCATCGGCCATGTAAGCGATGGCGGTTTCTTCAATATCCGCTATCTTGATACTGCTTTGCAGCGCGCCTGCAGCGATAAGCTCCTCGGTCAGCATGGCCTTGAGCTCCGCAAGCACGCTATCCCGCGGATGCTCACGATAGGACACAATGCGCTCTATTTCGCGCCCCACCTGCGCGTTGGCTGCACCGATAGCATTCGCCACCCCTGCGTGTTCCGGTCGCAGGAGCTGGGAGGCGTTGTTTAAATTTCGGGACACGAGAACCGCACCACCACCAACGAGAATAACCGGCACAGGATCACGGCTGGACTTCATTTGATCAATGCCGTCATCGATAATCTCGTGCATGCGTCTCATCGCAGTCTCGATCACACTCCCGGAAAGATCCGCAATTTTCTCGGGGCTACCGATGTCCGCTGCTCCGGCAGCGACGGCAATATCCGTTGTAGTCAATGTATCGCCGCCAAACACACAGCCTTCGGTCACCAAGCGGTAACCCACGCTTTGCGGTCCGATGGTGCCCCCATCGGCACTGACAAGGCTGCCCCCGCCAAGGCCGATGGCCTGAATATCCGGCATACGGAAGTTCGTGCGCACGCCGCCGACCTTGATCGCCACGTTGGACTGCCTGGGAAAGCCTCCCTGGAGCACACCGATATCCGACGTTGTGCCACCGATATCCACCACCACCGCATCCTGCAGTTGGGTAAGCAGACTGGCACCGCGAAGGGAGTTCGTGGGGCCCGAAGCAAAAGTCAGCGCGGGAAACTCCGCGGCAAACTCCGCAGACATGAGGGTGCCGTCGTTCTGGCTGATATAAAAAGGGCAGCGGATCTCCCGCGCGGCCAACGCATCCCTGAAAGCCTGCACCACGTTCGCGGCGAGAGGCCGCAAACCGGTGTTGAGAATTGCCGCATTCTCACGCTCCAGGAGGCCCATACCCCCGATCTGATGGGACAAGGTCAATCCGACATTTGGTATTTTCTGGCGCAGGCGCTCGGCAACGGCAAGCTCCTGCTCGGGGTTGGACGGCGAGAACACACCGGATATCGCCACCAGCTCAATGCCCTTGCCTGCTATGTCGTCAATGACGCTATCGAGCTCAAGCTCATCGAGCTCACCAATGGGAAAGCCATCATAGGTAAGCCCCCCATGGATCATGTAACAGTGACGCCCGATGGCATCCGCGATGTCTTCGGGCCAGTCGGTCATGGGGGGAATCATTTTCCCGGAGGGCAATGCGATACGGATGATGGCAGTGGGCGCTAGTTCGCGGCGCTCAATGACCGCATTGGTGAACTGCGTGGTGCCGATCATCACCGCCTCGATGGCATCATGGGCGGCACAACTCTCAGCCAGGATCACATCAAGCGCACCAAGAACGCCATCGCGCACATTTGCGGACGTCAGGAACTTGGTGGAAGCAACCACTTCGTGGCCATCGAGAATGACAGCGTCAGTGTGGGTGCCACCCACATCAATACCAATTCGCATAGCTAGCTAAACCCCGACCTTGCATGAAAGCCATTCTGTGCGAAGCTTACCGCTTCTTGAACTACGCCAATGGACAGGAAAACAGACTGCCATGACTGAGACAGAACTCACCGCCCTGAAAACCGCTTTTACTTTCATGCCTCAACCTATTGAAGTAACAAAATACGAGTATGGAGATCGCTATGAGCGGGTACTGGAGCAAGTGCAGCTCGTGCGCGACTGCCTTCTCGAGCAGGACATCGATCCCGATGAAGTTGCGGGAGAAATCAATCCGGACACCTCACCTAACTCCTACTACTAGTGCGCCTGCTCCCCGTTCCGCTTGCGCCCAGTAATCACAAACTCCACTGTGGAGTAGGCCACCATCGACAGTAACAGCGCATCAAGGGCACCGATGGTGGTAAGCGATGCCCCTGCGTAATACAGCCACGCGGATACAAGACCAGACCCCAGTGCGATAAGCACCGCGCTGACCTTGATGGCGGGGCGCTCGCTCAGATGCTGCTCTGAAAAATCCCGTCGTCCAAAAATGTAGAAATCCGCAAAATAGATGCCCGCGATGGGGGGAACCAGGAGACCCATGAGAATCAAAAAATCGATGAGCTGATCGGAGATTCCGACGATGGCGGCGCCAGTGCCCAGCACGCCCATGATGATCACGACCGAGCGGTAATTTCCCAAAGGGACGGACGCCCGCGATGCCAGAGCGGTGGAGTAGAGATTGATCACGTTGGTGGTCCAGGTAGCAAACACCAGCACCGCCAGAGCCAGCCCTCCAAAACCCATGAGCGTCATGTAGGTCATGGGCTCAAGCTCACCCCAGACGAGCACGGGAATCATGCCCACGATATAAGCGATACCCATGCCACCGCCCTGCCCCACAAAAGAGGCCACCACACAGTCCCGGGTCGTGCGCGCATAGCGGGTCAAATCCGGTGTGAGCACAACGCCGACAATGGCTGCTCCGATCACCGCAGAAACGCCTGTGGGCAGGTCAATGGCACCACTTCCGGGTATGTCCAATAGCTCGGCAAAAGCGACCTGTCGCAGTGACAACATCACAACCCCGGCAAGCGCCAGCAGTAAAAACGGCACTGCGATCAGTGCCAGTCGGTCGATGGCCTTGAAGCCATAAATGGTGGTGACGGTAACAATCAGACTGGAGAGAACGGTGTACATCCATTCTGGCAGCGCCAGGGTGGTGAGTTGCCCCGCAGCCAGGAACAGAGTGCGCCCAAAGAGCTCCGCCGTGACGGCATACCAGCCAAGGAGGAACACGCCAAAGCCGAAATTGATGAACTTGGCGCCCGCATAGCCAAAAGTATGCTCGATGATCATGTAGCTCGAGAGCCGTGTTTTGGCACCCACAATCGCTGCGGGAATAGACATGAGACTCAAAGACAGGGCCCCCAGGAAGGTGGCAATGATGGCTGCGCGCAGCCCCATACCCCGGGCAAGCTCGCCGGCGCTATACATCAGCGGCAGGGTGATGGAAATACCGATGAGCACGATGCCGATCTGCATTCCACTCACCGCCTGAGCAGGATCAACGGGGGTACGGGAGTCGGCGTCGTAAGCCAGAGCGTCAGCCAAGCTGAAAGACCTGCATCAGGAGTGGTTACAGGACCCTATCACACGAACGTTGATCACTTCGTCGATGGCGCGCAGCGCCTCGAGTGAGACATCGCTGGGACAAGCCTCCAGATCAATGATGTTGTAGGCGATATCGGCGCGGCTCTTGTTGAGCATGTCCACAATGTTGATGTCGTAATCCGCGATGATCGCGGTAATCTGATTGAGCACCTTGGGCACATTACGGTTGGTGATAGTGACCCGCACCGGCGTTGCGCGCGGCAGGGAAATGTTGGGAAAGTTTACGGAGTTGCTGATGTTACCGTGCTCCAGAAAATCCATGAGCTGATCGGCCACCATGATGGCGCAGTTTTCTTCCGCCTCGCCGGTGCTTGCGCCAATGTGCGGCATTTGCAACATCCCCGGATGGCGAAGTGTGTCCTTCGCGGGGAAGTCAGACACATAGCGATGCATGCGTCCTTCACTCAATGCGCGCATCACCGCGTCGTTGTCGACGATCTCCCCCCGGGCAAAGTTGAGCAGCACCAGCGACGGGTTTACGTTAGTCAGGAGATTATCGCTGACCAGTCCCCGGGTAGCATCCAGTACCGGTAAATGGAGACTGATGTAATCGGCGCGACTGAACAGGCTGCTGAGGTTATCCATCTTCTCCACGTCGCTGGAAAGACGCCAGGCAGCTTCCACACTGATCGCCGGGTCAAAGCCGATAACCTTCATGCCCAAGGCCAGACCCATATTGGCCACCAGGGAACCGATATTTCCCAGACCCACCACACCCAGGGTCTTGCCGATAAGCTCCGTACCCGCAAAGCGCTTTTTTTCTTTTTCCAGCAGAGGATCGAGACCATCCTGGGGCTCGAGGGACTCCACAAACTTCATGCCCTCGTAGATATCCCGGGAGCCCAGCAGCATACCCGCGAGGACCAGCTCTTTGACGGCATTGGCATTCGCGCCCGGTGCATTGAAAACGACGATCCCCTCCTGGCTGCAGCGCTCCAAAGGCACGTTGTTCACCCCGGCTCCCGCCCGGCCGACAGCTTTTAGCGTTTCGGGAAAATCCACATCATGGAGATTCTGACTGCGCAGGAGAAAAGCATCAGGATGGGGCAGCTCCCCCGCCACTTCGTAGTCTTCCCGAGGAAAGCGATTTAGACCCTTCACAGAGATGCTGTTGTAGGTGCGGATTTTGTACATGAGGAATTCGTTGCTCACTTGTGGAGCGCGGGATTGTAGGTCGAATAGCCTCGAGACCGCCAGACAGCATAAGATAGAAGCTCGATTGCTGGAGACTCGATATGCGTACAGCGCCACCGACAGAAACGGGCAGATCAACCGGGGTGCTCGGTAGATCGCCTTTTCACTTAGCGAACTGGCTGTCCCTTTGCACCGCTCTGTTGCTTGGACCTCTATCCGCCCTGGCCGCGACGGACCCGCACAGTGAGTTCAACAGCGTCACACCCACGAATTTCGACAGCGGCGGTGCCGTCAGCCTGCAGTTCCATCTCCACGCGGAGTCCTACCTGCACACCACAACCATTGCCCGCGGTGAGGAGCATCGCGAGCTTGAGCAAACAAGCGCCGCGGGGCTGGAAGCCCTGCCCGTCTTGGTCGACGGAGACGAGCTGACTTTTGCCGACTATGTCGCGGGCGATGAGCTCCTGGACAGCGTCATCGTTCTTCACGGTGGCAAAGTCGCTGTTGAAGCCTATCCAAAGATGGCTCCCGAAGAACGGCATTTTGGCTGGTCCGTCACCAAGGTGCTCACCTCAGCGGCGCTGGCGACCCTGGTAGCCGAGGGCAAAGTGGAGATGGAAGATTCCATTGAGCGCTATTTACCCGAGCTTGAATCCACGGCCTGGGCCGGCACCTCGATTTACGACATTGCCAACATGGCCTCCGGTATGGATTGCCGGGACAGTGACGGCTATCAGGACAACTCCACCTGTGTGTATCGCATGGAGGAGGCCCTGGGCATTACCGCGCCCACCGGACGCGATGAGTCCTTCACGGCTTTGGTGAAAGGGATGGGGCGGCTCCGTCCCGCGGGGGAGCGCAACGAGTATGTCTCTGCCAATACCAACGTACTGATGCTCGTCATCGAGCGCGTCACCGGGCAAAGCTACGCTGACGCCGTGGAGGAGAGAATCTGGAGCCGCATCGGCGCTGAATCGGACGCGCTGATGGCCGTGAGCGATGAAGGCTACGCCTATGCATCGGGAGGCCTCATGGCCCGCCTTCGGGATCTCGCGCGTTTTGGTCTGGTGTTTACCGACAGCGAGGACTTTCCGGATATCGCGAACACCATGATGGCCGACCTGAAGGCCGGTGGTGGAATCGCCAGAAGCAAAGAGCAACTGGAGTGGCTGAAACGAGATCACGGCGATGATCTTCCCCGCCGCGCAGGGTGGCAATGGGATCAGGTTTGGGATGACGGTGGCGCATTTAAGGGTGGATACCTGGGTCAGGGACTTTACGTCGATCCAGCCAGGGATCTTGTCATCGCCTGGTATGGCACCGGATTGGACTTTAGCGCCCAACAAACCGACATGCTGTCGGTCGCCCGCCAGGTCGCGGTCTCCGGTGTGTTTGCTTCGCGTGCCGACCCCGAGTCGTTAAAAGCGCTGACCAAGCTATCAGGACATCATCATCAGCACTCAGGCCTTGCCCTAGCGGGCGAATAGCAGAACAACCGTGAGACGCTTCAGACAACTGCAGGCCTGGCGGCGTCATGTCTTCACGGTGCTGCTCGTGGCAATTATCTCCGCCTGCAGCGACACCGTGGTGCTGGGAGATGGCGTGCTGGCACCCGAAGTACCACGTCAGTGGGCTATTGATGCTCCTGCTTTTCCCATGGGCGAATTTCGCCTTGCCCCCAGGGCGGGCTACGACATTACGGCGAAGGTACTGAGTAAGCGGCAATACCGCTGGGATGATCTCGCGGCCGTTGCCCCCTGGGATTTTGCCCTCGGCTGGGGGCCGCTATCCGATGAGGCAGTTTTGCGGCCCATCAAAGTCGCGCAGGGTGATCGATTTATGTTCTGGCATCTCTATGACGCCCCGATCAACATTGATTTTGTGAACCTATCGTCGGCGAATATTCATTTAATTCCAGCCAATGACAGCGTATTGCGTCAAATATCAGAAACACCTCAAGGTGCGATCGTTCACCTGACGGGAGAGTTGGTGGACGTGCACTTCCCCGACAACCGAGTGATTCCCAGCAGTCTCACAAGACGGGATAGGGGACCCGGCGCCTGCGAAATCCTGCTGGTTCAAACCATCACAGTGCGACAGCCTGATCCGGAAAAATCGATAACGGCGGCACTTTAAAAGCCAGTTCAATCGTATTTTTAGATCGAATTTTAATTTTTAATTCATTTTACTGTTCATCGATGATCTTCTACGCTGTGTGTATGTCAGGCAAGTAGCCTGACTTTACTTAACAAGACAGACGACGAGGATCATATGAACATGCTCAAGAACAAACTGTCTCTTTGCGTGGCAATGGCGGCAACGCTGACAGCCACTGCGCCCGCAGGCGCTGACTACGTCCATGGCGGCGAACCGAAAACAGTGCAGGACTGGTGGCCCCAGGCGCTAAATCTGCGCCCGCTGCACCAGAACGAAAACACCGCAAACCCCATGGGACCCAACTTCGATTACGCCTCCGCCTTTGCAAAGCTTGATCTTGCTGAAGTCAAAGCCGACATCGAAGCAATCATGACCACATCTCAGGACTGGTGGCCTGCAGACTACGGCAACTACGGTCCCTTCTTTATACGTATGGCCTGGCACAGTGCGGGCACCTACCGCACCATGGATGGTCGCGGTGGCGCCGGTGGCGGACAGCAGCGCTTTGAGCCTCTCAACAGCTGGCCCGACAACACCAACCTCGACAAGGCCCGCCGACTTCTCTGGCCGGTGAAGCAGAAGTATGGCCACGCGCTGTCCTGGGCGGACCTTATGGTTCTCACCGGCAACGTTGCCCTGGAAACCATGGGCTTCAAGACCTACGGCTTTGCCGGTGGCCGTGAAGATGACTGGGAGCCCGATCTGGTTTACTGGGGTCCAGAGTCCGTGATGCTGGCCGACGAGCGTTATTCCGGGGAGCGCGAGTTACAGAAGCCCCTGGCAGCGGTGCAGATGGGTCTCATCTATGTAAACCCCGAGGGACCCAACGGCAAGCCGGATCCCAAGCTGGCAGCTCATGACATCCGCGAAACCTTTGGTCGCATGGCGATGAACGACGAAGAAACCGTTGCTCTCATTGCAGGCGGACACACCTTTGGTAAAGCACACGGCGCGAAGAAGCCCGATGGCTGCCTGGCGGCGGAGCCCGCAGGCGAAGGCGTGGAAGACCAGGGCATGGGATGGAATAACAGCTGCGGTAAAGGCAATGCAGAAGACACCATCACCAGTGGACTGGAAGGCGCATGGACAGCCGCTCCGACCCAGTGGTCCATGATGTACCTGAGCAACCTCTACTCCTATGACTGGGAGATGACCAAGAGCCCCGCCGGCGCCACCCAGTGGGTGCCCAAGGACAACGGCGGTGCCAACACCGTCCCGGATGCACATGTCGACGGCAAGCGCCATCAGCCAATCATGTTCACCACCGATCTGGCGCTCAAGGAAGATCCGGCGTACCGAAAGATCACCCAGCGCTTCCTCAAGAACCCTGAGGAATTCGAGCTGGCTTTTGCGAAAGCCTGGTTCAAACTGACACACCGCGACATGGGCCCCATGGCTCGCTATGTAGGCTCTGAAGTACCTGCAGAAGCGATGATTTGGATGGATCCGATACCTGCAGTCGATCACGACCTCATCGACGCCGGTGATGTGGCGGAGCTCAAGGCGAAGGTTCTGTCGTCGGAGTTCACTACCGCAGAGCTTGTGCGGACCGCTTGGGCGTCGGCCGCAAGCTACCGCGATAGCGACATGCGTGGTGGCGCTAACGGAGCGCGAATTCGTCTTGCGCCCCAAAAGGACTGGGAAGTAAATGACCCCAGGGAACTCGCCCGCGTGCTCAAGCGCCTGGAGCGTATCCAGAAGGACTTCAATAAGTCCCAGCGTGGTGACAAGCAGGTATCCCTCGCTGACGTCATCGTGCTGGCCGGTGCCGCAGCGATAGAGCGTGCCGCTGAAACCGCTGGCTATGACGTCGAGGTGCCCTTCACCCCCGGTCGCACGGATGCGAGTCAGAAGCAGACGGATGTGAACAGTTTTGCCGTTCTCGAGCCCAAGGCCGATGGTTTCCGCAATTACTATAGTGATGCGGCTTACCGACAGCCTGCGGACGCGCTTCTGGACAAGGCCGATCAGCTTGACCTGTCCGTGGCGGAGATGACCGTCCTCATCGGTGGCATGCGCACGCTGGATGCCAATGCAGGCGGGTCGGAGCACGGGGTCCTCACGGACGAAACCGAGGCGCTCGATAACGACTTCTTCACTAACCTGTTGGACATGCGCAACGTATGGCGTCCGACCAAAGACAATCCCTACGTCTACGAAGGCAGGGATCGTGTCACCGGCGAGATGCGCTGGTCAGCGACCGAGGTGGACCTGGTGTTCGGCTCCAACTCTGAGCTCCGCGCGATTGCCGAGGTCTATGCCTACGACGGTGCCGAGGAAGTCTTCGTCCACGACTTTGTGGATGCCTGGAGCAAGGTCATGAAGCTGGACCGCTTCGACCTTAAGGGTGGGGACAGCATGGTAGCCGCTAACTAAGCAGCGGCATCGACCAAGGCCTCTGACTATCCGGTCACGCCTTTTTCACCGTAAAAGCGCCCTCACGGAGTGGGGGTGCTTTTTTTTGCCTCGATTTCTATGCCTTTAGCGTCATAAGCAGGAGGGATGTATCATCCACCATCGTTTTTTACGTTTTCTGCCTTTGGCGAAGGGTAATTCCGATGTCTTTGAGCTCTGCAGATAAACCCACGATCCATTACTTCACGGACATACTCTGCGTCTGGGCCTGGATATCACAGCGGCGAATCGATCAGCTCTCGGAGGAGTTTGCTGGCCAAGTTACCATTCGCCATGCCTTCGTCGACGTGTTTGGCGACACCGCTAACCGTATTGGAAGGCAATGGGCAGACAAGGGCGGCTATGAGGGTTTTGGTCGGCATGTCATCGAGTCTGCCGCGGACTTCGAGGAAGCAACGGTCAGTGATGACATCTGGAAAACTGTGCGCCCAAGGTCATCCGCAGCATGCCACACGTATATCAAGGCCGCAGGACTGGCCCATGGTGATGATGCGGCCCGTCAGCTCGAACGCGAATGTCGCGGCGCTTTCTTCCAGCGGACACTGGATGTTAGCGACGCCAAAGAGCTTAACCAACTGGCGACCGATGCGGGGCTGAATCCAATCTTGATCAACGAGCAACTGGAAAACGGCGCCGCCCTGGGCGCGTTGATGGCAGACTATCAGGAAGCCAGGCGTATAGGCGTCACGGGTAGCCCGTCTGTTGTCATGAACGACAACCGTCAGACGCTCTTCGGTAATGTGGGCTACCGTATTTTGAAAACCAACGTTGAGGAGTTGCTGCGACGGCCGGCTAATGAGGCCAGCTGGTGCTGACACTCAAACCCGATCCGGTCGCGGATCTACCGTACAGGCACTATCAGTGCCCCGCGTAGAAACCAGCTCCTACCAGTTAATGAAGATCCATATCTTGAACGCTGTGGATCTATCAAAGGATGCTGTGCACATATACGTCGGCATGGCGGTGTTTTTAATCGCCATCGTTACCTGGCACCGGGGCCGCATTTGCTGGGCAAGTCTGTTACCCGTTATTGCGATAGCTGCGATCATGGAAGCACTCGATTTGCATGATGATGCGCGATCCTTTGGCTATCTCCGCTGGGGTGCCAGTGCTCACGACTTTGTGAACACCATTTTTTGGCCGACTTTAATTGTGCTTGTCGCCAGACTTCGAGGGCTCCGATAAGCGCCGCCTGCAAGTATCACATCCAAAAGCATCCAACTCCCGCTACACTAATCCTATGGAAACGCTGGAAGATAAACACGCAGAGCTGGATGTCCTCCTTGCGCGAATAAAACGCAAGCAGCGAATACATCATGCCTATACCCTGGCTGTGCTGCTGCTGGGGATCATGGCAGGCTTTGTGATTGCACAGTGGTACATCGACCCCGTCACCGTGATCCCACCCTGCGGAGGCATGCAGGTCTAGGAGGGATTGGCGGGAGGCAACTCCCTGAAGAAAAACCCAAGCTCCTGCTAGCGATTCTGGTACCGGTTGAGATCGAAGAGGCCGGCCTCCAGGGGGTGACTGCTTTTGTACTGCGCAGTGAAGTCATCGCTAAGCTTCCAGAACCAGGGTGCCGTGCGGCGCACACCAAACGCCTCCACCAGAGCCGTGTAATCATCCGGGCTTGCAAGGGACCGGAGCGCTTTGCTGAACTTGGGCAATTGCGCCTCGTTAATCTGGAAAAACATGTTGGGATAGGCGCCGACAAAGCCCTCGGTCACCGTGAGCGAGTCCTCCTCGGGTAAGCGTCGATCCTCCTCTGCAAAGAGCTGGGCATTGTTACTGTGAGCCCTGTTCGCAATCAGGCTGTACACATCCGCCTCACCACGGGCGCTGAGCACCTGTAGAAACGACACTTCAGGCAAGAAGCTAAAAGCCCTGCCCTGACCCTGCATGAGTGCCTCCAGAGTTTTTTCATTTACCGCATAACGATCATTGCTTGCAGAGGGGATACGCGCTTTGAACATCGCCATGAGTTCGGACCTGGTGTCATCGGTCTGAAACTCGATGGCAGAAGGCCGTTCAAATTTCTCGAGCTTAGGGGACACAATGTACTTCTTTACATCGTCCTTCGCGCCGCGATACCAGTGGTTCCGTACCGCTTCCCGTTCGCCGTCCGGCAAGAACAACAAAAATGCCTGCTCCCCCTCCATACGTAAAAAGTCCATATAAAGGCGACTTTCCAGTTGGTGGCCAACCGCGCCGTACACATCAAAACCCGCAACCAGCAGATAGTGGATTCGCTCCAAAAGTGAGTAGTCGATCACCCACATCGTTTCGGGCTGCTGACCTACAAACCCCTTCACCACCGTTGCGCTGTCAAAGTGGCGGAACACAGTCAACGCTGCGTTATCATTGTGCTCTGCACCGCCATCCCAGATCAGGTCCATATCCAGTCTCAGACTTTCCTGGTCTACAACCTTCGCTACCGCCTTCGCCTGGGCCCTAAGAAACTTTTGCTGGCTCTTTGCATAGCCTCGCCACTGCAGTGCGGTAATCGCTAAACTGCCCTTAGCCTGGGGGAGGCGCATTTCCTGCGCCTCCGCCGCCAGAAAGTCGGCCTGCTGCTCCGGATCAACGCTGTTGGGGCGAACAAAGGCTACCCAGAAGTGATCATCGATGACATTAAGAGCCACCTGGCCGCGACAGACGGGACCCTTGATATAGGCCATGATCGTAAAATGCGCTTCTTCGAGCATAAAACGATAGCGTGCTTCCACAGGGAGCTGCTGGAAATTCATAAAGGGATTAGAGGCGTGCTTTCCTTTATAAGAAGGCAACGATGTCACCTCATATTCCGGCTCCAGAAATAGTTGTTTCCAGCGATCCATGCGCTCCGCACTTAGGGCGTAGGGCATGTGTCGTTTGGCCAGACGGCTGATGTAGCGCGACTGCAGGCGATAGTAGAAAGTGTCGGTGCCGGGCTTGTCGTAGGGACGCCGCGTGGCAATCAAATCGATGGGCTGTCCCGGTGCGGTGCGTGAGCGCACGAGCTTGTACCAGGTGGGGTCAGCGCCCAGTTCTTCAAAATACAAATCACCAATAAACAGGTGTTCAAAAATATAGCGGCTCATTAGCCGTGATTTGTTATCCGGTGCGTTGAGGAAGGTCTCCCAGGCATCGACAGCACGTAATTCGTCATCGGAACGCGGGGGTACCGGCTTGCCCGGCGCGCCCGCATCCAGCCATTCGGTCAGCAGCGTCTGCCTGTCGGCATCGAGACCGGGGAATCCGTAGGGCATACCCTGCAAAGGTCGCTCGTCGCGGTACTCGGCGAACTCATCGGCCTTAGGGCAGCTCTGATCTCGGTTCAAACTAAAATCAAAGGTATCCGGGAGCTTTCCTGAGCTTGACGAGGGGTTTTCTTCCTTCAGCTTCAGCATCTGATACATCACGCCCTGATGCGGGTCAGATTCATCTACGACCGGAAAAAAGTCCTTCTCCCGCCATTCCTCGACGCTCCGTGCATCTTCATACAGACGGGTAAGATTTGCCGGCAGCAGTCGCGCACCGTTATACACCTTGTCCTTGCTGGCGCCCCGCTGCAGCCCGATCCAGGCGTCCATCTTGAGCTGGCAGGGCGCATCGTAGCAGCCGTGACAGACCATGCACCGCTGCTCGATTACCGCCTTTACCGGTGCAGGATAGTCCTCTGCGATGAGAGTCTCTGAGTGCGCCTGCACGCCCCCCAAAAGAAAAGCCGGCAACAGCAAACACATCAGCGGCCCAGGCTTGAGAGTACGGCGCAATAAAGACAAAAGCACTTCCATAACAAAAATCGACATCCGAGCAGTGGGTCGGAGGGCTCGCGCGTCGCCAAGCCATTGGGCTCAAGTATAAAGCGATCACGCTATTCGCACAGGGAGACGCTTGCTCCACACTGTGTTTTGAAAACGCGGATGGTCCCTCTTAATGGCATTCAGTGCTACACCCTCGCAGCCGATGCGGGAGCCCCAAGGCGACGATGGCGCGTCACCCTTCTCGGGGTGCTCATGTACTCGCTGGACGGCACCCTGGCACTGGAGCAAATTCCGGTGAGCAGGCCCGTTTAAACGAGGCTGCTGCGGCGCGGCTGGAGGACCATAGCGACGACAGTAGCGAAAACAGTAAACCCTACAGCGTCGCCAAAAAGGTTTCGTAGGCTGCCAACACCTCCTTCGGCGCCTCTACCTGCGGGTAGTGTCCCACTGTGGGCAAATGGTGGATAAAAAAATCACTGCCGAGCAGGTCTTCAAAGCGTTTCACCATATGGCTCCCCGATACGGGGTCCAGGTTACCGTTGATCAGACCAATGGGGCACATCGCCGAAGAAAGCGCCCCGACCCATCGCTCACGATGCTCGATGCGATCGCTCATGTAATGAATCAGGCGATGAACGTTGCGCCGGCCACCGTCCCGGTCAAAAAGCTCATAGAAGGTATCAATTTCTTCCTGGCTCGCCTTGGTTTCACCAAAAATGTGATCAAAGGACTTGCTGAGGCTTTTTCTGGTAAGCGCATGGCGGAAGATAAAACCGATGGGGCTTTTAAGCAGTTTCTGAGCAAGCACCGCGTGGTGGGTCTCGGGAAACAAGCCGCCATTTAAAAACATACAGGACTGCCACTTACCGACGCCCAGATTTTCGTTTTGCCGCGCGAGCATTTCCTGGGCAACGGTATCTCCGTAATCGTGAGCCAGTACGTGAAACTGCTCCAGGCCCAGCCCATCGGCCAGGGCCTCGCAAAGATCTGCCTGCTCCATAATCCGATAGTCGTGAGGTGTGGGTTTAGCGCTAAATCCAAAACCCAAAAGATCCATGGCCACCAGACGATAGTGCTGGTTCAGCGTCGGCCAGATTTTCCACCAGTCCCAACTGGAAGTGGGGAATCCATGAATAAGCAGAATCGTGCCGCGGGACTCCTCCACGGCCTCTTCATCGACATAAAAAACCCTGTGACCCAGCAACTCGGTGGTTTTGCCCCGCGCCAGCCACTCATCCGCCGTTGTCATTATCCGCTCTCCTTCCAGGGGCCATTATCAGGGTAAGTGCTGGACTATTCCCTAGGGACGAAGGGAATAGCCCTGCTGTTGCAGAAGTACATGCGTCGTCGTGGCTGAATGGGTCATTTCCACACCCGGCAGCAGGTCATCGGGTGAGATATCCCGAGAAACAGCGTTCTGACCGCAGTACAACACCTTTACCTTGTAGCCCTGAAGAATACCCAAAAGCTCGGCATTGGGATTCTTGCCGCCGTAGGCGTCGTCATTGAGCAGGTCTCTGTGTGCCGTGCCGTGCACTACCAGAGCAATGTCCACGTTTTCGGGAGGAATACCATTGGCATGCTGCAGGTTGAGAAAACCTGCGGCGATTTTAAAGCGGCTGTTCACCTCACCGGTAACCCCACCATCCACCACATCGATCGCCAGTTTAAAATGCGTATCGGCGGGTAAGGGTTTTGCGGTGGGCACATCCGCGAATCGGCCATAGCCCTTGATGAGACCGCCAGAATGAAAGTCTTCCGGTCCGGCCATCACGCCCGGAGAAAAAACCAGCGCTGTGGATATCACCGCCCACCAAGCTGTCATTATTTTCATTTCTCAATACCTCCAGCTACTCAGGTCAGCACCCTCGGGCGCACTGTCCTCAATCCGCTTGAGGATCCGGGGCACGTACATCCAGTTGTATCGTAAGCGCGATAGATGATTGCCGTTCTCCTGATCCCCGTTCCAGCAGTGCTCCGCACGATCACCGTAGTCCACCTCGCCCGCATAATAGGGGTCGGTAGTGCTCTCCAGAAACTCCTCCACGAGGTACACGGCGTTATTGAGATAGTAGTTATCCATATCGCCCGTATAAATATGCAGCTTGCCCTCGAGCTTGGGACCTAGCGTTGCCCAGTCACGGTGCAGGATGTAGCTCAGGTCAAAGTTCTCTTTCCAGTAAGCGGCGATTTCCGGATCGATGTCGCCGGTCGCGGGATCCCACAGGTCTGCCGGGTAGCCGTCGTCGTCCATGGGGGAGAAGGTTGCCTCCCAGATATCAAACTGTTGCCCCGAGCGATTGCGGTCACCCAATACTCGCTCCAGATCATTTTGGTCCTTGATACTTGCCGTGACGTTACCCAGATAATCCCGTCGTCCGGGACGGGGGATCTTCTGAAAATCGCTGGGGTAGTAGTAGGCGTTGCTGTCCTCGTAGATATTCATAGTGAGGTAGGCACGGAAATCGATGGGATCCGGGCAGGCGACAAAGGCGCCGTTGAACTCATCGGGATAAAACATCTGCGTTGCCATGGCCTCCCAACCACCGGTGGAACCACCGTAGGTAAAGCGCGCCCATCCCTCGCCAATGCCCCGGAACTGCTCTTCGATAAAGGGAATCAGCTCGTAGTTAATCGCATCACCATAGGGCCCCTGACTCGCAGAATTCACCGCATAGGAATCGTCGTAGTACGGCGTGGGGTGTTGAATCTCGATGGCCAAAAATCGCGGGAAGTCATCGGCTATCCAACGGAGGTAATTATTGTGTGCCTCCTCCTGCTGAATGATGTTGTATCCCTCCATGGAGAAACGTTCGCTGTAAACGGGCTCAAGATCAGGATCCGGCGGCTCCGGTCGAAAGGCGCCAAAGTCGCTGGGGAAATGACCGTGAAAGACCATGAGCGGATAGCGTGCCTCGGGATGCTCCTCAAAACCCCGGGGCAATAGAACGTGCGCGCCGAGGTACACATCCTCGCCCCAGAACTCCGACAGCAGCTCGCTCTTCATGCGCACATGCTTGATGAACTTGGTGTCTTCGGCAGGCTCAATGGGGTCTATCTGCTGATCCATGACAATCTCGTATTTCCCGTCGGCGGTGATATCCAGTGCCACGGGCTCAGAATAGAAATTGCCCGGTTTACGATTCCACTGTTGCCCTTCGCCCTGATCCGGAGACAGGCTCACGGTTTTGCCGTTACTCAGCGTGAAGTCCTTGTAACGATTCAGCAGCGCCTGCACGTAGTAGCGGCCCGGCGGCAGGTCGGCGAGGGTGTTGATAGGGAATCCAATATGCGCGGCATCAATGGGCATGTCGGACCCGGCAGTCCAGTCCGACACATTGCGACCATAGACCAGCTGGGTGTCCAGAGAATTATCTACCAGGAAGCGCGGCTCATCGCGGTCGGTGTTGGACAGGAGAAGGAGTAAGCGGCCGTTCTGGGGAGCATCGCCCAAGGATGGATCAAAGCGGATATGGAAAGATGGTCCCGTGGCTGTTTGTGACGGTTCCGGGTTAACCGTGGTGTCACCTGAACAGGCTGTAAGCAAGGCAAGGAGTGCACAAGCCGATAGCAAGCGGTTGAAAAACGGTGTCATGAGTATGCCTCTGATTTACGAGCATTGAACACTACCGCATCGGCTGGAGCACCGCTATGTTCCTCTGGTGCCCGCCGGAATCCTACTCAGTGAGGGTTACGGTCAGATCCCCGGCCTGAAGCTTTGCCCTAAGCTTACAGCGGCCCCTGCCCTGCTCCCAAAGCACCTCGGAGCCCACCAATAGCTTGCGTTCATCAAAGACCTCGCCTTCGGGAATTTGCAGACTGGCATCGCCAATGTTGGCATCGAATTTGACGCCCTAATCGATCTACTTGTCGTATTCACAACTTATTGCGCGTCCAGTGCCAAAATGGTGTGCAGCAAAACACTGGCACCGTTCGCCATATCCTCGGGCGAGGTGTACTCGTAGGGCGAGTGGCTGATACCGCCCTTACTGGGCACAAAAATCATGCCTGTGGGCGTGATCTTCGCGAGATCCTGAGCGTCATGGCCCGCGCCGGATGGCATACGCTGGTAGCTGTAGCCAAGCGCCTCCGTGGACTCGGCTATGAGATCGCGGATTGCCGTATCTGTGAGCGCGGGCGGTGAGGCCACATCCAATTCCGTGAAGCTGATAGAAACCTCTGCGGATTGTGCAATGTCCACGGCCTGAGCCTGGATCAGATCGAACAGCTGCTGCATTTTATCGGCATCAAGGTCGCGGATTTCGAGACTCATCACTACTCTGCCGGGCACCACATTGGGGGCGCCAGGAAACGCCTCAATACGCCCCACCGTTGCCACCTGCCGGCCCTCCAGCTCCGTTGCAGTGGTGTTGACCGCAATGGCCAACCGCGATGCCGCAACCAAGGCATCATTCCGCTGACGCATGGGCGTCGTGCCACCGTGGTTGGCTACGCCTTCGATGGTAACGTCCCACCAGCGGATACCGACGATGCCCTGCACCACGCCGACCTGTAGTTGTTTTTGCTCAAGGAGCCCCCCCTGCTCGATGTGCAGCTCCAAAAAAGCGCTTAATGAGTCGGGCGTCCGCGCGGCTTCTGCAATGCGCGAAGCATCACCGCCGACACGCCTTAGGCCCTCACGGATCGTAAAACCGCTGTTGGAGACCACGTCCATGGCATCCTCGGTGAGCTTGCCGATCATGGCGCGACTGCCAACCAGCCCTCCCTCTTCGTCGGTAAAACTCACGACCTCCAGGGGATGCTTCGTAGTGATGCCCGCTTCATTGAGAAGTTCGACAACCTCCAAAGCACCCACTACGCCAACCTGACCGTCGTAGTTTCCACCGCCGGGTACCGAGTCGATGTGCGAACCAAAAAGAATCGGTGCGAGGTCATCGTCGCTCCCCGCCCGCCGGCCAATGATGTTGCCGGCGGTGTCAGTTTTCACTTCCAGACCCAGAGACACCATCTGCTCTTTGAGCCAGGCACGCCCCGCCAAATCAGCGTCGCTAAAGGCGACACGGCTCACGCCACCCTCGGGGTTGGTGCCAAACTTGCGTAAAGCTTCGATGCGCGATTGCATGCGGTCGGGGTCGGCGCGGAGCATGTCGTCGGCGACCGTAGCGTTACTGAGAAACGACCCCAGTAAAAGAAGAGCGCCACAGGCGCCGTTGCGGATAACACCACGGTAAGGAAATGCGCTATAAAAAACCTGCCTAATCATAGATGAACGCTCATAGATTCAACCAATATTTATGGCTAGCAAACATCAATGCCGCCGAGACACTCATCATACGCCCACAGGGTTGACATATCTAAATAGATATATATCTTTTAAGCAATGTGGTCAGTATTTGAGCATAAGCGTCTGGATAAACAGCTTGAAAAAGCGCCTCTTGAAGTCCAAAAGCGCTACGAAAAATGGAAAGACGTGGTTGAGCTGTCTGGTCCAGATGGATTAGGGCTAATTCGCGGATTCAGAGACGAGGCGCTCCGTGGCAAGTGGAAGGGCTACCGCTCGTCTCGGTTAAATAAACAGTATCGGGTTATTTACAAAGTTCAGGGCGACCGATTAGAGGTATTTGTTGTAGACGTCACACCCCATGATTATCGCAGGAGGTCCTGATGAGTGAATTCAGCAAAGCAACACGGAGAGTTGTAGTCTCTCCCGGAGAGTCCGTGAGGATTATTAGGGAGCTTCAGGAGCTCAGTCAGACACAGCTCGCAAAACTAACGGGTATGCCGCAATCGACTATTTCATCAATTGAACGGGGACGTGTGAATATTGGAGTTGATCGCGCGAAAACGCTCGCTCGTGCTTTGAGGTGCCACCCCGCCGTGCTTGTCTTTCCAGGGTGGGACACCAGAACGGAGTCTGCTGCATAGAGGACCCCAGAGGCGCCCACATTAAAGCCTGTGGCACGCCAAGCCGGCAGAGACCTATTTCAGATAGTGATCAAACCACGCGAGCCATCGCTCAAAGCGATCCACCTGAAACGAGGGCCGGCGAATACCGTGGTGCTCATCGGGATACACGACCAACTGGGTTTCTTTCCCTAAACGCTTCATGGCGAGATACATCTGCTCGGAGTTGATGATAGGTACGTTCCAGTCAACTTCTCCACCCATCCATAGTGTCGGCGTCGTGATGTCTTCCACCTGCCAGAAGGGTGACAGCGCGTCCCAGCGCTCGCGGTTCTCCCAGGGCAGACCAAACTCCAGCTCGTACATCAGCTGATACTGATCGTGACCGTAGTTAGCGGGCACAAGGCCCAGGCTCGCGCCCGAGGACGCCGCTTTAAAACGCGTGCTCTGGGTGATCACGTAGTTGGTGAGAATGCCGCCGTAGGACCAGCCCCCGACGCCCAGGCGATCGGGATCCACAATGCCCATCTCGATGCCATGATCTACCGCCGCCAATACATCCTGCACATCCTTCTCGCCCCAGGCAGCGACGGTGCCCTTGGCAAAGTCCTCGCCATAGCCTACGGATCCGCGGGGGTTGGGCATGATCACTACGTAGCCGTTTGCTGCAAAGAGCTGCGCCGTGCTTCGAAAGCTATAGCTGAACTGAGCCGCAGGGCCGCCATGCAGCCAGAGAATGGTCGGGTAGCGCTTACCCTCTTCAAAGTCGGGGGGCCGCACATAAAAAGCTTCTACAGTGGTGCCGTCGGCGCTTTTGAAGGCCTGCTTTTCCACGCTTGCCGGCATAAGCGCATCAAACACTTCACCATTAACGTTGGTGAGATTACTGAGCACGCCGTCATCGTAGGCATAAATCTCCGCAGGCCTGTTCGCCTGCTCGACGCGCACCACGGTGCGACCACCTGCTACCTCGAGGTCACGCACGGTGACCGGTCCATCAAGCTCACGTTTGAGATCCGTGCCATTACTGGCGATGGACGCAAAATGCACCTGCCCGCTATCCTCAAGGCGAAAACGGATCCGCTTGCCGTCGGCGCTGAACCGGGGATCAGACACATTGCGATCCAGCTCCGCCGTCAGCAGACGCCGCTCATAGTTATCGACCGGCGTTACCGCCAGGTACTGCGTTGGAGTCAGTGCAGAGCCACCGACATCGGGTCCCGTAGAACTCACATAGGCAATGCTTTTGCCATCGGGGCTCCAGGTCGGTGAGCGCTCTTTACCTTCGCTGTCGGTGACCTGAAAAAGCCTGGGCTCTTCACCCGTGAGATCAACACGCCAGATGTTCGAGCCATAGTGCAGGTCAGGCTCTTCGGAGCGATCACTGACAAAGGCAATGTGCTGGCCGTCGGGACTCCACACCGGATCCTCATCGTCATAATCACCAAAGGTCACCTGCACGGGAGCTTCGTCGCCGAGTGTGTAGGTGTAAATGTGCGTGCGGCGACGATCGAGGTAGCCCGTGTAATCGCGCTTGAACTGTATGCGATCGATGACGTGGGGCTGCGGCCGATCATCGTCGTCCTCGTCCTCGCTCATCTCGGCGGCGGTCATATCTTTAATCTCGAGAAGCAGGCGACTGCCATCGGGGGACCAGGCATAGCCGCTCACGCCCTGTTTTACATCGGTGACCTGCATGGCGTCTCCGCCCAGACGGTTGAGGCTCCACACCTGCGTCTCGGCATCCTCTCCGCGACTTGCGGTAAAGCTGAGGTATTTGTTGTCGGGACTCCATCTGGGGCTGCTCGCCGAACTATCGGGTGAGGTCATGGGGATCGGCTCGCCACCGTCCGTGGACACCATCCATAGCTGCGTCCGGGACTTGTCTTCCTCCAGGTCTTTTTGGGTAACGGTGTAGGCCACCCATTGCCCATCGGGGCTCACCTGGGGATCACCCACGGATTTGATGGCCATGATGTCGTCGATAGTGAGCGGATGCTGGCCGCCCTCTGTCTGAGCGAAAAGAAGGGTAGAGAAGCTCACAAAGGACAATAGAAAAACAGACAACCCAACGCCAACAGTGCGCATAGCAACGACCTCGCGGAATCATTAAGCAGGAATAGGCCAAATCATAGCAGCACTTTTAACGCTGTCTAATGACAGGTCGGCGGAAGCGCCCAGGGACCGTTCCAATGACGATCAGCAGGCTGAATGGGAAGCCCGAAGCGAATGGCTGGGCTATGATAACCGCGCGCTATCAATTTTCATGGAGACTCTTATGCGATTCATGCGACTCGCCCTGCTCACCGTCCTGATGATCGGTGGCAATGTGCTTGCCCAGCAGCTGCCCGGCTATCGCGAAGAGACCACGGTGTTCTCTCCTGAAGTGGAGACCCGCAGACAACTGCTGCAGGTGTCCCTGGGCCGGGCGCCCGCCGATTTACTCATCCGCAACGTCACGCTCCTCAACGTCTTTACCGGCAACTGGGAGTCGGCGCAGGACATCGCCATCTCCGGCGACCGCATCGCCTGGGTAGGCAATAGTGGTGACTTCACCGGCAAGGCGCTGACCACCCGGGATGCAAAAGGTCTCTGGGCCGTACCCGGCTTTGGCGAATCGCACAAACACATAGAGAGCAGCTACCTCACGCCGGAGTACGAGGCAGAACTGGTCATCCCTTTTGGCAGCACCTGGACCGTGGAAGGCTCCCACGAAATCTCCAACGTCGTGGGCAACAACAACGTTGATTTCTGGCTCTATGCTGAAGATGCCGGCAGTCCGCTAAAGATTTTTCCGGCTGTGGGGTCTGCTACGCCTCCCACCGTTTATGAATCGGGTGGCGGCTATTACGGTCACGATGAAATGGCCGCTTTTATGGAGCGAGACCTGCGCGTGGTGGGTTTAGGCGAAGTGATGGACTGGACGTCGGTCAGCGAGCTGGACGCCCCGGGCCACGCGCGCATCTGGGGCATGATGCAGGCAACCCGTCAGAGTCGCGGGGTGATCGAGGGACACGGTGCGGGCCTGGTGACGGCGGCAGAGATCAATGCCTTTGCGGCGGCGGGGCTGTCCTCGGATCACGAGGTTCGCCTGCCCGAAGAAGGGCTGGAAAAACTCCGTCGGGGGGTCTTTCTCGAAGTCAAAGTCCGCGCCATGCGCGATTTGTTCCCCTACCTGATTAAGGAAGGCATCAGTGACTGGAGCAATATCTCCGTCACCACCGATGATCGCGATGTGCACACCACCACTCAACTGGGATCCATGGATTACAACATTCGCTCGGCCATCAAAGCAGGGGTTCCCACCACAATCGCCTATCAAATGGGCAGCTACAACACGGCCCGGCACTTCAACATTGATGATCGCGTCGGGAGCATCGCACCGGGGCGCTTCGCGGACATTGTGCTCCTCACAGATCCCGACACCGTTGCCGTAGAGTCGGTTTATGCCAGCGGCAGGCTGGCAGCGCAAAACGGCAAATACCTCCTCGACGTACCCAAGATCGACTACCCCGCCTGGGCCACCAACACCGTGAATGTTGGACGTAAGCTCACGGCAGCGGACTTCGCAATGCCTGCCCCCGAAGGCAGGGCGACGATGAATATCGCAGTGTTAGAACCCTTCTACTTCAAGCCGGAGCTGCCCATCGACACCCTGGCGGTAAGTGATGGCGAACTTCGCGCGGATCCGGCCCGGGGCATCAGCAAAGTTGCCATGCTCGATCGCTACCACGGCGACGCCGCGCTATCGACCATGTTCTGGCGCAATGTAGGCCCCCTGTCACCCAACTCCGCCCTCGCCAGCTCCCAGTCCCACGATCTCCACAATATCTGGGTTCTTGGGAACGATGACGCCGCCATGGCGCTCGCGGCAAATACCGTCGCTGAAATGCAGGGAGGCTGGGCGCTGGTTCACAATGGAGAGCTGGTGGCCACCGTTCGCCTGGAGGTCGCAGGACTGGTATCCCAACGATCAGTCACCGAGGTGGGCACGGAGGTAGAGGCGCTGTTCAATGCCGCGGACCAAATGGAGTGGATCGGCAACCCGGGACTACCGGAGCGTATGCGCTTTGCGTTTCTCACCGCCTCACCCTGGAAGTGGCAATTAGTAGCGCCCTACAAAGATAACCCCGGCGGACTGGTGAACATCACCACGGGCGAGACCCATCCCGTCGCCTGGTGATGCAAAAAGGTCATCCTTTTGCGCGGCGGTTTGCTCTGCTTCTTGCGCTATTGCTAGCTCTGTTGCTAACTCTTTTCCTAACTCTTTCCCTAACAACAGCCAGCGCCAACGCGCATCTTCTCAACATGTCGCGATCATCGGTGTCGGTGTCGACAGATGGCAGCGTCACCGCCGAGCTCGCGCTCGACCTGCTGGCAACTGCCGGGAGCCGCGAGTCTTACTGGTCCTGGAGTCAGCGGAGCAACCCTCTTGGCGACAGCGGCATCGCACAAGCGCTGGCACCCCTCCCGGATGCGCTAGCACTTACCGCCAACGGCGAACCCGTCGCCCTGACGCTTACAGAGCTGCGGCTTCCCGACGCATCGCAGGAAGAGTTCCTCGACCCTCTGGGCTGGCCACGCAGCCATCTGCAACTTGTGGGCACCCTGCCTGAATCCGTTCAGGCGCCGGTTACCCTGCAAATTACCTATCTCGATGGCTTTAGATTTGAAGAACCCATTGCGAACACGCTCATTGATGAGGCGAGTGGTCGCAAGCAAACGCGATGGTTGGTAAGCGGTCAACGCTCCCCCGCGTTTAACATCCTCGGCGCTGGGCCTGCAGGGTCAGAGCCTGCCATCACAGAAAACATGGACGATACCGCTGCAGAGGCCCGAGCCGTATTTACAGATCTGTTTATCACCGGCTTCCGACACATTTTTCCCGACGGCGTGGATCATCTGTTATTCGTAGCGGCGTTGTTTTTCGGGTCGGCATCCTTTGGGGGACTCGTGGGCATCGTAACGCTATTTACCCTCGCGCACTCCCTGAGCCTGGCCCTCACGGCACTGGGTTGGTTTAGCGCACCGGCGTCAATCGTTGAACCGCTGATCTTGCTGAGCATCCTGTGGGTGGCCATCGCCAATCTCAGGGGCCGCGCCAGAGCACATACGCGCTATCCGCTGGTGATTTTTTTTGGACTCATACACGGACTGGGGTTCGCTTCGGCGCTACGTGAAATCGGCCTCCCCGCCGACTTTCTTGTAACGGGCTTACTGGCATTCAATCTGGGAGTAGAAGCGGCGCAGCTCCTGTTCCTTTTCGACCTGGGCATCCTGGCGCTGTTGCTCTCGCGTTTGTTTTCCGATGCCACAAAATGGAAGCAGATCGGCTCCGCAATGGTCATCGTTATTACCCTGGGCATCGCGGTCACGCGTTTTTTTTAGGGGCAGTAAATGGCACTGTTCAAGAGGCGATTGTCATCCTAGACTGGGGGCCTAACTAACAATAAGGCCTATTTAGAATGTCCAAGTTTTGTCCCTTACAGCCATCGATCGCTGCCAGCCACAATGCGTTAATCCGCCGAAGCAAGCGAGCTTCATCGATGGCCAAAACCACGGCCCTGGTCCTACCGCTGCTTTTTCTGGGGGCCTGCAGTAAACAGAGCGAAGAAGCCGTCGTCGCACCGGCAGAGCCCCCCGTTGAGGCCTTTGCTGATGTCACTACCCAGCGCATCATCGATACTCGTGCCAGCGAAGAATGGCTTACCTATGGCGGCAGCTATGACGAGCAACGACACTCCTCATTGACCGATGTTAATCGTGAGAACGTTGCCGATCTGGGCGTTGCCTGGACCTACGAACTCAAAACCAATCGTGGCGTAGAAGCGACGCCCATTGTGGTCGATGGCGTGATGTACGTGACTTCCGCCTGGTCCCTGGTGTACGCCCTGGACGCCGAGACCGGAGAGGAGCTTTGGGTCTACGATCCCGAGGTCGACAAGGCTGTTGGCGTCAACGCCTGCTGTGACGTGGTGAACCGGGGTGTCGCGGTCTACGAGGGACAGGTGTTTGTCGGGGTGATTGACGGGCGCCTCGAAGCGCTGGATGCAAAAACCGGCGAGCGCAACTGGAGCATCGTCACCGTCGATCAATCCAAGCCCTACACCATCACCGGGGCACCCCGGGTGGTGGACGGCAAGGTGCTCATCGGTAACGGTGGCGCCGAGATGGGTGTGCGCGGCTACCTGAGTGCTTATGACGCAGACTCCGGCGAGAAAATCTGGCGCTTCTATACGGTCCCCAACCCCAACAAGGAACCGGACAACGAGATTTCTGACGAGGTCTTTGCCAAATTTGCCAACGATAGCTGGGGTGATGAGGGCGACTGGGTTACGGACGGCGGCGGCGGCACCGTCTGGGACTCCATTGTTTATGACGAGGTCAACGATCAGATTATCTTTGGCGTCGGCAACGGCTCTCCCTGGAACCGCGATTTTCGCGACCCTTCAGGCGGCGACAACCTATTCCTGTCATCTATTGTTGCTGTGGACGCCGAGACCGGGCGCTATCGCTGGCACTTCCAAACAACCCCAGGGGACAACTGGGACTACACGGCAACGCAGAGCATCATCCTGGCAGATCTGCCCCTGGGTGAATCCGGGGCACCCATGCGCGTCGCCATGCAGGCGCCAAAGAACGGTTTCTTTTATGTTGTTAACGCCGAAACCGGACAGTTCATTTCTGGCAGCGCTTTTGGTCCGGTGAACTGGGCGAAGGGTCTGGATGAAGCCGGTCGACCTATCGAAGCCGAAGGTGCTCGCTACGGTGCAGCTCCCGTAGTGCTGTTGCCGGGCCCTCTGGGTGCGCACAACTGGCACCCCATGGCCTTTAACCCCATCGAAGGCCTGGCGTACATCCCCGCACAGGAAATCCCGCAGGCCTACGGTGCGGATGCGCGCTACGCGAGCAAAACTACCGGCTGGAACACCGGTGCCGATTTCGCCGCCCTGGTACCTGCCGAGGTCAGATCGACGGACATCAAGGCGGCGAGAGCCACCCTTAAAGGGCGACTCATCGCCTGGGATCCCAAAACACAACAGCCCCGCTGGAGTGTGGAACATGCCAACGCATGGAATGGCGGCGTGCTGTCCACCGCAGGGGGATTGGTCTTTCAGGCGCGCCTGGACGGTGAATTCTTTGCCTACGACGCGGCAACGGGTGAAGAGCTCTGGTCTTACAACCTGCAATCGGGCGCCAATGCGGGGCCCGGCACCTACTCTATCGATGGCACGCAATACGTCGCCATTACCTCCGGCTGGGGCTCTGCCTTTGGGTTGAGCGCCGGCTTTGCTTACGACGACAAGGTAACTGCCACACTGGGAAAGGTCGTCGTATTCAAGCTTGGAGGCACAGGCGAAATACCAGCGCCCGACCTCCCCGTTGTTGACCGCATGACCACAGCGGTTGCGTTTGGCGACGAAGAGACAATCAATGCAGGCTTGGTGCACTACGCGCGAAACTGCGCTGTCTGCCACGGTCCCTTCGCGATCAGCTCCGGTGTGCTACCCGACCTTCGTTGGTCGCCCATTACCACCAATGCCGAAACCTGGAAAAGCGTCGTGCACGATGGCGTTCTGGCCAAGAATGGCATGGTGTCATTTGCTGACCACCTTAGCGAAGAGGATGTTGAGGCTATCCGCGCTTACGTGATTTACCAGGCAAGGAACGATATGGCAGAGCGAGAAATGGCGTCGGCGAACGATGACTAAAGCCCTGTCCTGGCCTCCTTTACAGTAACCGACAACAGGAGGAGTCTTCGATGACCACAGCCCAAACGCCTATGGACTCAGGCTTTGATCGCAACAGTACGGCGCTGGAGGTCATCGACGGCATCGATCTCTCGGGCAGGCAGGCCATTGTCACCGGCGGTTACTCCGGGCTTGGGCTGGAGACCACCCGGGCGCTGGCCACTGCCGGCGCCAATGTGCTGGTGCCGGCAAGACGGCCTGACCATGCTTGGGCAGAGCTTGCGGTATACGCTGACTTGCCCGGTGACATTAATGTCGAAACTCTCGATCTGGGCGATCTTGAGTCGGTCAAAGTCTTTGCCCAGCGTTTTATCGCAAGCGGTAAAAGCATCGATATCCTCATCAACAACGCCGCAATCATGGCCTGCCCCGAGACTCGCCTTGCGCAGGACCGCGAAGCACAGTTTGCGACGAATCATCTGGGGCACTTCGCCCTCACACGGCTCCTCTACCCTGCGCTCAGGGCAAACGGTGGGGCACGCGTTGTCTCCCTGTCGTCCACGGGACACAAACTCTCGCCCATCCGCTGGGACGACCTGATGTTCGATAAAGACGAATACAGCAAGTGGATCGCCTATGGTCAGGCAAAAACCGCCAACAGTCTTTTTGCGGTAGAGCTGGATACTCGGGGAAAAGCCGATGGCGTTCGCGCTTTTGCCGTGCACCCGGGCGGCATCATGACACCCCTGCAGCGTCACTTACCCAGAGAAGAAATGATTGCCATGGGCTGGATCGATGAGGCGGGCACGGTAAACGCAATCTTCAAGAGTCCCGAACAGGGCGCCGCCACCAGCATCTGGACAGCCACGGCACCCGCCTTGGAGGGTCACGGCGGGGTGTACTGCGAAGACTGCGATATAGCCGCCGAGACCGTAGCGGGGAGTGATACCGCGCGATTCAGCGGAGTCGATGCTCACGCTGTTGATCCCGGTGAAGCAAAAAAGCTCTGGGCCTTATCGGAGCTGCTGACAGGAACCGACCTGGCATGACCATCAGAACCATTCTGTCGCGCCGGCAACTTCTGCTCGGCGCCGCCGGTGGTCTCGCCTTGTCGGGCATTCCCGGATGCAGCGATGAAATAGCCCCGGGCCGCTACACCCAGACCGACATCGACCACCTTGCGAATCAGCGCAGGCGGGAGACCGAGCAGAAGGGCAAAGGTCCCTATGGGGTTCATCGCTATGCCGGTTACCGGGGGCTGGCGACGCTCCCCTGGTTTGACACCGATGACGGAGGACAGCTGATCTGCGTTGATGACAGCCTGCCGGGCATCGTCGATGTGCACGCGCATCTGGGTATGTCGATTCTCTTCAAACCCCAACTGGACCTTTTGGCAGCAACGCCGCGGACGCGGCATCTTCTGGATTGCGACGGGAGCAAGCCACCCTGTGAACTGGATCTGGATATCTACGTCAACGGCAACTTTTCACCGGAAGCGCTCAAACAAAACGAAAAAGTGCTCACCACCCAGGGCCTCTGGGGCAATGACGTGGTGCGCAGCCACACCATTCCCAACCTCATCGCAGAAATGGATGCCATGGGCGTGAAGCACTCCTTCGTACTGCCCATCAAGCTGGGACTGCCCTTTGGCGACGACCTCACAGAACAGTGGGAGAGCGCCATAGCGCTGGCAGGCGCGGGCGATCGTCTGACCAGCGGGTGCTCCGTTCATCCTCGCGATGAGGATCGCGTCGAGCAGTTGCGTCGCTACGCGGCAGCGGGGGCAAAGCTGGTAAAACTTCACCCCACGGTGCAAAAGTTCTATCCGGATGATCCCGGTCTCATGCCCTTTTACGAAGAAGCACAGCGCCTCGGCATCGTGGTGTTCTTTCATGGGGGGCGTGCAGGCATCGAGCCCGAGTCCAGCCAACCCTTTGCCGTACCGCGGCATTACGCCCGCGTCCTTGACGATTTTCCGCGCTTGCAGGTCATTCTGGGTCATGCGGGGGCACGGGACAGCGACGCCATGGTAGACCTCGCGGTAAAACATCAAAACGCCTGGATAGGCATTCACGGGCAGGGCATCACCAGCCTGGAACGAATTATTGAAAAGACCGGCGGCGAACGCCTCCTCTTTGGCACCGACTGGCCCTGGTACCACCTGGGTGCAACGCTGGCCAAAGTCCTTATCACCACAGACACACCACAGCGCTCGTCCATCCGTGACGCGATTCTGCAGGGCAACGCCAAAACTTTATTTCCTGAGTTACTGGGCTAAGCTGCAGTGGGGGCAAAAAACTTTTGTCCAACTTCGGTCCAAATTTTGAGAACCGGCGTATGTTTCTCTAGAAAAGCAAAATAACCTGCTACAAGAGGATTCAGGTGATGTTAATAGCGCGTTTGTATAATGACGAAGGTCGGGCTCGAGCTGCCGCACAGGCCCTGGTAGACGTGGGTTACAGCAGCAACGATGTTGCGGTGATGGAAGGCCCCAAGGCGGCCCCTCAGATGACTGAGGAAACAACCGCTGAAGCGGCTCCTGCAACGTCCTCAGACACTCATTCAAACACCCAGGCGGTGAGTCATGCAGTGCGTGTGGGCAGCATGCTGGGCGAGCACGCCGATTTTTATATGTCGCGACTCACCGAAGGGCGAACACTCGTTATTGCAACGCCTCCCTTTATTGCATCGCGCATGGTCGAGGTGATTCTGGACGAGCACGATCCGCTCCCGGATTCCCACGTGCCGGCTCCGGAGCCCTTTGTACCGCTGAGCGAACAGGCCACGCCCCTCTCCAATATGCTGGGTCTGCCCACGCTCGTAAACGGCACCATGTCAGAGGCGCTGGGTTTCAGCCTGCAGCAGGATGGCCTCAGCCATCTGTCCCGCTGGTTTAAGCCCCTGGCTTCGGACTTCACTTTCTCGTCCAAAGTCGGCTGGAAGATCAAAAGCAGCAGCGACACCCCCCTGTCATCGATGCTGAATTTGCCGCTGAAAAGCAATCGCGTGGAAGGCAAAAGCACCTCCTTCGGGCTGCCGTTGCAATCCAAGAGCGATACGCCCTTCTCGTCCATGCTGGGGCTGCCCCTGCTCTCCAAGCGCGATCATTACCTGAGCTAGAGCTACATAGCTAGCCGGTATGCCTCAACAGACCTGAACGGCTGGTGGCTGCCGGGATTCTCAATATCAAAGCCCTGGCTGCCGCAATGGTGCCGGGGTTTTTTTATAAAATTCAGAGCCTTAAGCTTCACTGCGGCATCCAGAAAACCGCCGCGGAAAGCTCCTTGACCCAAGTACGCAGACCGGCCGTCCCAAGCCATTGAAATAAAGCTTCATCATGCAGCCCTTGCTCTGTCGATGTGTAAACTTAAATTGACACCTATAATTGACATATATTGTTGACAATAAGTGGACGGCTTTCTACTCTGATCTGTACGGGAAAAGTTGCCTTGGTGGCAGCGATCCCGCCATCACTGTGATAGGTAACGGAGTAACTTAAAGTGGAAAATGGAGAAAAGGTGTTCCCCACCGGCTTGACCATCAGGGAATCAGAAGAGGTGCACAAGTACATCATTGATGGTACGCGTGTATTTTTCGTCATCGCATTGGTAGCGCATGCCCTGGCATACACACTAACCCCCTGGTTGGGCTAAGGAGTAAACCATGAATAACGGAAAACTTTGGACTGTAGTAAATCCTACAGTTGGAATCCCACTGATGCTGGGTGGCGTAGCAGTTATCGCACTGACTGTGCATTTCGCGATCCTGAACAACACAACCTGGTTTGCTGCCTTCTGGGGTGGCTAAGATCGCGTGAGCGGTTTTAAACAAGACCTTTCGGGGCGGCTCAGGTCGCCCCGAACTATTTCTAAGGCTTGAGTAACGGTGAACCGTTTCGACCGAAAACTCATTTCTCTGTGGTCCTCCCTTGGATCACGCTGCATGCCCTTTGCGGATGTCGCGACGCCTGACCTGCCTCTGCGACGCCTTCTGCGCCTGTCCCTTTTTCAAATATCCGTCGGCATGGCGATGGTGCTCCTGGTGGGCACGCTCAACCGGGTCATGATCGTAGAGCTCAATGTGCCCGCATCCATCGTCGGCGTGATGCTGGCAATGCCCCTGATCTTTGCCCCCCTTCGCGCCCTCATCGGCTTTCGCTCGGACAATCATCAGAGCGCCCTGGGCTGGCGCCGCGTGCCCTTCGTGTGGAAAGGCTCCCTGGCGCAGTTCGGCGGTTTTTCCATCATGCCCTTTGCCCTGCTGGTGCTCGCTGGCGAGGGACTGTCCGGCAGCGTGTCTCCCTGGGTGGGTCAGGTTGCAGCCGCCGCGTCGTTTTTGTTGGTCGGCGCCGGCATTCACACCGTGCAAACTGCCGGACTGGCACTGGCCACCGACCTTACACCGGAAGAATCCCATCCCCGGGTCGTGGGTCTTATGTACGTCATGCTGCTGGTTGGCATGATGATCAGCGCGCTGATCTTCGGCACGGTGCTCATTGACTTCAGTCCCGGACGCCTGGTTCAGGTGATCCAGATGGCCGCTCTCCTCACCCTGGTCCTTAACGTCACCGCCGTGTGGAAGCAGGAAGCCCGACGCCCCCAGCGCGGCGCCGTCACCGTCGCCCAGGACCCCAGCTTCAAAGAGGCCTGGCTGAAGTTCTGCGAGGGTGAACACACCATCCGCAGGCTCGCCATTGTCGGCATGGGCACTATGGCCTTTGGCATGGCTGACATACTCCTCGAGCCCTTTGGCGGGCATGTTTTAAACCTGTCCGTGAGCTCCACCACCCTGCTCACCGCACTGTTTGCCGTGGGTGGCCTGGTAGGCTTTGGCGCCGCATCCAAAGCCATAGGCGATGGCATGGATCCCTATGTCGCTACACGCATCGGCGCGTTTATCGGCCTACCGGCCTTCGCACTGGTGATCACCGCCGCCCCCTTAGTTAATCCCTGGCTGTTTGTCATCGGCAACTTCCTGGTGGGCTTTGGTGGTGCCCTCTTTGGTCACGGCACCCTCACCTCCACCATGAATCGTGCTCCCCGCGAACAGGCGGGTCTGGCACTGGGCGCCTGGGGCGCAGTACAGGCTACGGCAGCGGGGATCGGCGTAGCACTTAGCGGCGTCATTCGCGACATGGTCAACGCTCTCGAGGCCGGCTCCCTAACCGCCGGTGCCAGCAGCGCCAGCGCCAGTGGTTACATGACGGTCTATGGCATCGAAATCGCTTTGCTTGTTGTAACGCTGATTTTGATTGCGCCGCTTCTTCGTCAGGACCAGTTTGATCAGGAACACCGAAACGCGGCGGAGCAACCCGTCTAAATGGCGATCCTGGATATCATTGAAATACCCGATGAGCGACTGCGGCAGCACTCTGAGCCGGTGTCGAGCTTTGACGAAGTGCTGCAACAACAGGTCGACGATCTGTTCGAAACCCTGGCACACTCGGGCGCTATTGGTCTCTCCGCCCCCCAGGCGGGCATCCTCAAGCGCATCATTGTTGTTCACGTGCCTGATGATGACTTTGGCCCTCGGCTCTACATCAACCCCGAAATCCTCAGACGCTCCAAGTCCCGCTTCGTGGAAGAAAGCTGCCTGTCGGTGCCTGGCATAGAGGGAAACGTCGTGCGCTGCATACGGGTGACGCTTCGCGCTCAGGATGCCCATGGCAAGTCCTGCGAGTTCGAGGTAGATGGACTTCACGCCGTGTGCGTGCAACACGAAATCGATCACCTGGACGGTATTTTGTTCACCGACCGCCTGTCCTGGTTTAAGAAATTACGTCTGAGAATGGCTTCGGGCGCTGGCGCAGGTCTTTCCCGCGCGGCCTGAGTAACGCAGACTGGGGGCAACGACGCCATTTTAGGACGCCCTATGACCAGCCCATCCGTAGCGGGAAAACCGCTCATCATCGAAGCCTCCCTGAACGGCGCAGCCAGCAAGACTCTGAACCCCGCAGTCCCCTACAGTGACGATGAGATCGTTGCCGATGCAGTGGCCTGCATGGAAGCCGGTGCGGCGCTTATCCACAATCATACGGATGAACCCATCATCGGCGGCTCGGGAGAGCTCGATACCGAACGCTACGCCCGGCCCTGGCGCAGACTACTGGAGTTACGTCCCGATGCCATTCTGACCCCCACCATGCCCGTGGGCCAGGAAGGGGTAAAGGTGGAAACCCGCTACAAACACGTCGAGGACATGGCGGCCGAAGGATTGCTCGCCCAGGGTCTGGTGGATCCCGGCACCTTTAACCTCTCCCTGCTGGATGAAGACGGTCTCTTTGCTCCCAGCGACTACCTGTACCGCAACGACATGAGCGATTCCCGGTATTACGTGGAGGCCTGTCGTCGCCACAACATCGGCATGAGCGTATCGATCTTTGAACCCGGCTTTTTAAAATTCATTCTTGCCTATCATCGGGCGGACAAGCTTCCCCGCGGCAGCATGATCAAACTGTACTTTGCGGCAGACGAACTGCCCTTTGGCATGCCGCCCACAGCAACGAGCCTGGACGCCTACCTCGGGATGCTTGGCGACTGGGATGTGCCCTGGTTAGTGTCGAGTTTTGGAGCCGACTGCGCAGGCTGCGGTCTCGCAGAAGCCGCTATTCAACGAGGAGGCCATGTACAGGTGGGCCTGGAGCCCTATGGCGGAGATCGTACGCCGACCAACGTTGAACTGGTGAAAGAGGTGGTGGAGATCGCCAGGCACTATGAACGCCCTATCGCCACCCCCGCGGAGGCGGCAGCGATGCTTGACCTACCGAGCTATCCGGTGAGCTTTACCCGGCACTAACCCTGCTACGCCAAGCTTGTCACAAGAACTTTACCCAGAGGGCTCAACGCCACAAGTCCGGCGATGCCGTTGAGAACAAAAAACACGGCGATGGCGATCGCCGTGGCGCGATGGAGTCCGCGCAGCGTGACGAAATCGTAAACCACAATCGCCGCTACCAGCCCGACCAATCCCAGCGGTATGAGGGGGCCCTGCTCCGTTTGCAGAAGCATGCGCGAAATCCGCGCCAGCCCGGGTGCAACAATCGACAGTGAGGCAAACATCACATAGCGTTTGTGATGGCCTCGCTGCTCTCTTCGGACGATCGCCATAGCCAGGAGCACAACAAAGCCGACAACCGAGGCAATATTGAAAGACACCAGCGCCGCGGCAAACTCGACAAAGGGTAGTCCCGAAGCCTGCAGCGGATTCACATCCCCCATATCAGACGCCAGCGTAAAGCCCTTTCCTAGCTCCCGCCCCACATAGTTAAACGTGGCCATGAGCGCTGCTACGGCCACTACCACAGCGTAGGCCATGACATAGCGGCCTACTTTTTTATGAAGCTCGACACGGCCGCTACGAACCAAAGAAGCCTGCATGCAAAGGAGCAGGAACCAGCCGGTGAGCAAGGCTCCGTGGAGGTGCAGATAGAAAGGAAGGGGCTCCGCCGCAATGACAAACCGCAGAAAGAACGACGGCGTAAAGCCCACGAGCACAATGCCAAGCAAGGTGATCGCAAAGATTAGGAAGAAGAATGAACCTTTTGACCTTGCCGAGTGGGGTGTTGGCACGTTGGTCACTTCATTTGCATTGATCTTAAAATACGCCAAGATACCCAAGGTCGGATTCACAGGATCTTTTCAATAGCAGAGATGTTGCTTTGCACGCCCGAGTGAGGTCACGCAGCATGTGGAAGTATACCGGTAAGGAACGTCCGGAGTTTGCCGTCGCACCCGGTCCCGGTCAGGAGTCGGTCTGGGATTATCCCCGCCCGCCCGTTCTGGTGTCGACGGAAGAACTCGTTGAGGTGAATGATGCGGGTGTATCCATCGCCAAAACACGCCGCGCATTGAGAGTACTGGAAACCGCCAGCCCACCAACCTATTACCTCCCGGAAGAAGACATCGACTGGTCCCAACTCCGAGAGATCGCCCACCACAGTTTCTGTGAATGGAAAGGACAGGCAAGCTACTTCGCGCTGGTTGACGACCCCCAAGGGCGCCCCGTGGCCTGGCTGTACGCCAATCCCTCGGAAAGTTTTGCTGCCATTGACCGCCATGCCTCTTTTTATCCCGCACGGGTGCAGTGTGTGGTGAACGATGAGCGGGTGCGACCGCAGGCCGGGGAGTTTTACGGTGGCTGGATTACCGACCGTCTGGTGGGACCGTTCAAGGGCGAGCCTGGCACCGGGCACTGGTGAGCGCAGGCGCCGTAGACCCTTTGGTCTGAACCGACGGCTAGCTAAACCGTCGGCCGCAGGTAATGCACGCTAAACAGCTGCGCGTCATCCTGCCAGGTTTCTGCGATGTCGAACCCTCCCGAGCGGGCAAGCGCCGTAAAGTCCTCCAGGCTGTACTTGTAGGAACATTCCGTATGGATGGTTTCGCCTTCGCGAAAGTCAAAACGCCCCCCGTCATAGCGAACCTGCTGGTCGCAATTGCTCACCAGGTGCATTTCGATGCGGCGTAGGCTTTCGTTGTAAAACGCATGGTGGCTGAAGCGTGACTCATCGAAGTCTGCCTCCAGGAGCTCGTTCATACGACGGAGGATATTCAGGTTAAAGGCGGCAGTGACAGCGGCGCTGTCGTTGTAGGCGGCGTTGAGTCGCTCCGTCGACTTGTGGGTATCCACGCCGATCAGCACACCCCCATCGGGGCCCGCCATGTCCCGCAAACTTTTCAAAAAACGCAGCGCCATATCAGGCTCAAGATTGCCAATGGTCGAACCCGGATAGAACACCACCCGCGGCGACGGGGCCAGTGTCTCCAGAAAAGCCCAACCGCCGTTGAAATCGGCGCACACCGCATGAATATCCAGCCACGGGTACTCTTCACCCAGCAGCTCTGCCGAGTCCCTGAGAAAAGAGGCCGAAATATCGATGGGAACATACAGAGAGGGTCTGAGCGCATCCAGCAAAATACGCACTTTCTCACTGGATCCACTGCCGGGCTCAATCAACACGCAATCCGAGCCGCAGATTTTGGCAATAGCCTCACGCTGTTGTTCAAGAATCAGGACTTCGGTACGCGTGGGGTAGTACTCGGGCAAACGGGTAATCTCGTCAAAGAGCTCGGATCCGCGCTGATCGTAGAACCATTTGGGATCAGCGCTTTTCTGAGGTAAAGATAGCCCTTTGATTATCTCCTCCCGACCGTCGCCCAGATCCGGATGCTCATCTTTAAAGCTGACGCGGCTCACTTTGCCCAACGGTTCGTTCATGACGCTCAATGGTTCCTTATTCTGGTTTTAGGGCCAGAGCTATCTGGCGAGGCGAATGCCGCTGAACTGCCAGCGATCCCGGGGATAAAAAAAGTTGCGATAGGTCGGCCGCGCCTGGCTGGGCGGAGTGACGCAGGAGCCTCCCCGGAGAATCCACTGATTGCTCATAAACTTGCCGTTGTACTCACCGATAGCACCCGCCGAGGGCGCGAATCCCGGGTAGGGACTGTAGGCACTCTGGGTCCATTGCCAGCACTCACCATAGAGCTGCTGAAGATCACCGCCGACTGCCGAACGGGGGTGGTGCGAGTCCACCGATGAAAGGAGGGAATCTGATACATGGCTTGCCGCCACCTGCTCCCATTCAGCTTCACGGGGCAGTCGCGCGCCGGCCCAGCGCGCGTAGGCATCCGCCTCGTAGCCACTGACATGACTCACCGGTGTCGCCGCCTGGCGCGGCTGTAAACCCATTAAGGTAAATTCCAGGGCCTCGCCATCACGATCCACCCAGTGAAGAGGACCCGTCCAATGATTCTCCTGCACCGCAGCCCAGCCATCTGCCAGCCAAAGCTCCGGGCGCTGGTATGCACCGTCATCCACGAAGGCCTGATACTCGCCATTGCTCACCAGCCGGTTGGCCAATTCAAAGGACTCAAGAAAAACCCGGTGGCGGGGCAGCTCGTGATCAAAGCAAAACCCGTCCCCGCTGTGCCCGATCTCCACGAGCCCCTCTTCAAATCCTGTCCACAAGAGCGGCTCCAGCGCTTGCCCCTGCTCCGCAGGCGCAGACACATAGCTCGGATACAGCGGGTTAGCACTGAGGGAAAACTTAAGATCCGTAAAAAACAGCTCCTGGTGCTGACGCTCATGCTCTATACCCAGCACGGTTCGAGAGATAATGCTCTCCTCGGAGGCGTGCTCGTCTGCAGCCTTCAATAAGGAAACCATCGCCCGATCCACATGCGCCCGATAGGCGAGGACCTCATCAAGGGACGGGCGGGAAAGCAGGCCCCGCTGCCCCCGGGGATGTTGATCTCCGATACCGTTGTAGTAAGAGTTAAAGAGCACTTCGTAAAGAGGCTCCAGGGGTTCATAGCCCACTACGAAAGGCTTAAGCAAAAAGGTTTCAAAAAACCAGGAGCTGTGTGCCAAATGCCACTTGGGAGGACTGGCAAACTCTGCCGCCTGCAAACCGTAATCTTCCACCTCAAGAGGCTCACAGATTGTCAGGAAGCGCTCACGCGTTGAGACAAAGCGATCGATGATGGATTCAGTGCTCACGGAGCCGCCCCCGGTGAGATCCCGCTGACGCGCCCACCCACCCAGGTAAGATCGCCACGAATACGGCTATGCAACTCGCCACCGTAGTGGGAGCACTGCTGCGCGCTCAGCTGGTCGCTCAAATCCCGATTCCTCCAGTAAGTAGCCAGCACGCGCATAGCCGACCCGGTGGCGGTATCTTCAGGCACCCCATGCTGAGGCGCAAAATAGCGCAGCTGTATGTCAAAGCGAGGATCCCTTACCCGCGCCGTCACGATAAGCGCGCGACGGGTGCGGCGATAAAGCGCGTAACGGGGAACCGGCAAACTGCGCAAATCAAAACCTTCGGGCCATTCCAGCACGAGGTAGCCGTCCTCATCCCCCGCTTCTGCCGCGCGCCAGGGTGGTACGGTAAAAAACTCGCCAATCCAATGGGGAACCCGGCAGGCTGAGCAGCTGATTGAGGGCAGACCGATCCAGTACCTGTCGTCGTCCGCATGGAAAGCCGCGCGGAGACCGTTCATCTCCAGCTGACTCAGAGTCTGGCCTTCGCGAAGCCACGCCGCGCCGCTGCACAGCATACCGTGGCCGCAAAGCTGTATTTCACGATCAGCGGGGGACCAGCAGCGCAGCGCGCAGACATCATCGTCGATGCGCCAACTCAGACACTGGGTATCGCAGTCGGGGATAGGGGACGCGTCGGGGGCCGAAGAAAGAAGACTCAGCTGACAGGGATTGCCACGGGCGCCGCCTTCAGGAAAGCCACCCTCCCCGGCTTGACCGCCGCCAGCGAATGCATAAAGAACCAAGCTTGGAGTGTGAGGGTCGATAAGCGCCTTTTCTTTTTTTGGGGCGACATCCAACAGCCAGGCGGCTGTCCAAAGCAACCGCAAGAGCTATTATCCTAAAATGCTAACAGCTTTTTTAGTGCAGAGCATGACAGTCACGACGGAGCGCCTCAAAAAAAATCGAAGCGAATGCCTACACCCACCATTTGTGAATCAATCTGGTTGTCGAACTGCAGGTACTCTGCGTAGACGTCGATGGTGTCAAAAAAATCCAGAGCCACGCCGGCGCCAATAAAAGTTTCTGTATCGTCATCGGTACGGGGAATATCCGCAAACCGCGATTTCAACTCTACCGCGGCAAGTCCCGCCTTCGCATAAACCTCAAAGAACGGTCCCAGGGGCACATAGGCAACGCCAGCCACCGTCAGCGCACTGGCATCCACGGAGTAACTGACGTCATCCAGGGTCCCGGACCAGGCACCGAGGTCGTAGTAGCCCGCCTCCGCCGACAACATGAGTACATTGCTGTCCAGAAACTGATAGCCGATAAAGCCCGCCGGCGTAATGTCGTCCTCACCGCCGACGGTGAGCTCCACATCGGTAAAGTAAGCGCCAGCACCTACGTACAGTGAATCCGCGCGGCTTGCCGCGGTTCCCAACCCCAGCAAACTAAGCAGCAGAGCAATGGCGGGCTTTATAGCCGTAACTTTGCCTGGTCTGAACATGTGACTTCTTCCTCGGTGAAAGATACCCAGTATAGGCGAAGCCACCATCGGTTCCTGTGATGCACCTGCTATAGGAGTTGTATCAATAACTTAGATACCCTCTGTCCCAACTGCGACGGCCCGTTGACCCGTCGCCCTCCCCGCTTAATGCACGCAGCGGGCAGCTCATCCACAGCTTCACTGGGAGAATAAAGGGAATGAAGGCTTCAGACCTGTTTGTTAAATGTCTTGAAATGGAGGGTATCGAATACATTTTCGGCGTACCCGGGGAAGAAACGCCGACTTTATGATGAGTCTGGAAAACTCCTCACAGCTGCGCTTCATTCTTTGCCGCCATGAGCAGGGCGCCGCCTTTATGGCAGAGGTCTACGGTCGTCTGACCGGCACACCGGCGGCCTGTCTCAGCACCCTGGGCCCCGGCGCCACTAACCTTATCACCGGGGTCGCTGATGCCAATATGGACCGTACGCCCATGCTGGTGCTCACGGGCCAGGGCAGCACCAAGCGCCTGCACAAGGAATCCCATCAGATCATGGATGTGGTAAAGATGTTCGAACCGGTCACCAAGTGGGCCGAGACGGTGATCCATGCGGACACCATCCCCGAAATCATCCGCAAGGCCGTGCGGGTGGCACGCACGGAGAAGCCCGGCGCGGTGTTGGTGGAACTTCCCGAAGACGTCGCCAAAAGGCACACCGCCGCGGAGCCCATATTACCCATCCGCTACCGGCGCCCGCAGGCCGCAGCCGAGGCGGTTAAGGAATTAGCCGCTCGTATTCGCAGCGCCAAGCGACCGGTGATTCTTGCGGGCAACGGCTGCGTACGAAAGCGCGCTTCCAGTGAGCTCCGGGAGCTCGTGAGCCTTACCGGTATCGGCGTACTCAATACGTTCATGGGCAAAGGCGCCGTAGACCCCGATGCGCCCGAGTGCCTGTACACCATCGGACTGGGCACGAAAGACATCGGCACCTGCGCCATCGACGCTGCGGATCTGGTTATCGCCATTGGTTTTGACATGGTTGAGTATCATCCCCACCTGTGGAACCCCGAGGGTGACAAACCGGTGGTGAGCATCGATTTCCTCCCTGCCGAGATCGACGAGCATTTCAACCCGCAATGCGAGCTGGTGGGAGACATCGCGGACAATCTTGCCGCGCTGGTAGCGGCCTTTAAAGAAGAGTCCGCGCCGGATTTTGACATGGCCCAGCAGGCAGCCACGCGCGGCGATATGCAGTCGGAGCTTTTGGAGCACTCAAGTGATGACGGACGAGGCCCCATCAAGCCACAGAAAGTACTCCACGAAGTAGAAAAGCTCTACGGCGACAACGGCCTGCTCCTGTCCGACGTGGGGGCTCACAAAATGTGGATTGCGCGCCACTATCACTGCAGCACGCCCAACGGCTGCCTCATTCCCAATGGATTCTGCTCCATGGGTTTCGCCCTTCCCGGTGCCATCGGGGCATCCATGGTGGATCCGGAGCGCGAGATCATCAGCATCTGTGGTGATGCTGGTTTTCTCATGAACGTACAGGAAATGGAGACAGCGAAACGATTGGAGAGCAACATCACGGTGATGATCTGGGAAGATCATGCCTATGGACTCATTGCCTGGAAGCAGGACCAGGAATTCGGCCACCACACCGACCTGGCCTTCGGCAATCCTGACTGGCGTCAGCTGGCCGCCGCCTTTGACTGGCACTATCAGCAGGTGGAGTCAGGAGGTGAGCTCCCTGAGGTGCTGCAGGCCGCGCGGGAACACCGAGGACCGAGCCTGGTTCTGGTCCCCATCGACTATCGCGAAAACCAGAAGCTCACAGAAAGACTGGGCGAGCTTACCTGCTCGATTTAATGAGTGTCAGAGGAAAGTCGCCATTGGAACCCGTGAAACCGATGAAGCTGCTAACGCGCTATCCAGCTAACCGACAACTCGGTATTAGGGGATAAAAGATGCATGAAAGCGCGCCGCGTACTACCCTTGTTCCCCAGGAAGCTACTCAAAGGCACAGCGATGTCGGGCGGAACACTCTCAAACAAATTGACCGGCGCAGTCTTGTGTCTGGGACTTGGGTTGGCAATCCCGGGCAAAGCAGACCAGTTGATCGTCGATGTCGTCGGCATCGAGCGCATGGGCGGTGCGATGATGGTGGCGGTATTCAACTCACCCGAGGGTTGGGAAGACAGCCTGGGACCCGTGGCCACCGCCAAAGACAGCGTTGCAGGTCCTAAAGTCCGCCTTGTATTCCAGGATCTGGCACCAGGACCCTACGCCGTCAAGCTGTATCACGACGAAAACGCTAACGGCGAGCTGGATACCAATATGCTGGGGATACCCAGCGAGGGCTACGGCTTCAGCAACTATAAGCGCATGCTGGGCGAGCCGGACTTCGAGGAATCGATGTTCATGGTGGACGGCGAAACGACTATCGAAATCACGCTGAATTAACGGTAGTGGTCTTCCACCCAACGTCGCTCTGCGATGCTGGCACTGTCATCGTAGGCATCATTCATATCCCGGGGCGGTAGTGCGATAGAGGGACGATCCTCTTTCGTATATGGCACCTGCGACAAAAAGTGCCGGATCATATTTAACCGGGCCCGTCGTTTATCATCGGCGTTGAGAATGTTCCAGGGCGCAAAATCCGTATCCGTGGCCCGGAACATATCGTCTCGCGCCCGGGAGTACTCGTACCAACGCTCCCGTGACGGCAGATCCATGGGCGATAGTTTCCACTGTTTGACCGGATCATCGATGCGGTCCTGAAAACGCCGCTCCTGCTTTTCTTCGCTGACCTCCAACCAGTACTTCAGGAAAATCACACCACTGTCTACGATCATGCTCCGCTCAAAATTTGGGCATTCCTGCAAGAAGCGCTGGGACTCCTGCTCAGTACAAAACCCCATGACCCGCTCTACGCCGGCCCGGTTGTACCAGCTGCGATCGAATACCACGATCTCCCCCGCCGCGGGAAAATGACTGATATAGCGCTGCAGATAGATTTGGCTTTTTTCACGGTCTGAAGGCTTGGGCAACGCCACCACGCGAAATACCCGAGGACTTACCCGCTCGGTGAGCGCTCGAATACACCCCCCCTTACCCGCGGCATCGCGGCCTTCAAAGACTACGATGATGCGCTGGGAGGTATCTTTTACCCACTCCTGGAGCGCTACCAGTTCGGCCTGCAGCTCGCGCAATTCCTGTGCGTAATGTTTGCGCTTCATTCTCTTATCTCCCAGGCATTCATCTGTGGACTCACAGCTGGCTTGTGATTATTGTATTCAGGCCGGTCGGGCGATGCGGGTGTAGTTTAATGGTAGAACCTCAGCTTCCCAAGCTGATGACGTGGGTTCGATTCCCATCACCCGCTCCATCTCATCGGACAACCACGTCGTAGTTGCAAAAAACTGCGTGAGCGTTGCCAAAGGTAGGCGCAACAGTGATGGGGCCGTCACGGATCGGGAGCGAGAGCCGCTGCTTCGCCGGCATCGCAG